>NZ_JASOYM010000008.1:0-331659 GCF_030226665.1 Paenibacillus sp. UMB7766-LJ446
AGCTACATGATCTATTACAATCATTATCGAGGTCAATGGAACTTAAAGAAGCTGCCGCCTGCGCGTTACAGGCAGCAGCTTGAAGTGGCCTAACCTTTTTTTAATTGTCCTTTACAAGGGGTACATTTTAAAGGTTAAATGATCTTGTCATAAAATCATAGAGGTAGCCGCTGGAGATTTAGTTCTTTGGCGGCTATTTTTATGGAATTGGGGTATTCTACAAAAGCAGGGAAAAATGATGACACCAGGAAAGGACGAGTGGAATGCACTGGGTATATTTTAGCAAATTGTATGCAACCAAATTTCAGGCAGGGTGTCTTGCGAAGCGAATGGAGCAGGATGGGTGGATTTACGGTCATAACGAGCCAGCTGAAGTGGAAGTATATCGTTCAAAAAAGGGGCGGTATGGTGTACGTTTCATTCCCTAACATTACCCCTTGACTTATGGCATAGGAATGGTGTATATTAATTAAGTCGCTGTTTTAATATTTCTTACTGACGCGGGGTGGAGCAGCCCGGTAGCTCGTCGGGCTCATAACCCGAAGGCCGCAGGTTCAAATCCTGCCCCCGCAATTTAGCTTTACTGGATGATTCACAGCCATCATCTGAACGTTATACGTTTTTGTTCAGGGCCCTTAGCTCAGTTGGTTAGAGCGGTCGGCTCATAACCGATTGGTCACAGGTTCGAGTCCTGTAGGGCCCATTCTCTCAAAACCCTTGCGAAGCAAGGGTTTTTTTCTGTTGTTACAACTGAAATATCTACGAAAACCTGCAAAACTTGAAGGTGATGAACGTAATGATCTGTTCTGGTTTAGTAAGGTTTTTTTGTTGTATTCCCTTTTCCGGCACAGAATCGTACTACTTTGAAGACCTTTGCGAATCGCAGACTCACGACAACTTCGTTTGAATATATGGTATAATTTTGAAATATATGCAGTGAAGGTGGTGGAATTAAAACGATGGACGGCGGTGCAAGTGCAGTGAGTTTTGCGGGGATTTTGATGATATTTATTTTCATCGCTCTGGTTGGTTTGATATTATATGCAGTGTTCTCATTGGCTATAAAAAGATCTGGTTTAAGAAAGGAAATTTCGGGCTTGAAGCAGGAGGTTAGATTATTAAAAGAGAGAATGGAAAAAAAGGAACATAATCTTGATTAAGCCATTCTAACTAACGTTGAGCGTCCTTGCCACAGTTCGGTTATCGATTAACCATGGATGTATTAACGAATAGTGCCTGTCTTGAAAGGCAGGTTTTTTCTTTTTAGGGGAGTACAATATTGGCCTTGATTTGACCAGACTAAGTTTATGTTATAATGCGTTAGAGATTGAAGGGTCGGTCTATGAAATTAGAATGGAAAGCAGGGTTACAATTAATGATGCAAAACGAAGGACAGCGATTCCGCTTCAGTGAAGCTCCGGTGTGGGATTGGCAGCGTGCATATTATGAACAAAAAGGGCTGCATGCTTGGACAGAGAATCAGGTACCGCAATACATAACGAGTAATCCGATGATTGCAACGGCGTATGCCGAGATGATTTTTGGCTTTCTTCAGGACCTCGCAAGCAAAGGGAAGACAACCGAAACGGTGACCATTCTGGAGCTTGGAGCAGGTGTTGGGCGCTTAGCGCACCAAATTTTGCTCAAACTGATAGCGTTGAAGGATTTTGCAGGCTTGGAGCTGCCTGCTTTTCGATATGTAATGACCGATCTGGTAGAAGATAATGTGTTGGGATGGAGAGCGCATCCGTCCATGCAATCCTTCATTGATCAAGGAATCCTGGATTTTGCACGATTTGACGCAATACAGGATACTGAATTGGACCTGGTGGTGGCGGGTACAGTTATTCGACCTGGTGATTTGAAACAACCCTTGCTGTTGATTGCCAATTACTTCTTTGACAGTATTCCACAGGAGTTAATTTATGTTGGGGAGGGTGAGATATATGAATGTGATGTACTCGTCCAATCTTCAGAACCTTCTTCTCTTTATTCCAAACCTGCCGAGCTGCTGGAAAATATGACACTGAGTTATGAGTACCGTCGTGCACCTGAGTACAGTGCAGAAAACTATCCGTATCATGAACTTATTGCACTGTACAAGGAAGAGTTGGAGGATTCGCACATTCTGTTCCCGTCGATTGGCCTGTCCTGTCTTGAACGGTTGAACACGTTATCAGAATCAGGGTATGTGTTGATTACTGCGGACAAAGGGGACCATCGACTGGACAACTGGAAGTTTGCTGAGCCGCCTGAATTCGTTCTCCATGGAAGTTTTTCTTTGACAGCGAATTATCATGCCATTCAATATATATTGGAACAGCAGGGAGCTCACACTCGTTTCACAACACATCATTATAAGGATCTGAACGTGGGATGTATGTTGATGTTGGACGAACCACTGGGGTACGTAAACACACGGTTGACATATCACCGATTTGTTGAACGTTTTGGACCCGATGATTTTTTCAGTATAAAGGAATGGATGGATGATCAGGTAGAACGGATGGAGCTGAAGCAAATTTTACCTTTTTGGCGTCTGGGCGGGTATGATGCTGAGTTTTTGATCCATAGTGCCAACCGGATTTCGAGTCTTCTACCTGATGCAAGTGATGAGGAAATACTTGATATTCAGTCTGGAATCCACATCATGTGGTCTTCTTATTATGCAATGGAGCGCCAAGGAGATATAGCGTTTCTTGCAGGTCAGCTGTTATATGGGATGTATATGTATGAGGATGCTAAGCGTTTTCTGGAACTGTCCCTGGATGCGGATCCGAAAAAACAAAATTCTGCTGTGCTGTACGACTTGTCAGTGTGTTGTTATGAACTTGAACTGGAAGAAGAAACGCTGGCTTACACTCGGAAAGTACTGGCTTTGGAACCTGAGCATGAAGAAGCCATGGATTTGCTGAATAGCTTCGAATGTTTATAAAGATTGTTGAAACTCACTCTCCTCTTCATCGTATTATTAGGATAATCACACAATAATTTCCGGTAAACGGAAGAGGAGATGAGAAGATGAAGAAGGTTCTGACCATTCTATTCTATCCATTTTTGGCAGTTCTGGGAGTACTGGGTGCGAATTCAGCTGCGACCGCTGATGTTATACTGTTGACTAAGGATATAACTACAGATCGAGGTTATGACGGGCAGGAGATTTATGATAGAATCGAGCACAGAAATTCCTAATTACATATCATTTAAACTGTAAAAGTAATTGTTAGACGGAGCGGTATTCTAAAGACAATTACTCTTGAAGCGAAGTGCGATGAGCAGGAATCCTGCCTGTACAACCTTTAAGTCGGTTTCGTACCTGATTTAGGTGTGAACCGGCTTTTATTCATGAGGGGGATAACCGTTGAAGATTATAATTGGACAGCCCAAGCTGGAACAGCAGTTACTGCAGCTGGAAGCGGAATTGAAGCAACATCCGGAAGCGGACGTATTGTTTTTTCCTGAAGGTTATCTGAATCAGAACGTGGAAGAGGCCAGTCGGCTGGCAGCTGCATATGGAACGATAATTGTGTCAGGTTATCACAGGTTGAATGAACGCCCCAAGGACCGTTCGATCATTATTAACAAGGCTGGGGAGACTGTATTGGAGAAAGCGAAGTATACCTCTGCTGGGGTCGTTAAGGAACAGGAGTGGGCCATCAGCACCTTGTTGTGTGACGAGCTGGTGTTACAAGGTTTTCATAACGAGAATATTGGCAGAGTGGATATAATCATGCATTCCATTGGTGTAGGGATGTTCAGTGAAGAGCAGTATACAGAGTGGATGGAAGAAGCGCGGCGGCTGGCGGTACAAAATCAATGTATCGTTATGGGGACCAGCCATGCGGACGGTACGTATCGTGATAGTGAAATTTCAATTCCAATCGCTTATTGTATTGCCCCGGATGGGCAAGTGGTCTTGGCGTCCAGAAACGATACGCGTACTCGTTTGATTATCCTGGACAAGCAAAATACAGCAGAACGCTGTCATGGAGCACCAGGAAATGATGTGAACATTCACGTCGTTCCTTTGGCATAATTCAACGGACAAAATAGGCAATGTTTGGGCCTGTGAGCTTGCCGAATAGCCCGGTCATTGATGTTAGAATCGACATATGTTATGGCATACCTTTAAATTCAAAGGAGGCCAATCAAATGAGTGAAGTTGGATACGGTTGTGGCGGCAATGTTGGTGGATTTGGTGGATGGACTTCCACAAGCGCAATTCTCGTACTCTTCATCCTGCTCGTAATCATCACTAAATCTTTCTGGCTGTAAGCCACAGCAGAACAAAGTTGAAAGACGGGTTACGTGTACGCTCCGCTGAGAGTTCAGCGGGGCATTTTCCCGTTTCTATGAAAGAATGATATGATGAAAGAGATTTGACAACCGAAAACAATGTGCTTAAAATCACATAAGAGACTAATAATAGAGATTGAAGGGATAGCAATGCCGTTTATTCGTTTTAAAGGATTCACAGGACCCCAACTGGAGGAAGTTGTACCCCGCATCACGGAGCAATTTGCGTTGATCACCAATATTCCGCAGGAGAGAATGAAGGCAGAACGTCATGACGTACAAGCACTTACACCTTCTCCGGCTTCAGTAGAGATCCTGATGTTCCAACGTGATCAGGAGATTCATAATCGGATTGCTTCCTCAATGCAAGATATTTTGGAAGAAGCGGATTTGCCTGATGTGCATATTTTCTTTAATATACTGTCACCAGCGCTGTATTATAAGCAAGGCAAGCCGTTGACAGATTACCGATTGGATTGAGAATAAAAGGGCTGCTCCGATCATGTTCGGAAGCAGTGAAGACGAGCAGATGTGTGCTCGTCTTTTATTTTTGACTTCATCATCTTTACGTATCAGTTTCGTATCACTACTTCGCTTTGATACGATGTAATCGGAAAGAGCAAATGGAGGATACAATGAATAAACCACCGCCAATCAAATACACCAGTCGAACACCCATTTGATCAGCAATCAGTCCGAAGATTACCGTGGATATACTCATAGCAGCTGAGAGAACATTACCATGTGCTGCGTATACCTTGGAGAGGGATTCGACAGGCACGCTGCTCTGAAAAGCCGTTTGCTGAGCAACATAGCGGATCTGATAAGCGGGACCCATAAGCACACACAATACAAGAGCAAGCCAGGGAAGGCTGTTTAAACCGTAAGCGATGGTCAGCAAGCTGAAGAGGAGAGAACCTATTGCCATACTGGATATCAGGTGCTTCTGTATGCGCGTGGCCAGGGCGATGGCCAGAATTCCTCCCAGAATGGTGCCGACAGAAAAGCTGGAGTTGATAAGCCCCCACCAACCTTCTTCTTGGCCCAAAGCTTCTTTCACAAAAGCAAGCGTAATAGCGCCGATCCATATGGAACCGGCGATACTTTCAACCAGGTCCATAAAAGTAATGAGGCGCAACGATCGATTTTTCCAAAGGATAAGCCAACCTTCCCTTAACACATCCCAACTGGAAGTGGAATTCTCAACTTTTCCTTGAATATCGCGGGTAAGTGAGCTAATCATAATCATCAGAATCAGGACAGCCCAGGATAAGGCTGTAGCCGCCCAGAATGTTTGTGAGGCACCCCAGTACATAACGATGAATCCGGTCATCGCATATCCGATAATTGTCATGGTCTGCGTAGAGAAGGAGAGAAAACTGTTCGCCTTCACCAGATCTTCTCCTTGAACCAATCGGGGAGTTAACGTGTTTAACATTGGAGCTTCCCATCCGTCCAGAAACGACAGAATCGCTACTCCCACAAGCAGAAGGGGAATATGCGCAGTGAGACCAGTAAATGCGATGGCGATCCCGGTAATCATCAATGTTTTGGCTAAAGGAATGGTAACCATCAGCCTCGAGAATGCGAAACGGTTCACAAGCAAGGGTGCAGTAAATCCTGCCACGATACGTGCGGACATTTGTATAAACGGAAACAGCGCAGCGATAAGGATAGACCCCGTCTGTCCGTAAATAAATGTCGTGATAACCATGATATATATAACATTAATGAGAGAGAGCAGTGTTTTGGCAGCCCAAAATGGATAAAATGCGATGTTCATGCTAAGGTGTCCTTTCCACAACGATAATTATATATTACGGGTATCGTTGTGAACGCACCACAAACAAAGTTATCATTTTCCCGTCATTGAAGCAGCAGAAAGACAGCTATCCCAAGGGATAGCTGTCTTTCTGTTTTCTATAATTCAAGCCACGACGAGCGAAAAAGCGATAAGCAGCATCAGCAAACTGGTCATTCTGGTCATAGCCATATACGGTCTGCTGGGCTCAGCCTCTCCCCGGGAAATCCAGCCATAACGCAGGTACCAGCCAAACTTAGGGAAGCAAAAATTGATGATACAAAGTGTCATGAATATAAAAAAGAGGGTTCTCATACCCGATCTTCCTTCCTCATTTTACATGACCGCCTCAAAATTAACGCTTACGTCTTGTGAAGAAGAAAACAATCAAAATAATAATAATGACAATTAATAGAAATTTCATAAGTGACCCTCCTGATGGTATGATGAATATTTGTGAATGTATTTATCAGTTATTACCCAAGGAACACATGTCTTGAATAACTATGTTACAATTAATTATATTGTTTTTATATAAACACATACCATCGGGTTATCGATAGCTTCAATAATTACAATAAAGTTTGGTGAGATGAAGGAGGAAGCATGACTAACTACAATCAACTCGCTATACAATGGGAATTTATTATCTCTAAAATTAAATCTTCCGTGACCGTAGTCGATGCTACCTTGCCTGATTTTCCACTTATGTTTGTAAATGAATATTTTACTCAATTAACCGGATATCGTGCGGAAGAGTCGATTGGACAGAATTGTCGGTTCCTCCAAGGGCCGGATACGGACCCGGAAACCGTACAGCATATTCGCGAAGCATTGAAAAAGCAGCAGTCAATCAAGACAGAGATTCTGAACTATACGAAGGATGGACAGAAGTTCTGGAATGAACTGAATATTGATCCTATTTTCGATGAAGCAGGGAAATGTCTGTTTTTTGTGGGCATTCAATACGATATTTCGGAGCGGAAATATGCTGAGCAGCAGTTGCGGATGGCAGCTTCGATGACTGAAATGAACAGCAGGGGACAGCTGGAGTTTATTGGTAAGCTGAATCATGAACTTCGCACGCCACTGAACGGGATTATGGGCATGATTGAACTTGTCAGCATGGGTGACAACAGTGTGGAGCAGAAGGAGTACCTGGAGCTTGCGCGTCAGTCCGGGGAAGCTCTTCTGAATATTGTCAACAATAGTCTTGATATGGCCAAGCTGGGCAGAGGGAAAATGAGAGTGGAGCAAATCGAATTCCAGCCGTTGAAGCTGATTCAACAGATTATTAAAACGCATGAACCTGCTGCGCGGAATAAACAAATTCGCTTGCACTGTCAGGCGGATCTGACTATTCCTGACGTACTCACGGGTGATCCTCTGCGTCTCCGGCAAGTGCTGGATAACCTGCTCAGTAACGCTATTAAATTCACGGAACAAGGTGAAGTGCGCATACAGATGGATGTACAGGAGCGGCGAGGGGATACCGTTATCCTCGTATTCAATGTACATGACACGGGAATTGGCATTCCGGAACATAAAATCAATCAATTGTTCGAAGCCTTCACGCAGACGGACGTCTCTCATGCACGCAAATTTGGCGGGAGTGGACTTGGACTCACCATCTGCAAAGAGTTGCTCGAGTTGATGAGTGGTCAAATTTCGGTGGAAAGTATCGAGGGAAAAGGGACGAAGTTTGAGGTTACCGTACCCTTACTTCGACAACGGGCGATTCCTAACGTGGGATAGTCTGTGCAGAACAGCCGGGAAATACCGGCTGTTTTTTTGTGCTTATATATTGTTTAGCGAACTGGCGTTCTGGTATAATGCAAGTGTTGAATGGGGGAGAAGCAGCATGAGTAAAAGGCGCAGAAGGAGAAAGAACAAAGGCATGCAACGATTTAAAAAGCAGATATTGACGTTAGTGGCAATGTTAATCGTCGCCCTGTATGCATGGGTTGGGGGAGAATGGCCACTGGATATACCATCCCAATTCAGGGGAAGCGACCGGAGTGTGGATCATACCATCACATTTCCTGCCGATCGTTATCCCGAAACGGCCAATCATATCAAGACGGCGATCAAGGCAGGTCATTCGGATGTATGCACCATTGATCGCAGTGGGGCTGAGGGTAATCGGGATTTGTCCCTCAAAGGTGTTCCGGTCAAAAAGGGGAAAGATCGGGATGAATGGCCCATGGCGATGTGTGCGGAAGGCGGAGCAGGTGCGGATATCCAATATATTAGTCCCAAAGATAATCGTGGTGCAGGGTCATGGGTGGGAAACCAACTAAGTACATATCCGGATGGAACACGAGTAAAGTTTGTGGTGAAATAAACGTCAGAGGATGAATAAGAAAGTAATTGTTACAGAAATGCCCTGGCTTTGAAAAAGTGAGGCATAGAATGTAGGACAAGAATAAAACCAGACGTCTATGCGTCTGGTTTTATGGTATGAAGATCGAAATAAACACGTCTTGTTCACGTATAAATACATGAAGTGGTTGTTCCTTATTTACAGATCAGCCGTAGATAACTGCATTCCACTTAAATGATGAGAGCGGATGCTTAACAACCGTGTGATTTGCTCTACTTCGTCGAATGGAATCCACAGGCTTCCGTGGACTGTCCGTAAGGACAGAATGGACTCGTCGGCGGTACGCTCCGGAAATCCAGTTACCGTTTGACCGCTTGTATTACGGACGATGATCTGTTGTTTGCGCCGAATGGCAATTTCTACCTCTTTTTTCATATGTCATTGCTCCTGGTTATGGAATAGTAATTCGATATGTCAATAATTTCAATGGTTAATTTGTCTTCTTTATCTAGTCTATCAGAACTAGGTATAGATTTCCAGATCAGAAATTATATTTTACATAGGTGAAAGGACTTATTTTGTTCTACCCGTTTTTGAAGAAGCAACTAGGGTTATATAAGGGTAAAAGGAGGGGCACGGAAATGACACAATTGCTGATTGGACTTGCACACACAGAGAATGAAGCCATTATCATGCTGAATAAACTGAAAGAGGAAGGCATAGCAGATAAATATTTGGGAGCGGTAGCCAAGGAACAGGTCAATTTAGAAGTGGTAAGTGAGAAGGCGGGTTTACCTAAGCCTATGAAGGGTGCAGGAACAGATGGCGCTTTAGGGGTATTTAAAGGGGTACTCGCTGGTCTGGGCAAACGAATGGATCAGACGATGTCCATAGGGAAAGCGGTACGCAAACTTGCAGGCAACGAGATCGGAAGTGAGACGGATGATCTGGTACTTACCTTGACAGAAGCAGGGGTCTCGGAAGAAGATGCTAATTACTATGAAGATTGGCTGTTGCAGGGGCATATCCTGGTAATTGTAGAATGCGGTGAGGAAGAGGCGGACCGAATTGCCCCTATTCTTCTTTTTTAGTTTAATTTAAGCCTGATTTTAGGTTTCTTTAATGTTGGGGAGGTATTCTTATTTTACACCTCCCTTAATATAGATGGTTTATAGAAAGTTCGGGACCGCAACTCGAACTTTCTAGGCACTGCTCGCTAACGCTGGCAGTGCCTGTTTCATTTATTTTGGATTATTTTATATTAAGGTATTGCAAAGTCATAAATTTCATGGTAAGATATTTCTTGTCGCCTGAAGTGATGAAGCAATACATACATATGCCGGGGTGGCGGAATTGGCAGACGCACAGGACTTAAAATCCTGCGGTAGGTGACTACCGTACCGGTTCGATCCCGGTCCTCGGCATCCATCGGTTTACCCTCTTGTATGGAGGGATTTAAGCCATAACAAGAAAGATCCTGTGTGATTTTACCAATCACACAGGATCTTTTTTTATTCATCCTGAAAATATATCCCACCCCACTTCTCTCAACGCAGTGCGTTTCTAATTATTTCTCATCAGTGTAAAAGCCACCGGCAGAATCATAGTCAATCCCGCCAGTATGGCTGTACCTGCTGCGCCCCTGTAGTTCTTTTGTTTCCAGAGTCTTGGAGCCAGACTTCCAATATAGACGCCTGCCCACAAGGAAAGCACGCCTAATATAGAGAGTTTTACAATTACAGCCGTCATTTTGTTAGTTCATCTCCTTCCACGGCAGGACTGACCTGATCTCCATGCCTTTTCATGTGAAAACGAATATTCAAATGGTATTTCGTTTCTTTGATATGTTCTCGCCATTTATAAGCGTACCACTCCTGAAGTGTGGGGAAAGTCGCACGGAGGCGGTTTCCAATATGGATACAATCCACATTCCATGTATAGAGTGTTTTATTCAGAAGTTCCGAAGCCATAGATGTCAGTTGTTCCTGAACCGAATCTTCTAACAGCTTAATATTTTGGGGCAACGTGTAGTCCACCTTGGACATGGAGCCTATCAACTCTCCAACCATATGGGGAGACAGGGAGATGTTGATTTGGTCGTCTTTCCGTGTCAAAGTAAGCGGGTTTTTTTTCAACGAATCCATACTGATCGTCAGATTGTACTTCGGATCAACCGGATCATGGAATTCCATAACGGTTTCTTCAAACTCCCCACGCAAAATATTGAGCATTTTGCTTTCCAACCCAGTAAGGTAACCGACCAGCTTTTGCCCCTTATATACCGCACTTCCAAAAAAATCGATGGGGGTTTCGCCCTTTCTGGGAACATCACCGGCATAGGTATTACTCGTAATTGGCGGCTCGCCTTTGGCATTTGATGAAGAGTGCTCTTCCTTGTGCCACTTCCGGGTACCTTTCTCTACATCAGGACGTTCGGCGGATAGAATCGTTGTGCCTCCGGTACCGGGTTGTTCAACATCCAGGACAAAATCGTGGAAGCGGGATCGCTTGGGCGTGATGGCTCCTGTATTATGGGGGTCCATTTCAAGCTCAAACCACAGATCAATATCATCCTCCATTATAGGTTTAATATTCTGGATGAAGGTGTCGGCACGACCTTTTGTTGTAATTACATTGACTGTTCGCCTGAATTCCGAATTACGGACAGTCTCACCAAGGATGGGCATAACGCCCTGACGAGCAACGCCATCTCCCAGGATAAAGGCTTTGGAATGGATGAGGGTAAGCCTTCGGGCGACATAACTTTGACTTGTAAGCATTGCGGAAGACAGGCTCGAACTCTCTTGAGAAAAAACATTGACGATATTTTTGGATTCAGATTTGCTTGCGCTGCTTGTGCTGCTGCTTGACTTCGGCATGGCAACGGCAAAAGTATAGATATAATCGTTCCTTGGACCGGTATCGACGCCTACAGCCATAATGAATGCCATGTTTTCCGGGTCCAGTCGGTCCCAACACCCCGTCAGCAGCGGAAAAATCAAGATAAGGAGGAGGGAACACTTGCTGATGTACTGGAATCGTATCATGTTGAGCGCCTCCTCATTTTCATTTTAATGATGCCGACAAACCATGTGATCATGGGCAAACCGATGGAGATGATGGACCCGTACGTGCGCAGAAATTTTCCGTCCCAGGCGACCGCTCTCATTTCACTGGCGGGTAGTAAAGCAAAGGCATAGACAAGCAGGGACAGAGGGAAAATAAGCGGCTTAACCTTCGTCAGCTTCAAAACCTGGGACAATGTCGCAGCAGCGCAATATAATCCAATAGCCAGCTTGATCACGGCGCTGATTAGCCATGCAATAAGGAACAGACTCTCCAGACGCTGAATCCATCGCCCAAAAATAATTAAACGGCTTACTTCAAACATCGGGACATTAAGCCTGATTGCTGTGGGATAGGGGAAAACAAACAGATATACAATGGTGGTGCCGAATAGCATGATTGAAGAAATCAAAATGCACCACCATGCGGCCCGTCCCCATTCCTGTTTTTTGCGCAAACGTGGCAGAAGGAATCCAAAGACAAGCATTTCCGAAAACAATGAACTTTTGATAATCCCGAATTTGAACACCTCTGCTCGTCCCGTTCCCCAGAAGGGAGATAGCGCATTGACTTCCGAATGGGTCATTAATCCGCCCATGAGTACAATAACTACACTGCCTACAATCAGGAAGATGGCGATCCAGCATAAGCGTCCAATCGCCTCAATGCCAGAATGGACCATAAAGGCAATCGAGATTAGCAGCGAGACTTGAATAATGTTAATCGGTGTCCGTGGCAAAATATCGGAAGTGAGCAGTTCCGAAAATTCACGCAGAACCAGAAAGGTAATCATGAAAAAGAAGCAGAAATAGATGATATTCAGTAACGTACCGATCAGCGAGCCCCAGATTTCTTCCGTCGCTTCAATCAGCGTGGAGCCTTCAGCAGCATTTTGCAGCACCCCCCGGATTGACCACCATGTCAGCGGACAGAGAGCGGCTCCGATCAGAACAATGATCCATGCCGCAGTCCCCCCGAGTTCAGCAAGTGATCTTTGAAATGGCAAAAAGATTTTGGTGATGATGAAAATGATCCCGATGGATGCAGCTTCATACACACCAATATAATTTTTTTTCACGAAGGACCTCCTTCTTCTCCCGAAGGAGAGGATGGAGTTATTGCCTCTGGTTCTCCCATTTTGTTTTTCTTTTGAGGGCGCAGTGAAGCAGGTCTGCGAGTCTGGTGATGCCATGGATTACGGAGCAGGGAGTTATCACCCGGATGCTTTGGGCTAATTGGAGCCAAGCTGGGTACACCGAATCGGTTGGTGGCAATCCAGTCTGTCCATAGAATCATCGACAGCAACAAAATGCCAATCAACCCCATAAACGAAGCACAGGCCAAATAAACAAACCTGAGGATTCGGGTTGCGAATTGCATGTTATAGTTGGGAATGGTGTAGGAGGCAAGTGCCGTCGCCGCCGTGATAATAACCATGATTGGACTTACAATGTTGGCCTGAACAGCAGCCTGTCCCAAAATCAACGCTCCGACAATGCCTATGGTCGGACCGATCACACTTGGAATGCGTACACCTGCTTCCCGAATCAGCTCGAACATCGCTTCCAGAAGGAAGGCTTCGGCGGCGACGGGCAGCGGAATGGATTCCCGTGTACTTGCAATCGCAAGCACAAGTGTAGTCGGTATCATCTCTTGATGGAAATTCGCAATGGCTACAAACAGTGCGGGCAAATACAACGAAAGAAAAAAGCCAACCAACCGAATTATGCGAAGAAAAGAGCTGTATTGCCAGCGAAGATTGTTGTCTTCAGCCGTTTGCAAAAATAAGGGAAACTGACTAGGCACAATTAGTGCAAAAGGGGAGTTATCCACCAGGATACACACATAGCCATCCACGATTTGACTTGCTGCACGGTCCGGTCTTTCTGTACTTAACATCCCGGGATAGATGGAATTGGGTCTGTCCTCAATCAATTGCTCCAACATTCCGCTGTCCCCGATGTAATCCATCTTAATGTTAGCGATGCGTCTGCGTACTTCATTAACAAGGGCGGTATTGGCGATAGATTGCAGATAAACAATCGAAATGGAGGTGCGGGAGATGGTGCCGACAACACCGGATTCAACCATCAGATCGGGCGATTGCAGACGTCTTTTGATTAAGGACAGATTGGTTTGTATATTTTCCGTAAAGCCAACCTGGGATCCGAGGATTACATTTTCCGTTTTGGGACTCTCCAGGCCTCGTTCATTCCCGTCTTTAACGTCCACGATCACCGCTTGATCCAGTCCGTTTACCATGACGATTGCTGACCCCTTGAGAATGTCTTGCACGATATGTTCAAGAGAAGAGGTCGCATTCTGTTTGCAGTTCGTCAAAACTTCGTTCCTCAGCGTTTCGATCTCCAGTGGCCGGTCCATGGATAGATTCGCCCTCAACAAGGGATGAATAACGGTCTCGTAGAGCAGCTTTGCATCCACCTGACTTTCCATAAAGATGACCATACCCTCAGTGGCCTGAGAGCCAATCGCAACAGGGTGAAAAATTAGACCGCTACTCTGAGGGTAAGAAAACTGTTTGCTTAACCAATCTATATTTTCTTTCATAACCAAAGACAGTAACGGAGCTTTTTTATCACTACTCCATGGTTGGGCCTGAGGCATTTCTACGTGCTCATCCTGCGATGAGGGCTGACTCGGCTCTCCTTTGTTTTCAGTATTCCAGTGTCCAAGGGAGAAGGTTTGATCAGAGTTGGGGCCCTCCGACAAGTCAGCGATCACGTATTTTTTGAATTTTTTCCAGCCACTCATCTGTCTCATCTCCTGGGAAAAGCGAGTCAGCGCTCGCAGTATGATTAATATATTGGTAATTGTAGTGTCTCTTCCCAATTTCATATTTATGCGGCGTTGAGGGTTAGAACTTGTATCTCACGTCTGTTGAAAGGGCAAAAAAAGATTTTTCATTATAATGAAAATCTTTTTCGTGTCAGCGATTATTTTATGGTGGAGTTCATAATACATATCAGAAGACGCCTATGGCTGCCCGTTAGGAAGACATGCAACGATGGTGTATAATATCCATAGGCATAAATTACCTTTATCTCTGAACTTGAAGAACTTAAGGTTGTATATCAAAATAAACAATTTTATGGACGGAGGACTCGACCCATGTTGAAACAGCTTAAGCCCTATAAGGTGCTGCAGGAACGCAGAATCGAAGAGTTGAAATCAGATGCGTATCTCCTGGAACATCAGAAATCCGGTGCCAAAATTGTACTCTTATCTAATCAGGATGATAATAAAGTGTTCAGTATCGGTTTCCGTACTCCTCCGGAAGACAATACAGGTGTAGCTCACATTCTGGAACATTCCGTGCTTTGTGGCTCGAAGAAATTTCCGGCCAAGGATTCCTTTGTTGAATTGCTAAAGGGTTCACTCAATACATTTCTGAATGCGATGACCTATCCCGATAAAACGATCTATCCGATTGCAAGCCGGAATGATCATGATTTCCATAACCTGATGGATATTTATCTGGATGCGGTACTGCACACCAATATTTATAATAATGAAAAAATATTTCTGCAGGAGGGCTGGAATTACAACCTGACCTCAGCTGAAGATGAGTTAACCTATAACGGTGTTGTATATAACGAGATGAAGGGTGCATTTTCTTCACCGGAACGGATTGTACGCAGAGAAGTTCTGAATTCACTTTTCCCGGATAACACATATTCCTGTGAATCAGGCGGATTTCCCGATGCCATTCCCGATCTGACCTATCAAGGATTGCTGGATTTCCACTCCAGATATTATCATCCGTCCAACAGCTTCATTTATTTGTACGGGGATATGGATATGGAAGAGAAGTTGCAGTGGCTGGATGAGAACTATCTGAGCGAATATGATCGAATCGAGATTGATTCTGCCATTCAGCTCCAGCCTGCATTCGGAGAAAGAGTGGATGCCGTCAAGACATACTCTGCCGGAAGTACCGAATCGGAAGTGGATAACAGCTTCTTGACCTATAATGCGGTCATTGGAACAAGTCTGGACAAGGAATTGAATATCTCTTTTCAGATTTTGCTGTACGCACTGCTTAACGCTCCGGGAGCGGTTCTGAAGCAAGCCTTGCTGGATAAGGGCATTGCAAAGGATGTATATGGCACGTATGATGACAGCCTGTATCAGCCCGTGTTCACCGTTGGATTGAAGAAGAGCAATCTGTCGAGTAAAGAAGATTTTCTGGGAACTGTAAAAGAGGTGCTGGAGCGTATTGTGAAGGAAGGCTTCGATCCAAAAGCGCTGCTCGCAGGCATTAATTCCTATGAGTTCAATCACCGGGAAGCGGATTATGGAAGAATGCCCAAAGGGCTAATCTACGGTTTCTCCTCATTGCAAAGCTGGCTGTATGATGTCGAAGCTCCATTTACACATTTGGAAGCGAATGACGTATTTGCCGAGCTGAGAACGAAGATGAACGAGGGTTATTTTGAGAAGTTGATTGAGAAGTATTTACTGCAAAATACGCATACTTCTTTTGTCGCTGTCACGCCGGATAAAGGGTTGAACGCCCGTAAAGAGGAAGCGCTGAAAGCACATCTGAAATCGGTTCAGGCAGGATTGAGTCCGGAAGAAATTCAGCAGCTCATTCAGAGAACCGAGGCTCTCGCCGAGTACCAGAATGCACCTTCAACCAAGGAACAACAGCAGGTGATTCCGACGTTGTCGATAGAGGATATTGAACCGAAAGCTTCCACTCTGTATCAGACGGTAAATCAGGTTGAAGGTACAACCGTTCTGCATCACAACATCTATACCAATGGGATCGGTTATCTCCGACTGTTGTTTGATATTAAGGAAGTCCCACGGCGTCTGCTGCCCTATGTTGGATTGTTGAAAAGTGTGCTGGGTTACGTCGACACTCAAAATTACTCGTTTAACGAATTGTCGAATGAAATTCACATTCATTCCGGCGGCATTCATAGTGGCATTGGTACGTATGCAAACGCGCATGATCACCATGATTTCAAGGCTACCTATGAATTCAACGCCAAAGTGCTGTATGACAAGCTTGGATTTGCTTTTGACATGATCAAAGAGATTGTGTTTACTTCCAAATTCGATGATTCGAAGCGTTTATACGAAATTATCGCCCAATTGAAGGGCAACCTGCAGCGCAATCTGATCAGCGGAGGGCATTCAGCGGGAATTGGCCGCTCTACCTCTAAACACTCGGCTGTTGCCAACTTCAGGGAAGCCGTTAGCGGCATCGCCTTTTACCAGTGGCTGGAGGATCTACAGGCGAACTTTGAGGCAAGAAAAGAAGAGTTGTCGACCAGTCTTCAATCGCTGACAGGCTTTATTTTCAGACCGGAAAACTTGCTGGTGAGTTACACTGCAGATGATCAGGGATATGCGGGGTTGGAGGAGCAGGTGTCTGATTTAAAAGCAAAGCTGTTCACACAAGACGTTGCGAAGGAAAAAGCAGCATTTACACCTGTGCAGCACAAAGAAGGATTCAGATCACCATCTGAAGTCCAATATGTCGTTCAAACAGGCAATTTTATCGATAAAGGGTATGCATACACTGGCTCGCTTCGTGTCTTGCAGGGGATTTTATCTCTGGATTACTTGTGGAACAATATCAGGGCCAAAGGCGGAGCATATGGCTGCATGTCAGGCTTCAGACGTAATGGAGACAGCTATGTAGCATCGTATCGCGACCCGAATCTCGAAAAAACATATAAGATTTATGAAGAGATGCCGCAATACTTGAAGGATTTCAAAGCAGATACGCGGGAAATGACGAGATATATCATTGGTGCCATCCAGGATCTCGATACGCCGAGAACACCTCATGGCGAAGGGTCATTCTCCCTGGAGTGTTATCTGTCCAATGTTACCGAGGCCGATCTCCAGAAAGAACGGGATGAAGTGCTGAGCACAACGGAAAGTGATATTATCGGTTTTGCTGAACTGATATCCTCCATATTGGAACAGCAGCAACGCTGTGTTATCGGTAATGAAAATAAGATTGAGGACCAAAAGCAATTATTTGACGAAACGCTTGATCTGATCAAGAACTAATGTGTGAATTGAAGGCTGCAACAAGGTTGAAGGCTTGAAAGGAATGCACAAACATATGATCCAAAGGGCGCTTTTATGAGCTGGAATAGCTTATAACTGCCGCCCTTTTCTTGTTGTAGGGGTGCTTTCTCAAATGCAATCTGATCAAGTTTATGTTGAAGGTTTAAGTGACGGCGAGCATATTATAGATCTTTAACGTACGCAGGTCTTCTTTGGAAATTTTTAGCTCATTATATAACTCCTGATTCTCAGGCAAGGGTGTTCGAGAGAATAACATTTTCAAGGCGATGGGCATAAAGGGACGGAAGGAGACACCGGCCATCAATCCCCACTTTTTCTCAGATTCCTGAAAAGACGCCAGAATGTTAATGTACAGCTTTTCCAGCGGTGTGGCCTGATTTTTCAAAACCAGAGTGGTGAGTGTGTCGTAATGCTCGGTGTGACCCCAATACATATTTTCGCATTCCTGATAATTCTCAAAGTTCTTCACATTCATATACATTACGGTTCGATAACAATTGGCATCTGACTGTGCCATCATGTCAATGACACAACGGATGAGGCTATTGTTGCGCCCGTCATAAAAATACGAATAAAATCTGGTGGAGTTTTTGAAAAAGCTGGACGGTACCGTATTCATCAGGGGAGAGGCTTGTTTGGGCTCAATATACAACAGTTGCTCCACTTGGATATTCAATGAATCTGCAATTTGATGCAGCGTGACGACATCAAGCGTAATATCGCCGCTCTCATATTTGGACAAGGTAGCTTTGCTTTTGTGAATCTGATCCGCCAGCTGCTGGACCGTCAACCCTTTCCATTTGCGAAAATTACGGATTTTCTTACCCACTTCTTTGTTGATGGTGTTCATATTCGGATCTCCTTCTGCTAAGTTTCTTAAGAATATGAGAAAAGGTGAAACCCGTTGGGAAAATCAATCTCTACGAAGAATATAACACTTTTATCTTCGAAAAACCTATTGTGAAGAAACATTAAGAACTATTTGTTTCTTTTGAATAGATTGTATTACGTTTGATGTAGCTTACGTGCCATGAAATAATACATCTAACAGAAACTCATTCCAGGATGGACAACAGAGAGAAAGAGGCGTAGAAGGCTATGAAGTATGATTTTGATGAGATAATTGATCGTACAGGAACTAATGCCATGAATACGGATGGTTTCCGTCAATATATTTTTAACGCAACAGAAGATATGAAATTTCCCTTTAAGGATGAAGAATTTATACGGATGTGGATCGCAGATATGGAGTTTGCCACACCTCCCGAAATACGGGAAGCAGTCAAGGAGCGCCTGGACCGAAAAATTATGGGATACTCCCAGGTGTTCGATCCCGCATACTATGAGGCTGTCTCCAACTGGATGAACAGATACTACGACTGGTTTTTTCCCAAAGAGCATCTGGAGACATCCCATGGGATCATTCCTGCTCTATATGAATTAGTTGAATATATTTGCAAACCGAATGAGAAGGTACTGATTGTAACGCCTTCCTATGGTTTTTTCAAATCGGCTGCGGAGCATAATCATCTTGAACTGGTTTGCTCAGATTTGATCAACGAGCAGGGGCATTACGCGATAGACTTTGCAGATTTTGAAGCCAAAGCCAGCGATGAACAAGTCACATTGTGTATTTTCTGTAATCCTCATAATCCGTCCGGACGGGTATGGACGACAGAAGAGTTACAACGTGTGGGCGAGATCTGTCTCAAGCATAACGTGTGGGTGATCTCGGATGAAATTCACTGTGATTTGCTGCGTACAGGAAGGAAGCATACGCCGCTTGCCAAGCTGTTCCCGGATACGGATCGAATCGTTACCTGTATGTCACCAAGCAAAACATTCAATATGGCTGGTCTGATGTTCTCCAACGTGATTATTGCAAATGAAGGACTCCGAACGATCTGGCAAACCCGGCACTATGGATTCAAAAATCCGCTTAGCATTGCTGCGACTCAAGCTGCTTACGAACATGGCGACGAATGGCTGAAGCAGTTAAAAACATATCTCGACGACAATTTTGCCTTTGTGGATCAATATGTGAAACGTTATCTGCCGCAGGCGGTCTTTCATATTCCGGAAGCTACGTATCTGGCATGGATTGATATTAGTGCATACGTCCCCAAAGATGTAAACCTGCCTTTATTTTTCGCTGAACAAGCGGGGGTATTACTCGAAGATGGTCATATGTTTGTTGCTAATGGAGGTGGGTGTATCCGCCTAAATTTGGCTTGCCCACGTTCGGTTCTTGAAGAGGGGCTCAGAAGAATAAGCGCTGTATTGGTCAATAAAAGTAAGAGCGAAGCCGTTCAGGTCTGATTTTAGTTATCTATAGACCACGCGCTGGGTTACTTTTACTCTGAAGTACAAATTCAAAGCGTGCGGATGTTACAGGCAACCCTAACCCTGATGTACACTTCTGGTCTGCCGTCCCCGGTTATGTTAAAATGGTGGATAGTCTCTGAGTCGTAGGATACGGCTCTCGCAAGTGGCAGTTCGTTATGTGGACTGCACGGATATGTATTTATGAGGGAAAGGAGCCTTTACATATGTTTGGAAATGATTGGGACACTGTGCTTCAGGAAGAGACTGAAGCCGAGTATTTCAACAACATTCGTTATGCACTCGCCGCCGAGTATAAAACACAGACCATCTTTCCACCCAAGGAAGATTTGTTCTCGGCTCTAAAACTGACCCCGTATCATAAGGTCAAGGCTGTTATTATCGGTCAGGACCCTTATCACGGAGTGGGCCAGGCTCAAGGATTAAGTTTTTCGGTCAGACCGGGGGTACGGATTCCTCCTTCTTTGAAAAATATATATAAGGAGCTCCACGCGGATCTGGGCCTACCGATTCCGAAGCACGGATCGCTGGTTCATTGGGCAGAGCAGGGTGTGCTGCTGCTTAATGCCGTCCTGACGGTACGGGAAGGGCAGCCGAACTCCCATCAGGGACTGGGTTGGCAGACGTTTACGGACGCTGTCATCCGGGCATTGAATGAACGAACAGAACCGATGGTATTTATGCTGTGGGGCAGTCATGCTCAGAAGAAAGGGGCATTCATTAACCGGGATAAGCACCTGGTGCTGGAGTCTACACATCCAAGTCCGCTTGCAGCGCATCGTGGCTTCCTGGGCAGTCGTCCTTTTTCCAAAGCCAATGAATTCTTGACCTCCAAAGGTATTGAACCGATTGATTGGACGATACCGGAAAACTAGACAAACGGGGGGTGAAGGCATTGCGACATTGGGTAGGACGGAAAGTAGCCGTATATCGTGCAACCGGCATACGAGAGCCACTGAAAGGAACACTGGTCGAGTGGGATGAAGAAGCGGATTGTGTACGAATCGGACCGAAACGGATTAAGGTATCGTTCGACAATATCGCAATGATCCGGCCTCTGCCTGAAGAGAGCCTTCCCTTGAAAAAAGCGCGTTCCGAGGTGCATAAGGTTGGATATGTGATAAAAAAGGCCGTACAGTTTGAAAATGCCATCTATTTCAAATCACAGGTTATGATTTGGCGTCGGGCCAAAATTGTAGTATTATCCACAACGATTATACGCCATGATGATGATCAGGTTGAGCTTGCAGACGGCCGGATTCTTCGCAAGGACAAGCATATGTTTGTGGTGCGCTCACGACGTGGAATACGATAAGTCACTCATATTTAATATTCATTTCATGCAAAGATCATATGGATTTAATGTTCGGCCTTTATAGTAAACAGTATAACAACCCCTTCTAAATGATGTGTATGAATTATGGGAGCCCGGCCGGCTGCAAACGGTCGGGTTTTTTTTTATTCACTTGTGTATGAGGGGTGATGTAACATAGTATTTACATTTATGTTATACACTAATGAAATAGTTAATGAGAAGGAGTGAAACCCATTGAAACGTATATGTGTTTTTGCAGGCTCCAATCCGGGAAATCACCCCGATTACACACAGCAGGCTATTAAATTGGGTAAACAGATCGCGGATAACGGGTACGCACTCGTCTATGGCGGTTCTTGTATGGGACTAATGGGTGCAGTCGCCGATGCTGCTCTGGAACAGGGTGGAGAAGTGATTGGCGTCATGCCAACTGGCCTGTTCCGGGGAGAGGTCGTACATGGAGGTCTTACACAGCTGATTGAAGTGGGAACGATGCATGAACGCAAGGCGACGATGGCCGAGCTGTCCGACGGATTTGTGGCGCTTCCTGGTGGTATGGGAACATTTGAAGAATTGTTCGAGGTTCTTTGCTGGGCCCAAATCGGCATACATCGTAAACCCGTTGGTTTGTTAAATGTAAACGGATATTATGAGCCGCTGATGAAAATGGTTGAGCACAGCGTGCAGGAAGGGTTCTCCAATACTTCACATCTCAGTCTATGGAGCCTGGAATCGGACCCGGCTGAACTGTTGAACCGGATGTCATCCTATATTCCGGCACAGTTGACCCAGAAGTGGTCCCAGCTTCAAGATAAATAACTACCCGCTCCAGCGGAAACTTTCAAGTGTGCCCAATCAAGTTCCCTCCCCAAACATAGTCTATAGTGTACTTTCTTAAAAGAGGGGAGTGTCACTCATGAGCGAAATCAAAGGCACAGGATACGGTTACGGATACGGCGGCTTTGGCGGTGGAGCATGGACATCAACAGGCGCGATTCTGGTGTTGTTCATCCTGCTCGTTATCATTTCTCGTACATTCATTCTGTAATTCGATCAGCCATTCCGGGACGGTGACTTCATCGCCGTGGCAGCACCCGATGAAGAAATGGCCTTTCCAAAGAGACGCCGGTGGTGCTGGCGTCTCAGGGGAACGGTTTTTTTCTGTCTGCAAAAAAAGAACTCCGCCTCCATGGAAAAGAGAGACAGAGTGGAGCACGAGGAGCTAGACCGTTATCACCGTATCACCAGGCAAACTGAGAGTTTTCCAGGCAATGTATAGTCCAATTACAGCTGCAATAAGAACAAGGATGGCAGCGATAACAGCCAACTGATCCAAACCATGTTGTGTGTCATTAACAGATGATTGATTACTCGTTTTGTTGGGAATAGTCAGCCCTCGAACGGATGCCTTTTTCATATGTTGACGTGGTCCAGGGGGAGTTCGTGTTTTACGGCCGGGTTTGCTGGATCTGCTTTTTGCAGAAATTCTGGGTAAGGGAGCTCTTTTGGAGGAAGATTTGGAAGATATCGAGCTCTTCTTCGTTAAGGGTTTCAATGGGCGACCTCCTTACAGCGGAGTGCAGTTGTCTATGACTGATACTATATTATGTCTGCTTTACAGATTGAGTTCACAAAATGAGTGAATCCCCAGCTCTTCAAGATGTTGCCCTTCACACGGACATTAAACGCTCTGTTAATACAGGTATGACAAACTGCGTATATAGTGAGAATCATAGAGTTCATGTTACACTCAGGAGGCGCTGGAATGAAAAAAATTGAAAATATCGCCCACAGGGGAGCATCTGCCGTATGCCCCGAAAATACGATGGTTGCATTTGAACGCAGCTTGGAACTTGGAGCGTCTGGCATTGAAACGGACGTACAGTTGTCCAGTGATGGTACACTGGTGTTGATACATGATGAGACGTTGAGCCGCACGCTGGAGCAGAAGGCTGGGTTAAGGATAAATCGGTTGAAGAATTGCGTACACTTGACGCAGGCGCTTGGTTCCATGCTGATTTTGCTGGAGAACGTATTCCATCTTTGGATGAATTATTTGATCTGGTTCGAGGCAAAAACATTCTACTTAACTTGGAATTGAAAAATGGTATTATAAGTTATAAGGGAATGGAAGAAAAGATCATACAAGCGATTCGGGATTGGGACATGCAGCAGCAAGTCATTCTGTCCAGCTTCAATCATGCCTCATTAGTGAGATGCAAACGTCTTGCCCCGGAGATTCGCACAGCACTTCTATATATGGAAAAGCTCTACCGCCCATATGATTATGCCGCCAGACTGGAAGCCTCTGCGCTGCATCCCTACAAGCTGGCTGTAACACGTGAAGAAGTTATTGCTGCGCTGGCTCAGGGAATTGCTACACATCCGTTCACAGTAAATGATCCTGCCGAAATGCAGGAACTGATTGACATGGGCGTGCAAGCGATTATTACCGATGTGCCTGATGTCCTGGCAGCACTGACTGCGGTACAGGCTCGTTAAGAATTACACCAATACAAGTGAAGTTAGTCCAAAATAAAGTGGGAATTGCAGACGAACAACTCGTTTGCAGTTCCTTTTTTTTGCGAGCTACGATGCTTCGTGCAGCCCTTTTTACGTATAAAAATTCATTTATGCAATAAACTTGTCCCATTTGTCCATTGCCAGAGACAGTTCGTTGACATACAATGATCTATGGGAATGAGAATCAATATCATTATCAGTTTTGTATTAATAGAGAGGTGATTGTTATGTACATAGGGTCTGTCTACGCCACTCATAACAAGGGTGGAGACATATGAGCTCGAAAGTTTCACCGGAAAATCAGCCTGCGGAATCACCGACAGCCAAAATACACACTCGTCCCTGGGCTGCCACATTGATCCTGACCGGGGGGATTCTGCTGCTCGCGCTGGGGATGGCGTTGTCCATTTCGTTTGGTGCCGCAGATATCAAGCTGGGCGTTGTATGGCAGGCGATTTTCAACTTCAATCCTGATCTGACTCCGCATCAGATCATATGGGAGATTCGGTTACCGCGTATTCTGGGCGGAGCGATGGTTGGTGCCTGCTTCGCTGTAGCTGGTGCGATTATGCAGGGGATGACCCGTAACCCGCTGGCAGATTCCGGGTTGCTCGGACTGAATGCTGGCGCAGGATTTGCACTCGCTATCTGCTTTGCCTTTTTCCCGGGCATGCCATATATGTATATCATTTTGTACTCCTTCGTCGGGGCAGGACTTGGGGTATTATTGGTTTATGGTTTCGGTGCTGCGTCCAAATCTGGACTTACACCTCTCCGGCTCGTTCTCGCGGGAGCGGCAGTATCTGCCATGTTGTCCGCGCTGAGTGAAGGGATTGCGTTGTATTTCAAAATTGGACAAGACCTCGCATTCTGGACAGCGGGCGGTGTGGCCGGGACGAAGTGGTCCCAGTTGGAAGTCATGTTCCCATGGGTTTTGGCTGCGCTTATTGCAGGGATTATTATCTCTCGTTCCATTACGCTGCTTAGCTTGGGAGAAGACATCGCCGTTGGATTGGGGCAACGTACTGGCCTGATCAAGCTGGTTGGTCTGGTTGTCGTACTGATCCTCGCAGGTACAGCCGTATCCGTGGTTGGTGCGGTTGGTTTTGTAGGACTGATCATTCCCCATCTGACTCGTAAATTGGTTGGGGTCGATTATCGCTGGATTATTCCATGTTCCGCAGTGATGGGCAGTCTGCTGCTCGTGTTCGCGGATCTGGCTGCACGTATGATTAACCCGCCATACGAGACGCCAATTGGCGCCCTGGTTGCCCTGATTGGGGTACCCTTCTTCCTCTATCTGGCGCGTAAAGAAAGGAGGACGCTGTAACGATGGAATCCTCAACTCTGGTTGGAGCGGAACGCAAAAAGAGAACAAAAAGCACCATTGTCTTGATTGTGCTTGGTGCGTTGATTATTACAGCTTTTATTATCAGTATGAATACAGGCTTCACTCGGCTTTCTCCACTTGAGGTCATGCGTACCTTGTTTGGTGGTGGGACGGATAAGCAAGAGCTGATCCTGTTTGAATTCCGTTTGCCACGTATCGTCATTTCGGTTTTGGTCGGTGCAGGACTTGCGCTGTCCGGCTGTATTTTGCAGGGGGTGTCCCGAAATCCTCTGGCTGATCCAGGGATTCTCGGCATCAACGCTGGAGCCGGATTGGTTGTTATGCTGTTCGTTTCCTTTTTCCCAACAACGACGGCTGCTCCCGTATTTTTACTGCCGATCCTGGCCCTGATTGGGGCAACCTTTGCAGCCTTCCTGATTTATGTGCTCTCTTACAAAAAGGGAGAAGGTCTCATGCCTACGCGCATGCTGCTTACAGGGATTGGTGTGGCAGCAGGGATTAGCTCTGCTATGATCGTGCTTACTCTTCGGCTTAGCCCGGAGAAGTATCAATTTGTGGCGACCTGGATGGCAGGAAGCATCTGGGGTTCGAATTGGAAATTCGTTAAGGCATTACTGCCATTTCTCCTGGTGTTAGTACCGCTTGTTCTGTATAAGGCTCGTGTGCTGAACGTACTGAACCTTGGGGATCAAACAGCGAGCGGTCTTGGCGCTCCGGTTGAGCGTGAAAGACTGATCCTGCTCGCTGCTGCCGTGGGACTGGCCGGTTCTTGCGTATCCGTCAGTGGCGGAATTGGTTTTGTGGGTCTGATCGGTCCACATCTGGCACGTCGTCTCGTGGGGCCGAAACATCAGTTCCTTTTGCCTGCATCCGCACTGGTCGGTTCATTGCTTGTGCTTGTTGCAGATACGCTCGGGCGTGTCATTCTACAGCCTTCTGAGATTCCAGCAGGGATTCTGGTTGCAATCATTGGAGCCCCATACTTCCTGTATCTCTTGAGCAAAACGAAATAGAAAGCAATCATGCGGTATGGTTGCTATAAGGAGGGCTTCAGCCCATGCTTCGCCGTTTCTTTGCCTACTACAGGCCGTACAAAAAGCTGTTCATTCTGGACTTTAGCTGCGCGATTTTCGTAGCTCTGCTGGAGCTGGCCTTTCCGCTGGCAGTTAATAGAGTCGTGGATGACCTGTTGCCAGGGGGACGCTGGGACTGGATATTATGGGCATGTCTTGCATTGCTCGCGATCTATCTGTTGAGTTCTTTCCTTAACTTTGTGGTGACCTATTGGGGACATAAACTTGGGATTAACATCGAGACCGATATGCGTAAGGCGCTGTTTAATCATGTACAGAAGCTGTCGTTCCGTTTCTTTGACAATACCAAAACCGGGCACCTGGTCTCCCGCATGACCAATGATCTGATGGATATCGGGGAGATTGCCCACCATGGTCCGGAGGATGCCTTTATTGCGGTGATGACCTTGATTGGTGCATTCAGCATTATGATGAGCATCAATGGAAATCTGGCCGTGTTAACATTTATCATCGTACCGCTCATTATTTATCTTTCCCTGTATTTTGGCAGCAAGATGTCCAAGGCCTTTAGCCGAATGTTCGGGGATATTGCAGACTTCAATGCACGTGTTGAAAACAATGTAAGTGGTATCCGTGTTGTTCAGGCTTTTGCCAATGAAGAACATGAAAAAGCTCAATTCGCTGTAAACAACAGTCGTTTCCGCCAAACGAAGCTGATTGCGTACAAAATCATGGCCTGGAACTCTTCCGTCAGTTATATGCTGATGAAGCTGGTCTCCCTCTTTGTACTCGTATGTGGAACATGGTTTGTCATTCAAGGCAGTATGAGCTACGGTCAATTTATCGCATTTATTATGTTATCCAACGTGTTCCTGACACCAATCCAGAAGATCAACTCCGTGATTGAGACGTATCCCAAAGGAATTGCGGGTTTCAAACGTTATACGGAACTGCTCGATATGGAACCGGATGTTGAAGACCGTCCGGGTGCCGTTAAGGTATCCCACCTGCGTGGAAATATCCGTTATGAGCAAGTGACGTTTGGTTATTCGGATCAGGAGCCTGTTCTCAAAGGAATCGACCTGAATATCCAGGCTGGTGAAACGGTAGCCCTGGTTGGACCATCGGGTGCAGGGAAAACAACGCTGTGCAGTCTGCTGCCTCGTTTCTATGATGTGCTGGAAGGTCGCATCACGATCGATGGTCAGGAGATTCAGGACATGACGCTGGATTCATTGCGCAGCCAGATTGGAATTGTTCAGCAGGATGTGTTCCTGTTCGATGGAACCATTCGTGAGAACATTGCCTATGGCAAGCTGGATGCAACCGAAGAAGACATCTGGATGGCGGCTCGCCGTGCGCAGATGGAAACACTTATTACTTCCATGCCGGAAGGATTGGACACGTTAATTGGTGAACGCGGCGTGAAGCTGTCCGGCGGACAGAAACAGCGTTTGTCGATTGCACGCATGTTCCTGAAGAATCCACCGATTCTCATTCTGGATGAAGCTACATCTGCACTCGACACGGAAACCGAAGCTGCAATCCAGCAATCGCTTGCTGAATTGTCTGAGGGACGGACTACCCTGGTCATTGCCCACAGATTGGCTACCATCAAAAATGCGGATCGCATTATTGTCGTTGCCGAGCAGGGAATTACGGAGCAGGGGCGTCACGAGGAATTGCTTGCAGCGGGTGGAGTATACAGCCGTCTGCATTATGCACAGTTTGGTGCGTAAATGTGACACGGTGTGTTTTATAACAGCTAAATAATGATGAAAAATAACGACTTCGTTCTACTACTTTATATGAGTAAGGACGAGGGCGTCTTTTTTGATTTTTAATCTGTCCGATAATGCTCCTGTCGGCAAGCTTAATGAAAATAATGCGTTTTCGTTTGGCTGTACCAGAATGTCTGCCTTTGTGATCCGAAAAACGTATAAATGTTGATATCCTTTGTTCTGGTTTGCTTAAGTTGGGTTGGTGGTAATATTCATTAAAAGGGTACCAAATTTGCGTGCTGCTTTTATCGTTAAGGTTCATGCTAAGGGAGGGGAACATCATATGCTATACATTTTCATAACTTGGCTAATATTGATTTTATCGCTGATTTTCTTGGCTCAAGGCATCGAGAAGAACTCCAAAGATGGAGGGGAATCTGTTTCTAAACGTTGGGGCGGATGGTTGATCGGACTTTTTGTTGTAGGCAGCGTACCTTTGGGTTATGCGTTATATACGGAGCTACGCGGGGGCTATATTGGGGCCAACATCGGGTTGGGACTGGCTTTATTTTTCACCTGGGGATTTTGTGCAATTTTGTTATGTGTGGCATTGATTATATGGGTTAGGTACTGGTACAAGAGGAATAGAGTAGAGTAATTGATGTAGTCAGCACGGTTGTTAAATTACATTTATTGGAAATTTTATCATATGTGAAACGTATTTTCAAGATAATGCACAAGAGAAGAAGGCTTCACTGGTTATGTGGTTGAGAGCAAAGATGATTTGTTGATCCTGTATTTGAAGATTTAAGTGCCAGTGGGGGAGCAGAAGTAAGAATGATGGAATTCCTTCATGGAGTTAGAAGTAGAAAAGAGGAAATCTGTATGGATATTAGGGAATGGCTTCCCCGAGACAAGCATGATGTTAAGGCCATACGTAAGTTAAGTAAATGTAGTGATGCAGAATTAAAGAAGATCATTCCCGAACTTATGGAGTGGTTACAAGATGGAAATTGGCCCATTTCTAAATCCGTAGAAGATTTACTTTTGAGATTCGGAGAAGAACTAATTCCCCATATCCAAAATGTATTTAAAACAAAAGATCCACAGTGGGAATATTTTATGCTCAGTGGTTTAATCAGTAGGTTGCCTTCGCAATATCTAATAATATTGAAGGATGATTTGGAAAGAATTTTGAAAAATCCTACAAAAAGTGAGACACTTGAGGAATTGGATGAGGTTATAGTGCCGCTACTGAATAAAATACAATAACAAGCTGTTCAGTGATTCAGGAAAGTTCATACTGAGGAGCAGCCCTTAACAACCTTGAACGGCTTAATGCCTTTCAGGGTTGTTTTTTGTCAAGCATATAACTTGAGTAATATTTTTCTGAGTTGAACTGAGATCCATTTGTGTTTAATTTGGAAACCACAAAAAACGAACGTATGTTTTACAATTGAATTGACTTTTTGTTGCTACAATAATATATTTATTATGGACACAAAAAGTGGGGTGAAGCGATGTCGTCCAAAAAGATGGGGCGTCCACTATCTGACAATCCCAAAAGTGAATTAATTCGAGTACGTGCCGATCAGGCCATTCTGAGTAAGCTTGATGCTTGCACCGAAAAGCTGAACACCACTCGCTCGGATGTTATTCGTAAAGGGATTGAAAAGGTGTACGACGAACTCCAAAAATAAAAAAAGAAAGCAGCGTTCGTCCCACGAAGAACAGCGCTGCTTCCTATCCCGCAATCACTAAGAATGAGCTGACTGCATAAATATCCTACCATGTGCAGAAGGCTCATTCAAGTCGATGCGATTACATTCCTAGGAGGATGCACATGAATTCGATATTGGAAGCACTTTATAACGGGCGACTTCGCCCGGATGAGACGATGATGCCAACTCATCCTGAATATCAATTATTAGGCCGACAAATTGCAACTATGACAGAACAATGGAAAAATCGATTGAGCGAGGAAGAATTCCGTGAGCTTGAACAGTTGTTTGACTTGTGTGGTCAATGTGATGGTATGCATAGCGAAGCTGCATTTGTTCAGGGGTTTCGACTGGGAGCCAACATGCTGATTGAAGTGATGAGCCGACGTGAAGAGTCAGTTCTGGCGACTTCATAGGCTTCTGAGTGAACATGAGTTAAGTTTTACTTCAAATATGCACATATAAAAACAAGCCCTCGATCCTGCCACCAAAGCAGCAAAATCCGAGGGCTTTATCTATTTTTCATGCCATATCAACAACAACTAATACATCCACTACATAACGCTACCTTAATCCGCAATATTCCCCGCCATCTTCAGACGACGTGCAATTTCCTTGAAGTCTTCGTGCGAAATGCCTGGGGCGAATTCTTCTTCCACCGCAGGAGCTTCGGGGATCGGGAACCCTTCAGGTACGCCTTGAATGACTTCCAGGGGTTGTCCATCTTCGGGGTGTGTGCCTTTCCAGATCTGACTGATCGCAGTAAAGTCTTTATCACTATAGGTATACAGCTTGGTGTGTAGGCCTTTTTCTTCGTATTTCCACGCTTCGTTAAAGGATTTATTGCTCAGGGATGGAATCGGCACCAATTTGGTTACATTTACTCCGGTTGCAATCTCAAGCGCCTTGGCATAAGCAACCACATGCACACCGCCGCGTACCAGCAGGTAACCAACTACCGCCCGGGCTGCAGGGTGATCGGTCATTTCGTAAACTTTCATCTTATGAGTACGTGCTCCGCATTCGAGGAAAAAGTTATGCAGCAGATCTTCGACCAGATTGCCACTGTTGAAGACATGTGCGCCTGTCCATGGATTGCCCATGGAGTCGAAAGGCATGGCTCCCTGTGCACCAGCCAGGAAATGATAGGACAGACGAGTATCCTTCACGGAACCAAGCGGTGTATCGTCAGGCTCTTTGTACTCGGTTGAACCTCTGAGGCATTTGTTAATGCCATGAGACACAAGTTCCACATGCCCCAATTCTTCGGCGGTGATACTCATCACCAGGTCGTAGAAGGGTTTCAATTTTTCCTTGGAGCGAAAATTAAACGATTGATAGAGGTAGTTGTTCAACGTTGACATCTCTCCGAATTTACCACCCAGCAATTCTTGGATCGCTGCCGCTGCATTCGGGTCTGGTTTCTCGACATTTGGGATTTCAATTGCGATTTCATCCATACGTTTGAACATTCGGGTGTAACCTCCTCAAAATGATTGTTCAGAATAATGAAGTGATGCCGTCAAGGCCTATTACACGTATATTCACTATGCTAAACCCATAATTATGCAAATGAGGCTTTAGACGTATACTATGGAGTCTACATTTGTTATTTCCAATCTCATGTTATTTATGTACAATCAGGACGAATGAAGTATATCTGGTTGTGATGATGTTATTTAAATGAAGGAGAAACAGGAGAAATGCACAAACGTTGGTTTATGGTGGGATGGAGTGTTCTATTATTTGTAGTTTTGGGCTGTAGTGATGTCACGGCATATGCAGAGGCTCCGATCGAGTTGGATCAGCAAACACGAGATGCGCTTATAGAAAAATACGGTTTGGAAAAGCCGGAAGATCCATCAACGCGAAATCTGTTATCGGAGGGTGAATGGGGGATCAGCTTCAGTTCTCCAATCGAACGGTATAAGATGGCGATAAGTACAGTTCAAACGCTCCAGCAACCGGTTACGATTATCCTTCGTTTACTGGTGTAAAATAAACTTCTACAGGGCAGGCTAACGTAAACGTTGCCCAAGGAGTGAATGATATGAGAATGCTCATTGTTGCACTGATGACGGTGGTACTAAGTTTAAGTGGACTAACAACAAGTTCAGCAACCGCGATCCCTGACTATGCGAAGTGGGGAATCATTGCAGTGAAGGAAACGCAAACCAAGTACAATGTGGACATTTTGGATTACAAACATATCGGCCGCACCTCGCTTACAGCAGACCAATCCCGTGAACAGTTCAAGTTATGGGTACGTAATAAAGAGGGCAAACAATTTGCTGTATATGTGAATGTAGATTTTAATCCGTCTACCCAGCAGCTGAAAAAAGTAGAATTCACGGAATCAGATCGAAGATGAGGTCGATGAGGTCGATGAGGTCGTATAACAGTAGCGCGAAAGGTATAAAAGATTGATTGCTTGCTTAGCAAGCTGGATAAGAACCAGACTTCCCTATAAAAAGGGGGGAGTCTGGTTTTTTGATTTCAATAAAATCCTTTTTTTAGTTGTTGAATAAAGAACTTATGTTCGCATATAATAATAAAACAAACACATGTTCTTATTGGAGGGATGATTATGCTAGGGAAATATATTGGTCAGATGGTGGAACTCGTCTACATGGATCGTGCAGGGCATATTACACAGCGGCAGATTCGAATCAACAGTGTACGAGGAGGGATGATCAGAGCATCCGCAGGAAAAGAAGGGGCCCCCCGAACGTTTCTGGAACAAGGTATTCTGGCATGGCGTCCCGTTCTCCATAAGGAAGGGAAGGAAGAAATATGCTGAATGATTTTGAGCGCAAAATTTTGCGTATTATTGTTAATTATGCAGGGCAGCGTCGCCGAGTGCCTCGAATGGATGAGCTGGAGAATAAGACAGGAAGAAGCAAGGCGTTCATTCACGAGTCATTGCTGGAGCTTGAGCGCAGGCAGCATATTGTGTGGGAGAACAAGTCTACACTGGAAGGTATATTAATTCTGCAGGCATGGGAGGAATCACAGCCCATTCGCAAAAGCCAGCCTGCTGGCGATGCCGTGAAATATTTTACCGAATATTAAAACGAAAGAAAAAACGCCAACCCGGAAAGCCGGATTGGCGCCTTGTTAAGCAGCAAGCATCTATTTTAGAAAATTGGAAGTTGATCAAGGTTATTGGTCGGGTCGCCGTCTGCGTCACCACGAATGTACATTTCGCCATCTCTGCCTTTAAAGACGTTCACACCTGCAATTGATCCTGCTTTGACTTCCGCCAGTGCCTGTTGGTAATCCAGCACACGTCCAGATGAAGTTTGAAACGCCGTCAGATCGCCGTCACCATTTTTTTGTACTGCTGTGAAGCTTTCGCGTGTCGTTTGATCCATGAAGTCACACTCTCCTTTATCTGACCAAATAGGAATCTGGTTTCCTCTTTAGCATGTCCGGAACAAAAAAAAGTATGCACAACATGGCTTCATATTGCACTAAAAGGATAGTTACAGGCTCTTTTGCATACGAACGTGCAGAATGTCTGCATCATAAAAAGGCTCTTCCGAGATCACTTCATATCCGAGCTTTTCATAGAACTTTTGCGCCTGACATTGGGCATCCAAAATGGAGTAAACCAATCCCAATTCGCGAGCTCGTTCTTCCATGGCTAACAGAAGTACACGACCATAGCCGAATGCACGATGAGATTGGAGCACAGCGATCCGCTGCATTTTGGCAGTATCCTTGGTGTAATAGATCAGACGCCCTGTGGCTACAGCCTGTCCATCCGTACTCAACAATACGTGATGCACATCAGGACTGATGATATCATATTGATCAATCTCAATGTCAGCAGGCACCTGCTGCTCGATCACAAAAACATGATTGCGAATCTCCAGCGCTTTCTGGAGTTGTTCTTCAGTCGTTACATAACTAATCTCAGCTGCCAATTCCATTCCTTCTTTCTGCTCTACGCTATCAGTCTGAATTATACAAAAAAATGCTTTTCCTGTATAGTTAAGTCTGGAACATACTGGGAGATGAGGTGCTAACCATGGGCATGGCAGGAGTGATGGCAATCACACTTTTGATGTCGGCCGGAATGATAGCTTTATTGTATTATGTGACCAAGAAGGCTTACTCCAAAAAGTGGGACGAAGACGAGTGAAATGCGATATCATGTTCCTCAGGGTAAGACTTCAACATTGCCTTGTGGAGAGTAAACATCATGCACAACAGACTTGGAATACACATCCAGCCAGACAGGCAGATCATCGTTAACCTCATTGGGCTCCTTTAATTGTTGGAATTGTACCGTATGTTCATCCCGCTCTAAACTGCAACCGACAGCAGCGCTGATTAGTACAACAAGCACAAGTAAACAGATTAAGTTTTTGGCAGTTAAATATAAACGTATTTTGCGTTCTCTATTGTTTCTCAACTGGAAGTCACCTCGTCATCGAAATGGTAATCATTCCTTTATTGTGCACCAATACGGATAAAATATTACCAATTAAACGATTGACAATGAACACGGTTACTTGGTATGATACTGTTACTTGATTGGAAAACAATTAAATATCATGATCTGTTAGCTCAGCTGGGAGAGCACTATCTTGACAGGGTAGGGGTCAGTGGTTCGAGCCCACTACAGATCATAACAAAAAGTCCTTGCGCAGCAAGGGCTTTTTTCTTTTTGTCTGGTTTATGAATAGGCATTATGGAAGTCTTGGGGGACAATTGGGGGAGAAAAGTAAAAGAAATACATCCTTCACTGCAGTACGTTCACTGAGTTTTCTGCAAATCAGCAAGATTCTGTCTTCCCCAATTGCAGAGAACTTCCAGTACAGGCATCAGCGTTAAACCTTCACAAGACAAAGAATATTCTACTTTTGGTGGTAATTGTGGGTACTCTTTACGGATAATTAATCGATCTGACTCTAATTCTTTCAGTTGAGAGCTTAGCATTTTATGCGTAATGCCTCCCAACGCTCTTTTTAATTCTCCATAACGTAATGTTTTATTTTTCCACAGCCAAAACAAGATATGCATTTTCCATTTTCCGCCGATCATCGACATGGCATGTGAAAATGGTTTAACGTTTACTTCCTCCATCATTCCCATATTCACTCTCCTTTTAGATAGTATCTATCTTTTAAGTGCATACTATACTCGTGTTTCACCCTACTATACAATAACTCATGAAACAGAGACAAGGGTGAACAAGCCTGAAAGAAGGAGAGAATATATATGGAAAAAAGTAATCGTAATTTCTTACAGCCTTATACATTTGCGAATGGTTTTACGTTGAAAAATAGAGTGGTTATGGCGCCGATGACAACGATGTCCAGTTTCTTCGATGGTTCAATCACCAATGATGAAGTTGATTATTATGCAGAACGTGCTGGTGGCCCTGGTATGATCATTACGGGTGTTGCGTATGTAACTGATGGAGGAAAAGGCTTCGAAGGTGAGCTTTCCATCGCAAGCGATTCTACAATTAAAGGACTTTCCAAAATTGCAAGAGCTATTCAGAAGGACGGAACCAAAGCGATTGCACAAATCTTTCATGCAGGACGTAAAACGAATTCCAAAACGCTAAGAGGTGTTCAACCCACCAGTGCGAGCGCAATCGCTTCCGTACATCCAACAGGCTCGGAGACGCCGCGCGAGCTGACTTCCGAAGAAATCGAAAGCATTATCAAAGACTTCGGCAGAGCAACCTTACGCGCGATTCATGCCGGTTTTGACGGGGTAGAGCTTCACGGGGCGAACACGTATCTTTTGCAACAATTTTTCTCCGTGAATTCCAATCAACGGACGGATCAATGGGGCGGCAGCTTTGAGAATCGCATGCGATTTCCGCTGGCGGTCATACATGAGGTCGCATCGATTATCGATGCCCATGCGGATAAACCCTTTATTCTCGGTTACCGGATTTCACCGGAAGAAATTCATATGCCGGGCATCCAACTCGAAGACTCCTTGGCTTTTGCCCAAGCGCTGACAGACACTCGGGTTGATTACATTCATCTGTCGATGGGCAGCTACAAACGAACATCCTTAAATCAACCTGAGGACAAGGAGCCGATCTTAGCCAAATTCGTCCGGGTTTTGGACAATAAGAAGCCTCTGATTGGCATTGGATCGATTGAACGGCCAGAAGATGCGGAAGAAGTCATCCATGCCGGGGCAACCTTGGCTGCACTCGGCCGGGAATTGATTCGCGAGCCAAAATGGGTGCAGAAGGTGGAAGCAGGAGACCTTGCCAGCATTCGCTATCAAATATCTCCATATGATATGGATGAATTGCGCATTCCATTGGCGATGCAGACTTATCTGGAGGGCTCGTTCCGGGAGGTCATGCACTTCACCACCGACGGTCAGGTGGATAATGACTACCAGAATTCGCTTGCGCCGATGGAGGGTTTCGAGAAGAAGATGTAATGGATCGAATATATAAATAGGTGAATTCAACTTTTGGATAAGTAACAGACATTTATCTATTAAGAAGCAACCATTTCCTTGTATTACACGAGGGGGTGGTTTTTTTTAATTTTACAATAATGATTTACAAACACAATTAAATTGTGTACAATTTAATTGTTAGCTAAACAAAAAGAACATCATCATCACAAAATAAATCAAAACATACAGAGGAGCCAAACCAAATGAAAACATTATATGAAACGACAGTAATCAATACAGGTGGACGTCAAGGAATTGTACAATCGCCAGATAACGTATTTATGCTTGATGTCGCTGCCCCACCTGAGCTGGGAGGCAAAGTAACGACAGCTACGAATCCAGAGCAATTGTTTGCAGCAGGCTACAGTGCTTGCTTTAATTCCGCGCTGGAGTTTCAGTTGAAGAAACACAAAGTCGAAATTGAGAAAAGTACGGTATCTGCAACGGTTATGCTTGTGACGGACCCTACGGATAATGGTGTGAAGCTGGAAGTGGAACTTGAAGTTAAAATTGAGGGGCTGGACGAGGAGACTGCACAGAAGTTTGTCAAACTTGCTCATGACTACTGTCCGTACTCCAAAGGCATCAAAGGAAATGTTAATGTTTCCGTGGAACTGGCATAATTACTGCGTTGGTCATATTGGAAGGTCGAAGTAATGCGTAAACTACATGATTGCATTTTGTTGTTCATTCTAAGCCTCCGAGAAATCGGGGGTTTTTCGTATTATGTTACTCTCTGGTCAATGTCTCGGGGCACTAGGGAAATAAATGATAGAACTCAATTTTGATTGAAATATACCCATATGGGGTATATTATAGACGTAGAATTAAAAACCTAAAGGAGTGCAACTCATGAAAAAGTATGCAATGTTATTACTGACTACGGTGATTACGGGCAGTCTGATGTTAAGTGGATGTGGCAAGAATGCTGAGCAGGACAATAACAGTAGTGACAGTCATACAGCGAGCACAGGCGAGATGCACCACTCCGAATCAGGGGAGTTACCGGAAGGAATTCACGTAAAGAGCAACCCTACATATCCAGTAGGCAGCCAAGCCATAATGAGCGCGGACCATATGCCAGGAATGAAAGGTGCAGAAGCGAAAATTGTGGGGGCTTATGAGACGACGGCGTATGCAGTCTCGTACACACCAACCACAGGTGGAGATCCAGTGGAAAATCATAAATGGGTTATTCAAGAGGAAATTCAGGACCATACAGATCAACCGTATGCAGCAGGAACAGAGGTTGTGCTGAACGCTGATCATATGCCAGGAATGAAAGGCGCTAAAGCCATAATTGACTCGGCAGAGCAAACCACGGTATATATGGTTGATTATACACCAACTACAGGTGGAGATCCGGTGAAGAATCATAAATGGGTCACGGAAGAAGAATTGTCTGCAAAATAAAAGAGTTTCAATAGATACTAGCGTAGCTCGTTTATATCTTCTTTTTTGAGAATTAACAAATTTTCATTCAATTATGGGTTATAATGGAATGAGAATAAACCAAAGCTGCTGGAAAGGAGAATGCATATGATGGACTTCAGCAAGCCACCTCATGCCTCCGAGTCACATACACACAAACAGCGTCATGAAGAAAAGGAACAACAGCTTTTAGCCGGAGGGAAAAGCATTTGGTGGGAAATCAGTAACTGGCTGATTCTCGGTGGCATACTCGCGGTGATCTTCGTATTGTTTAAGTACGTTTTCTAGTAAAGAATAATCGTTGAATTTAATCTAATAATGTATGTATGAATAGTTCAATACTCAAAACTCCATCCTTAAAATGGAGCATATATACAATCATGTAGGAGAAATTAAAACGTTGTAAAAGGGCCATATTAAATGGGCTCTTTTTTCTTTTATGGATAAAATGACATCTCAAGCCCATAACAAATGACAAAAATAAATATTTGTCATTTGTTATGGGCTATGTTAATCTAATTTCAACGGAGGTGACTTGAGGATGGTGTAACCATCTTATTCATATGGAAAAGGATAAAACTTCTGAATTTTTAACCAAAATACAAATCATCGCAGCAACGCAGGAAACGCTCAGACGTTTCGGTGTTGCCAAGACATCTGTTACGGATGTCGCCAAATTGCTCGGGGTCAGTCACGGAACCATTTACAGGCACTATAAAAGCAAGAAAGAATTACTTGAAGGCGTGACTGCACAATGGCTCGAAGATGAGATTATCGCGCCTTTGACAGCAATAACTAAGGATCAGAGTTATAGCGGAGAGGGAATACGTCATCTTAAAGTATATATAGAAGCATTAATTCATCGTAAACGTCATTATGCCGAATCCGATGCAGAGTTGTTTGAGATGTACGCACGGGTGACACAGGAATCGGCAGAGATCATCGATAAACATGTGCAGCATCTTATACGTCATTTGAGTGAGATCATCCAGCAGGAGAACCAGTTCAAAATCAACAATCCAGATGTGGTTGCAACGGCGATTCTTCAAGCTACAGCTCGTTTTCATCATCCGGCACACGCCTATGAGTGGCTAAGCCCTACCATTGATGCGGAATTTGCACAGGTATGGTTGTTGTTAGAAAAAGGATTATTACATTTGGATCAAGAGGGGGAGTAATCGTAAATGAAAAAGCTAACAGGTAAAGTGGCCATTGTAACAGGCTCATCCCGGGGCATAGGACGTGCCATTGCGGAGCAGCTCGCTGAATTGGGAGCGGATGTCGTCATCAACTATGCGAGCAGTCCCGACAAAGCAGAACAAGTGGCGGACATTGCTCGCCAAAAAGGAGTACGTGCCATTACCGTTCAGGCTGACCTTGCCCGGAAGGATGATGTGGAGCGTTTATTTTCCCAAACGATGAGTGAGCTCGGTAAAGTTGATATTCTCATCAACAATGCAGGTATTATGAAGACGACGCCTTTAGCGGATGTAACAGAGGAAGAATTCGATCAGCAGTTTGCAATCAATGTGAAAGGTACGTTCTTTGCCTGCCAGCAAGCGCTGAAACATATGGAGGACCAAGGACGAATTGTTAACTTCTCCACCTCTGTAACGGGACAGATGTTTCCGGGGTACAGCGTGTATGCAGGAACCAAAGGAGCAGTAGAACAGATCACCCGTCAGCTTGCCAAAGAATTTGGTTCAAGACAAATCACCATCAATGCCGTTGCACCAGGCCCGGTGAATACCGAATTGTTTTCTGTTGGCAAGACGGAGCAACAGCTTGAAGGCATGCGTAAAATGAATGCCTTTGGTCGTCTGGGTGAGCCGGAAGACATCGCAAATGTGATCTCTTTCCTCGTCAGTGCAGAGTCTCAGTGGGTTACAGGACAGACGTTGCGTGCAAACGGTGGCTTCATTTAACGATTTCATGCACGAAGTTTATTCCTTTTGACACACAACCGGGCGAATTCCCATATGATGCATTACATCAGCAAGCAATTGGGGAAATGGGGAATCCGGGATGGCAAAAGCAAAGGTAAAAAAGGCTCCCGTGTTAAAGAGTGACAAACTTCGTGTATCGATGAAGTTGGTTACTTCGGATGTATGTGAGCGTTGCAAGACCCCCTGTACACGAGGAATGGATTATGCAGCACGGATGCGAACGGATGGAGCTGTAGGCAAGGGTGTACCTTGTATATTGACTCGTCATACTTCGTAGTTCCAGCAGTATAATAAGGGACTCACAAGAAGTTCGTATAATTACGCATTGTCAACAACTATACTATAGAGGCACCCTTTAATAGGGAACGCCTCTTTTTGATCGTTCCAAGGGGTGGAAAATATTCTGGATAAAAAATGAAAAATGATGAAAAACAGCGCAACTTTGTGGCTGAATCTGCAGTATAAATGTACAACAGCTAGCAGCAGGGGAGGGAATATTGACGGAATGAAATGGAAAAGAATTTTGCTGTGTGTCACGGTATTCTCCTTGCTCGGCGGGTCTTTATTGTTTGCAGATTCAGTGAACGAGAAGATTCGGGTTCTCATAAACGGCAAGGAAGCAGCTGACGGTGGTTATCTCATTGACGGAACGACCTATGTACCTGTAAGGGAAGCGGGAGGAATCGCCAGATGGGATAGCACAAACAAGAGAGTAACGGTTATCAAACCGAATGTACATATTTTTCTCTTCAAGGGAGATACTGTGTTTGGCAACGTAAACGTGGGTAAGCTGAAATTTAATGTGTTCTCACAAGTCGACAGTTTGACAACAGATATAGCTGCCGTGAAGGTGACGATTACCAATCCAAGTGGTGATGTTAAGGATATACAGTCCCAGGAGCTTAAGACCCAGAAGGATAACTTCTGGTTCCGAACGTACGATTTTACGTATGACTTCAGCCGGGCTGGCAAGTACCAAGTCGGTTTTTATATTAAAGAAAATGCAAACAGTAATTATGTGCTGGCAGCTGAGAAAATGATTACCGCGCTGAACGAATGAAGCAAAAATAACGTTGTCGGTTAAATTGACCTGGCCCTATGAACATGTTACGATATGCAAGGTTACACAATATCTATTTATAAAGCGAGGTATTTCAATGAGCGATCACACACATGAACACGGCGATGCCTGCGGTCACGACCACGACCACGACCACGAGCATGAAGAAGTTCTTCTGACACTGACAGACGAGAACGGAAATGACGTGGAGATGGTTTTGGTGGAGACGTTTGACGTGGAGAAGCATGTTTATGCGCTCCTGCTGGAACGTAACAATCCTGAAGCTGACGGCATCATTCTGCGTATGGAAGAAGAAGACGAGGAAATGGTGCTCTACAATATTGAAGACGAAGAAGAGTGGACCCGTGTTGAAGCGGCGTACAACGAACTCGTTGCAAGCCAAGAATAGTCATCCTTTTGGAATAAAGCAAGAAGGCTCCTTGATCACAGGGGGCCTTTTGTTTGCTTTTTATTAGGCTTAAATGCTGCTTTTTCTTGCGAGAGGGACAGTGGAATAGGTGGAAAAATGCAAACAATACAGCGATCATAAGCCCATGGCAGTTCAATCTTCTTGGAGAAAAAAATAAAAAGGACCAAGCATCCTGCTTGGTCCGTAGAGATCGATTAACCCCATGTAGAAATGGCTGTTTTAGAAAATGGCATCTGCTTCCACAATGACTTTCACGTTGGTTACGCTGCGGTCCTCGGGTCCTTTTACAGGAAGTCCCACTTCAACATGATCAATGATGTAATCGATGTTTTCCTGAGTGATAACCTCACCTGGCAGCAGAATCGGAATTCCTGGTGGATAGACATAGATGAATTCCGAAATAATCCGGCCCGCGGATTCCTTGAATGGAATGACTTCGGTATCACCGTAGAACGCATCACGTGGAGTCAGCATCAACTGTGGTACATCAGGTACCTTGACTACCAGCTCATGGGCTGGATTCACTTGATAATACGTACGGGATAGATCTTGCAGGGCGTTCAGCAAGATTTCTATGGAATCATCCGTATCTCCAGGCGTGATGAGGCACAGAATATTATACATATCACTGAGCTCCACCTCGATTTTGTAATGCTCACGTAGCCAGTTCTCTGTTTCGTAGCCTGTAATGCCCAGGTGGCGAACATGAATGGTTACTTTAGTTGGGTCGTAATTAAAGGTAGCCTCTGTGCCCAGCAGCTCTCTGCCGAAGCAATACAGTCCGTCCATATCATTAATGGAGCGTCTTGCAAACTCAGCCAGATCAATGGCTTTCTGTGCCATCTGATGGCCATTCAGAGCCAGATTACGTCTCGACGTGTCGAGCGAAGCCAGCAGGATGTAAGAAGTCGACGTTGAAGTCAACATACTCAGAATGGTTTGAACACGTTGTGGATTCACATATCCATTCTTGGTGTTCAGATTGAGTACAGAACTCTGTGTCATCGAACCACCCAGCTTGTGCACACTCGTTGCAGCCATATCAGCCCCGGCGGCCATGGCAGAGAGCGGCAGATCTTCATGGAAATGAATGAGTACGCCATGCGCTTCATCCACAAGTACTGGGACCTGATAGCTATGCGCCAGTTCTACAATTTCTTTCAGATCGGTACATACGCCGAAGTACGTTGGGTTAATGACGAGCAAGGCCTTGGCATCAGGATGACGCTCAAGGGCACGTCGGATCGCGCCTGTAGTAACACCGTGATCAATCCCCAGATTGGCATCCTGCGCAGGAGAGACGAACACGGGTTTCGCTCCTGAGAAAATAATGGCAGACATGACCGATTTATGCACATTACGGGGCACAATAATCTTGTCACCCGGCTCACATACCGACAGAATCATGGTCATGATGGCACTGCTTGTGCCCTGTACACTAAAATAGGTATAATCGGCTCCGAAGGCATCGGCTGCCAAAATCTGCGCTTCCTCAATGACACCGGTTGGCTGATGCAAATCATCTAGCGGAGCGATGTTAATCAAATCTATGGAGAGGGCATTATCGCCGATAAATTCACGAAATTCGGTATCCGTTCCCAATCCTTTTTTATGTCCCGGAATATGAAATTGCACCGGATTGAGTGCCGCGTGATTTTTTAAAGCGGTAAACAGCGGCGTACGGCGGTGATCCATCAGTGCTGTCACAACCTTTCCTAATTATAATTTGTAAGAAAAACGTCTTTCGACGTAAATTCTATGAAGACAGACCGCATGTAGCGGAAGTTTTTCTTGCGATCACGGATGGATTTAGTTCAGCTTCGCTGAGAACTTATCATTTTGTAATCTTAAACAAATTTGAGTATAGCAAATTAAGAACCGAATGCAAGCAGTATTGCTTGACAATTTTTCGAATTGCTGAGATTTGGACACATCCCCGAGGGTTACAGTAAGCATAGGAGATGGGGAAGCAAGCATCGAAAGGGGAAAAAGAATGCAAACTAATACAAAACCAGCCAAAATCTTGCGATCACCTTTTTTTATCGCTATGTGGCTAACGCTTTTTCTAGTTGAAATTATCAAGGGTGCCTTGCTGGTCGCTGTATTGCCCGTGTATATGGACAATATTCTGGGCCTGTCCGCTGGCGTGATTGGTGTGGCCTTTGCCCTTCAATATTTGGGTGATAATCTGTTCCGGGCTCCCTCTGGCTGGGCAGCAGAACGAATCGGGTTCCGTGCCACGATGGTAACGGCCCTAATTTGTACATTAGTCGCTGTAATCATGATTATCTTTTTCAAAAGTGCATTTGGACTTGCCATGGCTTGTCTCATTCTTGGAATTGGTACGTCCCCCCTTTGGCCGTGTGCCATGACAGGTGTGACGGCGATGTCGGGGCCGCAGAACAAGAACGGTACAGCTATGGGTGCGCTGGAGATGGCGGCTCTTGGAGGGACCGGACTTGGTCCAATCGGTATGAACTGGCTGCTGGAACGGACGCATCACGATTATCGCACCATTTTCCTGGTATTGATGGGTGTTGCCATTATGGTCATTCTGGTCGCGCTGATTTTGCCCGGACGTGTCGTTGTTGAGGGAGAGCATGCGGAAGGTGAGAGTAAGCGGGCGGATATGAAATATCCGGCTAAACCGAACTTGCTTACGCCTTTCATTCGACTCAAAAAGAGCGTCCAGGGCACACTGCAACGGGTACGTAGTACTCTGAATGTGAATCCGCTTGTATATCCTGCACTGTTTATGCAGTCCTTTGTAATTGGTCTGCTCAGTCCGGTGATCACGCTGTACACACGCACAGACCTGCATATCTCACCCAACCTGTACAGCCTGTTGCTGATAGCAGGGGGTGGGATTACGGTTATTGCACTGCTGCCTGTAGGGAAAATGGTAGACCGGTTTGGAACAGCACCATTCCTGAACATCGGTTTTTTGATGGCAGCAGCAAGTCTGTTTGCTTTTTCTTCCATTACGTCTATTCCTGTGGTGTTCGGCGTCGTTATGTTGGTAGGTGTCAGCTATGCGATGATTCTTCCGGCTTGGAATGCGTTTGTAGCCACATTGATTCCTCAGGGAGAACGCGGAGCGATCTGGGGGTTCTTCCTGACCCTTCAGGGGTCAGGCATGGTCGTAGGGCCGATTGTATCCGGACTGCTGTGGGATCACATTAGTCATCCGGCTCCATTTATCGGAAGTGCTGTCGTTATGACTGGACTTGCTGTTGTGCACTATGTGTTATCCCGTAAACCGTATCGTACGGCCCCTGCCAAATGATGCGATTGAAGTCCGGAGGATGAGTTGATAAGAAAAGGGAGTTCCAACGACCGTACAGGTTGTGGAACTCCCTTTTTGTGTAGATAATGCATCCATTCGGCTAATGACCAGAAGGTAATTCTGCCCGTGTATACCTTCATTTCGCGTCCATCATAGCATGAAAATCGGGGGCTTGCCCCTGTGCAACTGCGGAAAGCTGCGATCCCTCAGATCAATCGGTGAAAAATAGTCAAATAACCAAGTACCCTTACATAAAATGAAGTATAAAATAGGGTAAGCCGATTGAGTAGAAGCGATTGAAGAAGATGGCCGGAGCATCTCCGGTACAGATGGAGGGAGTGCCGTGAATAAGAGTTATGAAGTTGAATATTGCAATCTGGAGCTGCGGTTCAACCGTCGGCATATCCAAAATTTGATCAAAGACCTTATTCGTGAGGGGTATTCACTATATTGGAGCGAGGACGAATCCTTTTTTATTCTGTCAGTCCGCACCGGACGCAAGCTGGTAAAGCTCCGTTTTCAACAGACGCGCAGTGGGAATTACAAGATGACGGGAGATTATATTATCAAGGATGCAAAGCTTGCGGAATGGTTGGAGAAGCTGATTGGGGATACGCGCGGGCATGCCGTTGTGAAACGGTTTAAGGATCAGCAGATGACCGTGGAGAACATTTTGTTTGGTGAAGTCATCCGTCTCGTTGAAGTGTCCGGGTTCAAACAGCGCGTTATTTTTCAAAAGGAACCTGCGCCGACGGCGGAAGAAATGGAAGAGATGTTCCTCTCGCGCGAAGGGGAAGAGCGCCTCCTGCTGCTGCGTATGGAAGTGGACGATGAACTGGAGCGTCTGCATGCCGCTATTCAGATGGATAATATCGAAAAAGCAGATGCCTGTCGTAAAGTCCTAAAGCAGTTGTCAGGGCATATGTTGATGCTGGAAGGCTGACATTTAACGCTGTATTTATGAAAATACGATGAACACCTCAGGCAATTGGGGTGTTTTCTCGCTGTGCGACCATGGTCCGGGGTTCACTTCTATGCGTAAAACCGTTAAAATGAGGGTATTGTTGAGAGTACATTTCAATAAAATTAATTGGAGCAAAGGATGGAGGACCAGATGGCGAAACAACAGATCGGTGTCATTGGACTTGCAGTAATGGGCAAAAATTTGGCCCTTAACATTGAAAGCAGAGGTTTCTCGGTATCGGTATTTAACCGTTCCCCGGAGAAAACCAACGATCTTCTGAAAGAAGCCGAAGGTAAAAACCTGACAGGCACATTCTCCATTGAAGAGTTTGTGGCATCCCTGGAATCCCCGCGCAAAATCCTGATCATGGTACAAGCCGGTTACGCAACCGATGCAACCATTGAGCAACTGCTTCCTCATTTGGATGAGGGCGACATCATCATTGATGGCGGTAACGCCTATTTCCCTGACACTCAACGTCGCAGCAAAGAGCTGGAAGACAAAGGCATTCGCTTCATCGGTACAGGCGTATCCGGTGGGGAAGAAGGCGCGTTGAAAGGCCCGGCAATCATGCCAGGTGGACAAGAGAGTGCGTACAAGCTGGTTGAACCAATCCTGACAGCCATTTCGGCCAAAGTCGGTGACGATCCTTGTTGTACATATATCGGACCAGACGGTGCCGGACACTATGTGAAAATGGTGCACAACGGTATCGAATACGGAGACATGCAGTTGATTGGTGAAGCGTACCACCTGCTCAAATCCGTGTTGAATGTGTCCGTTGAGGAGCTTCATGCCATCTTTACAGAATGGAATCAGGGAGAGCTGGACAGCTACCTGATCGAAATCACGGCAGACATCTTCTCCAAATACGATCCGGAAACGGGTAAACCAATGGTTGATGTCATTCTGGATGCAGCCGGACAAAAAGGAACAGGCAAATGGACAAGCCAAAGCGCACTGGATCTGGGCGTACCTCTGTCCATGATTACGGAATCCGTATTCTCCCGCTTCCTGTCTGCGATGAAAGACGAGCGTGTGGCAGCGAGCAAAATCCTGAACGGACCTGCGGTTGAAGCATTCTCCGGTGACAAAAAAGCGTTCATCGAGAATGTGCGCAAAGCGCTGTTTGCAAGTAAAATCGTATCCTACGCACAAGGCTTTGCCCAAATGCGCGCTGCTTCGGACGAGTACGGCTGGGATCTGAAGTACGGCAACATCGCGATGATCTTCCGTGGTGGCTGCATCATCCGTTCGCAGTTCCTGCAAAACATTAAAGAAGCGTATGACAAGGATGCAGCACTGAAAAACCTGCTTCTGGACCCATACTTCCAAAACATTGTTGAATCCTACCAAGGTGCATGGCGTGAAGTTGTAGCTGCTGCAGTAACTCAAGGGGTTCCAGTTCCTGGATTCTCCAGTGCATTGTCCTACTACGATAGTTATCGCACAGAGCGTTTGCCTGCAAACCTGTTGCAAGCACAACGTGACTACTTCGGTGCACATACGTTCAAACGTCTGGACAAAGAAGGCAGCTTCCACCACAACTGGATGGAATAGTAATGTATAAACGCAAGTCCGTGAGTTTGGCTAAAGCGTCCTGAATCAGGAGCCTTGGCTGGAAGAAAGGCATGGACGAACGCTTGGAAAAGGGGACTTGGAGAGTCGGTTCATACCGATGAACTCCAGGTCTCTTTTTTAACCGCATGTGTAAGCTGGTCCTACATCTTACGAACTCGAGAAGCTCTATCTCGTGGATATGAGCCTTTTCTATTCTCTAACGAACTCAGAAGGTCCTATTTAGATCATTTGGAGCGAAATTTCGCTGTTTTGAGGGTGTTTTAGAAAAATAAGTTTTCTGAGATTCGTTACAATTTTATAATCGCCTAAAATTCAGAAATAAGCTCATCTGAGTTCGTTAGAAATCTATGGAGTAAATGGACATGCTTAGAGATACCTTAGAAGTGCTTGTGGCTACTGGAGGGGAGTCGTTAGTAGGATAGCCTTCCCCAGTCCGCAGGGCTGTGTTATGATAGGACAAAAGTGCTCACGAATTGCTTGAATTAAAGGAGTGTACACCTTGAGCAAGTCTAATAATATTATTCTCATCGGCATGATGGGAACTGGCAAATCAACCGTCGCTGATATGCTCGCTCGAGAGCTGGGCTACCGACTGATTGATGTGGACGCTGCGGTGGAGAAAGAGGAAGGCTGTACGATTCCTGAATTGTTCACAGGCAAGGGAGAGACGTATTTCCGCGATGCCGAAAGCCGTATGCTGTGCTCGGTGCTGGAGAAGAAGTCGCAGGTGATTGCAACCGGAGGCGGTGTCGTTCTGCGTTCGGATAACTGTGATGTCATGTCGAAGAACGGCTGGGTGGTTGCCCTGACTGCCGATCCGGCAGTGATTGTAGAACGTGTCAGCGGCTGTGAAAATCGTCCGCTCTTGGCAGGCAATGCGGAGGAACGCATTCAGACCATTATGCAGGAACGGAAGGACGCATATCGGTTTGCGCATTACACGGTGGATACAACCGAGTTATCCGCTTCTGAAGTGACTCGTTTAATTTTAGCGCATTACCGCGTCTAAGCTTGTAATTGTTTTTATGCCGAAGGATGTTAGTGGTGAACGGGGTCGTGTAATTCTGGCGGATAGATGTGAAAAACGGGCCGATTGGCCCGTTTGACTGACTGTAAGGATCAGAATGTACAGGGCTTATGATGAACTGCTGATTGCAGCTATCCTAACCCCTATATTCCGATCCTGATGCTTTTTAGTCTTCCTGCTGCCATTGCAGCATGCCGCCAACCATATTGGTGCAGCCATCATATCCGAGCTGCTGCAAATACTCACAGGCACGCTCGCTGCGGTAACCGCTGCGGCAGATCAGAACAATCTCACCGGACTTTTGAATTTCAGACAGTCTGTCCGGAATCTGTCCGAGTGGGATGTGTTTGGCTCCCTCGATCATGCCTTGTGCGACTTCATCGTCCTCACGGACGTCTATCATCTGCAGCTTCTCTCCCGCCTGCAAACGGCGGCGCAGCTCAGAAGGTTCAATTTCAGCAATTTGTGTCATATTCAGGTCCTCTTTTCTGTATGGACTTAACGCCTATAATGATACCCAAGCGATGTATGGAATGTCAATTTGGCAGTATAGCATCACCACATGTATCCTGAACCAAATACGCAGCAGGATCATCTAACGAAGCACATTATAATCAATGAAGGAGAATTTCATCCATGGACGTTATCGTTAAACCGACCCCATCCCTGAACGGGGAAATTGGAGCTTTGTCTTCCAAAAACTACACTACACGCTACCTGCTTGCTGCCGCATTGGCAGATGGCACGAGTACGATCCATTACCCGGCCCATAGTGAAGATAGTGACGCAATGCGCAGATGTATTCGTGATCTTGGAGCAGTCCTTGAAGAAGATGACAGCAAAATCGTCATCAAGGGCTTTGGCAGCCATCCACGGGATGTGCGTGAATTGAATGTAGGCAATGCGGGTGCAGTGCTCCGTTTCCTGATGGGAGTAACTGCACTTTGTCCTGAGGTTACGTTTGTGAATACGTACCCGGATTCTCTTGGCAAACGCCCGCATGATGACCTGATCGATGCACTTGGTCAGCTTGGTGTTGACGTACAGCACGAACAAGGGCGCTTGCCGATCACGATCAAAGGGGGTCAGGCCAAGGGAGGACATATCCGGGTATCCGGTTCGGTCAGCTCCCAGTACTTGAGCGCATTACTGTTTGTAACGCCTCTTCTGGCCGAAGACAGCACCATTGAAGTATTGAACGACCTGAAATCCAAAGTGGTCATTGGTCAGACGCTGGAAGTACTGGAACAGGCGGGCATCGTCATTCATGCGAGTGATGATTACATGTCCTTCCGCGTACCTGGCGGTCAAGCCTATAAACCACAAACATATACGGTTCAAGGAGACTACCCGGGGTCAGCAGCGGTTCTCGCGGCCGCGGCTGTTACCCAATCGGATGTTAAAATTTTGCGATTGATGGAACAGAGCAAACAGGGTGAACGTGCCATTGTTGACGTTCTGCGCATGATGGAAGTGCCGTTGACGCACGAGAACGATGTGGTACACGTTCAAGGTAACGGTAGATTGAAAGCCGTGGAATTCGACGGAGATGCCGCGACAGACGCGGTTTTGGCAATGGTAGCGGCAGCTGTGTTTGCGGAAGGCACCTCACGGTTCTATAATGTAGAGAACTTACGTTACAAGGAATGTGACCGAATTACGGATTATTTGAACGAACTGCGGAAAGCAGGAGCCAACGTTGAGGAACGCCAAGCCGAAATTATCGTACATGGTCGTCCGGAAGGCGTTGAAGGCGGCGTTGAGATTAATGCTCACTACGATCATCGCGTAATTATGGCACTGACCGTTGTCGGTCTGCGTTCCAAAGAACCGCTTCGTATTCGGGATGCACACCATGTAGCGAAGTCTTATCCGCAATATTTTGATCATTTGCAGGCGCTTGGCGCCTCGGTTCAATGGGTAAAAGAGTAAAATAACACGTTAAGCAGAAAAGGATGGTGCTTGAACATGGAATTTAACAACCCTACTCGTGAAGAAATTGGACAAATTTTGCGCAAGGCAGGCAACATCGCAGTCGTCGGCTTATCGGACAAATCAGATCGTACTTCCTATATGGTAGCGGAAGCCATGCAAAGCAGAGGGTATCGCATCATCCCGGTTAATCCACAGGTACAAGGTGAGATTCTCGGTGAGACCGTATATGCAACTCTTGCGGATATCCCTGAGCCAGTCGATATCGTGAACGTATTCCGCCGCGATGAATATTGCGCGGATGTCGCTCGTGAAGCTGCCGCGATCAAAGCAAATGTATTGTGGCTTCAGCTTGGTATCCACAGTGATGAGGCCGTACAGATTGCTGCTGAGAACGGCATGACAGCAGTGACGAATCGTTGTATCAAGGTGGAAGATTCCATCGTTCTGCGCGGAGCTGGACGCGGTTAAATCTCGATCAAGCAAAAATCCCGTCAACGTTGACGGGATTTTTTCTGTTGAATAATTGAAACACAGAATATAGTTTACAAAAGAGGGTCGCATAAAGTTAAATCCAAGCGGTAACCAAATTGCCAACAGCTTACTGTTTTGCTTTGACAAAACGTTGCGTAAAGCTTACCATCTAGGATAGAAAGGAGAGGTCGCCATGAATTGGCTCGGATCCTTGCAGCAGCTCGGACGAGCGGTAATGCTGCCTACAATGGTCCTGCCCGCCGCCGCAATTTTGCTGAGTGTTGGCAGTTTGCCCTGGGACGCCTGGGGATTGAAAGTTGTTGGTGAAGTGTCTACCGTGGCCGGACACGGTATTTTTTATTTTTTGCCGTATTTGTTTGCTGTCGGCGTAGCGCTGGGACTCTCCAACCAGGCCGGACAAGCGGGACTCGCCGCTCTGGCTGGTATTGTGATATATGATCAGGTGACTCGCAACTTCGGCGATGGCACCGTTCAACCTGCTTCCTTAATCGGAATTATTCTCGGCGCACTTGCCGGGGTGACGCATAATCGGTTCAAAAGCATTAAACTGCCTGAAATTTTACAATTTTTCGGTGGTTCCAGGTTTGTTTTGCTCATTGTTGGACTCTGCTCAGCCCTGTTTTCCTTCTTTATGTTATGGATTGCACCCATTCTTCAACATGGATTGAACGCCATCGCCACCTGGGAATACAGTCTCGGCGGTTTTGGGCTGTTCATTTATGGGGTCCTGTACAGGGTATTGGTTGCCTTCGGATTGCACCATCTGCTTAACAATGTATTTTGGTTCCAACTGGGGACGTATGAGACAGCAGATGGAAACATTGTTCAAGGGGATTTACCGCGATTTTTTGCAGGTGATCCAACAGCAGGATTTTTTATGGCTGGTTTGTTCCCGATCATGATGTTTGCGATTCCAGCGATTGCCTTTGCGATCATTCAGGAGGCAAGGGAAGACCTGAAGCCGAAAATCAAAAAAACATTTCTTACTTCCGCACTCGTTTGTTTCCTGACAGGGGTGTCGGAGCAGATCGAATTTGCCTTTTTGTTCGCGGCACCTTATCTGTTCATCGTGCATGCAGTCATGTCGGGGCTTGCGATGTGGATCAGTTACTGGCTTGATATACGCCATGGGTTCTCTTATTCGGCTGGCATTATTGATTACATACTCAATTTCCATCTATCGGAGAATGCTTGGAAGCTCATACCGATTGGCATACTATATGGGTTGGTCTATTATTTCCTGTTCAGGTGGGCGATTCGCACGTTCAAGATTCCGACTCCAGGGCGTGAAGAGGGCTCCATGCTGGAAGATTGGGTAGGTAACATTCCTTATCAGGCTCCTCTCATTTTGGAAGCGCTGGGTGGGAAAGAAAACATTGTGCAGGTGGAGGCCTGCATTACGCGACTTCGCCTCACGGTGCATAATGATCGGTTAATCGATACAGGTGCAATGAAGAGTATGGGGTCCGCAGGTCTCATCAAGCTGGGTGGCGGTAACGTACAAGTGGTATTTGGCACCTACTCGGAATTGATTCGGGAAGAGATTGCGAAGCTGCTCGAACGCGATCTGCAGCAGGTTCTGTTCTGCGCTCCTGTGCAGGGTAAAATGTTACCGATTGAAGAGGTGCCGGATCAGATATTTGCAGCCAAGCTTGTGGGCGATGGCGTAGCCTTTGTCCCGGAAAAGGGAGAGCTCGTCTCACCCGTGTATGGAACAATTATGCACCTGTATCCGACGATGCATGCTCTGGGCATTTCAACCCGGGAAGGACTTGAAGTCCTGCTTCATATCGGTATCGATACCTCCCAACTCAAAGGGCATTTTGAAGCCTTTGTTCAGGAAGGGGATACGGTGGAGCCGGGGCAATTGTTAATCAAATTTGACCTGGCTGTATTGCGAGCCGAGGCGGCATCGCTGACGACACCAATGGTAATTACGAATCCAGATCGAGTCAAATCATGGAGCTTTGCTCCATTTAAGCAAGTTAAGAAAGGTCAGGCATCCGTTATGTCCGTGGTGCTCTATGACAGGAACGTTGGAGGGGTAGAATGAAGATACAAGGCATCAACGGCGCTGCAGGCATAGCCATCGGCAAAGCATTTGTCCTGCCCAGTTGGGAATGGGATCTGCCGGATCAGAAGATGGATTCGGTGGATCTCGCCCAAGAGTTCGAACGGCTGTACGAGGGCATACGGACATCAAAGGATGAGATTGAATATATCAAGAACGAGTTCAAGGAAGTGGTCGGTCCTGAAGAGTCCAGCATCTTTGATGCACATCTGGCCATTCTGGAAGATCCGGTATTCATGAACGAAATTCGCGGTATTATTGAACGGCAGTACAAGGCAGCAGAAGTAGCCGTCAAAGAAGCCATCGACCATTTTGTCACCATGTTTGACCTGCTCGACGACGAGTATATGAAGGAACGGGCCATCGACATTAAGGACGTGGGTAACCGCTTGTTAAAACATCTGCTGGGCGCACCGGAAATTACGCTCCCATCAGATACCCAGCCTTATATACTCGTGGCCAAAGAGCTGTCACCCTCTCAATTGGCGCATTTGAATCCAAGCCACGTGCTGGGCATTGTGACACTCATCGGAGGCAAAACGTCACATTCGGCCATTATGGCTCGTGCCCTTGGTATTCCTCTCGTTTCCGGTCTGGAAGCGAGTCTTGGCATGCCTGTAGAGACCGGAGATATGTTGGTTGTGGATGGAGATAACGGCCTCGTCTTTACGGAGCCGGATCGCAAGACGATTGAGCGTTACACGATGATTCGCAGCAAACAATTGAAGAAAAAAGAACAGCTGCAGGTACTTGCAACAGTCGATGCCGTAACCAAAGACGGTTCCGTTCTGCATCTGGCTTCCAATATCAGCTCCGTTAAGGAACTGGATTTGGCACTGAAACACGGGGCCAAGGGAGTCGGCTTGTTCCGGACAGAGTTCCTGTACATGGATCGGGCTACGTTCCCGGGTGAGCAGGAACAGTATGAGGTTTATCGTCTTGTCGCTGAGAAAACTGCAGGTCAGTCTGTCGTTATTCGTACGCTCGATATTGGTGGTGACAAGCAGCTCGACTATTTCGAACTTCCCGAAGAAGATAACCCGTTTCTGGGATATCGAGCGATTCGGATCAGCCTGGACCGTAAAGATCTGTTCAAAACACAGCTTACAGCCATTCTGCGCGCCAGTGCTGCGGGCAATGTCAAAATTATGTACCCGATGATCTCTTCGGTAGAAGAACTTCAGGAGGCCAATGAAATCCTGCGTGAAGCGATGTCTGATCTGGATGAGCGCCAATTGCCGTATGATCCGCATATTCAGGTGGGCATCATGATTGAGGTTCCGGCAGCGGTGATGATAGCGGACCTGCTTGCCGAGGAAGCTGATTTCTTCAGTATCGGTACGAATGATCTCGTGCAGTATGTATTGGCGGTAGATCGAATGAATGAGCAGATTGCACATATGTATCATCCGTATCATCCGGCTGTACTGCGCATGCTGCGCGCGACAGTGGATGCGGCCCATACGGCAGGGATTGATATCAGTGTGTGTGGAGAGATGGCAGGAGACGAACGTTCAATTCCCCTGTGGCTTGAGCTTGGAATTAGCAATCTGAGCATGTCCCCGCAATCCTTGCTGCGTGTCAAGCACAGGGTCTTGAATACAACAGCCGCTGCTGCCAAAGAGGCAGCATCTGAATGCTTCACCTTGCGGACAAGTGCGGATATCGAACAACGTCTGCAGGTCTTCAATGATTCGATGGGCAGTCCGGATGAACAGAGTGGATCGAATGCATCTTGAACAGGATATTTTCAAATAAATACCTTTAAGTGAAAATATTAACTTTTGTACAATTTTGGAAAATAGTCTTTATTTCATAGGATAAAGCCCCACACCATATGGTGTGGGGCTTTGCTTTATTTGTCAGCAAGTGCATCGCAAAATGCTTTGCCATACGGAGGAAGGTCAGGTGGACGACGAGCTGAAATGATGTGACCATCCACAACAACGGCTTCATCTTTCCAGATAGCCCCGGCATTTTCCATGTCATCTCTGATTCCAGGCGTAGATGTGACCGTAACCCCATCCAGTATTTTAGCTGAGATCAGCACCCACCCTGCGTGACAGATCTGTCCGATGGGCTTACGCTCCGCGTGCATTTCCTTAACCAGTTCAATTACTTTAGGGTAGCGCCGAAGCTTGTCCGGAGCCCAACCCCCGGGTACAAGAATACCATCGTATTGTGAACTATCCAGTTCATCAAAACTGTATTCTGCTTCGGCGGGAACACCATATTTCCCGATGTAGATTTTACCTTTTTTCTCTCCGGCGAGATGCACCTCAGCGCCTTCCTCACGGACACGATGCACCGGATACCACAGTTCCAGATCTTCGAATTCTTCATCGACCAGGGCGATGACTTTTTTGCCTGTTAATCTCATTCATCATCTCTCCTTTTGCGGTAATTAGTACATAGCGTCCTTATTGTAACAGATTCTCACAGTGACTTCATTGTCATGCATTTTCTCCATCACGTAAGCGATTCCAACTCAATGTATGCCTGCATTCGACAACCTTCATCTGGAGGTAGTGGTAATTTGTGCAACCTATGGTTTATAGCAGGATTTGAGCGGAAATAGGTCGAATGGTATCTATATAAGAGTATAGAACGAATGAGGTGATGACTGTGCGTAAGACGTGCAGATGCGGACATGTAATGGAACTTGAATTAAGAACGGTGGTATACGCCAAAAAGGTGGAGATTCGTAACGTACCTGTATTTGCTTGTACAGACTGCGTTTCCTATGAAGTGCTTCAGCCGGTCAAGCCGGATTTGAAAGAGTGCATCAGTACACTTGGGGAACAACCTGCCAAACAGGATGTATCGTTTGGAGAGCGAAATGAACTTGCAGACCTTTTTCATGAGCAGCTGCTGGCCTGGCCTGACGCTACGGATCGAGAGATGGAGCATCGGATGCAATGTGCTGTGGAAGAGCGAATTAACCTGCTGCTGGACATTATGGGGTACGCCCAAAAGTCTAATGATGAGGAATGGATCGAAACAACACAGCGCAGATTGGGTCAATTATCCGGATTTGTATGGCAGGCGCATTTCTCGAATGCTGTCTAATTTTGACGTGCAAAATGCTTGTTTTCATGAAAATTGGCTTTTTCGCCCGCTTTTTGTTAAGATATCGTAGAGTGAAAACGCTCAACATAGCGGTATTCCTGGTAAAGGGGGATGTATATCAAATGGCTGACATGACTAAAATGACAAGTATTGAACAGCTAAACTCCGCAGTGGAGGCTACCGAGGATCAACCCTTGCTTCTGTTTAAGCACAGTACACGCTGCCCGATCAGCGCGAACGCCTATCAGGAGATGAACGATTATTTGCAAAATAGTCCAAATGAACAAGTGAAATACGGTATCATCTATGTAGTGGAAGATCGCCCTGTATCCAACGAAGCAGCGGACAAGCTGGGTGTTAAGCACGAATCTCCGCAGGCGATTCTAGTCAAAAAGGGAATTCCTGTATGGCATACTTCCCACTCGGATATTACTTCAACCACAATCACGAAAGCACTGCGTGAGTCCTAAAGCCTATTTTAATTGATTAATGCATAAATTTGTCGTAATATAAATCTTAATGAAAATGGTATGAAAATTTACTGGTAATGGAGAGAAGTACTGTGACGGTAACCATTTATGATGTGGCACGTGAAGCCGGTGTCTCTATGGCAACGGTATCACGGGTTGTTAATAATAACCCTAATGTGAAGCCACAGACGCGCAAAAAAGTATATGAAGCCATCGATCGGTTGGGATATCGTCCGAATGCGGTAGCCAGAGGTTTGGCGAGCAAGAAGACAACCACGGTCGGGGTCGTTATTCCGGACATTTCGAACTCAACCTTTGCAGAGATTGCCCGCGGGATTGAAGATATCGCGAATATGTATCACTACAACATTATTTTGTGTAACGCGGACAAGAAGAAAGAAAAAGAAATTCGTGTAATTAACACGCTGCTGGAGAAACAGGTAGACGGTCTGCTCTTCATGGGTGGAACGGTAACGGACGAGCATATTCAGGCGTTCCAGTCAGCGGCTGTGCCGATCGTTCTCTGTGCAACAAGTGACGAGAAGGGCACGTATCCTTCTGTAGATATCGATCATGAAGCTGCGGCATTTGACGCTGTAAACACGTTGATTCGTCATGGACACAAGGAAATCGCAATGATCAGTGGTACATTGCAGGATCCTGCCAACGGTTATGCTCGTTTCCAAGGCTACAAGAAAGCACTTGAAGCAGCAGGTATGGAATACCAGGAAGATCTCGTACGCATTGGTAACTATCGTTATGAGTCTGGTGTGGAAGCGATGAAGTATTTCCTCGGATTGAAGAAAAAACCATCGGCAATCTTCGCTGCAACAGATGAGATGGCGATCGGTGCTATTCACAGCATTCAGGATGAAGGTCTGAAAGTACCGGATGACTTCTCCATCATCAGTGTGGATAACATCCGTATGGCTTCCATGGTCCGTCCTCAGCTGACTACTGTAGCTCAACCGATGTATGACCTGGGCGCTGTAGCAATGCGTTTGCTGACCAAGCTGATGAAGAAGGAAAATGTGGAGAACCCACGGGTTATTTTGCCGCATGAAACGATTCTCCGTCTGTCTGTAAGCCACGCAGATGTAGTTTAAATAAGAAAGGGAGAAGACATTCTCTCTACATAGTGGAATTACGGAAGCTCCGGAAACGGAGCTTTTGTGCTGAATGGGGCTTTGAGCTTAAAGGGAAAATTACATCTGGATGGGACAAGGTCAGGTTTTCAACATGCAGAATGTATACAGGAGGTCAGAACATGCGTGAAACGATCGGCATTATTGGTGCAATGGATGAGGAAGTAGAACTTCTCCTGGCTGGTATGAAGCAACTGGAGACTGTAAAACAAACCGGAATTACCTATGTCGCTGGCGAATGGTTGGGTAAGCAGATAGTGGTCTGCAAATCAGGCGTAGGTAAAGTGAATGCGGCTGTGACGACACAGATTCTAATTGATCGTTTTCAGGTAAACCGTATTATTTTTACAGGTGTCGCGGGCGCGGTTAATCCCGAATTAAACATTGGGGATATGGTTATCTCGTCGGTATGTGTACAGCATGATATGGATGTGACCCCACTTGGATTCGAGCGCGGAGTTATACCTTATCAGGAGACGTCTGCCTTCCCGGCGGAAGCATCACTTATCACATTAGCTGAAGAAGCCTGCAAAGCGCAGGGAGCGAACTATCTGATCGGTAAAGTGCTGTCAGGAGATCAATTCATTGCAAGCAAGGATACCGTGAAAATGCTGTATACTGAAATGGATGGGGCATGTGCGGAGATGGAAGGGGCTGCCGTAGCGCAAGTAAGCTTCATGAACCGTGTTCCCTTCGTTATACTTCGTGCTATGTCTGACAAAGCCGATGGATCAGCGCATGTAAACTTTGCCGAGTTTACGGTGGCGTCTTCCCAGCGTTCCCACCGAATTGTGGAACATATGCTGGAACATATGTAGACCCTAAGATATGCATGTTTTGAGTGTGACAGAGGGTTAAAAGGGCAACAAAAAACCGCTTCTTCGTAGCAGATCATTCATGATGAAACTGTTCACGAAGGGGCGGTTTTTATATGTATGCCTATTTCAAAATCATCAATGTGGATTCGTAATCAGTACATAAAACGATGGCGGAATCGCACGCGGTCGAATTGTTCTTCCGATTCAAGAGGCACTTGGCTGCCAATACGGACCATGAGGCAGTTTGCCGGATGTGAACAGATCTCGGGATCATCGGTGGCGTACCAGGTCATGTCTACGGTTTGCATCAATTTCTCCATCATCTTGCGGTAATCCCATACGGAAAGGGCGCTGCCTTTCAAATCCCAATGCCAGTAATATTCCGTTGTGAATATGATATATTTCTCCATCTGTCCGTTTTCAAACGCAGTGAGCAGCATTTCGCGTCCAATCCCGAGAGAACGATAGGAATCGGCAACCTCGATGGCGCCCAGCTCAATCAGATCGGTCATGTTGCCTTCCGACCAACGCTCGCATTCATCTGCATAATGAAAAGTCACATAACCGACAATGGTCTCATTTTCCCGTGCAATGATGATTCGACCTTCGGGCAAGGCGGCAATTTCGGCTAATGCCTCCTGCTGTTCCGAAGGGCGCCTGAAGGCATCGAGATCGGTATGAAATTCAAGCTGCTTAATCGTGTCGGCCTGAACAGGTCCCTCAATGATGATTCGGTGGCCGGACTTGAAGATGGAACGCATATGATGCTCCTTAATATGCTCCATGGTTCATGCTCCTCTCTCCCCCTACTTATAGCAAAAAACCAAAAATTTGAAAAGCCATAGACGATGATTGAAAAGATTTGCTATAATTGCGTAGACAAAAAATGTTCACAATTCAACTGCAGTTTGGGTTCATCGGTTTGGCCAGACAAGTACATGATGAGAAGTTCTCTCTACTAATGTAAGCGCTAACTGGAAGTTCAGTCAACACAAAGGCAATCAGAAGTACCCATAATGGGAATCGAAATGTCGAGTTGAAGGAGGCTGGCAAGCATGAGTCAAGCACATGGTGAGATGCTGCAAACGGTTGTGTCTGAATCTAATCTGGGCGATTACACGGAGGCCCGAAGCCGGTTTGATTGGGAATTGGTTGAAAGGCACTTTACGTGGCACGCCAGCGGGAAAGTCAACATGGCGCATGAAGCGATAGATCGTCATGTGCTGGAAGGAAGAGGCGGAAGAACGGCACTGTTATACAGTGATGCTTCTCGTGAAGAGGCGTACACGTTTGCTGACTTGAGCGAGCAGTCGAGTCGCTTCGGTAACGTACTGCGCAAATATGGCATAGCCAAGGGAGAACGGGTATTTATTTTTATGCCTCGCAGTCCTGAGCTCTATTTCAGTCTGTTAGGCATATTAAAGGTTGGAGCTATTGCAGGTCCGCTATTTGAAGCCTTTATGGAAACTGCGGTGAAGGATCGGCTGGAGGATAGCGGAGCTGTGGCACTGGTGACGACCCCTCAATTGCTGGGACGAATTAAACGTTCCGAACTGCCGGAACTCAAGCATATCTTTGTTGTGGGTGGCGGTCCGCAGACGGAAGAAGGGCTCATCGACTTTGATGCTGAGATGTCGCAAGCTTCGGACGATATGGAAGTGGAATGGCTGACTCGTGAAGATGGTCTGCTGATTCACTATACATCCGGCTCTACTGGTAAACCCAAAGGTGTATATCATGTGCAGAATGCGATGATTCAGCATTATTATACCGGCAAGGTTGTGCTGGATTTGCGCGAGGATGACGTGTACTGGTGCACAGCTGATCCGGGGTGGGTCACAGGTACATCCTACGGGATCTTTGCACCCTGGTTGAATGGCGTGACCAACGTTATTCGAGGGGGACGATTTAGTCCAGGAGACTGGTACAGCACCATTGAGAAAAATAAAGTCACCGTATGGTACAGTGCGCCGACTGCTTTCCGGATGCTGATGGGTGCGGGCGAAGAGACCATTGCCCAGCATGATCTGAGCAGTCTTCGTCACGTCATGTCCGTCGGTGAACCTCTTAATCCGGAGGTCGTTCGTTGGGGCTGGAAAGCCTATGGTCAGCGAATTCACGATACCTGGTGGATGACGGAGACGGGTGGACAGCTGATTTGTAATTATCCGGGCATGCCGATCAAACCAGGTTCCATGGGTCGTCCATTACCGGGAATTGATGCAGCCATTATTGATGATCAAGGACAGGAATTGCCACCATACAGTATGGGGAACCTGGCGATTCGTACATCCTGGCCGTCCATGATGGCGAAGATCTGGAATAACCCGGCCAAATACGAGGAGTATTTCCGGCTTTCTGGGTGGTATGTATCCGGTGATTCTGCGTATATGGACGAAGATGGCTACTTCTGGTTTCAGGGCCGGATTGATGATGTCATTAATTCTTCAGGGGAACGAATTGGCCCCTTTGAGGTGGAGAGCAAGCTTGTAGAGCATCCTGCGGTAGCAGAGGCAGGTGTTATCGGCAAACCGGATGTAACTCGTGGAGAGATCATCAAGGCCTTTGTGGCACTGCGTGAGGGGTATGAGCCGACACCGGAGCTGAAGGAAGAGATCTATCGATTTGTAAAAGAAGGCTTGTCTGCCCACGCCGCTCCCCGTGAGATTGAGTTCAAGGATAAACTTCCCAAGACCCGTTCCGGCAAGATTATGCGCCGTGTGTTGAAAGCCTGGGAGCTGGATCTGCCAACAGGCGATCTATCGACCATTGAAGACTAAAGAGTAAACGAGTAGGATGCAGCGCGTCCGCCTGTCCATGTTTCCAATGCAAAGCCTGATCCGTGTTTCATTGCGGATCAGGCTTTTGCTTTTGGGTTCAATGCTTAAATGCTTAAATGCTTCAATGCAAAACAAAAAACCCATCCTCAACATACGAGAATGGGGTTAAAAGTGGAATCTTGATAACTCTGTATTACGGTTGGAAAAGCACGGCACTGGACGCTTCAGATTCGCCTATACTGTTGCTGGCAGATACCTTGAACCATCCACTGGTGGATGCAGGCACTCCGTAGTCCATGGAGGTACCTGAAGTTGTGCCAATTTTGGTGTATGGGGCTGCGCCGGTTTCACTAAAATATACAGCATAACTTTGAACGCCATCCGATTCCGGATTGGAGGCCCACTGAATGCGAAGTCCTTGGGAGAGCGCCGACACGCTCACTTGGCCCGGTGTAGCCGGAGCCGTAGTTACGGCGTTCTCGTTCTGGGAATCTTCCGGTGTAACGACCGTTCCCGGAACATTAATCGGTTCATTTATCTCTTCATCTGGAGGAGGCTGTGCTACTCCTGCACTGCTAACTGCTGCACTAGGAGCGGACTCTCGGCCAGCGACATCCACTGCAGTAACGTAGAATGCAAAGTCCCCACCTTGTGCATAAGCGCTGAATGATCTGGACTCACCTGTCAGGACAACCTGCCCCTGATTTTGGAATCCGGCACCATTTACTGAGCGATACAGGCGATAACCAACCACATCACTTTCCGGTGTGGCATTAAACGTAATGACGGCGTTCCCGTTACCAACGGAAATTCTTACATTGCCTGGTGCATCCGGTGCCTTGCCGTTATCTGTTCTTGGATCAATCTGTGTCGGCATGTCTGCATCGGCATCTTCCGGCAGGTAATAAGCCAATGATTCGTGACGGCTCATGCGTGAGAATGCACTTTGAAGTTCCTTGATGAGATCAGAGATCGGTTTTTTGCGCTTGACGACCGTTTTCTCCTTCGTCATGTCTCCAGGCGTTTCATCACGCGGAATGTAGTTGACACCATTGTAAGTGATATATTTGGCTTTTGCGACGCCATCATCGCTATCCTTCGGCACAAATTTGCTATTGAAAATATCAGTGACAAATCTGTCCGTCAGAGATGTTGGCAATTTGCCGCTATAAGCCGATACGGTTCTTGTCTCGATTCCGGATGGTTTCTTGAACGAATCGGTTACAAACATCTCTTTATCTGTAGCAATGACTTGATTCATAATTTGGGTCCACAGCTGCTGGGCACGTTTCTTCTGTGATCTGGTTTCAAGCGTGTTTACCGGCTGTTTGTATCCCACCCATACACCTAGTGTGACATCCGGCGTATAGCCTTCAAACCAGACATCTGCATAGTTTTGGGTTGAACCCGTTTTGCCTACGATCGGCACACTCTTGGAGTACTTATAATTTTCACGAACTTTATCGGCTGTACCTTCCGTAATAACGGTGCGAAGCATATCTGTCATCAGGTATGCCGTCTGTTCTGAGAAGGCCTGAACAGGTGCTACATCGTGTTTATATACGATGTTGCCATTGGAGTCTACAATTTTGCTGATCATATAGGAATCATTGTATACACCATTGTTGGCAATGGCTCCATAGGCATTGGTAAGCTCCTCGACGGTAACACCGTACTGAAGTCCTCCAAGAACACCAGTCTGAGCTTGGTAATCAATCGGCTGGATGGTAGTGATCCCCAGCTTCTTGGCAAAAGCCCATGATTTGTCGATGCCAACTTCTTCGTTGAACAGCTTCAATGCAGGCACATTCAGCGAGTAGTTGAGTGCTCTGCGGGCAGTCACAAGTCCTTGGTAGCGATTGTTGGCATTTTTCGGAATATGGAATCCATTCGGACCGTCCTTCAGAATAATCGGTGAATCATCGATTATGGAAGCGGGTTGAACAAGTCCTTCATCCAGTGCAGGCAGATAAGCAGCTATAGGTTTCATGGTTGAACCTGGCTGACGCACCATCTGGGTTGCATAGTTCATCTGCTCATCCTGGAAATCACGGCCTTCAATCATGCCGAGAATAGCGCCTGTTTTGTGATTAATCAACATGGCAGCCGTCTGTTCCTTTCCCTTCACGGGATCGTCAGCAGAGAAATTACTGTCATCTTCAGCAATGGTACGCATGGTTTTGTAGATACTCTTGTTGATGGTCGTGTAGATACGATATCCGCCAGTACGCAATTGCTGCTGGGCTTCCTCCAGCAAGGCACTGCTTTCTTTTTGCGGTGTATCGGTATCCGTATCCTTGGCAGTATCCGCTTTGGCATCCGTGCTTTCAGCTTTATCCGAATTGAGTTGCATTAAAATCTGTGCTGCTTGTCGTTCCGTTTCCATCATAAGGTATGGATAAGTATTGTAAGCTTTGATGGTTTTGGGTGCGAGTGAACTCTTGATGTCAAAAGCAAGAGCTTCGTCATACTCGGATTGATCGATTTTGCCCAGTTCCAGCATACGGCGCAAGACCAGATGCTGACGATTGATTGCACGCTCAAAATTATCCTCAACAAAATCGCCTTTTCCATTAAAGGCAGAGTAAGAGGAGGGGAGCTGAGGCAAACCTGCAAGATAAGCAGCCTGAGCTGTGTTTAATTTGCTCAAATCATTGATATTGAACAGTCCTTTGGCAGCTGCCTTGACTCCATATACATTATATCCACTGGAGCCATTACCAAAAGGAACCTTGTTCAGATACGCTGTCATAATTTCGTCTTTGGTCAGGAAACGTTCGAGTCGGAGCGAGAGTAATATTTCTTTCACTTTCCGGTCCTCGGTTCGATCCAGATTGAGGAATACACGCCGGGCCAATTGTTGAGTCAGTGTGCTTCCGCCCGTTTGAACAGATTCTTTCAGCACTTTCTGTTTCACGGCACGGAGCGTTCCGCTCATGTCTACACCTTTATGTTCGTAAAAATGATTGTCTTCAATCGAAATGACTGCATCAATAACCTTTTGTGGAATCTGGTCAAACGTGACCGGACGCCTGTCTTCTTCTGTTCGTAATTGACCGATCGGGCTGCCGTCGGCAAAGTAAGCAAAGCCTGTGATGGAGTTTTCGCTGACTTTTTGTTCAATCAGCGCCCTTGAACGGACGGGTTCGTCTTTCACAATGGAACTGACGTATCCCATCAGAGCACCGCCTACAAATAGTACCCCCATGAATCCCAGGACAACCATCCATTTGACGAAACTCCCCAGTCTGCGGGCAAAGCTGCGCTTGCGTGCAGGCTGTTCATCGGGCTTATTCTTATTAACATCAACCATTCAGTGTCTTCCTCCTTTTAACAGCACTTATTATAGCATAAAAAGGCGGGTTTGCATGCCTGAGAAATACAAGCAATGGTCGAAAATTGCCATTCTTTCTTGGATTATGATATATATCATACGGAATTGAATTACATATCATGAGAAGACGTGGAGAATTTCAGTAAAACGTGGAAGTATTGAGCATGCAAGTGCGGATGAAAATAGATGACTAACCATACGAAGGAGGCCGTATCCATGCATTAGGTGCAGGTACGACCTTCTTGTTCTTTCCCTGTTGTTTCTTTTGTAATAAAAAAAACAGCTGCCGAGAAAATCTCGACAGCTGTTTGGAGTAAAGCTTAATGAAATTCCAACGATTAACGGTTGTAGAACTCGACGATTTGTTTTTCGTCGATGTCTTGGGACAATTCCGAACGCTCAGGCAAACGAATAAATTTACCTTCCAGAGCAGTATCGTTGAATTCTACGTATGCCGGAAGATGCGAACGGTTTTCAATAGCTTCCTTAACGGAAGAAAGACCGCGGCTTCTTTCACGCAGGCTGATAACGTCGCCAGTGCTTACTTGGTAAGAAGCGATGTCAACTTTTTTGCCGTTTACAGTTACGTGACCGTGGGATACCAACTGACGCGAACCAGCGCGGGAGTTAGCGAATCCAAGGCGATATACGAGGTTATCCAGGCGGCTCTCAAGCAAGAACATGAAGTTTTCACCCGCGATACCTTGCATTTTTTGCGCTTTAGCAAAGAGAGTGCGGAATTGCTTCTCGCCCAAACCGTACATGTGACGCAGTTTTTGTTTTTCTTGCAATTGCATACCGTAGTTGCTGATTTTTCTCCGTTGGTTAGCTCCGTGCTGACCTGGAGGGAAAGGACGTTTCAATTCTTTGCCTGTTCCGCTCAGGGAAATGCCGAGGCGACGGCTCAATTTAAATTTAGGACCAGTGTAACGTGCCATGTTTAAAGTAGCTCCTTTTTAGTTAAAGTTCATATAGGGCTCTGTTTGCGCTCCAATTTGTTGATGCGGGCTAAGCCTCGCATAAAACGATCAGGAAAGTTCAGCCGCTGTCCTGAAAGCAACAAAAAGAATGAGGGTGACACAACCGGTAATGCCCAAATTTAAAGACCCATTAGTAGTCTTCATCAACAATTTATTTTACAGTTTACTAGAACCAAAGTCAAGCATGTGATAAAAGCAAAAAAACGTCTAAATTTGTCGATAGGTCCTTAGGCCCAAAATAATGGGACAATTTTCTGAAATATGGATGCAAAAAACCTTTAAAGAGAGTAAAATAGATTGTATCTTAACTTTAAATGATCTTATTCATTAAGGTTATCGCATAGAATTTGCAGGTTTGCGATAACGTCTGCAGATTAATGCATCCGAGTGGATGCAAAAACGGTGCAAAGGAGCGCCTGACATGTTAGAACATCTAAGAAGTAAACCCGCCAGCTTTAATTCGCGAAGTTCGGGCGATTCCGCATCTTCTGCCGCTCCTCACGAAGCGCATGTATTCTGGATGCAAAAAATGGATATCACACCTTTTGATTTTTCATATCTGGGAAGCCTTCTGCAGCAAGCGTATACCGACTGGTATACCCAACGACGGCCACACTCAGACAGATCATCGATAATATACAACGTATGGAATACAGAAGGGATCTGTATGGGGCAAGGGAGTGAAGGGGCTCCTCCGCTGGACGTACATTCGACTGTAATGCAATGTCTTGAATCTGGACAGGCACAGTCGTTACGTGGAACCACTGAAAATGGAGAATATCATCTAATGGCTGAGCCACTTTTCTCCAGGACAAACAAGGATATGTTTGCTGTCTTCACTGCTGTAACCTACGAGCAAAATCGAGATGACACGTCTGAAGCCGTTGTTCGATCGGAGGCATTGCATTATCGTACCTGCTTTTACCGAAGATTTGAATACATATTTATGACGGACATGTTACATGCTCATGAACAAACTGCCCGTGAAGAACACCGAAGGTCGATTCTGTTCCAAATCGTTCAACGGATGCATGACAAGATGGATGTGGACGCCATTTTGGATGAAGTGTTTGACAGCATTGACTACTTATATCCAACGACGGGCATGACACTGTATATGTCTCAGGATCAGAGCAGCCTTAACCCACGCATCAAGCCGCTGCTTGTTCATGAACGTGGAGAAGACATCTGTGTACAATCGTTCATGGAGGGCAAGCTCATTGTTGTTCGGGCACGTGAAGGTGAGCATCGCATTCTGGAGGTTGGCCTTCCTCTAAAAGGCAAGCAAGGGATCTATGGTGTATTTCACATTAGGAGTTAATGGAAGATTCGGATCTGCAACTCATTACGATGATGGCGGATACAGCCGGAACTGCCTTTGAAAATGCCAAGCTGCACGAGCAATCGAATATGTTAATCCAGGAACTTCGTCTAATCAATGATCTGACACAACGTTTGAATAAGAGCCTGCAGCTGATGGAGATCTATCAATTCTCCGAGCAGGAGTTGAAGGACATCTTTCAGGCTGAATCCTGCTGTATCCTTCAACTGGATGACAGTACGAGTCATTTCGAAGTGATGTCATCCAATGTAAATGAGTTATGCCGCAAATCATTTCCAATAGACTACGGAATCGCAGGGGTGCTGTATGAGACAGAAGAACCGCTCATTCTATCCAATTATGCGGATTATGATAAAGTGTCATCCGTCTTCATGGATATTACCGGTTCAATGTCACTAATAGCCTCGCCCGTTCGGGTGAATGGTGAAGTGAAGGGCGCCATTCTGCTGGGACATCCCAAAACACAGTATTTTTCGTACGAAAATTATCGTCTGTTGCAGATGCTGTCCATTCATATAGGACTTGCACTTTCCAATGCAACACTTCATGCTGAGGTACGACGCTTGGCAAACCTAGATATGCTCACAGGGCTGTATGTAAGGCATTATCTGGATAGTGTGATCCATGAACGTCAGGCCCATGATTTCTGTGGGGCGCTGGTGGTCGTGGACATTGACCAGTTCAAGCAGGTGAATGACACATTTGGGCACCAAACAGGTGATCAGGTATTGAAGCAGGTGAGCGATATTGTAACGAGTTCTGTCAGACCTGAGGACATCTGCGCCCGATGGGGCGGGGAAGAGCTGGCCATCTATATGCCCCAGATTGGTGCTCGTCAGGCACTGGAATATGCAGAGATCATTCGCACGAGGGTTGCTGAAGAGACAAGGCCTCCGGTGACCGTATCCAGTGGTATTGCGGAATGGAACTGGATGGATGAGAAAGTCAGTGTGGAATCGTTATTTTACCGGTCTGATATGGCTCTGTACGATGCGAAGCATGGTGGTCGAAACCGGATCGTCATGGAAGAACAGGAAGTTACACGTTAAGAGAGGACTATTCCGATTGCGGAGTCGTCCTCTCTTTATTTTTTGAAATGGCGATGCCAAAGGAAGGAAGTATAAGCAAATAAGGGAGGGGCAGGCTATGGAGAAAGTTGACGGAAGGGTGGAATAAAACATGTTGAAGCGTCGGTCTATACGTGGGCTATTGTTGATTCTAAGTATTGTTGTGTTGTGTGCTCCTGGTTGTGGATTGTTAGAGCATGATCGAAGTCCCGAGGAATTATTCTCACTGGCTTTATCAGGAATAGCAGGCAAAGAAAAGCTGAGTTTTGACGGAGAAGCGGGACTCCGACGTGAAAGCAGCGGGTTGTTCGAAAATCAGTTCAAATTTGAAGGCAAGCTGGAGGATCATGACCGCTTGACCTTGCAAACGAGACTGCCTGGAGCTGTGACTGCTGCCGGAACGGGAATGAAAGGAGTGAATGCCAAGGCTGTTAACAATAGCGGTCAACCAAGCGGATTTAGCGCTTCTTTTGTACGAAAACAAGGACAATGGATGGCTTTAACTGCCGAGCATGAGCCTCTCCGCGGCTCGCTGTCCCGCTTTAATCCCATTGCTCAAATGGAAAGTATCGATCGGTTGAACAAAACGATAAAGTCCGAATACGGTTCAGGCCGTCGAACAAAAATACTGCGGATTGAACTCGAACCGAAAGATGCCAAAACCTGGGCGCTCGCGCAGCTTAACGACGAGATGAACGCAATCCGGGCAGAGTATATGCATAAGGCAGCTACAGTTAAGGGAGGTAGTCAGGAGGAGCTTGAGAAGGATCTGAGCAAAGTGTGGGAGCAAGGGGAAACATCGATGCAAGAGATGATGAAACAGGCCGAGGTACATACGGTGTATCATCTAACCGTGGATCGGAAAACCAGCTTGCCCTTGCGTCTGTCCTCAGAAAGCCAGGTGAGCTATAAGGATATGAACAGCAAAAAGAATAAAGAAGCCCTTGTCACAGATGTAAACTTCAGGTCCTATGAGTAAATGAATTGCGGGACTGCCTGCTGACGGGATGGTTGTAGCGTGCTACAATAGTATCGTAATTTACCGTTGTTCAATTCAGGAATGGCAGATGACAGGAGGAGTTTACAAGATGAAGGACCCAAGAATTCAGAAGCTCGCAGCCAATCTGGTGGGCTATTCTGTAGATGTACAACCCGGCGAGAATGTGCTGGTAGAGATGATCGGTACAGAACGTGATCTGATTAATGCAATTATTGAAGAAGTAGGCAAAAAGGGCGGTAACGTCTTTGTACAGCTGACTGATAAGACAGTACAGCGTGCCATGTTCAAAAATGCGACAGAAGAGATGATGAAAACCTGGGCAGAGATCGATCTGAACCGGATGAAACAAATGGATTGTTACATTGGTATTCGTGCAGGGGAGAACGTAAATGATCTGTCCGATGTACCGGAAGAAAAAATGAAAATGTACAATTCACTTTATTCCCATCCGGTACATAGCGAGCAACGGGTAAAACATACGAAATGGGTTGTGCTTCGTTACCCGAATGCAAGCATGGCACAGTTGGCTAATACGAGCACAGAAGCGTTTGAGGATTTCTACTTTGACGTATGCAACCTGGATTATGCCAAAATGGATAAAGCGCAGGATTCACTGGCTAACCTGATGAAACGCACAGACAAAGTGCGTATCACTGGACCGGGAACAGACCTGAGCTTCTCCATTAAAGATATCGGTGCAGAGAAATGTTCTGGTCAAAAAAATATTCCGGATGGTGAAGTGTACAGTGCCCCTGTACGTAATTCCGTGAACGGAACAATTAGTTATAACACGCCAACGCTGTATAACGGAATTACTTTTGAGAATATCAAATTCACCTTCAAAGACGGTAAAATTGTTGAAGCAACGAGCAACGACACAGAACGTCTAAATGAAATTCTGAATTCAGATGATGGTGCTCGTCATATCGGTGAATTCGCGATTGGATTCAATCCACATATCCTGCATCCGATGAAGGACATTCTATTTGACGAAAAAATCGCAGGCAGCCTGCACTTTACGCCAGGACAGGCTTATGAAGAAACAGATAATGGAAACCGCTCATCCATTCACTGGGATCTGGTGTTGATCCAGCGTCCGGACTACGGCGGTGGCGAGATTTATTTTGACGATGTATTGATCCGTAAAGACGGTATTTTCGTTATTCCTGAGCTGGAATGCCTTAATCCGGATAACCTGAAGTAGGAACAGTATTTTGCTGTTGCTAGGAAAGCGGATTCACGGTATCATGTAGTGGTAATTAATAGATGATACCAAAAGTGAAAAGACGGAGGGATTCCTATGTCGAGTAATAACGCAGCGGTAGTTGAAATTGCTCAAACAGCGAGCAAATTTACTTCTTCAATCGTACTTCATTCAGAGAACAAGTATATCGATGTAAAAAGTATTCTCGGGCTGTTTACAACGCTGATCAGCACGCACAGCTATGAACTGCACGTTCATGGCCCGGATGCAGCTGAAGCCAAAGCAGCTATGTCAGAAGTATTTGCCAAACATGGACTGAATGTGAGTATCGCATCCGAGTAATGGCACTAAGAAGCATCTCTGCCTATTATGGCAGAGGTGCTTTTTTGGCATGAGATCATTCAGGTGTTCGGCAAGACCTCTGTAAAATAGGGGGATTATGCAGGAATAAAGCTCTTCAGAATGTATGGTTATTTTGGTCAGGTTCTTGTATTAGCTCCTGATTTCGTCTAATATTAGAGGTAGAACGTCTTTACGCGATTTTTGGGACATAGGGGGGAAAAATGCATGACTTCATCTGATCTGCAGGACCAGTTGCACTTGAAAGCGATCAGTCTTCTTCAAGAAGATGCAGATAAAATACAGAAGCTTATTGAAGTACAGATGGAGAATCTGGCTACCCGCTACTGCCCTCTCTATGAGGAAGTATTGGATACACAGATGTATGGGTTCTCCAAGGAAGTCGATTTTGCTGTTCGTGCAGGGCTTCTTCCAGAAGGTGCTGGTAAGCAGCTGGTAAGCGCGCTTGAGCGGAATCTGGCAATTCTATATGAAGCTTTGAACAAGAAGAATGAGCAATAGCCTGCAATAGCGCGGGTCAGAATAGAAGGCATGCAGGTATTTGCATGCTTTTTTTGTGCGGTTGAATTGGATAGATAGATTAATGGGATAGGGGCAGAGGGATAAATGAAAAAAACAACCTGGAAAATGCGTTTCCAGGCTGCCTTTTGCGCTAAATGGTCTATCACATCGTACGAGTGAAGTATGTTATACCAGAAAGAACGATACACCCAAAATAATATACACAACCATCAGGAGCAGACCTTCGTACCAGTTCGTTGAACCGTCCTGGGTGATGGATTTGGCTATAAATACGGCTACGCCAATGGCTACCAGCTCAATCGTTGTAAACACAATGTCCATCGTTCTGCCTGTGAAGTAGCTAACAAAAACGAGCACAGGAGCAACAAAGAGTGCGATTTGCAAACTGCTGCCGACCGCAATCTCTACGGCGGCGCCAATTTTGTTTTTCATGGCAAGCATGATGGCTGCACTATGCTCTGCGGCGTTACCGATAATGGCAACGAGGAACGCACCGACGAACAGTTCACTGAGTCCGAATTGTTCAGTAAACACCTCAAGTGTGCCAACAAGCCATTCACTGACGAAGGCAACCATGACAGTGGCAAGAACGAGATAGAGAATTGATTTTTTCTTGGACCACTCGGGTGCATGTTCATGCGGCAACTCTTCATCTGCATCCACAGTGACATCTGCGAGATAGTTCTTGTGTGTTACCATCGAGAACACTAACCAAGCTATGTAAGCAAGGATCAGCAAACCTGCGACAATGAGACTGAGTGTATTGGTATCCTTCTGTGTGATGGAATGGGTATTCAGGAAGACAGCTGGAATAAACAGCGCAATGATGGCTACAATCATGAGAGAGCCGTTTAGACCGGCAAGTGATACATTGTAATTCTGAATTTTGAACTTGAGTCCTCCCGCAAAAATACTTAAACCAAGCACCAGCAGCAGGTTACCAATAATCGAGCCTGTTAAACTGGCCTTAACCATGTCAAACAGTCCTTCTTTGACGAGAAAAATGGCGATAATCAATTCGGCGGCATTACCGAATGTTGCATTCAAAAATCCGCCTAACCGCTGTCCGGCATAATGGGCTACATTTTCGGTGGCTTTTCCTAAAAAACCGGCCACAAAAATAACCGAAATCGCTGAAATGACGAATTGCAGAATCGAATCCCATTTCATGTAGTGGGCGACGGCGCTGAGCGCAAAAAAAGCAATCAGCAAAATGGATGAAATCCGGTTTCTCACAACTAACACCTCGGTTATCTAATTATTTTGTTTTAAACGACATCATAGAACGGTTTATGAGAATATTTTCATATTTCAATATAACCAAATCGTTGTAGGTTGTAAACGCATCTTTTTGAGTTTAATTTGCTTTTTGGGGTGGAAAGGATTTAAAATACGAGTAACGAAGTGAAGGAGGATGTGGCATGGCAGAACAACTTCAACTAGAGGGCGGAAACATCCGGATTGCCGATGACGTAGTGGCGAAAATTGCCGGAATGGCTGCGATGGAGACACCCGGAATTGCCGCAATGTCTGGAGGATTGTCAGAGGGCTGGGCCAAGCGCCTGAGCGGTAAAAACGTACAGAAAGGCGTAGGCGTAGAGGTCGGCCAGCTGGAAGCAGCCATTGATCTGCGCATCATCGTCCTGTACGAGACACCGATTCATGAAGTTTCCCGCATGCTTCAACAGAATGTAAGAGAAGCGGTAGAGACCATGACGGGATTACGTGTTGTTGAAGTCAATGTAAAGGTAGAAGGCGTATCTTTCAGAGGCGACGATCTGTAAACTTTAGCAATCCGCGATGGAAGAACAGCGGTACATTGAACCTGTTCTCCATCTAGATAGACAACACCAAAAAGACTTCGCATCGAATTCGATGCGAAGTCTTTTTGGTGTTTACTTCATTTTGTTCCAAAACCATTCGTATACCGTTCCTTCTCATTACCGAATTCGGCGAATGGATTCACGTGAACGAAGTGCGGGAGAGGTACGTGATGTTTGAACCGTCACCGACTTTGTTTTTTCTTCCTTGATGACGTCCAAATTATTGGTACGAGAGATGCTGAGCAGAATACCCATGGCTACCATCATGACAAAGAGTGAGGTACCGCCATAACTGATGAACGGAAGGGTAACCCCTGTCACCGGAATGGTCTGGGTCACGCCACCAATGTTAATAAAGGCCTGGATCGCAATTAATCCCATAATCCCAATACCGACCAGTGTCCCAAATGGATCGGGACAGCGAAGGGAGACGATAATGCCTCGCCAAATGAAGTAAAGGTAGACCAACAGGAACAGGGCTGTTCCAACAAAGCCAAGCTCTTCTCCAATGACAGAGAAAATGAAGTCGTTATAGGCATTTGGCAAGTAATGCAGCTTCATCGTACCTTGTCCGATCCCGGAGCCGGTGATGCCTCCATCCCCGATGGCAACAAGGGAGCGATAGAGGTTAAGGCTTCCGCCTGTCGTATCGGATAATGGATCAAGGAATGCCTGAATCCGCCCGATTTTGTAGTTCTGTGAAGCCTCCGTAGTTGTGGTGTTATCTACAGTATCTGAAGAAGCCATAGAAGAAAACAGGGCGTTCGCTCCCAGCGCCAATGCAGCTCCCAGCACAACCAGCAGGATGGAACCCATAATATGTTTCATGCTGGCGCCACCTGCATAGATGACCAGACCGCAAGTAGCCACGAGAATGAAGCATGTACCAAAGTCCGGCTGCAGCATAATTAGTCCGGCAATAAACCCGACAATGACCAGCACAGGAATATATCCTGTCTTAAGATCCCTGAACCTTTCCCCTTTTTTGGTAATAAGTGCAGCGAGGTACAGAATAATAGCGATTTTGGCAAACTCTGCGGGCTGTATACTAAAGCCAAAAATGTGAATCCAGCTTCGTGCGCCGTTCAGCACCTTGCCTGAAACCAAAACAATCAGGAGTAGTACCGTGGTGAACAGGAAAAACGGTGCATAAAGTTTTTTGTATTTGTTAAATCGGATATTCATGGCAAAAAACATGCCCACTAAACCGATAACCGCCCACATAAGTTGTTTTTTCGTGAAGTACAGGGCATCATTGTTGAAACTTTTGTTTGCAATTGCAATGCTGGAACTGGAGCTGAACACCATCACCAGTCCGAAGCCCACCAACAATAAAGTGAGGATTAGCAGTTGAAAATCCGGCGTGCCTCTCTTCGTTTTCGTTTGGGCCGTTTGTTGTTTCATGGTTCGGCCCAGCCTAAGCTTCCAGCAGTTCTTTAAGCTGCTGTAATTTTTGGGCCGCCAGCTTCACGACTGGCTGCGGTACGGTAGATTCATAATCCAGACCATGCGGAAAGGTACCTTTTCCAAGATAAACAGCTTCAACTGCGAGAACCGTATCCGGTTTTTCGAGTTTGCCATCGATCGCACGGGTATTAATACGTACAAAGTATTCCGATTTGGTTTGTTCATCTTCAATTTTGTAGTCATATGTAGCACGATAATATTCCCATTGCCACCGGACAAATCCGACTTTCTCGGCGCTCTCATCCAGGTATGCCAAGTCGCTCTTCAAGCCATCCAAGCCTGTATTCTCAAAAATCATAAGCGTCTGATCCTCCTCATAAGCTTCCGAGATTATAAATTCTCGTTCTTTTCTCTAGTTTATGATAGTATGTTTCCCCTTCCCGTGCAAGCTTTCAAGCGGTGATTCGTATCGGTTTTCTTCCAATTCTGCTACAATATACAGCAATAGGTTTCAAGAGGAAGGTTCGGGCTTGATGAAAGTCCCGTTCAGAGAGCGAAAGGATGGAGTGACATGACAAATAATATATGGTGGGATGATCTGCAGATCCACATGGTAGAATGGCGTCGTCATCTTCATCGGAATCCTGAGGTTTCCTTTCATGAGGAGAAGACATCCTCTTTTGTAGCGGGTATGCTGGAGAGCTTTGGCGTTGAAGTGAAACAACACGTGGGCGGGCACGGGGTTATAGGCACCATCCGTGGGGACAAGCCAGGACCTGTCGTAATGCTACGTGCGGATATGGATGCACTTCCGATTCAGGATGAGAAGGATGTGGAATACGCATCGCAGCAAGCAGGAGCCATGCATGCCTGTGGCCATGATGGGCACATATCCATTTTGCTAGGCACGGCACTGTATTTCAGTCGCCATAAACATGAGATTAAGGGTGAGATTCGTTTTTTGTTCCAACCTGCAGAGGAATTGCTTCCAGGTGGGGCGCTCAAGGTCATTGCAGACGGTGGACTGGAAGGGGTAGATGTCATCTATGGCATTCATCTGTGGACCCCACTTCCAGTTGGCGTAGCTGCGAGTACCCCGGGGCCGATGATGGCAGCGGCAGATGATTTCTATATTGAAATCAAAGGAAAAGGCGGTCATGGCGGCATGCCGCAATCTACAGTGGACAGTCTGGTAGCGGGATCGGCTCTTGTGATGCAATTGCAGACGGTTGTCAGTCGCTCGGTGGATCCGTTGCGTCCAGCGGTGTTAACGATTGGTACAATGCAGGCGGGGTCTGCACAGAATATCATCGCCGAGTCGTGCAAAATGACGGGTACGGTGAGAACGTTCGACGAAGAGACACGCAGTATCATGAAAGAACGTGTGCATACGGTCGTTGCTCAGACAGGGGCAATCTATGGTGCAGAGACACAATTGAACTATATTATAGGGTATCCTCCAGTCGTGAATGATGAGCAGGAAACGGCACGATTTTTCAGGGAAGCAGTGGATGTATTTGGTGCAGACCAAGTACAGAAATCACCGATGCTTATGCCTGCTGAAGATTTCGCGTATTACCTGCAGCAGATTCCGGGCTGCTTTATGTTTGTCGGAGCAGGCAACCCGGAGAAGAATGCCGTCTATCCGCATCATCATCCCAAGTTTGACTTTGATGAGGATGCCATGCAGAATGCTGTAAAACTATTTATAGCAATGGCTAAAGGATATACAGCCGAATGATTTGAGTATAGTTGGGCATCCTATTCATACGAAAGTATGAGCAGGGTGCTTTTTTTGTAGGGTCTACCTAATGGTTAAGGTAAGGTCCAACTGTTGTACTAAACAGGTTCAATTTCGGAAGACACCGGAACTGAACTTTTTGTGATGCCTTTCATTTAGAAAACAGATAGCTCAATTTCAAAATAAGGAGGAAGCGGAATGGGGAAAACGGATGCCTGCATTGTCCAGCGGGATTTTACAGTATTGCTTGAAGTGGGTCATCCTGGATTTGATCAGGCCCGAGCTCAACTGGGGATGTATGCCGAACTGGTGAAGACACCTGCGGCTTTTCATACCTATCGTATAACTGCATTATCGCTGTGGAACGCTGCTGCACTTGGATGGAGTGCTGATCAAGTGATTGCAAGTCTGGAATTAGTGTCACGTTGGAATGTTCCTGCCGCCCTTATTCAGGATATCCAACGGATTATTGATCAATATGGAAAGTTGAAATTGCAGCCAGAGGCCGATCACATGAGGATGCGTCTCGTGAGTGAAGATGAGGGGTTACTGGATGAATTAAGCGGTATGAAGACCATCTCGGCTTTTCGGATGGAACGTGTCGATCCCCATGAGCTCGTGCTTGGCGGGGAGCAGCGCGGACTACTGAAGCGTGAATTGACCCGTTTGGGGTATCCAGTGCTGGATTATGCGGGATATCGAGAAGGAACAAGCCTTCCGTTTGAATGGAGAGCGAATACTTCAGGCGGAAGTTCAGAAGGTTTCGGGTTGCGTCCGTATCAGCGAGATGCTGTGGATGCTTTTGAAGGTAGCGAGGGCATGGGTGGAAGTGGCTTGCTTGTTCTTCCCTGCGGTGCAGGCAAAACGGTTATTGGGATGGCCGTATTGGAACGTCTGCAGTGTGAATGCCTTATTTTGACCTCGAATACCACATCTGTGAGGCAATGGATTCAGGAATTGCAGGACAAAACAACGATAACGAGTGAACAGATTGGTGAGTATTCCGGTCAGAAAAAACAGGTTAAACCTGTGACTGTGGCTACCTATCAGATTCTTACGCATAGAAAATCCAAAGATGCTGATTTTACGCATATCAAATTGCTCAGTGAACGCCAGTGGGGGCTTATCATTTATGATGAGGTCCATCTGCTGCCAGCGCCTGTATTCCGTGCTACTGCAGATATTCAGGCAACAAGAAGACTGGGATTAACAGCAACATTGGTGCGTGAGGATGGCTGTGAACAGGATGTATTCTCACTTATTGGCCCGAAATTATATGACATGCCGTGGAAAGAATTGGAGCAACAAGGTTGGATTGCTGATGTACAGTGTCAGGAGATACGTATCCCGTTCACTCCTGAACTACGATCAAACTATCTGGAAGCTGAGGTGAAGCATCAGTTTCGTCTTGCAGCCGAAAATCCGGCCAAATTGGCTGTGATCAAACGGATATTGGAGCATCATGAAGGGGTGCCGGCACTTGTTATCGGACAGTATTTGGATCAGCTTGAGAGCATTGCCCGGGAAATTGAAGCACCCCTCATTTCAGGCACGATGTCCCAGCAAGAACGGGTAAAATGGTATGCAGCGTTCAGACGGGGGGAGATCAAAACGATAGTGGTATCCAAGGTTGCCAACTTTGCCGTAGATCTGCCAGATGCAGCTGTTGCACTTGAAATATCCGGAAGTTTCGGTTCAAGGCAGGAAGAAGCCCAGCGATTGGGGCGGATTCTAAGGCCGAAGTCTGGAGAAAATAAAGCTTATTTCTATGCCCTTGTATCTGAGGATAGTAAAGAACAGGAGTTTGCATTACGGCGACAAATGTTTCTGGTCGAGCAAGGATATGAATACAAAATTGTTCATGAATTGCAATGAAAAGATCTGTTCACATCACCAACTAAAATAATGGGAAAGGCAAGATAAGCCATGCATACACAAAGTAATCTGGATATGAATTCATTCCAAGAGCTATCATGCGTTGAAAGAACGGTACTTGGAGTGATTTTTTGCAAATATGCCGGACAACCCTTTTCCAACATGATGACACCAGCAGAGTGGGCAGCGGATGGTCTTAGTAGAGCTGAAGCGGTGACAGCCTTTATAACACTTCGGCACAAAGGATGGATCAATGCTGTGCGCAAGTCGTGGGGCGAACGTCTGTATTACATACCGGATTCACTGCTTTCTTTGTTAACAATTCCCTATGCAGCAAGGGTTGGAACGTTTGTTCAGCAGAAGGTGAATGTAATACAGGATGAACCTGCACAAAATAAGTCCGTATCCAGTTATGAAGTCCGAAGTGTGAAGATTGTTCGAGAGGGAAAGCCCCATATTGCTGCTGAGCTTCTTCATGTATTGGCTTGGATGCTAAGAGAAGGTCAAGCGCAAGGAGGACTTCCATTAACAAGTAAAGGGACTATCCACAAGAGAATGGTGCAGCGATTAAGTCGCATGACAGTTCTGGCACCTGAAGACTTCTCTGGATTAGGTGTGCGCTACGATCACGCAGATGTGTATCCAGTCCATGTAGCCATTATGTTTGATATGCTGCTCCGTCTGGGTTTGATTGAAAAGACGCACAACCGGATGCAGGTGTCCCGTAACCGTCTTGATCATTGGTTAACATTGTCGTGGTCTTCAATGCATCGAGAAATCTATAGTGTATGCATGGACCGATATGGCTTAGCAGAGCCCAATCTTCAGCATTTTCGTTATCAATTAATGATGTTTGATTTCCGAGAGAATGATTGGTTGAGTATTATGGCAGGAACCGTAGATATTGTTGGGTTTGGAGAGGAAAATGAGATTAGAGAGAGTGAAGGTGCTTCAGGATCAGGATCATCCTTCCTGACATTGATCCGGGGATGGCTTAATGCTCTGGCGGGTTTGGGGTATGGTGAGGTAGGGGAGTCCGCTGAGGGAGGGTTATATTATCGTTGGCAGATTGAACCTGACATTTTAAAGGATTTTGCGAAGGACGAAGCAGAAAATGCTGGGGGGAATTTGATTTTTGTACAGCCTGATTTTGAAATTATGGTTCCGCCAGATGTAACCCCACAGGTCCGTTGGGTTCTGGAAATGGGTACAGAGCTTATAAGCCGTGATCGCATGTCCATATACCGAATGACGAAGGAACGAATCATCGCTGCATCAGAGCTCGGTCTTACAGCCGATGGAATGATAAACTTCCTTAGGCGATATGCTGGATCGGGTGTGCCTGAGCATGTGGAACTAGCGATCCAGCAGTGGGGATTGGAGGCAGACAGACTTCACATGGACGCTGGGCAGACTGTTGATCTGGATGAGTCGGTGGATAAAGCCAACAAAAAGGATACATGGACATATGAATCAAGAAGTGCAATACATGAGAAGCTGAACCGGCCAGGTTCGGGAGCCTTTGCAGATGAGTCCATAGTCGGAGCAGATGAGTTCAATGTCGGACGTGAGGTAGAGAAGGAATTCTTTTATATGCGTGGAAGAGTAGGGCTCATTGAAGGTGAACTTAATCTGCATGCGTATGAACCGGATCATTCCATTACAGAGCAATCGGGTCTGTTTCCCGGATACGGAGAGATCCCGGAAATGTGGCATAACGAGTGGCGAGGATATCATGTGTCCACAGCTCGTCAGATTGCTGCAAAAGCCATTGAATGGCAGACAAAACTGGGTCTGAAGCTGGACAGTGATATCGTTTATGTTATCCCCGATCAGATTCATGGTCATGAAAATTGGACATTAACGGGCTGGTCCATATCAGATAGGGGGACAAATCACGCCGAACGTCGCTCTTTTTCGCCTAACGAATGGAATCAGATACGACTGATTATTCCGGACCATGCTCAAACTTGAATCGACTTTGCAAAAGCAGATCCCTTGTTCCCCTTATTTCTATTTGCAGGAAAAACTCTTCTTAACTTTTCAGGGATATGATATGATGAAATAGTCTACGTTAAGTAGAACTTTATATATAGATAGGATGAATTTCATGAGCGTAGCGGAAATGAACACGGTCGATATGGCCCAAGTGTTAACGGGCGCATATGAACTGGGCGACATGATTAACCAATCAGCCGAAGTATCGGATTATTTATATTGGAAACAGCAAGTGGAGACGAACCCTGACATTCAGGCGGGAATACGCAAGCTGAACGCCAAGAAGGAATTATTTGAAGAAACCCAGCGTTTTGGGCATTTTCACCCGGACTATCACGCGGCAAAAGATCAGGTTCAGGCTTTGGAGCTGGAGTTGGAGCGTTTCGAGGCGGTAGCCCGCTTCAAACAGGCGGAGAAGGCATTGGACGATATGTTGTTCCAGATGTCGGAGACGATTGCATTCGCGGTGTCAACGACCATTAAGGTACCGAGCAATGATCCCAATCCGAAGGGCGGCTGCGGTAGCGGAGGCAAGTGCGGTTGCAGCTAAGGCTGCATAAGAAAAAAAATTCATGACAGACCGGACCTTTCCGAGGATCCGGTCTCCATTATAGAGAGGCGGGGAAAATGATGTTTGCGGAAAGGACAGGATTCATCATATGGGTCAGTGATTTGAAAGCGGCTCGTAATCTCGAAAAGTATGGTACCGTTCATTACATCTCCCGCCGTATGCATTATGTCGTCATGTATGTTAATGCAGAGCGGGCTGAAGATACGATGAAAAATGTGAACAGACTTTCCTATGTGCGCAAGGTCGAACGTTCTTACCGGAATGAGATCAAAACAGAGTATGCCAGCAAAACATTGGACAAAACAAGTTTTTACGGGATATAACAAAATGGTTTGGGAATGTATAGGGAACTTCTCTTGTTGCTACTGAACATTTCGAAACGATTAACCAGAGGGGTCCTTCGGGACCGCTCTTTTATTGAATTGGGCATAAACTGGATTTTGTGAAAAAATCTGAACTTACGCCTTGAGGTTGCGGGACTTATGTTGTAATATATTGGGTAAATAAATAGATAGAAAGTCCTATCTGGTGGAGAGTGATTCCCATGCGTGATAAGGTGATGCAACGTTGGAACACGTACGAGCCTTTTTTCGTGGCTCTTGGAGACAAAAAAGTGGCCGACATCGTCATTACCCATCATGCCAAGATGCGGTATGCAGACCGTATTGAGCCGGCACGTGATGATGATGACCATATTGCGGCATGGTTATGGGAGTGTCTGAAGCAGGACCGTATTACACCATACTACCGTAATGAGCAGGATGTCTACCTTATCGACGAGGATCTGGTCGTGGTTGCTGAATTTTCCGAACTTGAAGGGGAATATGATATTGCTGGCAATCCGCTTCATAAGATGATTGTCGTTACATTTCTGGGGAAAATGTCCGAGACGATTGAACTGCGGGATCTGAAATCGTATTATTCCTGGCTGAGACATTCAAGACGAATGACTCTGGTCAAAAACAGTCGCAAGCATAAGTGAGTTTGGAATAATCCATATTTTTGAATGAATAGATCCAGGTTACATCGCATGCAGACAAGCTGCATGCTTTTTTTGTTGGAATTCAGGAAATCGGCTACAATGGGGAAAGCGTACAGAAGAGGGGCGAAGATATGAATTTTCATCAATTGCATATTTTTTATACCGTTGCAGAAAAGGGGAGTTTTTCAGCGGCTGCGCAAGCACTACATATGACACAACCTGCGGTAACGATGCAGATCCAATCGCTTGAGGATTATTTTGGGACCAAGCTGCTGCACCGTTCTACCAAGAAAATAGAATTATCCGAAGCGGGTCGGACATTATTGCCTCATGCCAAACGCAGTGTAGAGTTGGTCAGACAGACCGATGAGGCAATGTCTGCATTTACGCAGATGCTGCAAGGGAGATTGCAGCTCGGGGCAAGCCTGACGATTGGTGAGTATGTGCTGCCGCGGATGCTGGGTCCTTTTGCTCGCCAATACCCGGATATCTCGATCGTCATGAAAGTGATGAATACGACGCAAATTATGGACGATATCTTGAAGCATCAGCTAAACTTCGGACTCATTGAGGCACCAGTTCACCACCCGGATATGATTGTAGAGCCGGTCATGCAGGATGAATTGAAGCTGGTTGTTCCGGCGGGGCATGCATTGGCAGATCGTGGGGAAGTAGAGCTGGAAGATGTGCTGAGCTACGCATTTGTGCTGCGGGAAAAAGGTTCGGGTACCCGTCAGGTGATGGAGGATCAGTTACAAAAGAGAAATATAGATCCACAGGACATGAATGTGGTGATGGAACTTGGCAGTACAGGAGCCGTGAAATCTGCCGTGGAAGCGGGTGTGGGTATCACGATGTTATCTCCGTCATCGGTTCAGCATGAATTGGCCCTTGGCCTGGTTCATATGGTGGATATTCGTGGACTTGAGTTTAAAAGACAGTTCTATGCTATACATCTGAAATCTTCATTGCTTCCCCTGTCAGCAGTAGCTTTCCTGAATTATTTGCGTCAGCATGAGCAGACAGCATCAGAAGGACAGGCGGAATAGGGACAATAAATGCAGAGCTGGAATAATGCATGATTGATCCAAAGAATGGTGGAGTGCAATAAATTGCAATGGTCTGACCTATAATGAGCCGATTAAAGGGAGTTGTTATTTATGAATCATCATAAAGGACGTTGTGATCTTCATACCCATAGCCAAGCTTCGGACGGAATGCAGCCACCTGCCGAGAATGTGAAGCTCGCCAAACAAAGAGGACTGTCTGCGGTTGCACTGACGGATCACGATACAGTAGCGGGTGTAGCTGAGGCACAGCGGGCTGGCCGTGAATATGGGATTGACGTTGTTGCAGGAGTAGAGATCAGTACTCGCGCGGGTGGCAAGGATATTCATGTGCTGGGGTATTATGTGAATACAGAAGATAAGCAATTTCTGGAGCGACTGCACGGGCTTCGGGAAGCGAGGGAAGAACGCAATCATCTGATCATTGCCAAGCTGCAAGAGCTTGGACTTGAAATTAGCTGGCAGGAAGTCATTGATGGCCTTGGCCGACCGCTGGAACCGGATGAAAGCATCGGTAGACCTCATATGGCCGATGTGTTGGTACGGAAAGGATATGCCGCTGATATGAGGGATGCGTTCAATCGTTATCTGGCTGAAGGCCAACCTGGATTTGTGTCGGTTCCCCGAGTTGCACCGGAAGATGCATGCCAATGGATTAAAGATGCGGGTGGTGCTGCGGTTATTGCCCATCCTGGTTTATATGGAGACGATGAATTGGTTCGGCGCATTCTGGTGGACTCCCATCCTGACGGGATTGAAGTGGTTCATTCGGATCACGGACCGGAAGAAGAGCACAGATATGCGGAGTTGGCACAGGAATTTGGACTCATTCAGACGGGTGGTTCTGATTACCATGGAGTAAGACAAGGAGTAGTTTTCCACGGAGATCTGGGTAGCAAAACTGTATCCATTGATGTGCTCGATAAGCTTCGCGCTGCAGCTGGAAAGTCTTGATTTGGAAACTTTTCATCTATTGTGAGAGATTGGGATAGAAGAAATCGGTTGTTACCGTGCGAAATGGAATGGGAAAATGATAAAAGGACATAGAAATGGGGTGACCTTTAGTCACTAGCCATGTCTCTATGTCCTTTTTTTGAATCCACTATAATTAGGTGATGGAATAATTCACCCAAGTGCCTCGATCAGCTCCAAGCTTCCGTCACAAACAAGTCATTCATAATGGCAATGCGGTTTGCCTTCATCGTGCTATAGGTAATAAGTTGATTTATAGAAAATCCCCCGAACATTCTTTTGTTCCGGGGGATTTTACGTTGTGTAACAGGATCGAAAGCAAGCATTCTATCCATTTTTGATGGTGGATGGCAGACTCTTAACCAGTTCTTCGTTCGGCGTCACAAACAGGGTCTTCTGGTGGTCATAAATGACAAAGCCTGGTTTGGAGCCACTTGGCTTGCGTACATGTCGGATAAAGGTGTAATCCACCGGCACGCTGCTCGATTCTTTGGCCTGACTGAAGTAAGCTGCAAGTTGAGCAGCTTCTTCCAGGGTAGCTTCGCCAAAGTCTGTGCTGCGAATGACGACGTGTGAACCCGGGATGTCTTTGGTATGCAACCAGGTGTCATTGGAAGAAGCCAGACGGTTGGTGACGTACTCATTTTGCAGATTGTTTTTGCCTACGAGAAGTTCAATTCCCTCCGAAGAAGTAAACTGATGCACTGTAGGTCGGTCGTTTTTCTTTTTCTTTTTGCCTTTTTTGTTGCGGTCACGAAGATACCCCTGTTGTACAAGCTCCTCACGAATTTCCTCGATGTCGTTCATGGATGCGATAGACAGCTGCTGCAGCAGATTGTCGAGATAGTCGATCTCGTCTTTCGTTTTACCAAGTTGCTCATGAATAACAGCCAGACTGTTCTTATATTTGTTATATCGCTTGAAATAACGCTGTGCGTTGTCAGACGGAGTTAGTAATGGGTCAAGCTGAATGGTAATGTTGGCTTGGTCTTCATCATAGAAGTTCACAAGCTCCACACTTTTGTCCCCTTTACTAACCTGATGCAGGGAGGCAAACAGCAGCTCACCCCATAATCTGAATTTATCCGCATCGTCGGCTTCCAGCAGATCCTTGTTCAAGTTGTCCAGCTTTTTGATGTTTTTACTGCGCTCATTTTGCAGAAAACGCAGCAGATCGCTCACTCTTTGCTTGACCGTATCCCGCTCAGCCTTGTCTCCGTAATAATCCTCCATACACTTGCTCATCGTGTCATAGGTTTTCTCCGCGTCCTGAATGCTTTGAAGCTGAACGGCTGAGAAAATCATTTTGCCTTTGGCATTCAGCCCGGTCACAGGCGTGTAGCTGTTATCTCTAACTGTCCCCATGATGGACTCAAAAGCATTCCATAGGGCATCGGCTTCGATTCGAGCATCCCCTTCGCTTGCAGCTTGATCAGCTCCTGGATCGGCAGATACCCGAGAGGTAATCTCTCCTGCGATCAGCGGACTAAGACCGCTGAATGAATTTACCAGCCAACGAGAGGCCTCTTCTTCAGCAGCAGTATAGCTATTTTCGAATTCAGTGCTGCTCACTTCCAGTGGATTGCTCTTATGCTGCTCTGGTGGTTCAGTGTACGAAAATCCAGGCATAATGACCCGGTAACTGCTGATGGACGGAGTTACGTGGTGAATACCATCCAGAATCGTTCCCGTTATCGGATCGACCAGAACAATATTACTGTGACGTCCCATCAGTTCAATGATGATCCGTTTGACCGAAACATCACCAAGCTCATCGCGCTGACGCACGTCAATATGGATAATCCGCTCCATGCCAATCTGACGAATCTCCTCAATGATCGCTCCTTCACAGTGCTTGCGGAGCAGCATGCAGAACATCGGAGCTTCAGTAGGATTAACAAACGTTTTCTCTGTAAAGTGCACACGCGGATATGTTGGGCTGGCCGAAATTAGCAATTTGCTATTTCCACGCTGAGCACGGAGGGTCAAAACAACATCATGGCCGTTAGGTTGATGTATTTTGCTGATCCGTCCGCCCTTGCAGCCTTGCAGTTCATGTACGATGGCTCGTGTTACGATGCCGTCCAATGCCATTTTTTTCAACGTCCTCTCTATCTATAACTGAAATGAACACCGGGATATGTAAAAAAGAACCCGTTGCAGATTCGTATTCGTTTGCACAGCAAAAATCGGATTTCCCCTGCGTTTATAACCACAGACCTTTATTTTAGCTTATTCTGCCCATCAGGGAAAGGATTCGCCATCGGGTGCTAATTAGGGTCCTGTCCGAATACATATAGAGCAGGTAGTTTGTCCGGCATCGCGTACAACCTGTTGATTAACATAGCCGGTGTAGTATGTGTGACGTTTTACAGAGGAAATACAGACTGGGAGGGAATTTTGAAGCATGGAACATACCAAGTGGCATCAACTAAGCGTTGAAGAGCTTCGCAACACTCTTGGCGTCAGTCTCGAGGACGGGTTAACTGAAGAGACTGCAACAGAGAAGAGGAAAGACGCAGGTTCGAATGAACTGAGTGAAGGAAAGCGCATATCTCCAATTACATTATTGCTTAATCAATTTAAGGATTTCATGGTTCTGGTGTTGATGGGGGCCACACTGGTGTCCGGATTGCTTGGAGAATATTTGGATGCTGTAACGATTGTTGCCATTATCGTGCTTAATGCCATTCTTGGTTTTGTGCAGGAATTCCGGGCAGAGCGTTCCCTTCGTGCACTGAAACAATTGTCGGCACCACTGGCCAAAGTGCTCAGGTCGGGTCAGGAGGTACATCTTGCGGCCAAGCTTCTGGTGCCAGGGGATATCGTGCTTGTGGAGAGCGGTGATCGCATACCTGCCGATGTGCGCTGGCTGTCCACGAACAGCCTCGATGTGGAGGAATCTGCACTGACCGGGGAATCAGTTCCTGTAAGCAAACATTGCCATCCCATAGCTGCAGATGACGTGCCGCTTGGAGATCAGAAGAACATTGGATTTATGGGGACGATGGTCACTCGCGGTACGGCTAAGGGCGTTGTAGTTCGAACTGGCATGGATACAGAGATGGGCAAAATCGCCGATCTGATCCAGAATACAGAGGAACAGGAAACACCGCTGCAACACAGATTGGAGCAGTTGGGTAAAATTTTGATTTTTGTCGCGCTTGGATTAACCGTCATGGTTGTTGTTGCAGGTATTCTGCATGGACAACCGGCAGTAGGCATGTTTCTGGCAGGGGTCAGCCTCGCAGTCGCTGCCATACCAGAGGGGCTGCCAGCGATTGTAACGATTGCGCTAGCTCTGGGTGTACAGCGCATGATCAAGCGCAAAGCGATTGTACGCAAGCTTCCTTCCGTGGAAACCCTTGGTTGTGCCTCGGTCATCTGTTCGGATAAAACGGGTACGTTGACCCAAAACAAGATGACAGTTACGGACGTGTGGCTGGAGGGACGCAGCATCAAGGTAACCGGGGATGGTTATGCTCCGGAAGGGCAGATGCTGGAGAATGGTCGTACCTTGGAGCTGAAGAGTGATCAAACATTGCGAAGAATGCTCCAAATCAGTGCACTATGCAATAATGCCAGTATTATCGAGAGTGTTGCGGATGAGATGCGGAACAAAAAGAAAGGCAAAGAGACGAAAAAGGATAGTAAGAAAGAAGCAAAGAAAGAAGCAAAGAAAGAAGCAAAGAAAGAAGCAAAGAAAGAAGCAAAGAAAGAAGCAAAGAAAGAAGCAAACAAAGAGCATATTAATGAAACGGTCAAGGAAGACAGCGTCATATGGGAGCTGAAAGGCGATCCTACGGAAGGGGCCCTTGTAACACTGGCTTCCAAAATGGGTCTTACCCCTGCTGGGCTCAAAGAGTTATATGCACGTGAGCAGGAATTCCCGTTCGACTCTGATCGGAAACGGATGTCTGTTCTGGTTCATCATCAGGGTGGGCGCATGATCTACACCAAAGGTGCACCGGATGTGCTGATTGGGCATTGCAGCTACATTTTGTGGGAAGGCAATGTTGTACCATTCACAGGAACACTGCGGCAGAAAGTCATGGCGGCGAATGAGAGCATGGCTGGGGCTGCGCTGCGGGTTCTCGGGATGGCTTATCGCGATGTACGGCCGGAAGAAAAAGTGGAGAATGAGCATGCTGCCGAGCACCAACTCGTCTTTGTCGGACTTGCAGGCATGATTGATCCACCGCGACGTGAGGCACGGGATGCCATTGCCACTTGCCGCAGAGCAGGCATACGTACCGTTATGATTACCGGCGATCATGGCACGACGGCAGAGGCGATCGCCCAGCAGCTGGGTATCCTCCCCCGGGGTGGGTCTTCCCTTAGCGGCCAGCAATTGGCGGGCATGACGGACGAGCAGCTGGATAAACAGGTGGAGGGCATCTACGTATTCTCACGAGTATCGCCTGAGCACAAACTGCGAATTGTGAAATCATTGCAGCGCAAAGGACATGTCGTAGCAATGACCGGAGATGGTGTGAACGACGCACCGGCCATCAAAGCAGCAGATATCGGTATTGCGATGGGGATTACAGGCACGGATGTGACAAAGGAAGCATCGGCATTAATTCTGAGTGATGATAATTTTTCTACCATAGTAGCTGCAATCGAAGAAGGGCGTAATATTTATGAGAACATTCGCAAGTTTATCCGGTATTTGCTGGCATCGAATGTAGGCGAGATTTTAACGATGTTTTTCGCGATGATGATGGGTTTGCCATTGCCACTTGTGCCGATCCAGATTCTATGGGTTAACCTGGTGACGGATGGATTGCCAGCGATGGCGCTCGGTGTGGATCAGCCGGAAAAAGATCTGATGGAACATAAGCCGCGTGGCTCCAAGGAAAATATTTTTGCCAGACGACTGGGCTGGAAAATCGTCAGTCGGGGTGTATTGATCGGACTTTGTACACTCGGCGCGTTCTGGCTCACCCTACAGGCTGCACCAGATCAACCGGGTCAGCTCATTAAAGCTCAATCTGTGGCCTTTGCTACTCTCGTGTTGGCGCAGCTCATTCATGTATTTGACTGCCGGAGTTCCCGTTCCATTTTCCATCGGAATCCATTGCAGAACAAGTACCTGGTTTTTGCAGTCATTTCATCCGTCGTGCTAATGCTGGCGGTTATGTATGTAGAACCATTGCAGCCTATCTTCAAAACAGTACCACTGGGTATGCGTGAATGGGCCATTTCCATCGTTGCCGCAGGTATTCCGACCTTCCTCATGGGAATTGGCAGCGTGTGGGGAGGTCGCCGCAACCGTCGCCGGATGGGCCCTGGGCGCTTCGTACCGAAAAGTACAAAGTTTTCGGCATAAAATCAATAGCAATTGCTTATCGTTTTCGTTATGCTATCCTCAAAATGATTCGAGGCGAGAATCCTCGGCATTTTGCAGGATAGCTTTTTCTATTGGGGAATGTTGGATATGGATGTTCCTGGGGTATCCTGTAGAGGAGCAAGAATAACGCTTTGGCAGCAGACTGCCAAAAGGAGTGGGCAAGATGATGGAATTTACAAAAATGCATGGACTCGGCAACGATTTTATTGTTGTATTTGGAGAGAAACAGCTTCCGGCTGATGCAGCAGAATTGGCTGTAAAATGGTGCAATCGATTTTTCGGCATCGGTGCGGATGGCCTGGTTTATATACTGCCTTCGGAGAAGGCGGATTTTCAGATGCGCATCATGAACTCGGACGGTTCGGAAGCAGAGCAATGTGGCAATGCCATCCGCTGTGTATCCAAATATGTATATGATCACGGCCATGTGACACAAGAACAGATTACAATTGAAACCATCGGCGCAGGTGTACAACCAGTCAGCCTGAACATTCAAGATGGTAATGTGGAAACCGTTCGTGTGGATATGGGAGAGCCTATCCTGAATGGCCTTCAGGTTCCAACAACTGTCGATGCCAATCCGGTGGTGGATCATTCCATTGAAGCCAATGGACAGGAGTTCAAATTTACGGCTGTATCCATGGGTAATCCTCACGCAGTTATCTATGTGGAGGATGCTGTGAATTTTGATCTCTCGACATGGGGACCACTTCTTGAAGTTCATCCCATGTTCCCGAAAAAAATCAATGTAGAGTTCGCAACGGTTCGCGATCGCGGATATGTGGACATGCGTGTGTGGGAACGCGGTGCTGGGCCGACACTCGCCTGTGGAACTGGAGCTTGCGCAACCCTGGTATCCTCCGTTCTGAACGGACATACAGATCGAACAGCGGTGATCAGCCTCAAGGGCGGCGATCTTCATATTGAGTGGAGCGAAGCCGACAACCACGTTTACATGACTGGACCTGCTGAAGTTGTTTTCAAAGGAGTCATTTCGTAAAGAAGACGTTTAAATGAGGAGGCCTAAGGCCTCTTTTTTTGCATTAATATGAGAATTCCTACTGGTTCAGATGGTTATGGAGACTGGATTTCACGAAAAACCTGTGTTTTTCTTCGTTTTCAGATGTTTTTTGTGTTACATTAGTATGAAATGATCAGTCAGGCAGGGGGAAAAGGGATGAAGGCGGATTTGCGGAGTGTAATGCAGGAACGGGTCCTCATTGGGGATGGGGCAATGGGAACATTCCTGTATCAGATGGGATTCCCGGTAGGGATTTCTTATGAAGAGCTGAACTTGATTTCACCTGAAGTAGTGGCAGATGTGCATCGTCGTTATCGCGATGCGGGTACGGAAATTCACGAAACGAATACGTACTCTGCCAATTACGACAAGTTGTCCAAGTTTGGTCTGGAGTCCAAGGTGGAGGATGTTAACCGTGCCGGTGTGCGCATTGCCAAAGAAGTAGCTGGTGCGAACGGTTATGTTCTGGGTGCGGTTGGTTCCATCCGTGGAGGGAAGCGGACGAACGTTTCAACGAGTGAATTGAAGCGTTTCTACCAACAACAAATTTTTGCGCTGCTCGATGAAGGAGTTGACGGCATTCTGCTCGAAACCTTCTATGATATTGAGGAGATGGATATCGCCCTTCTGCAGGCACGCAAGTTGAGTGATCTACCGGTAATTGGACAGTTTGCTGTTGAGGATGTAGGGCACACACTGGACGGATATACAATGCCTGAAGCTTTCCGTATCATGCGTGAGCAAGGGGCTGACGTTATTGGTTTTAACTGCCGTTCCGGTCCAAACGGAATTATGCGCGCGATGGAAACAGTGTCAGGCCGTATCGGAATCCCGATGTCCGTATACCCGAATGCGGGTGCAGCGGACTACGTCGATGGTCAGTTCCGTTATGGAGCGTCCCCGGAATACTTCGGGCAGACTGCCGTGCAATTCGCTGATCTGGGTGCGCGTATCATTGGAGGATGCTGTGGTACGACGCCTGATCATATCTCGGCCATTGCAAAGGCTCTTGTTGAATACACACCTGTGCCGATACTGGAACCAGATCCATCCGAGTCAAAACCGCGTATTATCCTGCATGAGAATGTAGATGAACGCTCTGGACGAGGTGGGCAGCCTACGATTGTGGATCTGGTCAAACAACGCCATACGGTCATCGTCGAACTTGACCCTCCGCGTGATCTCGACATTGCGAAATTTATGAAAGGTGCCGAGACACTGAAAGCGGCTGGTGCAGATGCGTTAACATTGGCGGATAATTCCCTGGCGGTTACCCGGATGAGTAATATGGCTCTCGGCCATCTGGTTCAGGATCGCACTGGATTGCGCCCCCTGGTGCATATTGCATGTCGTGACCGGAATCTGATCGGGACACAGTCGCACATGATGGGGTTTGATGCTCTCGGCATTAATCATGTACTCGCTGTAACAGGTGACCCTGCACGATTTGGTGACTTACCCGGATCGAGCTCGGTATACGATCTGACTTCTTTTGAAATTATACGTATGATCAAGCAGTTGAACGACGGCGTGTCCTTCTCCGGTAAACCACTTAAGCAGAAGGCAGGCTTTGTTATTGGTGCCGCATTTAACCCGAATGTGAAACATCTGGATAAAGCCGTACAGCGGCTTGAGAAAAAAATGGCTTCCGGAGCCGATTATATTATGACGCAGCCGATATACGATCCCGAACTAATCGTAGCCATGCATGAAGCGACCAAGCATCTGGATGTGCCGATCTTTGTAGGGGTGATGCCGCTAGCCAGTGGCCGAAATGCAGAATATCTGCATAATGAGGTTCCAGGTATTCAGCTGTCGGATGAAGTGCGCTCCCGGATGGCCGGTCTCGAAGGTGAAGAAGGTCGGGCCATGGGTGTGAAGATCGCCAAGGAGCTTCTGGATGTAGCAACAGCGCACTTTAAAGGAATCTATCTCATGACTCCATTTATGTTCTATAGTATGACGGCCGAACTGACCCAATATGTGTGGGAGAAGTCGGAGCATCAATGTCCTACTTGTTTCAACCCTAATAATCAATTACAATAGTGTAACGGATGTGATGCCGATGTCATTCAGTATGACCGGATACGGTCAATCCGCCTTTCATTTTGGAGGCTATAAGGTACAATTGGAAATCAAGTCTGTCAATCATCGTTATTGCGAAGTGATGATGCGTCTCCCGAGAGAGTGGACGTGTTATGAAGATGGATTGAGGAAAAAGGTACAGAGCCGATTGAAACGTGGGCGGATTGATGTTTATGTAATGAAAGAAAAAGATGAAGACCAGGCTCTTCCCGCTGTTCTGAATGAGCAGGCGGTCAGGGCCTATCTTCAGGCCGCAGAGCAATTGGAGAGCCGCTATGGTATGCAGGGCAAACCGAGCATTATGGATATGCTGGCACTTCCAGAGGTCATGGTTCATTCGGATGGGACGAGTTCGCTTCCGGAAGAGCAGAAGGACAAATGGGAGCGTGTCCTGCAGCAGGGGTTGGAAGAGGCTTTGTCCGGTCTGGAACAGATGCGCGCCCGCGAGGGTCTTCATCTGGCCAGTGATCTGGAACGACGAATCAGTCGTCTGGAATCACTGCATACCGAGATGCTTGATCTTGCGCCGACTGTGGTGAGCGATCATCGCAACAAGTTAAGACAACGACTTACGGAAATGCAGGAAGAAGGCTCTTTCCCTTTTGACGAGCATAAATTGGGTATGGAAATTGCTATGTTTGCCGATCGTTCTAACATAGAGGAAGAGCTTACGCGTCTACTGAGTCACTTTGGACAGAGCAGGGAACTGCTGAAAAGTGATGAGCCAGTAGGCCGCAAGTTGGACTTTCTTATTCAGGAAATGAATAGGGAAGTTAATACGATTGGATCAAAAGCCAACCATTTGGCTCTGGTGAACCGTGTTGTCGAGATGAAGGCGGAACTGGAGAAGATTCGTGAGCAAGCGGCGAATATCGAATGAACGGTCATATTTCGGCAAAGAGTCGCATGTATAGGGGGAAGAACCTGATTATGGCAATCAAACTCATTAACATTGGATTCGGTAACATCGTATCGGCGAACCGGATTATATCCATCGTGAGTCCGGAATCTGCGCCGATCAAGAGGATTATACAAGAGGCAAGAGACCGTCATATGCTGATAGACGCAACGTACGGAAGACGTACTCGTGCCGTTATTATTACGGATAGCGATCATGTCATTCTGTCTGCGGTTCAGCCAGAAACGGTCGCCCATCGTCTTTCTTCGAAAGATGATGACAACGACGAATAAAATGGAGTGTAATATGTCTAAGGGATTACTGGTAGTGTTGTCCGGCCCATCTGGGGTCGGGAAGGGTACAGTATGCAGCGCTTTGCGCAAACGGGTGCCGGAATTGATTTATTCTGTATCGGCAACGACTCGTCAGCCTCGTCTGGGTGAGGAACATGGCGTCAATTATTTCTTCAGAAGCCATGAAGAATTCCTGAACATGATTGCTGAAGATCAATTGCTGGAACACGCAGAATATGTTGGGAACTATTACGGAACACCGCGTGATTTTGTGGAGAAAACGATTAACGAAGGCCGGGACATCATTCTTGAGATTGAAGTTCAAGGCGCGTTAAAAGTGAAAGAAAAGTTCCCGGAGGGGATCTTTGTATTTCTGTTGCCTCCTTCATTGGACGAGCTTAAAGATCGCATTCAGGGCCGTGGTACGGAAAGTCAGGCGACGATTGATCATCGGATGTCCGTCGCGGTAGATGAGATCAGTCTGCTGGAGCAGTATGATTACGCTGTCGTTAATGATGAAATTGATTTGGCGTGTAAACGAATAGAAAGCATCATTATCGCCGAACATTGTAAGATCAATAAATAATCCATTTGCCGCCGCAAAATGCGATAATCAGTGGAGCTGCTGACATAGGATATATAGGTAGAGCAGTTCCAATCTGATTAGCGTAACCAGCGGAGCACCATGATTCCGTCAGGCGGGCAATTGTGATTATACTAATGCAAAGAGGTGTTTTGTAAATATGCTGTATCCTTCTATTGATGAAATGATGAACAAAGTCGACAGCAAGTATTCTCTTGTTGTTGCCGCTTCCCGCCGTGCCAGACAGCTTCGTGAAGGTGAGAAAACGGATTTGAGAAATGCCAGATCCCATAAACAGGTTGGCGTTGCACTTGAAGAAATTTATGGTGATCTGCTCGTTGTCATCAAAGGACAGGACGAAGAGGAAGAAGAGTAAGCCGCCTGCGGCTGCTCTTCAACTGCATACGGCGTAAGCCGGATTTATTTGACAACCGCGAGGTTGTTATTTTTTTCTCTATTCATCCTTTTAAATGTAGTATATATCGGGGGGATAACCATGTTGAACGGTAAAAAAATCGTGCTTGGTGTGACTGGCGGCATAGCCGCATACAAGGCGGCTACATTATGCAGCAGGCTGGTGCAAAAAGGAGCGGACGTTCATGTCATTATGACGAATTCCGCCAAACAGTTTATTACCGAATTAACGCTGCAAACCTTGACCCGAAATGTAGTATATAGTGATACATTTGATGAGCGGGAGCCTTCCGTGGTCTCGCATATCCATCTGGCCGATATGGCCGATCTTGTTTTGGTTGCTCCGGCAACGGCAAATGTAATTGCCAAAATGGCACATGGCATGGCCGATGATATGCTCTCCACAACCCTGCTTGCAACCACGGCACCGGTGATGATTGCGCCAGCGATGAATGTACATATGTATGATCATCCGGCTGTACAGCATAATATGTGCCTGTTAACCGAGCGCGGAACGATGATGATTGAACCGGGTGAAGGACAGCTGGCGTGTGGCTATGTGGGCAAAGGTCGTTTGGAAGAGCCGGAAACGATTGTCGATGTGGTCGAACGTTTTTTTGAACAGCAGGAGTCTGCCAAACGGGAACGCAATGAACAGCTTTCTTTGTTAAGTGGCAAGAAGGTTGTGGTCACTGCAGGAGGTACCATTGAACGCATTGATCCAGTGAGATATATTACCAATGATTCTTCTGGGAAAATGGGTTTTGCCATTGCAGCGGTTGCGCGTGATCTGGGAGCGGATGTAACCTTGGTTATGGGAAATACCCAGGTTCAGCCACCAGCGAATGTACATGTAATCCCGGTAAAGTCAGCGCAGGATATGTATGATGCGGTAGCGGGCCAATGGGATGATGCAGATATCGTTGTTAAGGCGGCAGCTGTTGCGGATTATCGCCCCAAGGAAGTGTACACGGAGAAAATCAAGAAGAAAGGCGATACGTTATCGCTTGAACTTGTTAAAAATATAGATATTCTTGAAACATTGGGCAAGCAGAAGAGCCATCAGTTTTTGATTGGTTTTGCAGCCGAGACGAATTCGATGGAAATGTATGCTCGTGAGAAACTGGAACGGAAAAACTGTGATCTGATCGTAGCCAATGATGTCACCCGGGCGGGTGTCGGATTTGGAACAGATACCAACGCGGTGCACATTTATGACCGTGAAGGATTGGTGGAAGAGCTTCAGATGGTGGCGAAGGAAGAGGTCGCTCGCCGGTTGCTTTCAATTGCGGCGGAGCGCATTGCCGGGAGGAATTAATATGGAGATCGCCAAGGTTATTGTCGATGTTCCTGTGAAGCAGACGGACCGGCCCTTTGATTATCTGGTGCCGGAATCCATGCGTGAATGGATTGAGATTGGCAGCAGGGTAGGTGTACCTTTTGGTCATCGGACGGTGCAGGGGTTTGTCATTGATTTGGTGCCTCGTACGGGTGCGGAGTCTTTCAAACTCAAACCGATTCAGGAGCTGTTGGATATCGTTCCACCGTTGTCTGAAGATTTGGTGGAATTGGCCGAATGGATGAGTGAGCGTTATGCCAGCAACCGCATTTTGTCTTTGCAGGTGATGGTGCCGACCGCGCTGAAAGGCAAAGCGGAACGGTATATTTCGCTTGGAGATGGTCTTGACGGACAAAAGGCTGGTTCGGAGTCTGGTGAAGAAGTCCTTTTTGTGTGGGGAGAGGAATCGACATCAGAGAAAGTGCAGCAAGATATTATTCGTTTTGTGAAGAGTCGTGGGCAGGTTCCCTTACAACAACTGAGTCGCAAGTACCCCAATCATGCTGCGCTGATCAAGAAGTTGTTACTTAGTGGTGTCCTGCTGGAAAGCCAGGCGATCAAGGACAAGCTGAATAAAAAAACGATGAAGTCAATTGATCTGGCTGTGGATGTGGCAGCTGCGGAAGAGGCGTTGAATTCGTTTCCTGCAAAGGCCCAGCGGCAGAAGGAAGTTCTGGCTTTTTTGCTGGAGATGAAAGAACTGCTGCCCATGGCGATGAAAGAATTGCTGGCTACACTTCAGGTATCAGCGGCTACAGTCAAAGGGCTGGAGGAGAAAGGGTTGGTTGTAACGGAGGACGTCGAAGTCTTTCGTGATCCCTATCAGGGCCGTAAGTTCCGTGCGACGGAGCCACTGAATCTGACCGACGAGCAGCAGCATGTGTATAACAATATCAATGGTCGATTGCAGGAGAGACGCCATGGCGTCTTTTTGCTTCATGGTGTAACAGGCAGCGGCAAGACGGAAGTCTACCTTCAGACCATTCAGCGCTGTATTGAACAGGATCGACAGGCGATTGTGCTTGTACCTGAGATTGCGCTGACACCGCAGATGGTGGAGCGTTTCAAAGGACGCTTTGGCGATCAGGTCGCTGTGATGCACAGTCGTCTGTCTGGCGGAGAGCGTTATGATGAGTGGCGTAAAATTCGGGAAGGCCAGGTGACGGTTGCCATTGGTGCCCGGTCAGCCGTTTTTGCTCCATTCAGTCGTCTTGGCCTGATCATTATGGACGAGGAGCATGAGACTTCATATAAACAGGAAGAAACCCCGAAATATCATGCCCGTGATGTAGCGGTAAAAAGAGCACAGCAGCATCAGGCGGTCGTTGTTCTTGGTTCGGCGACACCCTCGCTGGAAAGTTACTATGCTGCGCGTTCACAGAGTAATGATGATTTTGCACCACTTTTGCTGGAGATGCCTACCCGCGCACTGGGGAACAAGCTGCCAGAGGTGCGGATTGTTGATATGCGGGAAGAGCTGAAGGATGGAAATCGCTCGATGTTCAGCCGCGCCTTGCACAAAGGGCTGGAGGAGCGGTTGGAGCGTGGGGAACAGACGGTGCTTCTGCTGAATCGACGCGGATATTCCACCTTTGTGATGTGTCGCAGTTGTGGATACGTTGCAGGCTGTCCCGAGTGTGATATTTCACTAACCTATCATCAGCGCTCCAACAATCTTCGTTGTCACTATTGTGGATATGCGGAAGCAGCACCAGAGGTATGTCCGGATTGCGGCAGTGAGCATATTCGATATTTCGGTACGGGTACACAGCGGGTAGAGGAAGAATTGGCCAAGCTGTTCCCGGGTATTCGCGTTATTCGGATGGACGTGGATACAACGAGCGAAAAAGGGTCACATGAGAAGCTGTTGAAGCAGTTTCGTGAGAAAAAGGCAGACGTTCTGCTGGGGACCCAGATGGTCGCCAAAGGGCTTGATTTTCCGGATGTCACCCTGGTTGGTGTTATAACAGCGGACTCGGCACTCAATTTGCCTGATTTCCGGGCTGCCGAAAAAACATTTCAGCTGCTCACTCAAGTGGCGGGCCGTGCAGGTCGACATCAACTGCCGGGTGAAGTATTTGTTCAGTCCTACACACCAGAGCACTATTCGATTGGGCATGCGAGCCAGCATGACTATGTTTCGTTTGTCCGTGAGGAATTATTGCATCGGCGCAATTTGCAGTACCCGCCATACTGTCGTCTGATTCTGGTGACATTCTCGCATGAACAGCTTCCGGTACTGATCCGGCTGGCAGAGAACTACACACGAATATTGAAAGAAAAGGCGAATGCGGCTGGCTGGCTGGGAAGTCTGGATCGTTTCAGCAATGAAGCCTTTGACGTGTTGGGCCCGGTAGCATCGCCCATTCCTCGGATCAAGAATAGATACCGATTCCAATGTATGATAAAATGGCGGGGGGATGTCGACGCCATTGGACTGGCGCTCGCGACGGCCCGGCGTATGGACGACGATGTTCAGGCGCAGAAGCTGCAAATTAGTCTGGATGTAGACCCGCAAATGTTAATGTAAGCATTTTGTAGTAAAATGCGGATGCAAACAAGCGGTATAAACATAGATTAAAAACAACATGAATGATGGCTCGATCTTTAAAATCAGTTTTTGATACCTGCTACATAGCAGAAAATCAGTACTTGTTTTTGAATGAGCCTGATGTCCTGAAATTATGATGAGGATTAGGAAGGTGCTTACAACATGTCGATTCGTATTATCGTGAAAGAACCGGATGATGTGCTACACAAAAGAGCTAAAGAAGTAACTAAAGTTACACCGAATGTTCAGAAGCTGCTGGATGATATGGCAGATACAATGTATGACGCAGAAGGCGTAGGTCTTGCTGCACCACAGGTTGGTATTTTGAAGCGCCTCATTGTGATTGATTGCGGAGATGAGCAGGGCCTGATCAAGATGATCAATCCGGAGATCATTTCGAGCGAGGGAGAGCAATTTGGACCCGAAGGCTGCTTGAGTATCCCTGGAATTAACGGTGATGTGCGTCGTTTTGAGACGGTTACCGTAAAGGGACTGGACCGTGAAGGCAAAGAACTGATTATTACGGGAAGTGGCTTGTTGTCTCGTGCGTTCCAGCATGAGATTGACCATTTGGATGGCGTACTCTTTACGGATATTGCTGAAAAGGTGTACGAAATTGCAGCCGATCAAACCGGGCCGCGTCGTAACTAAGGAGTGATTGATTTGAATATTGTTTTTATGGGAACGCCTGAATTTGCAGTTCCGTCTCTCGACATGCTTATCGCCGAGGGATATAACGTGGTTGGTGTAGTGACACAGCCGGATAAACCACAGGGCCGCAAAAAGGTGCTTACACCAACACCAGTCAAGGCTGCGGCAGAACGCCACGGCCTGCCTGTATTTCAACCAGTGAAACTGCGTGCTCCAGAAGCTGTAGCCCGATTGGCTGAATGGAAACCGGATCTGATTGTGACTGCGGCTTTTGGGCAGATTCTGCCCAAAGCTGTGCTGGATATGCCCGTTCGTGGTTGTGTGAACGTGCATGGTTCTCTTTTGCCCAAATATCGCGGTGGCGCCCCGATTCAACGTTCCATTATTAATGGAGAGTCGGTGACGGGAGTTACGCTGATGTTCATGGCGGAAGGCCTGGATACGGGGGATATGATCTCACGTGTGGAAGTGGCGATTACGGATGAAGATACATCAGGCTCCATGTTTGTGAAGCTTAGTGAAGCAGGCTCCAAATTGCTTCAGGAAGAAATGCCGCGTCTGGTTGCAGGCGAAACAACGGCTGTCCCTCAGGATGAAGCCGAGGCTTCGTATGCTCGCAATCTGACTCGGGATGACGAGAAGATGGACTGGAATCGAACGTCGCGTGAATTGTTCAATCAAATTCGCGGTCTTGTACCGTTCTCGGGTGCATTTACGATGTGGGATGAGCAGGTCTTCAAGGTCTGGGCAGCAGCAAATCCGAGGCAGGCGGATCTACTCACGTCTTCCGATGCTGGACAAGCCGAGCCGGGAACGGTATTACAATTGGGCAAGAATGGTATTGAAGTTCGCACAGGTGACGGTTCTCTCTGGCTTACTGAGGTTCAGCCTGCGGGTAAAAAGGTAATGCAAGCTGCTGACTTTGCACGTGGCGGAACCCTGAAACCGGGAACGGTGCTGCAATGAGCGGAAATACACCGGGCCGCCCGTCAGGAACTGGTCATAAAGTCGCAGGAAATACATCCGGGCGCGGAGGAAACCAGGGTCGTCCAAACTCCGGGAAATCTGGTGGTGCAGGGAACAGGTCTGCATCCCAGTCCGCTGCAAATGGTGTCTCACGCACTCCGCGGCCCAAAACCTCCGCGCGTGCACTCGCAGTGAAGGTGCTCAGCGCCGTTGAGCAAGAAGGGGCTTACAGCAACCTTGAGCTGAACCGGCGTTTGAAGGAAGCCGAGCTTAGTCCGGCAGATGCTGGACTGGCAACAGAACTGGTCTATGGTACGATCGCGCGACGGAATACCCTTGATTATTTTTTGGAAAGATACGTAGCCAAAGGTGTATCCAAACTGCAACCCTGGGTTCGCAGCTTGCTGCGCATTAGCGTATATCAGATGCTGTATCTGGACCGTATTCCGGAACACGCCGTGGTGAGTGAAGCTGTCAATTTGGCTAAGAAATTGGGACATCAGGGTATCTCCGGCATGGTGAACGGTGTTCTGCGGAACATGATCCGCAATCGGGATGAACTGCGAATTCCCGAACATCTGCCTGCTGCTGAACGTATCTCACTTGAGCACTCTCACCCGCTGTGGATGGTTGAACGCTGGATCAGTCAATATGGCGAAGAGAAAGCGGAAGCGATCTGTCGTGCAAATAATGAGCCGCCTGCGGTTAGTGTTCGTGTGAACACGACAATGACGACACGCGAGAAAATGATGCAAGAGATGGAGAGCACGGGGGCAGTCGTGGAACCTTCCCGGCTTAGTCCCGACGGCATTCTCGTTCGCAGTGGTGGTAATATGGCACTTACGTCCTGGTATCGGGATGGCCTATTATCCGTACAGGATGAGAGTTCGATGCTTGTAGCTGAGGCTGTTGGACCTGAGGAAGGTGAGACGGTACTGGACTGCTGTGCAGCTCCTGGTGGCAAGACAGCCCATATGGCAGAGAAAATGCAGGACCGTGGACGGATTGTTGCCAATGATGTACATGCTCATAAACGTCAGTTGATCATGGATCAGGCAGATCGTCTCGGACTCAGCTGTATTGATGCGGTGACAGGTGATGCCCTTGATCTGGATGAGCGTTATCCAGAGGCAACGTTTGACCGCATCCTGCTGGATGCGCCGTGTTCCGGTCTGGGTGTTATTCGCCGCAAGCCGGATGTCAAATGGACCAAAACTGCTGAAGACATTCAGGATATCTCCAATCTGCAGCGTGAACTGCTGGATCGAGTTGCACCACTATTAAAGCCAGGTGGTATTCTGGTATATAGCACGTGTACAATCGAGCCTGCGGAGAACGAGCATAGGGTTGCTGACTTTTTGGACCGGCATCCGGAATACAGGGCGGCTGAAGAGTCAGCCTGGTCTGGTATGGAAACAGCCGAGTGGAAGGTTGTGAACGGTGGTGTGCAGATTCTGCCACAGTACGCTCACAGTGACGGTTTTTTCATTGCCAGGTTGACAAGGATAGCGGATTAACAGTTTAATAGAGCACTGAAGGACAGCCGCCGAGGGGAACTTCGGCGGATTTCTTTGTGATAAGACTGAAGGTTAATAATCAGTTAAAAGTGATGATAGGGTGCGAGGCAGGCATTGAGGTGTTATAATGCATGAAGTAAAGGCATCAAGGGTATACATGGATGTAAAGTGGTCTTTGTGATAGAATAGGACGAATGGAACGAAAAAAAGGAAGCCAAACGAAAAGAAAAGAAGGAATAGGTGTTGACAACAAAATGAAACCTTTTATATATGATTATTCCCTGGAGGAGCTGCAACAATGGGCTATTGAGAACGGGGAACCGGCATTTCGCGGTGGTCAGATCTTCGACTGGATTTATGTGAAACGTGTGAATGATTTCAGTGAAATGACGAATCTGTCCAAAGCGCTCCGTGAAAAGCTGACTGAACAATTTGAATTTGTTACACTTACTGAAATTACGAAGTTTGAATCCAAGGATGGAACAGTGAAATTCCTGTTTGGTTTGCATGATGAACATGCGATCGAAACAGTTATCATGAAGCACAACTATGGTAACAGCATCTGTGTAACGACACAGGTTGGCTGCCGGATTGGCTGTACGTTCTGTGCCTCCACGCTGGGCGGACTCAAGCGTAACCTTACAGCTGGCGAAATTGTCGCTCAGGTTGTGCAAGCCCAAAAAATTCTGGATGAACGCGGTGAGCGGGTCAGCAGTATCGTGATCATGGGTTCAGGGGAGCCTTTTGAAAACTATGAAGCCACGATGACGTTCCTGCGGATCATGATTCACGAAAAAGGGCTGAATATCGGTCAGCGCCATATCACCGTGTCTACAAGTGGAATCGTACCGAACATCTATAAATTTGCAGATGAAGATACGCAGATTAACCTGGCGATTTCCATCCATGCGCCAAATGATGCTTTGCGTTCCAAGTTGATGCCGGTAAACCGCCGTTTTCCTTTCGAAGATGTAATGGAGTCTTTGCGTTATTATTTGGCTAAAACGGGTCGCAGAATTACGTTTGAGTACGCACTTATCGGCGGTGTGAATGATCAGCCGGAACATGCGGCAGAATTGGCAGGCGTGCTTAAGAACATGCTGTGCCACGTAAACCTGATTCCGGTCAACCATGTACCTGAGCGCAAGTACGTAAGAACATCCAGAAGCGACATTTTCAATTTTCAGAAGATTCTCTCGGAGCAGGGTGTTAATGTAACCATTCGTCGTGAACAGGGACATGATATTGCTGCCGCTTGCGGTCAGCTTCGTGCAAAGCATATGGAGTTGAGGTGAGAACGTTTTGATCAAAACAGTTCATGTGAGCCATATCGGACGGGTGCGTTCGGTGAATGAAGATTCAGCCTGGATTCGAAATCTCGATACAGGTTATATTCTGGGTATTGTTGCCGATGGTATGGGCGGTCATCTTGCAGGAGATACGGCGAGCCGTCTGGCGGTCGAGACGTTGGTGCAGGATCTGGGGACACTTGAGCCGGGTCTTTCACATGCGTCTTTGTCAGCCGCATTGAGCGATGCTATTTTGCATGCCAACGAAGTGATCTTCCGAACGGCGTCTACGGATGATAATTACCATAACATGGGGACCACCGTAGTTGCGGCATTGCTGAATGATACGGAAGGCGTTATTGGTCACATCGGTGACAGCAGGGCATACAAAATTGCAAATAAACATGTGATCCAGTTGACCGAGGACCATACACTGGTGAATGAATTGTTCAAAAATGGTCAGATCAGCAAAGAAGATGTCTCTCATCATCCGCGTCGCAATGTGCTCACACGTGCACTTGGGACAGATGCTGAAGTGAAGGTGGATCTGGATACCGTCAAGCTGGAAGAAGGCGAAGTTCTTCTCTTGTGCAGCGACGGGCTTAGTAATCTGGTCAGCAATGAGCAGATCATTCAGGTCGCAGGTAATCTGGAACTGGCGTTGGAAGATCGGGCTGATCGCTTACTTCAGCTGGCTTTGCTTGCGGGTGGAGATGACAATATCACGATAGCTTTGTTTGAACTGCAAAAGGAAGGTTCCGTGATATCGGAAACGGGGTGTGAGTCATGATTGGGCACCAGCTAGGCGGACGCTATGAAGTGATCGAGCGTGTCGGCGGCGGCGGCATGGCTCTTGTGTATAAGGCCCAGGATCTGTTGCTCAACCGGAATGTTGCCATCAAAGTGTTAAGACAGCAATTTGTCCACGACGAAGAATTTATTCGCCGTTTCCGCAGGGAAGCACAATCCGCAGCATCGCTGTCTCACCCTAACGTGGTCAGTATCTATGATGTGGGTCAGGAAGATGAAGTTCATTACATTGTTATGGAGTATGTCGAAGGCAAAAACCTGAATGAAATTATTAAAGAACGGGCGCCTTTGCAGGTGGACGAAGCGGTTCGAATCGGCTCCCAGATTGCAGATGCTCTCGATCATGCACATCATAATCAGATCATTCATCGGGATATCAAACCCCATAATATTTTAATTGGCCGTAATGGTCGTGTGAAAGTAACAGATTTCGGGATAGCCCGTGCGGTTACGTCCACAACGATTACACAGACCGGCTCGGTAGTCGGTTCCGTTCATTACTTCTCACCTGAGCATGCCAAAGGCATTGTGACTGGCGAGAAATCGGACTTATATTCTCTTGGTATCGTACTCTATCAAATGCTAACTGGGCAGCTTCCGTTCCTGGGAGAAAGTCCGATCAGCGTTGCTTTGAAGCATTTACAGGAAGAGTTTGATGAACCGCGCAAATTCAATCCGCTGATTCCGCAAAGCGTTGAGAACGTTATTCTGAAATCCATGCGCAAAAATCCGCAGGAGCGATACCAATCTGCGAAAGAAATGCAGACAGATCTGGAAACCTGCCTGATGCCGGAAAGACGTAATGAAGCGAAGATTGATTTTCCGGATGAGGATGATATCGATCAGACACGTGTCATGCCGGCGATCAAGCCGGAGCCACGAGGGGTTACATCTACAGGTGCTGCACCCGTGATAGAGTCTGACGATGATCACAACAAGGGCAAACCCAAAACAAAGAATTGGAAGAAGCCAGCGCTGCTGATCTCGTTGACGGTGCTTATTCTTATCGCGATGGTTGGAGTTGTATGGTACGTGAGAGGCATGCTTGTTGTGCCTGATGTGAAGGTGCCCAATGTTGTGAGTCAGACCGAAGAAAAGGCTCGTCAAATGCTGCAGGATAACGGACTTGTTGTCAGTGATAATGTCATCCGGGAGTACAAGGAAGGCATTGAGCCCGGTATTGTATTCGATCAGAGCAGGGATGAAGGCGATATCGTCAAAGAAGGCTCTGAGGTCCAGCTGAGTGTCGGGGCTGAAAAAGAACTGACCAAAATGATCAGTGTTGAAGGCAATACCTATGATGAGGCTGTCAAGAAGTTGATCGCTCTTGGTATCAATGGGGATCAGATCAAACGGAAGGATGATTTCTCGAATGACATTGCATCCGGGAACGTGATCTCCCAGACCCCAGGAGTCAATGAAGAATTTGATCCCGAAGCGACTGAAATTGTTCTGACTGTGAGCCAAGGCTCCAAAACAGTAAAAATGCCTGACTTGAAAAATCACACTCGAAGTGAGGCGGAGAGTATACTTAAATCCGCTGGCTTAGTCCTTGCACAGGTTCAGGAAGAACCGAGTTACACCGTAGATAAAGGCAAAGTGACACAACAATGGCCTGTGGAAGCTGGTACAGACGTGAATCCTGGTGATAAAATTACCATTTTCATTAGTACTGGATATCCGCCAGAGGCATTGAACTACACCTATAACATTAACGTCTCGCCAAAAGAAGTAGGAAAGAGCAGCAAAATTCGAATTACTTTCGAAGATGCTCGTGGCAAAAGTCAGGAATGGGGAACCCGGACAATCAAGTCTGCCCAGATGTTGACAATTCCGCTTATTCTGGCTCCAAACGTCGATGGTGTTGTCTCTGTCTACCGGGATGGCCAATTCCTGGATACGTATCTGGTGTCCTATAGTGAAGCCAAAAACGGAACGGTAGTTGTGCCTACCATTGAGCCCGAGAAGGGTGCAGAGCCGCCTCCAACAACGGAGGAGCCTGATCAAGGTGGCGGTGGCGATGACGAAGGCACCGTGGATACACATCAGGAAGGTGAACCGGATACACCTGTAGAGGGTGAAGGGGACAACGAAGAGGCAGATACTTCTGCGATGAAGAACGGTAATGGTCACGTCAAGGGAAAAGATAAGAAAAAGGAAGTCGTTAACGCATCAAGCCGTCCATAAGGGCGGCTTATTGCTGACGTTCAGGGTAGATGTACTGTAAATTAAAGGAGGGCGACGGAGCTATGCCAGAAGGTATCATCGTTAAAGCGCTAAGCGGTTACTATTATGTCATGCCACTGGAAGACAGCGGGGTGCCTTCGGTTGAAGGCTCCGCCGTTCAATGCCGGGCCAGAGGCATCTTCAGAAAACGAGGTACCTCACCGCTTGTGGGTGACCGAGTCAGCTATATGCTGACAGAGAACGGGGAAGGAACAGTAGATGAGATTCGAAAACGTGAGACGGAGTTGATTCGTCCCCCGGTAGCCAATGTAAGTCTGGCTGTTCTGTTATTTTCCGTTAAGGAACCGGACATGAATCTCAATCTGCTGGACAAATTCCTGGTACATATCGAGCAAGCCGGACTGGATGCACTGATTGTGCTCACCAAGCAGGACCTGGCTGATCCGGAAAACGATGCACGTGATACAGTAGCCGAAGTAAAGGCATTATACGAGCAGATCGGATATGAAGTTATCTCGACCAGTTCACGAACTGGTGAAGGCAATGAACAGCTCAAGAAGCGTCTTGCCGGCAAGATTAGTGTATTCTCTGGGCAATCCGGTGTAGGTAAATCTTCCATGCTAAACGCCTTGATGCCAGGCCTGACGCTGGAGACCAGTGCAATCAGTATGCGTCTAGGCCGAGGGAAACACACCACCAGACACGTGGAGCTCATACCCCTGGATAATGGTGGCTTTGTCGCCGATACGCCGGGATTCAGCCAACTGGACTTTCTGGAGATTGGTGTGGAGGAGCTATCCACTTGTTTCCGGGAGTTCGCTCAATATGCGGACCAGTGTAAGTTTCGAGGCTGTACGCATACGCATGAACCAGGTTGCCGAGTGCTTGCAGCCAAAGCGGAGGGAATGATCTCCGAAAGCCGTTATCACCATTACGAACAATTCCTTACAGAAATGAAAGACAAGAAGCGGAGGTACTAACATGATTAAAATTGCCCCATCTATTTTATCTGCGGATTTTGCCCGTCTCGGCGCGGAAGTGGCGGAAGCCCAAGCTGCTGGCGGAGACTGGATTCATGTTGATGTCATGGACGGTCATTTCGTCCCTAATATTACGCTTGGACCTGCGATTGTAAAAGCGATCGCTCCACATACAAGCTTGCCACTTGATGTTCATTTGATGATTGAGAATCCGGAGCGTTATGTCGAGGAATTCGCGAAAGCTGGTGCTGCCGTCATTACGGTTCATGCCGAGGCTTGTGTGCATCTGCACCGGGTTATTCATCTGATCAAGGAGCAGGGAGTCAAAGCAGGGGTTGCCCTTAATCCGGGAACTCCGGCGAGTGCTATTCAGGAAGTGCTGGACGATGTGGATATGGTGCTTGTCATGACCGTAAATCCAGGTTTTGGTGGACAGGCTTTCATCTCCGGCACCATGAACAAAATCAAGCAAATTCGCAGCTGGCTGAACGAAAAAGGACGTCATGATGTGCATATTGAAGTGGACGGCGGTATTGCTGCAGACACGGCTCCACTTGTGGTTGAAGCGGGAGCGGATGTGCTTGTTGCGGGAAGTGCTGTATTTGGACGTGAAGATCGGTCTGCCGCGATTGCCGAAATTCGCAGTAGCTACGGAGGCTGAGCATGAACCTCAAGGAGACGCTGTGGACAATGGCTGCAAGTCTCGTTACGGGACTGGTGCTGGCTATGTTTGCGGTTATTCAATCCCCTTATAATGCGATTACGTCATTGATCGGGGTTGGTGTTGTCATTATGTACTTCCGCAAATTTGACCGTACAGGACTTCGGGTTACTTTTGTGATATTCAGCATACTGTATTACTTATTGAGTGTATTCATGATAGCTGTCTATCAATATATCCCTACCCAAACCTAAATGACCTGATAACCGGGCTCGTCATTGTGGAATAGGGACAGAGGGTTCCGCATAAATATGGTTACATGAGCAGGTTTCTCATGTAGCCTTTTTTGTCGTGTTTAACGTAAAGAAGGCCTGGAGCATAGGATACGGCGGATGCATGAGCATGATGGGGAGGGTGAAGTATGAAATTTTACACATTCAAACTGCCGAAGTTTTTGGGAGGGTTTGTAAAGGCAATTCTTAATACGTTTCAAAAGAACTGACATGATTAAATGGTTACATTGGCGAATACCGCCGCTTTGGCTTCAGGATCATCTGGAATTCGGACCTGCGAAGCGCCATGCGGCGGCCATTCACATGCTGATGTGTGTATTCATGATTTTATTTCTGAATACCAAAAAAGCACCTGCAAGGAACAAGGTGCTTTTTGCTTACCCGATTTATAGTAGCTGTGCGTGATTATACGCGAGTCACTTTACCGGCTTTCAGTGCACGGGTGCTTACGTATACACGTTTTGGTTTACCGTTCACGAGAATACGGACCTTCTGAACGTTTACGCCCCAAGAACGACGGTTACGGTTGTTAGCGTGGGATACGTGGTTACCGGTGCCCGGTTTCTTACCTGTCACATAACATTTGCGAGACATAGATTACACCTCCTATCCTAAAATAACCAGTTGCCCTCCGGAGACACGAATGTCATTCCATAAGGACTAAAATTGTTCTTCCTGACCGCAATGGCCAGGTTCCAGTAGCTAATGGTGTGTTCAAGCCGGCATAGCCGGATCATTTCCATTACTAAACCTGCATAAAACAATACTTGAATATAATATCATATTGAAAAAAGCTTCGTCAACTGATCCAAAAACTTTATTTATTTCTCCTGTCTAATATAGTACAATGTTGAATAGTCCATAATACAGTGGTGAACAGGCTGTTGCCGCGGGGTAGCCGGAGAAAAAACCGGCCTTAGAGGTCGGTGGTCTGCTTTTTTGGCAACGCTGTGAGCTGCGGCATTCCATCATTGGCACCAGTCTCCATGCGGCATTCATGCCGGCTCTTGATACCGGTGCATATCCGTATGCCCCGAATTAGGGGTTACAGAGCAATTGCAGGATATCGGTTGCCCGGCCGCCCAGACCGTTAATCCGGCTGACATTATGTATTGTATGCCTGTGCCGGACAAGGTATGGACGAAGAATAACGCGATATGCGTTTGCGCATGAACAGACCAGATACATCTTGGTGCAAGATGTTCGTGTATCAAGCTAGGAAGGGGAATTCTCACTTGAGTATACGTTCTTTAAATGGAACAGATTTCACCGCAATGGTACTTGCCGGAGCGGAACAACTTGGACAGCATGCAGAGCACGTCAATTCCCTGAATGTTTTCCCTGTGCCGGATGGCGACACGGGAACGAACATGAATTTGACAATGAGTGCAGGAGTCGCAGAGATTAAACGCAAGAGTTCTGCCTCCATCGGAGAAGCTGCCGGTATTTTATCGAAAGGCCTGCTTATGGGTGCACGGGGGAACTCCGGAGTAATTTTATCTCAATTGTTCCGTGGATTCAGTCGTTCAGCTGCTCCTTACGAGGAACTGAATACACTCCAGTTCGCCGCAGCCCTGCAGAACGGTGTGGACGCAGCTTACAAAGCTGTAGTGAAACCCGTTGAAGGGACCATTCTTACCGTAGCCAAGGAAGCGGCGAAACATGCCAGCTACTACGCAAGACGGACGAATGATATAACTGAATTAATGAATGAAGTTTTGTTAAAAGCAAAAGAAGCACTGGCAATGACTCCGGAACTGCTGCCTGTATTGAAACAGGTCGGCGTTGTGGATTCAGGCGGCCAGGGGCTTGTATATATTTACGAGGGCTTTATGGACGTTCTGTTGCAAACGGACGGGGCTAGTCGCACATCCTTTCAGAAAGACGTACAGCCAACCGTAGCTTCATCTGCAATGAAACCGGCTGCACCGTCAGAAGTAATTCCTGCGAAGCCTGCACAGCAGGTAATCGTGCCGGAGATGCCAATGTCTGCTCAGGCGAGACTGGAAACGGAAGATATTGAGTTCCTGTATGACATGGAGTTCTTTATTAATCGCGAGCTGGGAGAGAACGCAGGCGTTGCATTCGATGACGAGGCATTCCGGAAAGCGTTGTCAGTTAACGGAGATTCCATCATTATTATTGCTGACGATGAAGTGATTAAGGTTCACGTGCATTCCAAGACACCTGGGGATGTATTAAACCTGGCCCTCCGTTATGGAGAAATCACACAAATTCACATTCTCAATATGCGTGAGCAGCATCGTGATCTGCTGACTGCTGGCATGGACATAGCGCCATCGCCTGAATTGTTCGCAGAGATCCCGCCTGAAGCAACACGCAGTCTGGAGCAAGCGGAGCCACCAGCAGATGAGATGGCGCCATATGGCTTTATCGCGGTATCTTCCGGTGATGGCATTGCAGAGATTTTCAAGAGTCTCGGCGTGGATGTTGTTCTGTCTGGTGGACAGACGATGAATCCGAGCACTGAAGATTTTGTGAAAGCGGTGCGTTCGATTGCAGCGGAACAGGTATTTATTTTGCCGAACAACTCCAACATTGTACTTGCTGCGCAGCAGGCTGGAGAGTTGCTTGAAGATGAGCGCCGAATTACTGTCATTCCGAGCAAGACGATTCCTCAGGGCATGGCAGCGGCTTTTGCTTTCCAGGAGGATGAGTCTGCGGAAACCAACCGTGACCATATGCTTGAGGCGATTAGCCGGGTGCAGTCTGGTCAAGTGACTCATGCGGTCAGAGATACGCAATATGATGAGCTTGATATCAAAGCAGGACACTACATCGGTATCCACAATTCCAAGATCGTGGCAACAGACGAAAGCATGCTGCACGCATGTGAAGGCTTGCTGCAACAGATGATGGAGAGCGGAGATGAAGTGATTACCATTCTTGAAGGGGACGAGGCGACCCCTGAGATTACTGATGCGCTTGTAGCTTGGCTCGAAGAACAATATCCTGATGCTGAGGTAGAGGTGCATCTTGGAGGACAGCCGGTTTATTATTATTTGTTCTCTGTAGAGTCCTAATAGAGATTGTTCAATAAGTCCCCAATGGATCACTATTTGAACATGCACTATAGCACTTAAGCAAAGAGGAGGGATCTCATGAGCCACAAGGTTGCGATCGTAACCGACAGTACCGCGGATATACCCGAAGAATTGGTACGTAAATACGGGATTCATGTTGTTCCGCTGCGTGTTCTGTTTGGGGAAGAAGCTTATGCAGACGGTGTTGATCTGACTTCAGAACAGTTCTATGCAAAGTTGGAGAAGGCATCTGTGCTGCCTACAACCTCACAGCCTTCTCCCACCGATTTTATGAATATCTATAACACACTGTTGGATGAGGACCCCGAACGGTCCATTGTATCGATTCATTTGTCTTCCGGTATGAGTGGTACTTATCAATCGGCGCTGCTTGGCAAATCGTTGCTGGAACGTGAAGGTGATATAACGGTACTGGATTCGAAGTCTGCATCCTATGGATATGGTTTATTGGTCGTACAGGCTGCCGAGCTTGCCGAACAGGGCAAATCCGCAGCTGAGATCGCTGCGGCTGTAGCAGCCATGCAGCGGAGCCGCAAGCTGTTCTTTCTTGTAGACACCTTGGAGTATTTACAGAAAGGCGGTCGGATCGGCAAGGCTGCGGCCATCTTGGGAACACTGCTGAATATTAAACCGATCTTGTCCATTGACGAGGAAGGCGTTATTTACGCAGTGGAGAAAGTCAGAGGTCACAAAAAAGCCATGGCACGCATTATTGAGCTGTTTCAGCAGGATCTGGCGGGTCAACGTGTTAATCTGGCGGTAGGTCATACCGCAGACCCCGGATCAGCGATCGCTTGTGCAGAGCAGTTGCGTGGGCATTTTACACTGAATGAAGTGGTGTATACCAATATTGGAGCCGTCATTGGCAGCCATGTTGGGCCAGGCGTAATTGCCATCTTTATGTGGCCTGTTCCGGAATGAGGGATTAGACATGAAATGGGAAGAAATATCGGTTAAACAAATTAGCGGCGTGAGTGCTCTCAAAGAGGGAGAGCTTCACGCCTTTGGCATCTCTACTGTAAAAGACCTGCTTGAATATTATCCGTTCCGTTATGAGGACTATCGTCTGCGTTCGCTCAGCGAAGTGAAGGATGGGGACAAAATTACGGTACAGGGCAAAGTGATGGGTATCCCGGTTTTGCAGCGTTATGGGAAAAAGTCACGCCTTACCTGTAAGGTAATGACGGAAGAGTGGATGATTTCAGCCACTTGGTTCAATCGGCATTTTTTGAAGGAGCAGCTTACACCCAACCGCGAGATTGTGATTACGGGGAAATGGGAACAGAAGCGTATGCAGATGACCGTAACAGATTCGGAATTCCCGGATAAAGGGGAAGGACGATCGGGCACACTGCAGCCTGTGTATTCGGTAACCGGTAAGCTTACACAGTCATGGATGCGCAAAACGATTAATCAGGGGTTAGTCCAGTTCGGGGACATGATCCCCGAAATTTTGCCTCAATCACTCATGAAGAAATATGGATTCATGCCCCGCAAACAGGCGATTGCCGGAATTCATCGCCCACAGGATAACCGGGAAGGCCAGCAGGCCAGACAGCGGATGGTGTATGAGGAACTATTTTTGTTTCAACTCAAGATGCAGGCTTATCGTGCATTGAACCGGGACCGTATGGATGGTGTAGTGCATACAACGGATAATACAACGATTCGCGAGTTTGTTCGCAGTCTGCCATTTGAACTGACGGATGCACAGAAGAAGGTAGAGCTTGAAATTCTGCATGATATGCGTTCACCGTATTCGATGAACCGTCTGTTGCAAGGCGATGTAGGCTCTGGAAAAACGGTTATTGCGGCAATTGCCCTGTATACAACCGTTCGTTCCGGTTTTCAAGGAGCTCTGATGGTCCCTACGGAGATTCTGGCAGAACAGCATATGCGCTCATTGCAAAAGCTGTTTGAACCTTTTGGCGTAACGGTGGGGCTGTTAACGGGCAGTGTCAATGGACGGAAGCGCAAAGATCTGATTGCATCCTTACAGATGGGCATGATCGACATCGTGGTGGGTACACATGCTTTAATTCAGGAGGATGTATTTTTTCGCGACCTGGGTCTTGTTGTTACGGATGAGCAGCATCGCTTCGGTGTGAACCAGCGCAGCATTTTGCGGCGTAAAGGGTACAACCCGGATGTGTTAACGATGACGGCGACACCAATTCCCCGAACACTAGCCATTACGGCTTTTGGTGATATTGAAGTATCGACCATCTCGGAACGTCCAAAAGGAAGGATTCCAATCTCGACGTACTGGGTTAAGCATGACATGATGGACCGGGTGCTTGGCTTTATTTCGCGAGAAGTGGACCAGGGACGCCAGGCCTATCTGATCTGTCCGCTCATTGAAGAGTCGGAGAAGCTGGATGTACAGAATGCGATTGACCTGCATATCCAGATGCAGCAAAATTTTCCGAAGTACCGTGTAGGTCTGCTGCATGGACGGATGACGGCTGGCGAGAAGGAAGAGATGATGCGTGACTTTTACAGCAACGATATTCAGCTTCTCGTCTCGACAACAGTCGTGGAGGTCGGGGTCGATGTGCCTAACGCAACACTGATGGTCATTATGGATGCGGACCGCTTCGGTCTCTCGCAGCTGCATCAGCTTCGTGGCCGGGTCGGTCGGGGCGCTCATGCCTCCTATTGTGTGCTCATTGCTGATCCCAAGACAGAAGTAGGACAGGAGCGCATGAAGGTTATGACAGAAACCGAAGATGGATTCGAAGTATCCCGTCGAGATCTGGATCTGCGGGGACCGGGTGATTTCTTTGGCACAAAGCAAAGTGGATTACCCGAGTTCCGTCTTGCCGACATGGTTGCAGATTTTGCCGTATTGGAGCAGGCCCGGGATGACGTGTCCAGTCTGATTGCGGATGCAAGCTTCTGGACCTCTGTTGACTACGCGCCTTTACGTGATTTTTTACAGCAGCAGCAAGTATTCCAGGGGGATCTGATCGATTGATTGGGCTGCCGAGTTGTGGTTTTCCACATTTTCCGTGGGAATATGTCAAGTGTACAGGCCCTTCTGTCATATGAATAAGAAGTGAGTTCATTATTCAGGAGGTGCTGTACGTTTTGGGTTACCAACAATATGGAATCAGTCCGCAGCTGGTGGAGCGGATCAAAACGAAGATGAAAAATCCCGCTGTCAAAGAGCGTATCAAAAAGTTGATAGATGGGGTCTCCAAGTCTGATTTGCAGGATAAGGCCAAGGTGAGAAGATTGGTCAAGTCGTCAGCGGTCATTTTGAATGAGAATTTTTCTACGGCTCAGGAGGAACAATTCGTTGCTTTTGTCCTTGCGCAGAAGATCGATCCGAACAATACGTTTCATTTGATTAAGCTGTGGGGCATGTTTAGGTAGGGATTCGATGTATTGTTGGGTGGTATAAAATGAACTACAGGGCGTTGTTACACGTGGCCACTCCGAGTGCAGTACCATCTTCCGATCGCTGTTACCCCCGGATTTTTAGATTAGAATTTCAAAAGGGTAAAATCCGGGGATAAAGGCGAGCGCTTCGCTTCTCCAGATTGGTTCTGCACTCTCCGTTACTATGTAACTGGAAGTTCACTTTATAAAACCAAATTACATCGAATGTGTATGAAGTAATTTAGTGGAAGGGGGTTCCATAAGTCAGGAAGATGACTTATGGAACCCCTTTTTATTTTTAGCAGCATGATACAAAACACTGTAGTGGGAATTAATCTATATTTTAAATACCCCATTCCCCTTTTTCGTTTTTAGTAAAGAAGTAGGTAATACCTTGATTCTCAATACTTCCGTCTGAGGATTTTCTTGCAAAGCGTACACCTGCTCTAATTTGTTCTGGATGATCGAGTTTTTCTAAAAGATCTAACTCATAGAACATGAATTGGTCGGCTGTGTTTTTGTAATAAAAGCCTTCTCTGATGGATTCCAAAGATTTTTTATTCAGATTCTGTTTAAACTTCTTTTCGTTATTCTCTACAACCGATTCAAGATTATTACTTAACTTGGAGATAATCTTTTCGTCAAAGAAGCTGCTTTTATATTTATCGAAATTAATATAGACACCTTTCTTAAAATCAGCCGCTGTGATGTCCTTAATTGCTTCAATCTCTGTTAGTCCAATCAGACGTTCAATGTTTGTTGGTGTAATGTTGGTTGAAGGGATTTGGTTTGTTGTGTTGTTAGGTTTTTCGTTATTGGAAAGGGTGTTATTATCGTCTGATTTTCCGCAAGCAGAAAGAAAGAAGCCTCCAATTAAACATAGAGATAAAATACCATAAGAGAGATTTTTCATTAAGTAAATTCCTCCTTGGAATACGAGATAAACGAGCTGTTGATTATAAGGCAGTTTTAATAGAAGAACTTTAGATAATTTTTTAAGACTTTGCATGTAGCTAGAGAAAAAAATTGTACCATCTCATCACTCTTTATTCTTAACAAAGAATGAACTGGTAGCTATTAAGGATGCAATAAATACTAAAATTAAAATATTGTTAGAAGGGACTGTTTTATATATGTAGTTTTCAGCTATTAGTACGAGGGTCGAAATACTTAAAATCACTCTCAGCACATGAGCTGAGGAACGATTAGGGTTTTTGGTGCGTTTCGAGATAAAGTAAACGATGTACCACAAACCACTAAAAAGCAGAAGTGAGCCTATCAATAACATTATAAACATGTAATACACCTTTCTTAAATAAATTACATTGAACCAATTAGCATAATGTTCCAATTAATTATAACATAGTGGATTTATGGAAGTGGCATTTTATGTGTAGAGAAGAGAATCAATTGGAATAAAATGAATTCTGTTTCATCTATTCAACAGGTTAGAGACTGTCCACTACATTCTTTTACATCTCATTTTCACAGGATTGACTTTGCTTTCCTCCTGGGGGAGCGGTAAACTGTTGCATACGAGCATATATGGACTCAAGATGAGAAAACGCTGCTGCGATCATGGGCGTTTATTTTTGTCGGATGTGGAGGAAGTCAGATTGACGGAGATGTTTACGATGCTGTTGGGGTTGTTTGAACGGGCGGCACTGCTGATTATATTTTTATTCTTTCTGTCGAGGATACCGCGGTTTAGGCAGATTTTGCAAAAGGGAAAATTGAGATGGCAGGAGTACATTGCGGTTACGTTGTTATTCTGTGCGTTTGCCATCTTTGGAACCTATACCGGTATTAATGTGGAAGGCTCGCTGGTGAATGTGCGCATTATTGCGATCATGTCTGGCGGCATTTTGTTTGGAGCGCCTGTGGGCATCATTACCGGGATTGTCTCCGGGGTGCATCGGTACTTGATCGATATGGATGGGATTACGGCGATCCCCTGTCTGATTACGAGTATCCTGGCAGGTCTGGTGTCCGGTTATATACATAAGTATACGCCCAAGTCGAAGCGCTGGATGGTTGGTATTGCGGCCGGAATGATCTGTGAGGCACTCACGATGATGCTGATTCTGTTGTATTCTTACCCTGATCCCTTGGGGGCGGATATTGTCTCGAAGATTGCATTGCCGATGATATTGGGTGAGATGAATATTGGGCTGATCGTGCTGCTGGTGCAGAGTGTGGAAGGGGAAAAGGAAATGATTGCGGCTCGTCAGGCCAAGCTGGCGCTGGAGATTGCGAACAAGACCTTGCCCTACTTCCGTTCCATTGACGAAGATTCCTTGCGGAAGATATGCCGGATTATTCAGGAGGATATTCAGGCGGATGCGGTTGCGATTACGGATACCCGAAATGTACTGGCTTATGTGGGATTTGGTGAGGAACGATATCATATCGGGAATGAAATTATTAGTGAGATGACGAAGAAAACGATCTCCAGCGGAGAGATTACGATTAGTAATGATGTAATTGATGAAAAAACGCCGGATATTCACTCCCTCCTCATCATTCCGCTCAAAGAGCGGGGAGAAGTGACGGGGGCTCTGAAAATTTATTACCGCAAAGCGTACAAGATCACGTATCCGTTGCAAACAATGGCTGTGGGCCTGTCTCAGATTATTTCCACCCAGATGGAAGTATCTCGTGTAGAGGAGATTAAGGCTGCGGCCAATAAAGCGGAGCTGCGTGCATTACAGACCACGATTCATCCTCATTTTCTATTCAATGCGCTGAACGCCATTGCTTCATCGATTCGCACTAAGCCGGATCGGGCACGTGAGTTGATCGTTAATCTGTCGGGATATATGCGCTATAACCTGGAGCTGTCAGATGAGCTTATTGATATTCATAAGGAACTGGAGCAGGTCCGCAATTATGTAGAAATTGAGAAGGCTCGCTTCGGCAGCAGGCTTAACGTCATCTATGACATTGATGAGGTGGCTGTGCATATTCCAAGTCTGGTCATCCAGCCGCTTGTGGAAAATGCCATTATCCACGGCATTCTCAAGGTAAAAGGACCCGGGACTGTACGGATTCGGGTACAGGATTATCCTGACTTTGTGCGAATTGGGGTCAGTGACACAGGAGCAGGTATTGGAGCCGACATTATTGAGCGTGTGTACCATGACCGGATGCCTGCCAACCAAATCGGTTTGTACAACGTACATCGGCGGGTGAAGCTCATTTATGGGCAGGGGCTAACAATTACGAGGCTGGAGCAAGGAACCGATATTTTATTTGATGTACCCAAAGGAGATGTAGTGACAAGGTGATGAACGGTTAATGAGAGCCCTTATTGTTGAAGATGAAATTCCGGCAAGTGAGGAACTGAATTATTTGATACAGGAACATAGCCAAATTGAAGTGGTAGATTGTCTGGAAGATGGACTGGATGTGCTGAAGTTTCTGCAGGAGCAGGAAGTCGACGTTATTTTTCTAGACATAAACATTCCTTCGCTGGACGGCATGATGCTGGCACATCATATTGGGAAGTTTGCAAGCAAGCCATATATCGTATTTACAACAGCCTATAAGGAACATGCGGCAGAAGCATTTGAGCTGGAGGCGTTTGACTATATTCTGAAGCCTTATGATGAGAAACGGATTGCTGCGATGGTGAATAAACTTGAAACGGCGTTCAGACGGGATCATGAGCAGGTGAAACGTGAACGTGGCAGCGACGATGGACAGGCTCACCATGCGGCTCAAGTGAACGATGAATGGCCTGCATCCACGATGCAGGCGCGGGAATCCAATGCACAGACGGGACGACGTATCAATCTGCTGCGCAATGACAATATTATTGTGACAGACACCACCGATATTTATTATGCGGAAGCACAAGAGAAAGTCACGAAGGTGTATACCAAAAACGGTGAGTTTACGATGCCGGTCAGTATTTCGGATTTTCACGGCCGTTTGCCGCAAGAGACCTTTTTCCGCTGTCATCGCTCTTACGTGGTGAATTTGTCTCAAATCCGTGAAATTGTGCCCTGGTTTAACAATACGTATCTGCTTAGCCTGCGCGATCTGGAGGCTGAAGTGCCTGTTAGCCGGGGCAAGGTCAAGGAATTCAGGCAGCTCATGCGCATCTAGAGGCATTTCATTCCGCCTCTGATGCAACTCATGCTCAAATCGGTGTAATGAATCCCCTTTCATGTATGATTAGCTTGTGAACGCATTCATATATATGACATCGGCAAAGGGGAGATCACGATGAAAGCAGCTATTTCATCCACACCTAATTCTACATCTATGAAAATGAACCGCTGGCTTATTGTACTGGGCACCATTATTGTACAAATGGGTCTCGGAACCATCTACACCTGGAGTTTATTTAATCAACCGCTGTCTGATCGTTTCGGATGGGACGTCAGCTCGGTCGCGATAACTTTTTCGATAACCAGTTTTGCTTTGGCATTTGCCACACTGTTTGCAGGACGACTGCAAGAACGATGGGGGCTTCGTCGCCTGATTCGGGTAGCCGGTGTGGTGCTTGGTCTGGGACTCGTGCTTAGTTCTCAAGTGAGTTCGTTGACACTGCTTTACATCCTGGCCGGATTTGTGGTTGGATTCGCGGATGGTACGGCATATATTACTTCCCTGTCCAACCTGATCAAATGGTTCCCTGAGCGAAAAGGTCTGATCTCGGGTATTTCGGTCGGGGCCTTTGGTACGGGTAGTCTGTTGTTCAAATACGTGAACTCTGCATTAATCGGTGCCGTTGGTCCTGCTCAAGCCTTTATGTACTGGGGCATTATTGTATTGGTATTGATTGTGGGCGGCTCGTTCCTGATCCGTGAAGCGGTAGTTCGTGAACAAGCTCCAGCAAGCAGCGCCGAAGGTGCGAAGCAACAAGAAGTACGTCATGATTATACGGTCAAAGAAATGCTGCGTACGAAAGAAGCTTACATGCTGTTCGTTATTTTCTTCACGGCATGTATGAGTGGACTGTATCTGATCGGTATTGTGAAAGACATCGGTGTACAGCTGGCAGGACTTAACGTGGCTACAGCTGCCAATGCGGTAGCGATGGTTGCTATCTTTAACACCGCTGGACGTATCATTTTGGGTGCGCTGTCGGATAAAGTAGGACGGATGAAAGTCATTGCGGGAGCACTGCTGGTTACGGCTGTTGCCGTAATGACGCTGAGTCTGGTACCGCTGAGCTTTAGTATCTTCTTCGCCTGTGTAGCCGCTATCGCGTTCTGCTTTGGTGGCAATATCACGGTCTTCCCGGCGATTGTGGCAGATTACTTCGGACTGAAAAATCAGAGCAAAAACTACGGCGTCATCTATCAGGGATTTGGATTGGGTGCCTTGGCCGGATCGTTTATCAGCGCCCTGCTGGGCGGATTCCATCTTACCTTTATTGTGATCGCTGTACTGTGTGCCGTCTCGCTCCTGCTGGCGTTGATTATTACGCCTCCGGGTCAGGGACGTCATACACGTCAACGTGAACAGCAGATGAATCTTAACCCTTCATCCCGGGCAAGCTGATCGTATGGGGACGAAGTTCTATTTTATAAAAAGCAAGCTGGGCGGTCTCTGTGGAGGCCGCTTTTTTGGTACCAGCTCAACCGGAGAGGAGAGAGACTTCTGTACATGAAGCGGTTGTGTGCAATGCATACTTTGCTTCTGGTATACTCTAGGTGAAATCAAAAGAGCAAGTTCTTGTTAGCCATTTAGAGGAGGTATGTCCGTCATGAATTTCTTGAAATATGCATCATCTGATTTTGCTGATTATTATGCTCTTGTGTCCAATATTGAAGTTATGCAACAAATTACCGAACGTGCTCTGCCTGAGCATGAAGCTACAGCGGAATTTGAATCCATGCTGAATTATAATCAGGGGAATGACTGCGGATATTATCGCATATCCGGTGAAGACGGGGTAGGGATGGCCTACGCTAAACTGATCCCAGATGAATCCGATCCATCCCGGGCGGAAATGGGTTATATGATTCTGCCTGAATACTGGGGGAAAGGACACGGGACTTCTATTGCAGCTCGGCTGATTATTCAGGCACAGGCGGCAGGGATTGCTGTACTCTATGCGGTTATCGATCCGTCCAATGCGGCATCCCGTCAAATATTGCTCAGACAGAACTTTGTATCCACATGGGTGGGGGATTATGAGGGATTACCTGGCGAGATTCTGGAGCTGAATCTTCAGGTGAAGCGCTAAGGGATCAGGCTTGCGGGTAATACATACTATCCCGGGCATTTTGCATCACTTCGATGGGAACTCATCATTCGAAAGCATGCGAAATGCTCATACAGAGATTTGGAGGAGATGGAGATGAGTAATGCTGCAATGGAACAATTGAATTTATTGCTGCCGGAATGGCTGGAGACCAGCCGTTTGCACACCGGACAGGGGAAAGTAGCTTCTTATATTCCCGAGTTGTTCAAGGCTTCGCAGGACGAACTGGGTATACATATCATGAACGCCGAAGGCAATCATGTGTCAGCCGGAGATTGTGGTATCCCGTTTACGATGCAAAGTATCTCCAAGGTATTTACACTTATTCTGGCTCTGATGGATCATGGGGAGGAAGCGGTCTTCTTTAATGTAGGAAAAGAACCTACCGGGGATGATTATGATTCCATGATCAAGCTCGAACTAGTGGAACCGGGCATTCCGTTTAATCCATTGATCAATGCGGGCGCGATTACGGTATCATCCCTGATTGGCGGGGATTGCAAAGAGGAGAAGTCCCGGCGCATTTTGGAATTTTTCCGTAAGCTGGCGAATAATGATCGACTGGACTACAACGAAGCGGTATATCGGTCCGAATGGGAAACAGGCCATCTGAACCGCTCGCTTGGTTATTTTCTGAAGCACAATGGTGTACTCAAGGATGATGTTGAAGATGTGCTTGCCGTCTATTTCCGCCATTGCTCCATCGAGGTGACTTGTGCTGACCTGGCCCGTATGGCACTGGTGCTTGCTTATGACGGGACAGATCCCATCACCGGAAATGAGCTTATTCCTCGTCGTTATGTACAGATTGCCAAAACGTTCATGACCACCTGCGGTATGTATAATGCATCCGGCGAATTTGCGATTCAGGTCGGACTGCCTGCCAAGAGTGGAGTGTCCGGTGGAATACTGACCCTGGTTCCAGGACAGTTTGGCATCGGTCTTGTAGGTCCGGCTCTGAATCGGAAAGGAAACAGCATTGCAGGCGTGCATCTGCTCGAGCGTCTTTCCAAGGAATTTGACTGGAGTTTATTCTAATGAAGTCACCTTTGAAGTCATCTCTTTATCCTCCTGAGTAGTCGATGAATCACCAATCCGTCCTTTTGCTTCTTTGGAACGAAATGCCCCATGTGGATATGGCTTGTCGGCTGCTTCAGTCCTGCAACAGGGTGTGTAGGAAAACGGTCCTGCATGGCAACGGCCATGCTGCATCTATACCGGTGTACCCGCAATGCCAGCCCGCATCATTCATTCGCGAGTACCACATCTGAAATGAGATTCATCTGAATGTCCCGGGTCCCGCTCTCCATCAGCAGCTTAAGGGTACGGGCAGGGGAGTCCAATCGGAGCACCTGTCCGGTAAAGCGGATATCATCATGTTCATGGAACAGGGTGATGGTGACAGCATCCCCGAGCACCATCGAGTTACTAAGCAAACGGGACATTTCTTCCGCTGCCTGGGCATCCAGGGATGGACGGGTACGGGGAGCGAGCTGCTCCTGATGAATGATATAGGCCTCCCGGTGTTCGGGAAGCATCATGCGCGAGGACTCAAAGATTCCGTTTTGCTGCAATTTTTTACTCATTTATAGTGACCTCCAATTTTATGAGAACGGTCCTGTGCCTGTGCGGACGAGCAGAGCGAGGAGGCCCGCATAATCGCGGTATCTCCGAACTTGCGCTTGATGTCATCCGTGGCGCGTTCCAGTTCTCTTTTACGTTCACGGTCATCGAACCAGGATAGCTGTACTTCGGAATCGGGCACGAGTCCGGTCAATGACACGCTGATGCGGCGAATGGGTAATCCGTCCCAATGGCGCAGAAACAGAGCAGCTGCCGCATCGTATACTTCATCGGTGATGTTGGTAGGTTCATTCACCTTCATCTGGCGGGAGAAGCCGGTTGGACGATCATAATCCTGCCCCCGACATCCTACAGAGACGACATTACCCATGAGCGATTTGTCCCGGGAACGCCGGCTGACCAGCTCTGCCAGTTCAAGCAGTACCACCTTGATGTCTGCCCACGATTCATAGTCCCGAGGCAATGTCATCTGATGTCCAATGCCCTGCTGCTGGTGAGCATATGTCCCGGGTTTGACCGGAGAATCATCGATCCCACGGGCAATACGCCACAATACCTCACCGTTTACCCCCCAACGCTCTCTCAGCCGGGACAACGGAGTCTGCGCCAGATCACCGATCGTATGAACCCCCATCTTGTAGAGATGCTGCGCCATTCGGGAACCGACCATAAACATGTCTCGAACAGGTTTATTCCACAGCGTTTTCTGCATGTCCTTGCGGGGCAGTGTATAGATACCTCCCGGGACTTTTTTGGCATACAGGTCACAGGCCATCTTGCTAACAACCTTGGTGTCGCTGATGCCAACGCGGATATAGACGCCAGTCTCTTCCATGACCCTGTCCTGAATGCTGCGGGCAATGGTTTCAGGGCTGCCGAACAGATCCAAACTTCCGGTGACATCGAGAAACTGCTCATCAATACTATACGGTTCAACCAGATCGGTATAGGACTGAAGGATACGGGTAATGTGTAGGGAAACACGAATATATTCAGCCATCCGGGGACGAATGACGACAACATCGGGGCATTTGGCGAGAGCCTCACCCAGCCGTTCTGCTGTAGTAATTCCATAGGACTTGGCGAGTGGGCAGGCTGCCAGAATAATACCCGAACGGCGTGCAGGATCTCCCGCAACAACAAGCGGACGGTCTCTGTATTCGGGATGTGCAGACTTCTCTACACTGGCATAAAACGACTGGCAATCGGCCAGCATAATGACACGTCCGTCTTTGCGGGGCATAGTACTTCTCTCCTTTTACTCATAAATCGGCTACTTCTGTACAACGATGGAACTCATTCAGCCAACGTTATTTTACAGTTTACTTACAGTATGGAACAAGTGTTCCTGTTTTATAAGCATATCTGACAATGTCAGATGCGGCAACCGGAATTATTTTGCAAATTGGACACAATTATTGAACGGACCTAATAGAGTCAAAATTTAGGAAATAAGATGTATTTTTTTACATTTCGTGTAAGAGATCCGTGACTTCCGGGTGATGACCGGGTGTTCATACAGCTTTATGTAAAAGTAATATAAATGGGCACAGTCCTATAAGGGGGGACTGATGTCCTTTTTTCATTTTCTGCACTTTTCAGAAAACCTTGATAGGGCGCGGGTTTTCAAGGATACGTTATCGGACTATAGTATCAATTTTGTAATCTTTATGGTTAATACTGTAAAAATGTCCGCAACTTTAAAATATCATTAGCGTTTAATGGGGTAAGCGTTCAAGCGGAAACAGATCTCACAATCCGCGTTGCATATAACAATAACGGGTAGAGATGTGCAAGGCTGGAAGAACCTCAAACGGACGGTTAAAGTAGCCTATATTCGTGTTCATGGAGGATAAGGGCCGGAAGGTCACCTGGATGCTAGTTGATGGTGCTTTTTACGAATTATGGGCAGAATGTTGCAGTTTACGTTTGCTTCCATCAGCCTAGTTACAAATGCAGAGACTTAGAGCTATAGTGAGAACACACCGCTGACATCTCTACCCAAAGCGGACATCCGAAGCGGGATTCCCCGCATACCTTCATGTCATTCAAGATCTGAACTGAAGCAGGATGCATACTAGAGAGGTGAGCAAGTAAGAACCATGAGCAGACGAAGACGTAAGCGCTGGTTGTTGACGATGTTGACCGGAGCGGCCGTAGTGACGGGAGGAATATTTGCCGGCTGGCACTACATGCAACCTCAACTGGTTACGTACACAGCGGAGAACGGTACGGAGATGAAATTCAGAACCGATGGAGACCGGTTCATGGAATATGGACCCGATGGCACATGGCGGGAGATGTTCGTCAAAGGGGTAAACCTGGGCGCAACATCACCGGGACATTACCCGGGCGAATTTCCGTTGACCAAAGAGGATTACTTGAGGTGGTTCCAGCAGATTGAGGATCTTGGAGCCAATGTGATCCGGGTGTATACGGTGCATGAGCCGATTTTTTACACAGCATTGGTTGATTATAATCGCGGCAGGGAGCAACCGTTATATTTTATACAGGGCATATGGTCGCCGGAAGAAGAACTGATTGAGAAGCAGGATGCCTATGCTGACTCTATTGAGCAGACGTTCAAGCAGGAGATTGAAAAGGCGGTATCCGCTGTATATGGCGATGCGGACATTCCCGATAAACCGGGCGAGTCAAGCGGTAAATACAAGACGAATGCCGGGAAATACCTGATGGCTTGGCATGTGGGTACCGAGTGGGACCCTTCGATGGTGAACAACACGAATGAGAGCCATCCCGATGTGCCGCAGTATAAGGGCGTTCATTTTTCGGGGACGCAGGATGCATCTCCGTTTGAAAATTGGCTGGCCGAGCTGCTGGACTATACCGCTGTATTGGAGAAGAAATACGGATGGGAGCATCCGATGACCTTCACCAACTGGGTAACTACTGACGTGTTGGATCATCCGGGCGAGCCGCTATTCGAGGAGGATCTGGTCAGTGTAGATGCACGCCATATTCAACCGGAAGAGTGGCAGGGTGGATATTTTGCAGCATACCATGTGTACCCTTATTACCCGGATTTGTTCCACACGGACCAGACACTTCAGACCATCAAGGACGAGAACGGCGAGTACAACACGTACAAAAGTTATCTACGCAAGCTCAAAGCCGAGTTTTCCGATATGCCTGTAATGGTTACAGAGTACGGTGTACCGTCTTCGCTGGGAATTTCCCATCTGGGTATGGGAGGCCGGGATCAGGGCGGACATAACGAGGTGGAGCAAGGAGAAATCGACGCATCGCTGACTCAGGATATTTATGACGAAGGGTATGCGGGAGCGATTTTGTTCATGTGGCAGGATGAGTGGTTCAAGAAAACCTGGAACACAATGCCGTTGGAAATTCCAGCTGATCGGCGTGCCTACTGGTTGAACGTGCTGACGAATGAGAAAATGTTTGGTCTGCTCGCCATGGACCCTGGTAAACAGGAACAGCTAACCATAGACGGTAAACTGGATGACTGGAATGCGCTGAAGAAGGAAGAGGTCACCGTCTGGCAAGGCAAGGTCGATGGCATCAAGGAAATGAAGATGACTCATGATGAAGCATACCTGTACATCGGCATGACGCTGGATCAGCCTTTTGACCCGGATCAGACCTTGCTGCGCATTGGAACGAATACACTGGATGGTGGAAATCAGCCAGGTACGAGGCTTCCGGATCGAACACTCAGTGATGGTCTTGAAACGGTGATCACACTGGGACAGGATGCTGAATCGCAAGTGGAGATCGCCAAAGACTATGACTTTAACCAGCGGCTTTATGGCAAGGACGGTTACGGGATGCTGCCGGAAGAGCAAAAGAATGCAGCAGATCCATTCCATCCATGGAATCTGGCGGTCAGCCTGCGGATGACCCCACCGGATACCCGATCTGCCCAACCGTTCATGAATGAAACAGTGGGTACATTGAAGCGGGGAACGACAGCTCCGGATCAGTCCGATACCGATTCGTTAACCGCCTGGCAATATAACGGTAATCAGGTTGAGATGCGTATTCCCTGGATGCTGCTTGGATTCGGTGACCCAAGTTCACTGCAAGCGATCAAGTATGGTGCGCTGAAGGGTGGACGGGAATTCGAAACGGTCGCAGTCAAGGGCGTCACTCTGGTTCCGTGGCTAATGGATCGTTCTACTGGAGATATCTCTTGGCCCGGTGGTGAACAGAAGGTACTGGATGTGAAGACATTGCCTGTATACAGCTGGCAGCCATGGGAGCAAGTACAGTACAGTGAGCGACTGAAACTGAGCTACGAGGAAATGCAGAAACGGTATGAACAAATTCCAAGTTTTCAGACCGAATAAATGAGTATAAAGGAGGACCTTTTCACATGTTTCCGAATTTGGCTTTGGCTTATCTATTTCTATACATCTGTACAGCGCTCGTCGTTGTGGGGGTGATCCTGCTGTTTGCCATGAAAATGTCCCACAACGGCAAACGGCGCAAGATTGAATTTTATAAATTAAAACAGCGTGATTACTTTACGTATCTCCAGACGGCGCTGACAGAGGACAGTCCGCTGCGATTGCCACCTGGGAAGCTGGCTCGGCTCGAGCGCCGGGTCATTCAGAGCAAGCTTATTGAATGGATTGATCAGTTCAAGGGAGAGTATCGCAACAAATTGATTGTACTCTGCCGTGAAGCTGGATTTGTAGAGCAAGATCTGAAGGAACTGAGCCGCATTCGTTACGGACGCCAAATTGATGCGGCTTATCGATTGGGCGGCATGCGTTGTCCAGAGGCTGTTCCAGGTTTGATGGAATTGCTTAAGGATGAGAAGCCGGGTCCGATGGCGATTATGATTGGTCGTTCGATCGCAAGATGTACCACCCGCCAGGGTGAACTGAAAGACATGCTCGCGCTGCTGTTAACCAAAGGAAAATCGATTCATCATCTGGCAGCAGATATTTTGCTCGAAACCAGTCTGGATACAAGCCGAATTCTCATTGAATTGCTGGAAGACCGCAATCCTGACTTTGTCAAAGTGGGACTTGTAGCGATGTGGGGACAGGCTGTACCGGAAGTGATGCCAGCACTCGACAGACTCGTAGGTGCAGAACATCAGGATGTACGGGCAGAAGCGGTGAAGCTGTATCTCAGCGCAAGTCCGGCACTTCAGGACGAGACCATTCTGAAGCTTATGCAGGATTCGGACCCGGAGGTGCGTGCCGAAGTGGTTCTGGCGCTCGGTTCGAAACATGCGGCAGGCAGCATTCCACTGCTGCGCAAAGCGCTGCGTGACGAAGACTGGGGTGTACGCTATAACAGTGCAGAGAGCCTGAGCAAGTTGGGCGAACCGGGATTTGAAGCCTTGTGTCAGGCCGCCGTGCAGGGTACAGGTGCTGAAAGAGAGATTGCCATGCAACAGATTGAGAGCACGATGCAGCACTCAGGAACAGACCACAAAGCCGTTGACCAGATGATTGCACATAACAAAAAAAGGCTGCTGTATGATCGGTACTTCGGTCCCGTACGCGGGAACCGGACAATAAGCAAGAAACGTACAGGTGTGGCTGCGGTAGGAGGGGATTACACTGCTTAGAGATCTACTATTAATCTATGGCATGGTCGCAATCTACTATGTCGTTGCTGTAAATACGCTCTATTTTTCCATTCTGGCCTTATCATTCCGCAATATTTGGACGATCTTCAGGCGGTCGCACTATTCCAAATACAATACGTTATCGGGCTCGGAACTCGTACCATCGGTTTCCTTGCTGGTGCCTGCATACAACGAGGAACTGACGATTATTGAAAATGTGAACTGCCTGATGACGCTGAATTATCCAACATATGAGGTCATCGTGGTGAATGATGGCTCCAGCGATACCACCTTAAAGGTGTTGCTGGAAGAATATCGACTTAAGCCAGTACCGAACACGAAGATCCGGGGCAAGATTTCCTGTCAGAAAATACGCGGGATCTACCACAATCCGGAATTCCCGGACCTGTATGTCATTGATAAGGAAAACGGCGGGAAGGCCGATTCCCTCAATGCTGGAATCAACCTGTCTCATTACCCGCTGATCTCTTCGATTGATGCCGACTCTTTGCTGGAGAAGGATGCCCTGATTCGCATGGCTCGCATGTATATGGAGAATCCGGAAGAGACGGTTGCTATTGGCGGGGATGTACGGATAGCTAACGGCTGCAAAATCGAAAACGGGGCAGTGCAGGACGTTTCACTGCCTCGTAAGATTTGGCCGATGTTCCAGTCCATCGAGTATCTCAAAGCTTTTCTCGGCGGACGGATCGGCTGGAGTCACATGAATGGTCTGATTATCGTCTCAGGTGCCTTCGGTATGTTCCGCAAGGATGCGGTTATCGCCGTTGGGGGATACCGGGACGGTTATCCGGGTGAAGACATGAACATTATCATCAAGCTTCACCGTTATATGCTGGAGAACAAATTGAAATACCGCGTAGCCTTCTGCCCTGAGGCCGTGTGCTGGACACAGGCGCCGGATTCCTACCGGATCTTGTCCAGTCAGCGCAAGCGCTGGGGACGCGGAAATCTGAAGAACATGCTTGAGAACCGCGGCATGTTGTTCAACCCGAAATATAAAGTCATGGGCATGCTGACCATGCCGTACAACATCCTTTTTGAAGCGCTGAATCCGTATTTCCGTATTACCGGACTTCTCGCTCTCACGGGATATGTACTAATGGATATGACCCAGTGGCCGATACTTGTGCTCTTTGGATCGCTCAACATTGTGAGTGGTTATCTGCTCAGTGTGGGAGCTCTTGTGCTCGAGGAAATTGCATTCAAGCGGTATAACAAGCTGTCCGATCTGGTCAAAATGCTGTTCTACTCCGCTCTGAAATTCGTCGGCTATCATCAGCTTGGCGTGCTGTGGAGATTGCAGGGGCACATTCAGTTCATGCAAAAAAACAATTCATGGGGTACCATGACACGCCAGAGCTGGTCCGAGGAAGAGAAAACAAGCGAGGCGGCCTAAGCACAGCGTAATCAAAGTAATACAGCAGAAACAATATAGATAACCGAGGGAGAAGGGTGGAAAAGAACATGCCAAATACGGCGACATTGCAGCGTGAGGCTGCCGTTAATGTGTACCGCAGTGTAGAACAGGGATTGAAGGAAACGGGTGCCGAAACATGCGGCTTAATGTTCATCCATTGTGCAGGGCAGTCTCAGCCGGAGCAGCAGGTCAGGACACATCTGGAGCAGACCGGTGAGTCTGCGTTTCAGGTGTGGGTGGATGGAGCCACACAGGCGATAGCTGTCCTGCTGCCAGGGTTGACACTGGATGAGGTTCATTATGAGGGGCTTCGCATCAAGCATGAACTGCAGGAGACGGTACCTGGTGCCGATCCGCAAATCACGCTGGCAAGTTTCCCGGCAGGTGAGCGTCCTTCCAAGGCAACCATTCAACATATGGCTGAGTCCGCGAAGCTGGTAGACCCGTCGGAGATTCATATCTACACGCTGGACAAGACGGCAGACGAGCCGGAACGAATTTTGATTGTGGACAACGATCCGACGGTACGCGAGTTTCTGCAATTGCGGCTGAAGATGCAAGGGTATGAAACCTATGAAGCGGTGGATGGGCTGGCTGCATTGGAGCTGATTGAGAAAATCACGCCCGATCTGGTGCTGACCGAATTGAATCTGTATGGCATTGATGGCCTGCCGTTCATTCAACATATCCAGAACCTTGATGTGGAGCAGCCGCCCAAAATCGTCGTTTTGACGGAGCAGCGTGTAGAACAGACGATCAGCCAATGCTTCCGCAGCGGGGTCGATGATTATATGACCAAACCGTTCTCACCTGTGGAGCTGGATGCCCGAATCAGGCGTTGCCTGCATTAGACGCAATCACCAGCACAACCAGGAGAGACAGTAGCCTGTTAATCTCGATCAAAACAAATAAGAACATTTACAGACAAACATCTATCAAATGGATTCGTCAATCAACCAAACAAATACACTTTGGAGGGAATATCATGGAGAATCAACAATTCCACACATTACTGAATGCGATTGAAAATAAAGAAGCGGTGCTCGGCGTGGTCGGGCTCGGTTACGTAGGGTTACCACTTGCGGTGGAAATGGTTAATCAGGGTTTCACGGTAATCGGAATTGATCTGGATGCATCCAAAGTGGAGAGCATCTATCAGGGAGATTCCTATATTCACGACATTTCGTCCGAGGAATTGAAAAAAGTAATGCAAAGCGGCCGCTTCCAGCCAACAACGGACTACAGCATGCTGCGCGTGATCGACGCACTGAGCATCTGCGTACCTACACCGCTTAGTGAAAACCAGGACCCGGATACGTCTTATATCGAGACGGTTGTGGATCAGATCAAACTGCACATGAAACCAGGTATGCTGATTACGCTGGAGAGCACCACTTATCCAGGTACAACCGAAGAACTGATTCAGGATGAGCTGGACAAGATCGGACAAGAAGCAGGAAAAGATTACTTCCTGTGCTTCTCGCCTGAACGTGTAGACCCGTCCAACGGACGATTCACTACCTTTAATACACCGAAAGTAATCGGTGGAACAACGGAAGCTTGCCTCAAGCTGGGAACAGCATTGTACAGCAAATACGTTGAAACGGTTGTACCTGTATCTTCGCCAAAAGTGGCTGAAATGTCCAAACTGCTGGAAAATACGTTCCGCAGCGTAAACATTGCCTTTGTTAATGAAATGGCGATGATGTGTGATCGTATGGGCATCGATATCTGGGAAGTTATCGACGCAGCTGCGACGAAGCCGTTTGGCTTCATGCCATTCTATCCGGGCCCTGGCATCGGCGGTCACTGCATTCCGCTTGACCCGATGTACTTGTCCTGGAAGGCCAAAGGATTCCGTTTCTACAGCAAATTCATCGAGCTGGCACAATCCACCAATGACAACATGCCATATTATGTACTGAACAAAACATCTACGATCCTGAATGAGTACGCGAAATCCGTACGTAAATCCAACATTCTGTTGCTCGGTATGTCGTACAAGCCGAATATTGCCGATTTGCGTGAATCTCCTGGACTGGAAGTCTATGAACTGTTCAAGGAAGGTGGAGCCAATGTCAGCTATTATGATCCACATGCTGAATCGTTCCTGGACAAGCATGGAGAGACGGTATATAGCGAAGTGTTCAACCTTGAGCAGTTCAAGAAGTACGATTGCATCGTGCTGATCACCAACCACAGCGATTTGCCTTACTTTGATATTGCCGAGATGGGTGTGCCGATTCTGGATACACGTAATGCGTTCAAAACGTACACACATCCGCACATTTACAAGATTGGTCATTCGGTACAGCACCCTGTGCTTGAGCCAAGTGAAGCGTTGCTCGTCTGAGGAATATAATGAACAAGTGGGGCAAACTGTCGGTGAAGGCAAAATGGGCCATTCTGGCCCTGCTGTTCTGCCTGCTGCTTCTGCCCTGGCTACTCAAATGGTTCTCACATGAGGAACACAAAGCGACCTGGCTGTGGGACGCTTCCATTATTGCAGAGCAGACGCCCGAGATTATCTCCTTCTCCAAAGCACAGGGCGTAGATACCATTTTCCTGCAAATCCAGGACGAGGTTTCGGATGAGACGTACCGCAAATTCATTGCGGCTGCCCGGCAGGCTGAGATCGAAGTGCATGCTCTGAACGGTCATGCAGACTGGGCTTATACGGAGAAGCGGGAAGAGGGACTTGCGTTTATTGAAAAAGTACGAGCCTATAATGCGGCTTCGGCCAAAAATGAACGCTTTGAGGGCATTCAGCTGGATGTGGAGCCTTATCAGCTAAAACGCTGGGAGAACGAGCAGAACAGCGTGATTGCGGAGTGGAGCGACAACATGAAGGCCTGGACCCAAGCCGGATCTGATGCCGGACTGCACATGAGCGCCGCGATCCCTTTCTGGCTGGATGATCGTGAGTCGGCAGAAGGCGGAGATACATTCAGCCGCTGGGTGATCGACCATTTTGATGCAGTAGCCATTATGGCTTATCGTGATAGTGGTCAACAGATGTATGATCTGTCCAAGGAAGAGCTGGACGAAGCGGATGAGCTTGGCAAGAAAGTTTGGGTTGGAGCCGAGCTGGCAGACACGCATGAAGGCGATCATCTAACCTTTTTCAGCAAATCCATCACCAATATGGACGAAGAAATGAAGAAGGTGTTTGATCTTGGCGCTTCTCATTCCTCTTTTGCTGGTGTCGCTGTGCATCATTATGAAGCATGGTATGCGAAGGAAAACGGCATTCCGCTGGCTCGAAAGAGCGAGGAGAAGAAGTAGCAGGAGCATATGCATAGGCATGTGGTTAACAGGAAGATCGTTGTGAATTGTAAATGGGAAAAGGCAGGTCTCCGTCAAGGAGGCTTGCCTTTTTGCTTTGGGTAGTTTTAGGTAGCTTTCAGTAGCGGGCGATTGGCGACAAATCAGCTTTTGTTGTTCTCGGCTGTTCGATATCGGTTGGGAGGCAGACCGACCTGCTTTTTGAATGCTTTGGAGAAGGAAAACAGGTCGGGGTAACCTACCGAGTGCGCTACTTCAGTTAACGTTAAAGGGGTCTGCACAAGCAGCCGTTTGGCCTGATTCATTTTGAGACGTTGAATATACTGGACAGGAGACAGACCATAAGCTTTGCGGAATTGTTTGGCAAAATGGGTCCGATCCACGCCAGCGTGTGCAGATACACCTTCCACAGTAATGCCGCCAGCAAAGTGAATATCCATGTACTCTTTGCCCTTTTGCAACCATGGGGTGGCAGAGTCTGGTTGAAGCACTCGGGTAGCGGGCGATTTGGCAATTCGATCAAACAATCCGAGAAAACGGGTCAGTCGTCCCAGGTCGCTTGCGCCTCCCTGAGGTTTGCGAACCTCTTCCATAAAGGCGCGCATGCCACTTGCCGTCTCCGGGGTGAGTACACCGGAACGATGCGGCGCGTCCGGGGTAAGCCCGATTCGTGCCAGAAGTTCGGCTGCATGTTTTCCGTCAAAGGCAATGAAAATTTTGTGCAAAGACTCCTTCGGATCAGACCAGTACTCATGGGTAACCTGTGGATACAGGCAGAAAGCATCACGGGCACGCAGGGAATAACGATGTCCGTTCTGTATGAATGTTCCCTCGCCCTCCAGAACAAAGATCAAATAATGAAAAGGCGTCGTTCGCGGGCCAATATGATAGTTGCTCTTGGCTATATTACGGCCGATTCGAATCGGCCAAGCTCCACCGGCTTTCTCGAATTCGGACGGAGTAAAAAAAATAATATCCAAAAACTCGTGGTGGTCCTCCTTCATGCTCTCGATCATCAGGAACACCTCTTTAATATAAGTATAGTTTGTAATCTCTGAAAGTTTCTCTTATAACCTATTATACAGGTGGGTTTTGTAAATATTCAAGATGAGAAAGACTTATTCCTGTGAATTCACCACAAAATGACAAAATAAAATTGCCGCGAAATGACATTGATCACAGACAAATCAATTGATATGATGTCCATACCTATTAAACCAAGTTAATTAATCGGCATTTGGAAGTATTCGCACTTATAAAATGATTAGAAATTAGGCGCACTTTAAAAATAAGGTTTAACGAGTGCGAACGTAGTGGAGGGTACGAAATCGATTCTGAAGAAACGCAATGTTTGCCTTTATAACAGTGATCGAAAGAACGATTCGTAACCGGAACGGCCAATGTGCACAACACTGGTCTTATTTTTAACATGAGACTTTATTTATTCATAGAAGGGAATGACTTGTGTGAGCGAACAGGAAGAGATGAAATTTGGCTGGTTTTTGCCTACAGCAGGAGACGGGAAATATGTGGGGGTTGCCCCGGAACGGGAACCGAGCCTAGATTATTTAGTTCAAGTGGCGCAGACGGCGGAGACGGCAGGTTTTGAATTTGTATTGATTCCGACAGGAGGAGCTTGTCTCGATGCGTGGGTTGTGGGTTCGGCTGTCATGAGTCACACGAAAACATTGCGTCCGCTTGTGGCTATTCGCCCAGGTCTGGTCACCCCTGTATTGGCTGCACGAATGGGAGCGGCACTGGATCAACTGTCTGGTGGTCGTGCCATGATCAATGTAGTGACAGGCAGCTCGGTTCGGGATCTGGAGGAACTGGGAGATCCACTGGCTCATGCCCATGATGAACGTTATGAACGCGCGAGTGAGTACATGGAAGTGATGAAGCGTTCATGGACGCAATCGACCGGCCTCAATCTGACCGAGTTTGCTGGAAGTGGTGCTCAGGCGAATCAGGAAGCATCCGATGATAATCAGGAGTTTAACGGTAAATATTACAATTTCAAAGCCCCGGTAGGTATGCCTGAAACGGTGCAAAAGCCGTATCCGCCATTCTACCTCGGAGGAAGTTCACGGATTGCAAAACGGGTAGCTGTTGAACATGCAGATACATTCCTCATGTGGGGCGAGCCGCATGACTGGATTCAGGAGCAGATTGAAGAAATTGAAGTCATTCGTGAACAGATCAAAGAGGAAACCGGACAAGATCGCCAGTTGCGTTACGGCATGCGAGCACAGGTACTCATCCGGGATACGGAAGAAGAGGCATGGGCGGCGGCTTGGGAGATTATAAGCAAAGTCCCACCTGAAGCAATCGAGAAAGCCAAAGCTGCCTTCGCGGAGACGGATGCAACCAATCAACGCAGGCAAAATGAGCTGCGGGAACTGTCCGAGAAGCAGCAGTTCGTCGTAGGTCCAAACCTGTGGACAGGTTTGTCTGTTGTGCGTTCCGGCGGAGCGATCCTCATTGTGGGTACAGCCGAACAGGTTGCAGAACGGTTGATGGAATATGGAGATTTGGGAGTGACCACATTTATCCTTTCGGGATATCCGCATCTGGAAGAAGCCGAAATTTTTGGACGGACGGTTATGCCGATCATTCGTGAGAAGTGGAAAACAAGACAAAAACAGCATTCAGTTACTACCAATTAAGTGAGTTAACCCTTTTTTTACACTTTAACGGAGAGAGTAGAACCGATCTGAAGAAGCGAAGCGTTCGCCTGAAAGCTTTCTGAAAGAAAGCTACATCGGAAGCATACGCTATCCCCGGATTTCTCCTTTAATAGAATTGAAGAAATCCGGGGGTAACAGCGATTGGAAGATTGTTATAAATACGTAGTGTTCAGTGTAAATTTAGTCGTTTAACTTACATCAAATATCTTCAGGAGGTCTTCTTTCATGAGAAAAAAACAAAAATATATCCTGCCCCTCGTCAGTATGCTGGTGATGTCCATCCTGTTGTCTGCTTGCGGCGGCGGGGATACTGCTTCATCAGGAGAGGGCGGCTCCTCCGGTTCAGGCAAAGTAACAATCAGCTTCATGCACTGGCGTGGAGAGGATGTGGAGGCGCTGAACAAGACGATTGATGCGTTTGAAAAGGAAAACCCGAACATCCATGTAGAAATGCAAACTCTTCCTTCGGACCAATATCAATCCACTGTACAATCCAAAATCAGTGACGGTTCGGTTGGGGATGTATTTGCTTCCTTCCCTGGTGCACAGTTCGAAGCCTTCACCAAAGCCGGATTGTTTACGGATTTGACTGGATCGTCGTTTCTGTCAGCCTACAATCCAAAGCTGATTGAAGCAGGCCAGCACGATGGCAAACAATATGCAATTCCTTATCAACTCGTATACAACGATCCAATCTACAATGTGAAGCTGTTTGAAAAATACGGACTGACCCCGCCGACGGATTGGGAAGGTTTTCTAGCGCTTTGTCAGACACTGAAAGACAACGGCATTATTCCGATTGCATTTGCTGGAGCGGATATTGGTCCGGGCCAATTCATGAATACGATGGTGATGAACAATGCGCCGAGTGACGACATTTTTACCAAAGTGGAAGCTGGCGAAGCAAAACTGACGGATGAGTTTTGGGTGAAAACATTGACTCAAATTAAAGAACTGAACGACAAAGGTTACTTCCAGCAGGATGCACTGGGAACGAAAGACCCGGCAGCGGGAGCACTCTTCATCCAAGAGAAAGCGGCGATACTGGCAAGCGGATCGTATCAGTTGGCACAGAACAAGCTGCAAAATCCGAATTTGGAGCAAAAATTGCTCGCACCGATTACCGTAAGTGCCGATCAGGCGAAATATGAAGGGGTGCACACCACTACATTCATGCTCGCGGTGAATAGCAAGTCCAAACACCCGGAAGAAGCGAAGAAGTTCCTCGAATTCCTGAGCAGTCCGGAAGTGGCTGGCCAATATGCCAACCAGACAGGACAGAACGTGACAGTGAACGATGTAAAGTACGATACACCCGAGCTTCAGGTTGCCGGAGATTGGGCGAGCAAAAAGACCGTGTTCCAGCCACGGTTCACCATCCTGAATGGAGATAATCAGAAAGCGGTGACGAACTCCATTCAGGCTGTACTGAGCGGCACTTCTCCTGAAGAAGCAGCACAGCAGGCACAGGCGATCATTGATCAGCATATCGGGAAATAAACGATGAAGAACCGTATTCAGCTATCCCTGTTTCTGTTACCCGGGTTGCTGCTGTACGTTGCACTGTTCGTATTTCCTACATTGACGGGGCTGTTCTACTCCTTTACGGATTGGGACGGGGTATCCCCGTCGTATGCATTTGTAGGGCTGGATAATTACAAGGACAGTCTCAGCAGCATCGTATTTCGCAAAGCCTTTGGCAATAACGTTGAATTCATGTTAACGGTTGTTATAGCGCAAACCTTTATTTCACTTGTCCTGGCGCTGCTTCTGGTACGTAACACAAAGACACGCATCGCGCTCCGGGCACTGTATTTTCTGCCTGCGATTCTGTCCTCCGTATCGGTGGGGTTGATCTGGGCATTTATGTACGATCCTTCGATCGGGCTCATTAACTATGGTTTGAACGAGGCAGGTATGGGGAGCATGGCCCACAACTGGATTGGTGATCCCAAGATCGCCATCTACTCGATTGCCGCGGTACAGGTCTGGGCGCATGCCGGGCAGATGATGATTGTGTTTATCGCAGGTCTGCAAGGCATTCCGGCAGAGCTGTATGAAGCAGCACGTATGGATGGCGGCAGCAAATGGCAGGTATTTCGTACCGTGACCTGGCCGCTGCTGGCACCTTCGGCAACAATTGTTGTGGCCTATACGACTATTCAGTCGTTCAAGGCATTTGACCTCATTTTCACGATGACGGACGGAGGCCCGAACTACGCAACTGAAATTTTAACGACATATATCTATCATACCGCCTTTGGCAGTTACTCCTTTGGCCTCGCTTCTGCAGGTTCGATGATTTTCCTGGTTCTGCTGGCGCTGCTGACACTATTACAGTTCAAAGCGCTGCGTGCCGACCGAGTAAGCTATTAACGATTGGACGGATTGAAATGCTCGTGAGTACGTGAATAATTAAGTTTTACTCTGCCCAGCAGCATCCAAGCAACCCAAGGAAGAAGGGAGGGAATTTATATGTTTTTAAAATGGTTCAATCGACTGATCTTATTGGTATACGCGCTGCTGATTATCGTGCCGCTGTACTTTGTATTTGTGTCATCGTTCAAAACCAGCAGCAACTTCTTTAGCAGTCCATTTAGCTGGCCGGACCCGTTTACATGGGATAATCTCACGGGAATGTTCCGCAACCAGCCGATGTGGCAGTATTTCGGAGACAGTCTGGTTGTAACGCTGGGCACGGTTGCGATTGAGTTGTTGCTCAGCAGCATGATTGCTTATGCCATTGTTCGCTGGGGTGGCAGCGTGGGCAAAATTGTGTTTGCACTGTTCGTTGCGGGACTGATTGTTCCTTCCCAGGTGAGCATGCTGCCGATCTATTCCCTGACGCGTACGCTTGGGTGGTCGGACAGTCTGACGGGACTCATAGTAGTATCAGCTGCAATGTTGATGCCGGTCTCCGTATTTATGCTGACGGGCTTCATGCGTATGCTGAATGCGGAAATACTGGAAGCGGGCAGCATGGATGGAGCAAGCGAGTGGAGGCTCTATACACGGATTGCGTTACCACTGGCTGCACCTTCTTTGGCAGCTACAGCTACGTTCCTGCTTGTGATGGTGTGGAATGATCTGCTCATTCCGATGCTGATGCTCAGCAGTAAGTCTAAGCTCACATTGCCTCTCGCGCTCATGCAGTTCCGCGGGGAATACGTGACCAACTATCCGATGATGCTCACAGGTGTGCTGGTAACAGCCATTCCGATGATCGTGCTGTTCATTCTGCTTCAACGTTATTTTGTTGCAGGTCTGACAGCGGGTTCACTCAAGGGGTAATGTATGGGAAGAAGATCAGCGGATATGCGTATTTTGCATTGATTTCTGGATCATTCTGCATAATAATGGTTTAGTGTCAGAATGATTATATAGAGATCAAGGGAGCTATAAGTGATGAGCAAACTGGAAGTATTGCGGAATCCCAAGCAGCGTAAGCTGCTGTTCAGTGCCGGCATGAGCTGGCTGTTTGATGCAATGGAAGTCGGCATGATTTCCTTCATCGTGGCTGCACTCGCCAAGGAATGGAGTCTCAGTCCCGGACAAGTCGGGGTGCTTACAAGTATCAACTCGATTGGTATGGCGCTAGGTGCATTGCTTGCGGGGGCACTTGCGGACCGTTTCGGGCGTAAGGCCATTTTGATGTGGACATTACTAATCTTTACGATCGCTAGTGGTCTGTCAGCTCTGGCGACCGGATTCGCCGTATTGTGTGTACTGCGTCTGATTGCCGGTATTGGCCTTGGCGGAGAGCTGCCCGTAGCATCTACATTGGTATCGGAGTCGATGCCTACGGCAGAACGCGGACGTGCAGTTGTACTGCTGGAGAGCTTCTGGGCAGGCGGTTGGATAGTATCGGCACTCATTGCCAACTTTGTGATCCCGGAATATGGCTGGAGAATTGCATTTGCCATTGGTGCTGTTCCGGCGTTCTATGCGCTGTACCTGCGCCGTGCCATTCAGGACCCGCCGCGTTACAAGAACAATACTAAAATTAAGAAAATCACGTTCCGCGAAAAGGTATCCACGGTCTGGTCGGCACCGCATCGCCGCACAACGTTGATGCTCTGGATCTTGTGGTTTACCGTCATTTTCTCTTATTACGGCATGTTCCTGTGGCTGCCTTCGGTTGTCATGGCGAAAGGCTTTACGCTGGTCAAAAGCTTCCAATACGTGCTGATTATGACGATCGCGCAGCTGCCAGGTTACTTCACAGCGGCGTACTTCATTGAGCGGTTTGGTCGCAAATTTGTACTTGTCGTTTATCTTACATTGACAGCAGTAAGTGCGATTGCTTTTGGACTGGCGACAACGGAAGCGACGATTCTGACCGCAGGTATCTGCCTTTCCTTCTTCAATCTGGGAGCATGGGGCGGTCTGTACGCGTATAGTCCGGAATTGTACCCCACTTCTGTTCGTTCCACAGGTGTGGGCCTCGCCACATCGGTAGGCCGGATTGGGGGCGTGCTTGCGCCATTAATGGTTGGTATGCTGGTTCAGCGTGAAGTCGCAATCAGCCTGATATTCACGATTTTCTTCGTGACCATCCTTATTGGCGCAGCCGCTGTGCTGTTCTTGGGCCGGGAAACGAAGGGTCTGGAACTGGCCGAATAAATGTCAATAAATACAACGCAACTTTTGTACGGGTCAACCTGCCTACGGAAATGATGGGCTGTACAAGCGGAAGGAAGTTGATACAAGAAGAGGCATGACCATGGTGTGACCATGGGCTCATGCCTCTTTTTGTTATGTTTGGAGTGGATTTTCGCCTGCGCCATCGGTCCGATAGACGTCACTTTTTCTATATCCTATAATGACACTCGGGATGTCCAACCGTGAGAATTCAGGGGGAAGAAGTGGGATCTGGATTCAGAAAAGTGGAGGTTAATTTAATCATGAAGAACAATATTGAAATGGATCAGACGCGTAAAATGAATGAAGTGAATGCAGAGAATATGATGAATGAAAAGCATATGATGAGTGGACAGAATTGCGTGTGTGAAGTAGTACGTGTGACTGATAATGTCGGGATGAATGTGATGTACAGTTATAGTGGCAACGATAAGATAAGTGAGATGAACGGGAGATATGATGTGATTGATCTTACTCCTGTTAAAGAGATGAGAGAAATGAAACAGATGAAGATAAAGAGCTATATCTACAGCCTTGATGAAGAAGTTAGTTTAAATCGCGGGGATGAGAGGCTTGAATTGTATAATCTGTATGATCTGCACACAAGTACTGACCACATGGGCCCTATTACCGTTAGCCGGAAAGTCACCCATCGCAGGGGGAAAAAGACTGGCAAAAGAGCAGGACGAGTCAGTGTGCTTCTCGGTGCCTTCGCGATGGCTCTCGGACTTACGATGGCAGCTCCTTCTGCTGGAGCACAGAAGCTGGAGCAGGGCGTTCGCGGCGAACATGTGCTGCAATTGCAGGAGCAATTAAGCGAACTGGGGTATTTTAAGGCCGGAATGACCGGATATTACGGTTCTATTACCAAAGGAGCTGTCCGTAAGTTCCAGCAGGCGCAGGGGTTGAGTGCGGATGGGATTGCAGGTCCGGCAACACTGAACAGACTGAACAAGAAGGCTGCAGCCCAAGGTAACACGCTGCGCCAGTTGGCAAAGCTGATTCATGGGGAAGCACGCGGAGAGTCCTTTGAAGGACAGGTTGCTGTAGGAGCGGTCGTCTTGAATCGTGTGCATTCAAATGCATTCCCGTCATCAATCCCGAAAGTAATTTTCCAGAAAGGGCAGTTCACGGCCATAGACGATGGACAGTTTAATACAAAGCCAACCCAGACTTCCTATCAGGCAGCACGTAAAGCCTTGAATGGCACTGATCCGACACACGGAGCCCTCTATTATTACAATCCGAAGATTGCAACGTCGTTGTGGAGCAAGAGCAGACCAACGTTGCTGACGATTGGGCAGCATGATTTTACACAGTAAGTTTACACATTAAGTAAGGTTGGTAGGCATTTAAAATAGTAGACAGTGTTGGATACCATAATCCAACCCCGGTGGTTGCTGCTAAGTGCAGATCAACACCGGGGTTTTATTGTTGGCGAAAAGAGTTGGACGAGAATACGATTATTAGTCACAGCTCGTCGTAGTAAGATGTCACTATATCCAGTTGTCGTCAAATTAAAGAGAAATTCACAGGTATTGTTCTCTTTTGGTCCCTTTCAAAGGCAACATGATGCAGTGGATGTAGTTCGCCATTGGATTCATCTGTCCAATCCTGTACAATGAATAACGACAAAAACAACGGTAGATTAAGGATGGATCAGCATGATACGAATTATAATTTCACCTGCCAAAAAGATGAAGATCGACACCGATCTTATGGCTTGTGAGCAGCCGCAGTTTATAAACGAATCCGAACAGCTACTCCGTTTGATTCAAAAGTTATCATATGACGAACTCAAAGCGTTGTGGAAGTGTAACGATGCAATCGCCGAACTAAATATTGATCGGATTCGGAATATGAATTTAAAGAATAATCTGACGCCAGCCATCTATGCCTATGAGGGGATTCAGTATCAATATATGGCGCCGGGTATTTTTCAAAAGGAAGAACTGGAGTATCTGGAGCAGCATTTGCGCATATTATCCGGTTTTTATGGTATGTTACGGCCTTTGGATGGTGTTACACCTTATCGGTTGGAGATGCAGGGCAAATTGCAAGGTCCGGGCTTCAAGTCCCTATATCAATTTTGGGGTAGCAAACTAGCAGATCAGCTTCAATCGGAAAGCAACTGCATTCTAAATCTGGCTTCCAAAGAGTATAGCAAGAACATCGTGCCTTTTCTGAGGGAGGAAACCCGGTTTATTACTTGTGTATTCGGTCAAATGGTCGAAGGGAAAGTCATTGAAAAGGCAACCTGGGCCAAGATGGCCAGAGGCGAAATGGTACGTTATATGGCAGAGCACAAGATTACAGATATAAAGGACGTTAGGAGCTTTGATCGGCTAAACTTTAGTTTTTCAGAAGAACGATCCGACGAGAATACGTTTGTCTTCGTACAAGAAGAGGGAAAATAGTCAGCTCTATACCGGTGAGTTTCCTGTACATATTGTGAAAAGGATGTTGGCACGTCCGGAAGGAACATGTTGAATCAGGAGAACGATCTTCAGTGGAGTGTTTACTTAAACTTCTAACCGAAACTAAGAACCCTCTCATAAGAAAAGAGTTTGCAATTGTACTAAAAGTCATTGGCGATAATAGGGGGAGAAATTGCTATTTGAGGCGTTGCAGGTCCGATAAACTGAACAGACTGAACCAAGAAAACTAAGACGAAGGTAATATGCTGCACCCGTTGGCGAAACTGATTCATGGGGAAGTACGCCGAGAATCTTTTGAAGTTCGATTGCTGAAAGAGCGGTCGTCTTGAGCCGATTGCAGTTGTTGAACGAGCCTGAAAGATTTTTGGGCTCGTTTTGCTTTAATAAAGTATCACGTGTGATAACTAAAAATTATATTTTGAACCCTAGCATACTGGCTTCATCATGAGATCAAGTTGAACTCCATTTGACCATTTTTCAGTGACACTAGGAGGATAGAAAAAGTCGGGAATGAAACACACAGCTGCAATAGCGACATATGACTGGGGCGTTCCTCTTCTCACTTTAAATATGGTTACTAAATGCTAATTATGAACATATAATGGATATATGAATATATAACTGTAAATTTTATGTAAAATTTATATAAAAATCATTGTTTGATTAGGATAATTATGGAACAATTGTAATTGATCGTTTAGATCAAAAAAATTGCTGAGGTGGTTTTATTGTCTAGGGAAAGGAAGTTTTTGTTAGTAGCATTGAGTTTAGTTCTCTTCCTAACGATTGTTGGTTTCCAGCAAGCTAGGGCCTCAGAAGCTACAATTGATGAACAAGAAACAAAGGTGGTGGTTCCCGATGAACTTCTTATTAAAACCTCAGAAGGGGTCAAAGGAATTGAAATTAAAACTCCTGACGGAAAAATAGAAGTCAAAAGGGCTATCGTTACAGAGTATGTTCCTGTTAACTCGACTGCTTATTTGCTAGCTACTGGCCAAGATCCAATTGAAAACAAACTAATCAAAGTGGTGGATGTTACTTACCTTGATGAAGCAAAGAATGACGACTGGAAACATGAAGTAGCACCTGCAGCAATCGGTGACTTATATGCTAAAAATCCGAGCGCTGAATATGCAACAGTTAACCCTAACTATGTAGTTGCTTCCGTAGAAGAGACCGGAAGTTCTGGCGGTACATTAACACTTTCTCAATCTGTGACGGTTGGTAACTCCTTTAATGCTAGCGTAGGTATCAGCGCATCAGTTGTGTCTGCAACTGTTGGTTATAACGTATCTCAAAGTTGGACATCAACCGCATCCTTCAGTGAGAGCATCGCGAAGGACAATCACAAGACGGTGATTAATGCATACAATCGTTACATGACAAGACACTACGAAGTTTGGAAGAAGGGACTTTTCTCTGATAGTTTGGAAACTCATGGTACTTCAGATCGTCACGTTGGCTTCAGATTTGATGTACTCCGAATTCCTGGTTATCCTAGTATGTAATGAAATTGTGATTAAATTAAAGGAAACGACGGGTTTGTCCGTATTATCGGGACTCACCCGTTTTTTTGTTCCTTGACACCCGCCGTACAACGTTGCCGTTGAAAGTGACTCTTCCCGCCTGGCCGCTGACGGGAGGGAGACAATAATGAACGACAAAAAGCCCGCAGAGTTTGCGGGCTTTTTGCATTCCGTATTTGAGAGGTATGCCGAACATATGGTGCCAACGGCGGGGATATACGTTTTTCATCCATCTTCTTACCAGTGCCAGTTCGAGGTCGCCATGAACGCGGCAGGCATTGTAATCCGGAGTCAATGCGTATGGGTGAAGAACGCGGCTTCATACGGTTGATCACAGTACCGTTGGCAGCATGAGCCGGTATTCTACGCTCATTTAAAAGGAAAGGCCCCAGATTGGTACGGCGACCGCCGACAGACTATGGTATGGCGCGCTGGCCTCCTTTGGAGGAACCTGAACCATCCACGGTCTGGGAAGTGTCCCGTCGTGATGTCGGCAAGTACGTTCATCCGACACAAAAGCCGCTAGAGTTGCTGGCAATACCGATCAAGAACAGCAGTCGTCCAGGCAACTCAGTGGCGGATTTCTTCGGCGGAAGCGGATATACTTTGATGACTTGTGACCAACTGGACCGGCCGTACCATGGAGATCGATCCGAAGTTCTGCGACGTTATTAAACGGCGGTACCGGGAAGCAACCGGCATCAAGCCTGTGCTAGTTTGTCGTGTTGGTTCTGAACAATAAGCCAGATGATAAAAAGCTGTTTGGATCAATATGCAAGCTTTCAAATTCAAACAGCTAACATATTTACCTTAATACATCTGAGGTAATGGAGTTCCTGGAGGTCTCCACCAAGATTCAACGGTTCTCCAAGCAGTATCAAAATCGTAGCCTTTTCCCATTAAATATCCAATGGCAACAGCTTCTGTTAATGCATGTTGATACCCAAGGTACTGGGCTTCTCGTAATCCATGTCTAACAACCGGGCTTATGGTTACAAGAGTTTGATGTTGAAGATGTTGTTGGTTAGTCATATTCATTTTTTTACTCCTCACTTTTAATAAATGATTTTTAATAATATATGAGGGTATAGGTAAATGCGGAACTTGTCTTTTAAATATATCAACTGAGATTGTGCGGCTGATCGTTCAACTAATGGAACACGATAACTCAATAAAAATCAGATTAGCAATTACAAATTCAAATTTGGCTACCGAGGACTTAATGAATAGTAAGAGATATTCGAACTGACTCGGAAACCTTTATTGTTTAGATGTAAACGTCTTTACCAGGGCTATTTGGTTTTGCTTTCAGCATGAAAGGACTTAGCAACGGGTTTTTAAAACTCAAGCCGAATCACTTTGATGGATGTGGCCTTCTTACATCTGTCCGATTTAAAAGATAATCTGTACTTGATAGTCAGCCAATTTAATCAGTATAGCCGTTGGAATGTCCAACTCGCCACGTTCGTAGTTGCTATATATGCGTTGACTACAGCATGATAAGCTTCATTTGGTGTTTGAGGCATAGTTTAACTTTAACTTTGACTAAATAAAAAAACACTAGCGGATTTCCCGCTAAATTCGCATCTGGCCTCATTCCTTAATGTACAATCTTCCTGAGGTGACTTTACCATGAAGGATAATATGTCAAACCTGATCGAAGATTTGTTTCATGGAAACCTGCGATTGGATGAGTCGATTCATCCTGAGCAAGCTGAGTATCTGGAGATCAATCGTCAGATATCAGACCTCATGCAGGACTACAAAACACGTCTTACGGGGAACGAGTACGATGCTTTAGAGCAACTGATAGACTTGATCGGACAATCTACATCTATGTATGTGGAAGCTGCGTTTGAGCAAGGTTTTCGCACAGGCGGTAAACTCATCATTGAGGTTTTATGCAAAACGTGAGTATCTATTAGGGTATGCACAGCAACTCAAAAATCCCTTTCACCAACACCAGCAATTCGGCTGGCATAGGGAAGGGGATTTCATGTTTAATCCGTGTCTTTTACTCCACATGTACACTTAACACACATATCTTACTCTAACTCCAAACTACGCTACAACCTACCGCGCACCAATATTTATACCCGACGGCGTACCCGAGCCAATCAGATCACTGCCAGTGGCAAGCTTCAGGAAGTTGCCCAGCACAGGCGTTCCATCCGTGCTACGCGTCACCGAAGGCACAAGGGAGACAAAGTCGGCTGCGCTGGCGAGCAAGCCTTTGGCGTTTTCGCTTTTTTTGTTTTTCCACCAGACGTTGGTACTGCTGACGTCGGTTCCGCTGGTTTTGTCGCTGGCGCCGCCTTCGAAGGACAGGTTGTTGGTGAAGATGTGTGTGCCCACATCAAAGGCAAAGTTACTTTGACCATTTTGCCAGGATGTATTGTTTTTCATCTGAATGGAACCGGGATTGCTGTTATAGGTGAAGCCGTGCTTTTTATTTTGAAAAGCAATGCTGTTCTCCACAATGTGATTTACCGCGATTTTCTCGCCGCCCAGCTTGAAGCCATTACCGTCACTGTTGGAGGTGGATGTCCCATCCGAAGTTTGCCCGTTGTGATGGGCAATGCTGTTGCGGATCGTGACGACGCCAATGGCGCCTGTGTCCGTTTTGCTGTACAGATCCCAGCCATCATCCACATTATAGGCAGCGATACAACCGTCGAACAGGTTACCCGGGCCTACCGTCAATTTGGCAGCAAAACCGTCTGCATCTTCTCCGTCATCTGGATCATAGTTATCATGGGAATAGGAGCGAATAATTTCATTATAGGTAGGCCATTCGCTGTTTGCAGCAGTAGAGGCATAACGACCGAGCTGAATGCCAGTATCCCGGTTATGATGGGCTTCGATCTGTTCCAGGCGGTTGTAGCTGCCTCCGATAAAGATACCGTTGTCGCCCGCACCCTTCACTTCAAGCCCTTTGACGAGCCAGTAGTCTCCGAACATTTGCAGCCCACGATTGGTGGAGGCGAAGGCTTGGGCCGAGAAATCAAAGACAGGTTTTTCTGAACCATATGACACCAGATTTTTGCGCTGTCCCGATGTGCCGCTGTTGCCTCGCTCAATCGTAACGGTTTCCGAGAAACTGTACGTGCCGCCGCGCAGATATATCGTTTTGCCCGGTGCAATTTGTGTCAGCGCGTTAGCCAGTGACGTAGGACTCGCAAGGGTTCCGGGGTTACTTGCTGAGCCACCAGGAGCGACGTATAGATCACCTGCAGCGAGTGCAGTGCTGGACACGGCAACGGATTCAGAGGGATTTTGCAAGCTGCTCTCGATCATTTTCGCGGCACCAGCCGTTCCACCACTGAGCAATAATAGAGGGAAAGCAGCACTCAGACAGATGTGAGTCATTTTTGATTTCAGCGAACGTTGAGATGTTGCATGTGCATAAGTAGAAGCAGGGGTGAATAGTTTCATTACGCAAACCTCCTTAGTAATTGGGAAATGAAGTCCTAGAGGACACAGGTTCATGGTAAATGTTGTAAACGTTATCATCAATAATCATTTGATCAGATGGACTCAACCTGCTGACAAGCCTTGTATAACTGGTCGGAAATGGAAATTGATAGGAGTAGCGCATAATCCTGCGCTCAGTTCATGTTCCTCATTTAACAGGGGATCATCTGAAATGAACATAGGAAGAGCCTCTTTTCCCAGCAAACAGCATAATCCATACCTCCAATCAGCCGAAATCAACTTTAACAATATTTAAAATGGAAGTGTCCGCGTGATCAGCTCACAGGCTGCTCTGGATGGAACGCCAAATACCCCCGATAGCAGGCTGCATCAAGCAGTCTTAGCTACCAGGGGTTATGAAACGAACCTATATGTTGCTATAAAACATGTCCGTTGCCTTTAAATAAGCATTAGCTCAATCATCCAGTCCTTAATACGGATCGGCTTCATGGCTGTCTTTAGCTGCCTGTTCAATAGTAGGCTCATGTTTAGGTTGAACTGTGGCGCTGTCATCGGTTGAAACAGCGGATAATCCTTCGGCTACCCGACGTCCATAATCGGCATCCGCTTGTGTGAAATAGGAGATCATGCGCTCACGAATATCCGGCTTGCATGTAGCTAAAGCATCTACCAGATTGCTAATCAACTCGTCTCGCTCCCAATCTTTAAATGAACGGTAGGTATCACCGGCTTGTCCGAAGTCATTGGTACGCTCAATTTTTTCACGAACAAGATGACCTTCAATAAGAGGTTCATGTTCCTTGCCGCGCGGAGCTGCTTCCTTTAAGCCACCCAATGAGGAAGGCTCATAGTTGACGTGTGGATTTTGACCCGGCGCACGATCGACCTGATATTGCATCTGCCCGCCGCTCTGGTTGGTGGCAACGCGATTTTTGGGTGCATTTACAGGCAATTGCAGATAGTTGGCACCGACCCGGTGACGCTGGGTATCCGAGTAGGAGAAAGTCCGTCCTTGCAGCAGCTTGTCATCCGAGAAATCCAGTCCATCCACAAGCACACCTGTGCCAAAAGCCGCTTGTTCCACTTCATTAAAGTAGTCCTCGGGATTACGGTTTAAGGTCATTTTTCCAACAGGCAAAAACGGAAACTGCTCTGGCGGCCACAGCTTGGTTGGGTCCAGCGGATCGAAATCCAGTTCAGGATGCTCGCTGTCCTCCATAACCTGAACACACAACTCCCATTCGGGGTAGTCTCCGCGTTCGATTGCCTGATACAGGTCCAGGGTGGCATGGTTGAAGTTCTGTCCCTGAATATCGCTGGCGTCCTTCTGAAGAAGGTTCCGTATCCCTTGATTGAGCGGTTCCCAGTGATATTTAATGAGCACGCCTGTGCCTTCCTGATTCACCCATTTGTATGTATTGACGCCCGAACCCTGCATTTGCCGATAGTTGGCCGGAATTCCCCATGGGGAGAAGAGGAACGTAATCATATGGGTAGCTTCAGGGCTGAGGGAGACAAAATCGAAAAATCGTTCCATATCCTGTGCATTGGTCAAAGGGTCCGGCTTGAACGCATGTACCATGTCCGGGAACTTGAGCGGGTCACGAATGAAAAAGATTTTCAGATTGTTGCCCACCAGATCCCAATTGCCGTCCTCGGTATAGAATTTCACAGCAAATCCGCGCGGGTCCCGCAGCGTCTCCGGGGAATGTCCGCCGTGAATAACCGTGGAGAACCGAACGAAGACGGGCGTTTCTTTACCTTTTTCCTGAAACAGACGTGCGCGTGTATACTTCGATACCGGTTCATTCCCGGCCGTCCCATAAGCCTGAAATACACCGTGAGCGCCAGCGCCGCGGGCATGCACTACCCGTTCCGGAATACGTTCGCGGTCAAAATGGGTGATCTTTTCGAGAAAGTGATAGTTCTCCAGCGTAGTCGGTCCCCGGCTGCCGACGGTTCGAACATTCTGATTGTCCGTAATAGGGTGACCCTGACGATCCGTTAATGTCTCAGACGCTGATTCGGGGGAATGCTTTGATTGAGAGTCATCGTGTTTCAAGATGGAACACCGCCTTTCCTTATGATGGATTCAAATATATATTTTCCCTGCGAGCCGGTTCTATACATTAATCCCATTAAAAAAAGCTTGTCACCCACCCCATCGCGTGGGATAATTAACTTTTGCCCAGTGGCCTTTTTTGAACGGAAAATAAAATCGGACCGCTTGTATAAGAATGGAGGCTGACCTAGGATTGTCTACACAACGTTATCCTTTTGCATATGATCCGGCAGAGCCCTTTGTATCCCGTTTAGGGGAATGGGTTGCCGATGTTTTTTACGATATTTTACCTGAGTCCGGCTTCGAGGTACGGGATGAACAGATTTTTATGGCGTACCAGCTTGAACGGGCCTATGGAGATAAAAAGACCATTATGGCTGAGGCCGGTGTAGGAACAGGCAAGACGTTAGTCTATCTGCTCTACGCGGTCTGTTATGCACGTTATACAGGTAAACCGGCGGTCATCGCCTGTGCCGATGAGTCCTTGATTGAACAATTGGTGAAGCCGGGCGGAGATATTGCGAAGCTGGCTGCACATCTGGATTTGGAAGTGGACGCACGTCTGGGCAAATCACCCGACCAATACGTCTGTCTGAACAAATTAAGTGCGATGAGATTTGCAGATGAAGATGCGCCTGTCATTGAAGAAGTGCATGAGAGTCTTCCGGATTTTGTGAATACGCCGGGTACGCTTCAAGCGTTCCATCCGTATGGTGACCGCAAACAGTATCCGCATCTGAATGATCGCCAGTGGAACAAAATCAACTGGGACCCTTTTCAAGACTGCTTCGTTTGTCCAAAAAGACAACGCTGCGGTCTGACGCTGTCGCGTGACCATTACCGTCGTTCTAAGGACATCATTATTTGTTCCCATGATTACTACATGGAGCATGTGTGGACCTATGAAGCGCGCAAACGCGAGGGTCAATTGCCATTGCTGCCTGATCACAGCTCCGTTGTATTTGATGAAGGACATTTGCTGGAAGAAGCGGCTCTGAACGCACTGAGCTACAAATTGAAACACCGCATCTTCGAGGAACTGGTGACCCGTCTGCTTGAAGGGGAGATCCGTGAATCCCTTGCGGAGCGTGTGGATGAAGCGATTGAGAGCAGTGAACGATTGTTTGCGTTGCTGGATACGTATACGGTGGCAATTCCCGGATCGGAACGAAAAGAAGTACGGGTAGAACCGCCGCTGCTGCGTGAGATTGAACGGCTGACCAGTGTACTGGATGCGATCGGCGAAGAATTGGTATTTGAGAGCGGCTTGTTCTCGCTGGATGGTTATCAGATGCGGGTCGTGGAAGAACATCTGGACATGATTCAGTCCGCACTTGCGTTGTTCCGTAAGGAAGATGGGTACATCTGCTGGGCCGAAGAGAGCGAGGACGAAACAACCTTATCCATCATGCCGCGTACCGTGAAGGAAATTCTGAACGAGCGCGTGTTTAATACAGGCATTCCGATTGTCTTCTCTTCTGCAACGTTATCTGTGGACAGTTCATTCCGTTATGTGGCAGATAGCCTGGGGATTGATGATTTTGTATCGTTCTCCGTGGCTTCCCCATATGACTACGCGGACAAAATGCAGATGAAGATAACAGATGAAACCGTACCTGGTCACCCGGAAAACGAAAATCGGTTGCGTGACGCCGTATCGCTGCTTCAGGAGAGTGGAGGCCGTGCGCTGATCCTGTTCCGTACGATGGAGGAATTGCGTGCGTTCAAGCAAGACATTGCTCAGGTCCCTGAGGCACAAGGATTACGCTTTATGTATGAGGGTGATCGGGAGATCAGTGACCTGATTGCGGCTTTCCAACAGGATGAGGAGAGTGTGCTATGCTCCGTCAATCTGTGGGAAGGGCTGGACGTTCCAGGACCGTCATTATCCAATGTCATGATCTGGTCGCTTCCATATCCTCCGCAAGACCCTGTCTTTAATGCCAAACGCAGTGCATCGGCAGCGCCTTACGAGGAGGTCGATCTTCCGTACATGCTGCTGCGTGTGAAGCAAGGTCTGGGGCGTTTGATTCGGACGAGCAGTGATTCGGGGTCAGCCGCGATTCTCGACGAATCGTTGTACAGCAAAAAGGAAGCCAAAGACCGCATTGCGGCCCTGCTTCCCGAAGGTGTAGAATGGACAACCCTGACACACTAGTTCACATTCATATTTAGATTCTTTAACTGGCTCCTTTCCAGAGTAAGTACTTGTACGCTGCGGATTCAACGTCCGGCTGTGATCAAGCGCTCATTTTGGAGGGGAGCCTTTGACTTGTGTTAGAATTCTTCTTAGTTAAAAAATACCCATGCTCAAATACCGTTCCCCGGTATCAGGCGCAATACAGAGCACCCGGTGACCCGGCCCCAGTTCCCGCGCGATGCGCAGGGAGGCCCACACCGAAGCGCCAGAGGAAGGGCCGAGCAGCAGCCCTTCCCGGGCAGCAAGCTGCCGCATCGTATCCAGTGCATCCTCATCGGACACCTGGATAATGGCATCCCACACGTCGGTATTCAGAATGTCCGGAATGAACCCCGGACTTGTACCGACGAGCTTGTGAGGTCCGGGCTCGCCACCGGACAGCACCGGAGAACCTTTCGGCTCCACCGCATAGATGCGAATGTCCGGCAGCTGCTTGCGCAGCTCTTCGCCTGTTCCGGTAATGGTGCCGCCAGTTCCCGCCGTGGCAATGAAGGCGTCGAGCTTGCCTTCCATCTGCTGCATAATTTCGGGAGCCGTGGTAATCCGGTGAATATCCGGGTTCGCCTGATTCTCGAATTGCTGGGGAATGAAGCTTCCCGGAATGTCGGCCTGAAGCTCTTTGGCCTTGCGAATCGCACCGGGCATCCGCTCTGCCGCAGGGGTGAGCACCACATCTGCGCCGTAGGCTTTCAGAATATTGATGCGTTCCTTGGACATGTTGTCCGGCATGATTAGAATGGCTTTATATCCTTTGGCAGCCGCGTTCATCGCAAGACCGATCCCGGTATTGCCGCTGGTCGGCTCGATGATGGTTGCGCCGGGAAGAAGAAGCCCAGCCCGTTCGGCCTGAACGATCAGGTTATAGGCGGCACGGTCTTTAACGCTGCCGCTGGGATTGAAATATTCCAGCTTGACGTATACGTCAGCGGAATGGCTGCCTGTAAGTCTGTTCAGTCTGACGGCAGGTGTCTGGCCGATCAGTTCGGTAACATCTGCGGCAATGCCTGTATTTGCGGGTGTTTGATTTTTAATTAAATGCGGATTCAAGTCCATGAAGTACAACTCCTTGATTGATAAGACGTTGAGAGCTAATCCGGTTGAAATCAAGTCCACTGAACAAGTCTGTCCCGCCATATTGGCTGGCAGGCTTGTTTTTTGTATTAGGAATTGAATTCAGACCCTGCCTTATTGGAATGGTTGGATATATCTCTATTCTATCTTAATGAACAGAGTCTCCCCGGGTCAACTTGTTTCATGTAAGGAGGAGAGATCCGAATTTGAGCGGGCATATGACGAGAAGGTCCAGCGGATCATTCAGCCAGAATCATGTCTGGGTACAATATGGTCCGAGTTGCATCAAGTCTGCGTCAAGTCCATATCCAGATGACGACTAAGCTCTTTTTTGACTTCATTCCGCGCAAACGTCCACAGCATATAGAACCGCTGCAAATATCCTCTGCACAGATACTGGGTTTCGATCCCATCGACTTGCCGTTTCTCCTCCAGAACCTTGACGCCACGGGTTCTCATCTGTTTGCGAAGCGTCAGCATTTCCTTGAGTACTTGATTCTGAATACGGGTTAGAGACAGAATGTAGACTTCTGGCATTTTGAGCTGCAACGTATCCAGCGTGCGAATATCCCGTTCAAGTACATCCAGCAGCAGAGTGCGTACAACCATGCATTTAATCAAACGGTGGTCTTCATCCGCAGGGGATGGGGCGGAAGAGGAGGATGACATACTTTCACTTCCTTAACCATGGATTCGGACATGTTCTTGTTTACAGAACGTATGTTCTTATATTATAATCAATATATGCAATGATGATACACAATACAACCGAGAAATACTGGAAGTAGTCCAAACCCGATTTATGCTGAGGTTGGAGGCATTCAAATAGGGACAAGCCTTCTCCAAAATAAGGTATAATTTTTGGGTTTTGCAGGAAACCTAAGGGCATAAAGAAAACAACTTAATGCATCAGAGGAAGAGATGAAGAGCTCTTAGTCCGTTGGTACTAGCGAAGGTTATGAAGGGATTGCCGAAGCATTGCAACAAAAAAGCCCCTGCCTTGGGCGGCGGGGCCAGATGATCTGCCGAACCAGACGGCAGAGTTGTATATGAGCATAAAGCGGTTAAGCAAGATACTGAGGCTTCTCGTAAAGAGCCTCTTTTTCCAGAATCACTTTGTAAGGTCTTTCCTTACCCTTCAGGGAAGGGCCAATCGTAGTCAGCGGTACGGCCGGTTTGTGGAAACGATCTTCTTCCTTGGGTTCCGGAACCGGTCGTGATGCTTCGGGCGCAGAACTGAGGCGTACCTTTTTCTCGCTGCCCCAGCGCTTGCTTATTTTTTTCGTTTCCGGTTTCATTCCGGTTCGCCTCCTAACAAATCGTTGATGGCGTTGAACAGATGACGATTCTCCAAGTCAATCTGCTGAAATATCGCCTCATCCGCTTCAATATGTCCAATAATGTGGACTGTAATTACATATCTCTTGGCTACAGGATAGCATAGCAGATACTCTTTCTCAAGGTAATCGTCGTAGAGATTGATCTTGATTTTGTTTTCCAGGTAAGAATCAATGACCAGAATACGCTTCGGGTCATCGGGCTGCTTGTCGTCATTGGCGGACAAGTTATATTTTCTCCCCGGTTCCCCAACATTACCACATAATTGCTCAATATGACCACTATCATCTGTACGGTATATGGCCGTTCCGCGTACAGCGAATGGAGGATGAGAGACGAAGGCACTGCGAAGTGCATCGCTCATTCGCTCCAACATTACCGAGTCTGCTTTGCGGGTACGCAGCAATTCTCTGAAGAATCGAAGCAGCTTGAGCAGCTGTAACCGTGCCTCCCCCTCAGACATTTTGTGCTTCTCGATGATTTTTTCCACTTCGGGATCACTCCAGCGTCCCTGTTCTTCGATACTGTCGGCGATTTTGGAGCAGGCCACCGAAACGGCTGGCGCCCATTTCCCGTCTGAACGAATTTCATAAACGAGTGGATTTAACCCCAACAGGTCTGTAGGCATGCGTAAACCTTCAATTTTGGAGGTGTCTTTGATGTCCGTAATATCCTCAGGAAGAATGAAAAAAATGCGCTTTCGTCCCAGACGACCCATAAACAAACCCATTTCCAGCATTGTATTATCACGGACAGAGGCATAGTACTTCCCGCGAATTTTCGATATATCATCCGGATGAAAAATAAAAATGGCAAAGTCAGTCGTCCGCACTTCTGTTTCCAGATCGTCCATAGTATAACTGCTTGGATTAAAAACTCCGGAGTACCAAGGGGTAACTTCGGCCGAGAAACGCAAGTTTTCGTGTACTGCGGCTGCAATCGGCTTCGCTTCCAGCGAGCAGCCAATAAAGACTCTTGGCTTTAACGTTTTCATCAATCCGCCTCGCTTAAACGGTAGTGGGAATCAATTGTTATATTATACCATAAAAAGCAGAGTAAGTCTGGAAACGTTTAACTGGACCAAAGATAAGCCGATTACATCTGCTATAGTGTATGTGCAAGAGGAAAATGATTCCTTTAAAATCCGCGGAAAAATAAAAAAATGGACCCAAATTGTCACAGTTGGGTGACTGGACAGTTATATTTGGAAGCTTCAATCATAGAATGAAGGAGCAGGTTGCACTATTAGGTAGAGAAGCTTGTCCTGGTGTGGCTGTTTGACGGCTTATGCAGGACTAAGTGTGCTTTTTGCTCATATTTGAAGGGCCGACTGTTTCGACCCAATCACATCGGTGTTATATAATAGAAGAATAAGCAAGTTAGCTTTGGTGTTTAAGCAGAATGAACGATTACACGCTTTGAATCATGTTGAACTTACATTCACACAGGAACGAAGAGTGCAGAACCCGTCTGTAGAAGCGAAGCGCTCGCCTTTATCAACGAATTTTCCCATTTGAAATATGGGATCAGAAAAATTCGTGGATAACAGCGATCGAAAGAGGGTACTGCAATCGAAGTGGGTTAAGTGTGATATCAGACGTTCGACTTTGTGCATAGTGTAATATTTCAATTCGTTTAACCAAGCACAGCTAACCACCAACAGACAGAAAGGATCAGGATACCATGAGTTCCCGAAGGATAATCTCCCCAAGGACGATCTGGAAACGTTACGATCTCTCTTACACTTAGCGCCCCTTGTAGAGTACACCACCGTAAAGAAAAAAAACGGCTGACTCTGCGAAAGAGGGGATTGGAATGAATACTATTCGAAGGACAAATACGATGATTTCTTCCAGGCTTGCCTTTTGCAGGGTACGGTCGGTGCAAACCAACCTTTACAAACTGCGAGGGAACCTGAATGAAGAGAAAATCGTTAACCTTACAACAAGTTAAGACAGAGGCGGGAAAGTTCGCCATTATGCTGCTCGGAACATTTATTTTGGCATTTGCCTACTATCACATTAATTTTCAGAATCATTTATCGGAGGGCGGATTTGTCGGTCTGGCCCTGCTTGGAAAATACGCGACAGGCTTGTCACCTGCCATCGGCATGCTTCTGCTGGATATTCCAGTCATGATTCTGGCCTGGTTCCTCAAGGGCTGGAAGTTCATGATTCAGGCGCTGCTGGGTGTGGCTGCATTCTCATTGTTCTATGACGGGTTTGAGCGGTACTCCACCTTGGTCATTCCGTTTCACGGTAATCTGTGGATTCCGGCAGTCCTGTCCGGTGTGATCACCGGCGTGGGCGCTGGCATGGTGCTTCGATTCGGAGGAGCGACAGGCGGAGATGACATTCTGGCGGTGCTCATTAGCCGTTGGAAGGGCTGGAAGCTGGGAACGGTTTTCTTTGTCAGCGATGCGTTTGTACTCGGATTGTCGCTTTTCTTTCTACCGGTAAAAGAAACTTTATATACCATTCTAGCCGTATGGATTGCCAGTAAAGTGATTACGTACATGGTCAGTTTCCCGGCTCGTCGTACAGTTACGACTTCTGCTGTAAAGCTGCCCGTGTCAACTGCAGCCAAAGTAGTCAGCGGTGCTTCACAACGAGCTCCGGTGGCTAGAGGGGTTTCGCATTAAACGAAACAACCACCTTATTCGTAATGAATGTTGTTCGAGTAAGGTGGGCTTGCGTCATACCAAAAGCAAAGCCCTTTTGCATGCTTGATGGGAATCATTCCATTAGCGGCGAAAGGGCTTTTTGCTTGCTCAAGTAAACGAATAGACGTAGTACGTTCACGATATATTCTTTTTAACAATCAGCTCCACTTAAGGCTTGATGGAAGAAGCAATTTGACCATCTTCATTATGGATAATAGCCCGAATGTTCTGCTTTTCACTCTTTTCTTTGGCAGCATCCACAGCTTCGGCTTTCGTTCGGAACGTAGCTAGAGATTTGGATTGACCTTCTTCCTTGATGGCCCAGCCAGAGTCGGTAGGAACCACATGAATATTATCATGGCTTTTGGAAGAAGAGACAGGCTCGGAATGACGGCGTGGAGATGAAGATTTACCATGGTCCGATTTGCTGTCTGATGAAGACTGTTTCGTGTCATGCTTGGAGCCCTCTGACTTGGGATGATTCTCATCCCATTCTTCTGCTTTTGCAGTAGCGATTGCAATGGAGCGTCCTTCCTCATAACCGTCATCCAGTAGTGCATTGGCAATTTCGATGGCCTTATGTCTGACACGAGGCTCCAGATTTTTCATGGAAACGGGATAATCCTGTTTGTTCCACGGCATATTGATTCCCTCCTGTACAATATAAGTTATTTGTATATTACCCTGTACCGGGATGAATAAACGAATGTCTTGCAGAACCTCAAAGCTTTTGCTTAGATTAAGTACATTCTTCCGTTCAACTTCTCTGCGATTTTCTATACTTTTATGTGGATGAGGAGTATAATGCTTCCATACTTACAAATACAGTAGAATCACATTAGGAAAATGATAAGGAGATTTACATATGTTTAGTTTGAGCCTGGCCATCCCTATGTTGTTTACGATGCTTATTCATGCGGCTGACAGTCTGTCCTATGCGCTGCGCCTTGGCGGATTGCGTACTCGCAGAATTGCGCTGGCCTTGTCCCTGTCCGGGATTTTGCTGCTGGTGTCGCGTACCTCCAATATGGCCCAAGGGCCAATGGTAGGCAATTTGGTGGACACAGCGACAAGCGGTGGAAACCCACACTTTGCAGCGCAACTGCACTGGCTAATGGGTGCGGCTACGGCTGGAACAGCCATAGCGATAGTATGTTTTCCAACCATGGTCAAACTCGCTTCCCGAATGGTCGTTCATTTTGAAGCGGCAGGGTCGATTCCTTCCATGGTTCGAGGCATGTTAAAGCGCAGCAAGATCAAAAATGCAACGTATTATATTACCCCGCCATCTTGGAAGATGGCGAAGCGATTAGTACAACATGGCATGCCCAGACGTCTAATGACGTTGAACATAGCGGTGACAGCAATTTATACGACCGGGGTCCTGTCCAGTCTTTACGCTGCGTATCTTTATCCGGGGCAGGCTGTAGCAGCATCACAATCCACCGGACTCATTAATGGAGTAGCGACCATTCTGTTAACCATCCTGATTGATCCCCGTATCTCGTTGCTCAGCGACAAATCACTGCGCGGTGAGATTCGGCTGGATCGAATGAATCAGATCTATGGCTGTATGCTCGTATCCCGTTTATTTGGCACATTGCTGGCTCAGTTGTTATTGATTCCATTTGCCTACTGGATCGGCTGGATTGTAAGTATGATGTGATAGCCCCTGTAAAGAGGTAGGTAAGAAGTTGAAGATGTGACCCTGATTCGGATCTATACAAAAAGGCACATCAAAAAGGGGATTTCCCATATGTCATAAACATGACGGGAATCCCCTTTTTGGTGTATTGCTCAGCGGTCGATTCGTTAGCGCTTCATGAAATTCCGTTACTTCATTGAGTCGTTACTTATTTAAACAGTACGGCGTACTCGGCGTATCCTTCTTTCTCCAGATCCTCTTTGGGTACAAAACGAAGGGCTGCGGAATTGATGCAATAACGCATTCCACCCGCTTCGGCAGGGCCGTCGTTGAACAGATGACCCAGATGGGAATCTCCTTCACGACTTCTCACCTCGGTACGAATCATGAAGTGGCTGAGATCCGTTTTTTCCTTCACATTGTAGTCACGCAGTGGACGAGTGAAGCTTGGCCAGCCGCAGCCGGAATCGTATTTATCAGTGGAACTGAACAGTGGCTCACCGGATACGATGTCCACGTAAATTCCGTCACCGTGGTGATCCCAGAATTCGTTGTGGAATGCTGGTTCGGTTGCGTTGTTCTGGGTAACTTCGTATTGCAGCGGCGTCAGGCGCTCTTTCAGGTCGTCTTTATCCACTTTGCCGGACCAATTGCGTTCGATAAAGTCTTCACGTCCAGAACCTTTACGGTACCGTTTATAGTGCGCAGGGTTTTTGTGATGATAACCTTGGTGATGCTCCTCTGCTTCATAGAACGTTTTCGCTGGCAAAATCGGTGTGAAGATGGGTTTGTCAAAACGTCCGCTTTGTGCCAAAGCTTCTTTGGAAGCTTCTGCAATCTGGCGCTGCTCTTCGCTGTGATAGAAGATGGCCGTCTGATAAGATGAGCCACGGTCATGGAATTGCCCACCGGTATCCGTTGGATCAATCTGTTGCCAGAACAATTCAACGAGCTTTTCATAGGGGAAGATAGCCGGGTCGAACGTAATTTGAACAGCCTCTACGTGACCTGTCGTTTCCGAGCAGACCTCCTCATATGTTGGGTTCTCCGTATGTCCTCCTGTATAACCCGATACAATCTTGTGAATGCCGGGCAGTTCCTCGAAGGGGGATACCATACACCAGAAGCACCCGCCTGCAAAAGTTGCTTTTTCACTTGAATGTTGTTCCATGCTATAGTCACTCCATTTCTGATGAAGAATGATATTTTGGCTTACTCTTCTATTATATCCCGAATTGGCAAGCCAACCAAGCAGGATCGTAAAGAGGATGAATCAAAACTGTTTCTGACTGGTCCGATTTAGACTTTTTTACGAGAGCGCAGGCGAAACAAGAGCAACATGATCGTCATGAACACCAGATAACCACCAAGGATCAAAAGACTCAGCCAGATCGATGATTCTGCTTGCGCACCCACGTAGGCAAAAACAAAAATCGCAGGCAGTTTGCCAATCGCCGTCGCGACCATAAAGACCCAGAAGGGGGTGTAGGTAATGCCCGCATAGATATTAACCGCCATTTGGGGCACGATGGGCAGCAGCCGCATAGACATGATACCCATGAAGGGATGAGCTTCCATCCATGTTGTAAATCGATTCAAACCTCGAATGCGTTCGAGGTAGGATCTGGCTTGATTTCTGAATATCGTTCTCGCTCCAGTGTATACCAACAGTGCAGCAAGTGTGGTTCCAAGCCAGCATATCCAGGCTGCTGTTGCGGTACCGTAACTATAGCCAAAGGCAATAATGACGATTTTGTACGGAATTACGGGTACAAGAGCAAATAACGTCGCCATGGCGAGTAAAAGTGGAATGGACTGATGCAGATCGGTCCAAGCCAGCAGTTCATATCTGTAAATAAACGTGACTCCGGCAAGTAAAACATATAAGAGGAGCCATAACCATTTTCGCAAAATCCCAAACGCTCCTTTCAGACCAGGAAAGTCCATCTTCATCCCGATCCGTATCACTTTCTCTCTAAAGTTTACCACGTTCGACTAACGGATGGACAATTCGCGCAGGCTCTGGCCTCAATCACTGGCATGTTGCTGCCCGAAGGGTTACACTATAGGACGTAGAATTATAGAACTCATCTGAAGGTGGAATGATCATAATGGAAACAACCAAGCGAACCCGTGCTGCGATCATCGGACTCGGGGATATTGCACGTAAAGTATATTTACCGCTGTTGACTGCCCACTCGAACGTGGAAATCACGGGGATTATGAACCGTTCTCCCGAGCCGGTGAAGGAAATTCAGCATACCTATAGATTGAACAATGGCACAACGGATATGAAAGAATTGTTGTCCTGGGATCTGGATGCAGTGTTTGTACATACAGCGACAGAAGCTCATTTTGACATTGTCATGCAATGTCTGGAGCGGGGGCTGGCTGTATATGTGGACAAACCTCTGTCCTATACGTTGCGGGAGTCGGAAGAAATGACCGCTTTTGCCGAAGCGCAAGGCCTGTTGCTGGCCGTAGGATTTAACCGGAGATTGGCACCATTGTATCAAAACGCGAAAGATTGGATGCAGGCTGGACAAGGCTTCGAATCCCTGACAGTCACGAAGCATCGGACGGGTATTCAGGATCGTCCGGCTGCGGAAACCATTTATGATGATCTGATCCATATCCTTGACCTGATGTTATGGTATTCGGATCACAATGTGCAGCTGCTGCATCAGTGGATACGCAAAAATGAACTGGACCGATTACTGCATGCGGCAGGATCAGCCAAGCTGGGTAGAACGGCTTATGGCAGATTTGATATGGTACGGCAAGCTGGAGCTGATTTGGAGAAGCTTGAGTTGTATGGCGGGGGAAGATCGGTAGAAGTGATGAACATGGAAATAGCAAAGTATGAGGAACGCGGTGAACAGGAACGCAAGGAAACCTTTGGCAGTTGGGAAAGTATTTTGACCCGAAGAGGCTTCACGGGAGCCATTAATCAATTTTTGGCAAACCTGGAGACCCCGGATGACTGTGCAATCAGTGCGAGTCACGTCATGGACAGCCATGACTTGGCTGAACAGCTGATCCGCGGTTGATCTTGCAGCAGGGTAGTGCGGGAGTGTGAATGTAGACTTCCGCACCAATGATTCATTAAACGATATTGGAGGAACAATAACACCATGGATGAATATGAAAAAGAACGCAACAAACAGATTGAGGAAGCGGTAATTGAGACGTATAAACAGGAAGAGGAAATGATGATTCTGGTATTTGCCCAGTGGTGTGTTAATCAAGGACTGGATCCGGAAGAGATGTACCGGCAAGCCTACCCGGAACAGCTGAGCAACGAGCGTTTGCAGCAGGTGCTGAAGCTGGTTGTATCCAAGGAGGAAGCCGGTGACATACCGGACGATACCGTATTGGGCGTACTGTCCATGTTTGGCAACGAAGATTTGGCGATGGTTGTATCTGAGGCGATTGCCGCCCGCAAATAAGTTTCGGTTACGAATAATACGTATTAATGAAGTGAAGCGATTACATCTGTTCCCGGTGAATGACTCGGAATTCTTTGGGCGACATGCCAAAACGGGAGCGAAACACCCGATGGAAATACGTATAATTGTTAAAGCCGGAAGATTCGGCTACATGTTCAAGCGTCATAGGACTGAAAATAATCCGTTCTCTGGCCATATTCAGCCGTACATCAAGCGTATACTGCATAATGCTTTTACCAAACGCTTCTTTGAAAAGATGAACTCCCCGTGAAACACTGATTCCAATATGGGTAGCAATATCTTCAAGCTTGAATAGAGAAGAAGCGTTCTCCTCAATGTAACTTTTAATCTCATACGCCACATAGTTGGTATTGGTATTCGTCGGATGCTCCGAGAGCAAGCGATCCACTTCAAGACATAGAATGCGCATATAATAACTGGAGATTTCAGGGTAAGGATTGGAAATACGGCGCTGCTCCAGTACGAGCTGGCGAAACAGGGTGAGCAGGCTTTCAGTCAGCTGCACCTTGATCCGGTTCGGCCTCTTGTGATGCTGCCACCACTCATCCACCCAGTCCCCATTGAAGAAAATGTGGTAATCACCACTCTCCACAAGTCGTTCACCCATCGGATTTTTCTCTTTGTCTACTCTTAGTTCATACGGTTCATCAGGATTATAAAGAAGCAGATCACCCGCATCAACAAGCGACATGACGCCGTCTATACGAGCTCGGCAGCGTCCATCCGTCTGGAGCCTCATCAGGTAATTCTTTACTCCCTCAGGGTGCAAGCCTATATAAGGTTTGCGATGAAACGAGAAGCCTGCTGTAAGAACCTGGCAGGAATAATCAGTCGGCATTGGCATACTCCTTGCAATTTGAAAATTATGACCAGATAGTTCATGTTTCGATCATATTATTCATTTTAATTGAAGCCGAAACGGAATACCATAGTATTAAATTCAAGTGCAACAATCTAGCGCAAAACCTTCAATTACAAATATGCAAATTATAGGTTCTCACCACGCATAAGGAGATGAACACCACTGTGGAGAAAATGAAAGCAGGCATTATTGGTTGCGGTAACATTAGCGCCATTTATCTGGAAAATTTAAAAGATAATCCTCTTATTGAAGTGGTGGCTGTTGCGGATTTGATCCGTGACCGGGCACAAGTACGCGCTGATGAATTCAATATCGCAAACGTTTACAATGTAGATGAAATGCTGCAAGATAACGAAATTGAGCTTGTGCTAAACCTAACGGTTCCTGGCAGTCATGCCATGACGGATCTGGCTGTGCTTGGAGCAGGCAAACATGTGTATGCCGAGAAACCACTGGCAATCTCTCTAGAGGATGGTCGCAAGGTAATTGAATTGGCTGAGGAAAAAGGTCTGTATGTCGGTTCAGCACCGGATACGTTCCTTGGATCGGGCATTCAGACTGCACGCAAGGCCATTGAAGAAGGGCTGATCGGCAAGCCGATTGCAGCAACTTCATTCTTCATGGGTGGAGGACCCGAGGCTTGGCATCCGGATCCAGAGTTCTTTTATGTCGCTGGTGGCGGACCTATGTTCGATATGGGACCTTACTATTTGACCGCTCTGATTACTCTCCTTGGACCGATTCGCAGAATCAGTTCCTCTGCAGGTGTACAGATTACAGATCGTGTTATTGGTTCCGGACCGAAGGAAGGTACACCTCTTCAGGTACAGACGCCAACACATCTGGCAGGAACGATTGATTTCGAGGAAGGTGCCATTGCAACAATGATCACCAGCTTCGATATCCGGGGTGCTTCGGATTTGCCGCGAATTGAAATTTACGGTACTGAAGGCACTATGAGTATACCGGACCCCAATTTTTTTAATGGGGAAGTGAAGCTGCGCAGATTCGGTCAGGACACATGGGAGACTGTGAAGCCTGCTTTTGAAAGCAGACAGAACGAGCGCGGGATCGGCGTTACAGAAATGGTTGAATCCATTCGAGCCGGACGCGAACACAAGGCCAGTGGCAAGCTTGCCTACCATGTGCTTGAAGCTATGCATGCGTTCCAGCGCTCCTCGCTTGAGGGCAAACACATCCAGCTGGAGAGCTCTTATGAAGCAGCAGCGGGAAACAATACCGATGGAAATCAGTCAGAGGCTGTACAATCACACTAATTGATTTCGGATGAACCAGCCGTCGTTAAACGCGATGTATGATACCGTAACCGCTTTCTATCTGCAAGTGGAGCTGGATTCGTGTTGGGCTCACGCCGCAGGCCCCCCAACAGAGGTCATTAGAACAGTATGAACTGAATTAGAAAATATGCCGCTAATGGAGGACTTGTTCATGTCTAAAGTACTTAATATCGCCATCGTTGGTTGTGGCGGAATCGCCAAAGGTAAACATATGCCCAGCTTGTCCAAACAATCTCAGGGCCGTATGGTCGCTTTCTGTGACATTGTGAAGGAACGTGCGGAGGAGGCAGCAGCAGAATTTGGTGCTGAGGGAGCCAAAGTATACACCGATTATAACGAGATGCTGAAGGATGAGAGCATTGATGTGGTACACGTGTGTACACCAAACGACTCCCATTCCGTCATCACGGTCGCTTCTCTTGAGGCAGGCAAACATGTTATGTGTGAAAAGCCAATGGCGAAGACTTCTGCACAAGCGCAGGCTATGCTGGAAGCCGCACAACGTACAGGCAAAAAGCTGTCCATTGCATATCAGAACCGTTTCCGCAATGACAGCCAGTATCTGAAACAAATGTGCGAAGAAGGCGAGCTAGGCGATATCTATTTCGGTAAGGCGATTGCACTTCGCCGCCGTGCTGTACCAACCTGGGGTGTATTTCTTGACGAAGAGAAACAGGGTGGCGGACCGTTGATTGATATCGGTACGCATGCACTGGATCTGACACTTTGGTTGATGGACAATTACAAGCCGAAGAGTGTCATGGGCTCTACTTTCCACAAGCTGGGTCAGCGTGAAAATGCGGCTAACGCTTTTGGACCGTGGGACCCGGAACAATTCAAGGTGGAAGATTCTGCATTCGGATTTGTGACGATGGAGAATGGTGCCACGATCATTATCGAGTCCAGCTGGGCATTGAATGTAGCTGAGTTCGGTGAAGCCAAATCACTGCTCTGCGGTACAGAAGGTGGCGCGGATATGAACGATGGTCTGCGGATCAATGGCGAGAAGCGCAGTCGTCTTTATGAAACCAAGGTGGACCTGGACGCAGGTGGAGTTGCTTTTTATTCCGGCAGTGCAGAAAATGAAGCGGATCGTGAAGCGAGAATGTGGCTTGAAGCGATTATTGAAGACAAGGATCCGGTTGTAAAACCAGAGCAGGCGATTGTTGTCACTCAAATTCTTGAAGCAATCTACGAGTCTGCTCAGACAGGCAAAGCGGTTTATTTCGACTAAACCGGCAGGGTGTCATTTCCAATGAAATAACCAGTATTCTTACGTTTAATTTCAGGATAGAATAGCTCTTGATTTTCCACAATAATGATACAATGATGTGATCTGAACGGTATGTTATGCAGTTCATAGTTCATAAAACCAGCAATTAATATGATATCTAATCTAGGGAGGAATCGCACTTGAAACTCGGCGTATTTTTGGTATTATTCGGAGGACGTAAATTGGAGGATGCACTCGACTATGTAGCATCCAAAGGCTTGAAAGCAGTAGAAATCGGAACAGGTGGACATCCAGGAAATGCGCATTGCAAACCGGATGAGCTTCTGAGCAACCCGACAGCATTGAAAAACTTCAAAAATGCAGTAGAATCCCGTGGTCTGACCATCAGCGCATTGAGCTGTCACGGTAACCCGCTTCATCCACAAAAGGATATTGCAAAGGGATTTCACGATGATTTTGTTAAAACGGTAGAACTGGCTGAGAAGCTGGAAGTGCCTGTCGTAAATACATTCTCCGGTTGTCCGGGAGACCATGAGGATGCCAAATATCCGAACTGGCCTGTTGCACCATGGCCGAATGACTTCCAGGAAGTTCTCAAATGGCAATGGGACAACAAAGTTATCCCTTACTGGACAGAGTGGGGTAAGTTCGCTGCGGATCACAATGTAAAAGTGGGACTGGAACTGCACGGTGGATTCTCGGTGCATACACCAGCTACCTTGCTGAGACTGCGTGAAGCAGCAGGTGAAGTGATTGGCGCGAACCTGGACCCAAGCCACATGTGGTGGCAAGGGATTGATCCGGTACAAGCGATCCACATTCTGGGACGTGAAGGTGCGATTCATCACTTCCACGCGAAAGATACAACGATTGATCCAATTAACGTAAACAAATATGGTGTAACGGATATGCAGGATTACACCAACATGCTTGATCGTGCTTGGCAATTCCGCTCGGTCGGTTATGGTCATGATAACAAGACTTGGGCTGATATTATTAGTGCTCTGCGTCTGGTCGGATATGATTATGTTGTAAGTATTGAACACGAAGATGGTCTGATGTCGGTAGAAGAAGGATTCTCTAAAGCAGTGCAAAATCTCCAACAAGTATTGATTGAAGAACCGCTGGGAGATATGTGGTGGGTTTAGAGTTACACTAGGGGGAAATTGAATATGATTAACGTCACCATTTGGAATGAATTTGTCCATGAGAAAATTCACGATGAAGTAAGAGAAGTCTATCCAGAAGGTTTGCACATGGCGTTGGCAAACGGACTGGGAGGCGAAGGTTTTGCTATTCGCACGGCAACACTGGATCAGCCTGAGCATGGATTAAGTGATGAGGTGCTGAATTCTACAGATGTGCTCATATGGTGGGGACATATGGCACATGATCGCGTGAGCGACGAGATTACCCAGAAGGTTGCACAGCGGGTCCTGGATGGTATGGGAATGATTGTGCTGCACTCCGGTCACTTCTCCAAGCCATTCAAGGCGTTGATGGGGACAAGTTGTGATCTGAAATGGCGTGAAGCCAATGAGCAGGAGATTATCTGGTGTGTGAATCCGTCCCACCCGATTGCCGAGGGTATCAATAGCAAGATTATTTTGGAAAAAGAAGAAATGTACGGGGAATTCTTCGATATTCCAGTGCCGGATGAGCTGGTGTTTGTAAGCAACTTCCAAGGCGGAGAGGTATTCCGGAGTGGATGTACGTTCCTCCGCGGTTCAGGAAAAATCTTTTATTTCCGCCCAGGTCACGAAACATACCCGACCTTCTACAACCCGGAAATTCTAAAAGTAATCAGCAATGGAGTGAAGTGGGCATATCCTGCGCGCAACGTTAAGCCGGAATTTGGCTTCAGCGAGCCTGTAAGAGCGCTTGGAAACGTACTGGTTTAAGCCCTAAATTGGCTTTGTGAATGCATAAATAAACGATATACCAGAGAACCCTTCTCCAAGTCGAGTATGACTGTGGCAGCTGGGTTCTTTTTGGGTAAGATAGGTACATGGGAGTTAGACGATATTTTCCCATGGTTCCTCTGTCCCATGTGATGTATACTGAGTTGTATCATCGAAGTTGAGTTATGCCCCTAAAATTTTAACTTTTTAGCGGCAGACGTTTTCTTTGAGACTTAAATATGTTATTATGAAATATACTAACTAAACGTAAGTTGAGTGATCTCTAAAGAGGTGATTAATGTGGAAGGCCAAGATCTGCGGATGTGTCCGCGCTTTGAGACAGCGTTTTCCTTTCTGGGTAAGCGCTGGAACGGTCTGATTATTCAAACGTTGATGAGTGGTTCGAAGCGATTCAAGGATATCTCCAACCTGATTCCATCGATGAGTGACAAGATGTTGTCAGAGCGGATGAAGGATCTGGAGAGCGAAGGCATTCTGATCCGCCATGTCTATCCAGAGACGCCGGTTCGTATCGAATATGAACTGACAGAGAAAGGCAAGGCGCTACAGCCCGTTATGAATCAAATTCAAGACTGGGCAGAGCAGTGGGTTGAGTAGTAACTGATCCCTTAGCTCAAACTAAATGAACTGATGGGATAAAGGCTCTTGATTTCCAGTGGAAATCAGGAGTTTTTGTCTTAAGGGTTCTGCACATGTTGTCGCGAGTTGTAGTATAATTGTAAAATAAAATGGCCGCAGGCGGCCGGAGCGAGGAGGCCACTTGTCATGAGAGAAGAAAGCTTATCCCGTGAAGTACGCTACGGCAAGCAAGATATTGCAGAACTTGAGAGCGCATCCATTCAGGTACATCTGATCTACAAAAAAGCTGCGGAGCTATTTAATCGCACTGTATATTCCCCGTCGGTGAAGGATGATGTCGCAGGAGAGAAGACTCATTCCACGAATAGCAATGGTCAGGGAACGGCTCCGGCGGTACTGCAAAAATGGATTCAGACAGCAAGAGGCTGGAAATGTATCGGATGTGAGCTGAAACAACCCGATTCCATCGGGGTGCAGGCCGAAGCTACCTTTCATGAAGAACGTATGTATCTGGGGGTGGGCGAAGGTCGTTTTGTTCGAGCGGAGATGCTGATTCAGGCGATTGTATGGTCACAATATGAGAAGATTCGCATGTTCGCTCCCTGGCTGGGTGATGACACCTTTTACACAGTACAGGAGCTTGATGTGATTGCACGTTATATTGTACCTACCTATTTCTCTGAACGGCCGCTGCATGAGCAAGGCAAGGTCTCCAAGGTTCACCATCCATCTGGTCAAATTCCACTTTACCAGGAATATGTGGATGCACCTTCATTCTGCGTACAGGTGGACGGTGGGTTGCTCGAAGGGCGTTTGTTGACAGGGGTGTATGTGTCGGAGGAACAGTTCTTTGGACTTAATCCTTATCTGAAGGATGGAGACGGAGGCCGCACCTATATGCAGGCTTGTGTCCAGTAATAACGTACCTAATAGACTGTAGTGATGATTGGAGCCAAAGAGCCTGCTTGCAGGCTCTTTGTGTTGTACCACCCAGTTATGGACGCTACTGGAGGAAAAGTAACGGCATTGACACTTTTTTTGCATGAATGTTGTGCCATAATAGAGGTTATGGACAACAGGGTGAATGATTTTACGCAGGGTGGTGTTACCTACATGAAGAAGAGAATCCCCGGTTACATAGGTATATGTCTGCTTATTCTGGTTATATTGGCCGGGTGTAGCGAGACACAGCCTTCCGAACAGCCTATCGTCAAAGAGACCGAATCACAGAATACAATTACAGTGGCAGTGGATGGCAGTACTTTTTTGCCTGACGCAACGAAGTCTATTAAGCGAGATTTTAGTGAAGGTCTGACGCTCAAGAAAGCACTATTGAACAGTGGACTTGTTGATTTTACGGCAGATGGAAAGCGGATCCAATCCGTTGGGGAAGTTTCGTTGGATTCCTCGCTCAGCTGGGCTGTCAAATTGAACGGCAAGGATATTGACCCCGAAAATTGGGACATGGAGCTTCATGCCAAAGATGAAGTGATCATATATGTGAAAGCCGCTGACAATGGGGGAGACGATGTTGCTTACCAAACAACATTGCTCAAGGTGAGCGGCGGAAATATTATGCCGAATCTCAATCGTCAATATGCCGGGGTGTATGTTCAGGAATGTACGGTGCGTGATGTATTAAAGTCCAGTGGGATTGTAAGAATGTCGGAGAACAACAAATTTGTTGTTTCCGTTGAAAATGTAATTCCCCGGATGAATCAACGCTGGATGATCATGGTGAATGACAAGGAACTGATGGAAAACGGTTTGGACATGAAGTTGAATCCACGTGATGCAGTAAAGCTCGAGTTGACTACTGTATCTTAAGCATAACAAAAGCCCATCTTCTGTAACGAAGATTGGGCTTTTTTCATTTGCATATCAGGGGGTGCCAGGGCGGGGGAAGCATCAGATCCGGCAAATCTCGTTAGGACACAGTTCGCAGTGGCAGATGCCCTGCAGCATGTGCAGATCCTTGATGACGATCATACCGTTGTCATATTCAATGGCATCTTTTTTGCGCAGATCGCTTAACATGCGGTTGACACTTTCTCGGGTCGCTCCAATCATATTGGACAAATCCGTGTGGGTTATTTTTTTATGAATGATGACATGATTTCCATGAGGCTCACCATATGAATTGGACAACCGAATCAGCGTGGAGCAGAGCGCGCCCGGTTTGCCATATAACATCAAATCACGGAATTTTGTCTGGGTCAACCGGTGATGGATACCCATCCATTTCATAAAATCGATGGCGAAGTCGCAATGTTGGCAGATCAGCATCTCCAGGTCTTTGTGCTCCAGTACTCCGATTTCACTATCCTCAAGTACCTCGGCCGAAAAGCTGTGTTTGGACCCGAAGAACGGGTCAGCCTGACCAATCATATCCCCGGACTGATACATGTACATAATCAATTCCTTGCCTTCATCCGTGGATTTGGTAATCTGTGCCCGGCCCCGTTTCATATAATAAAGTTTGTCAGAGACATCTCCTTCCCAATACAGATGGGTTCCTTCCGGATAGGTTCTGTCCTTCATCGTTACGAGCAGATGGTTGAAATTCGCTTCCGAGAAACAGTTGGTATTGCCGCGTTTTTCCAGTACACTCAGTTGTTCTCTCATAAGTCTATCTCCCCTTTGTGTCCATCGGACGGCCTTCTGTAGCTTGGTCCGGCCCCCGTGGTTCGCCGCAAACCGTTGCCGTCCTGATCAGGGTCATCTCTCGGCCGGGAAGGACGGTACAAATTGCGGTGGTTCAATTTTTAAGTTCAGTATATACCTTATCTTGCCGTTTGAGGGGCATGGAAAGGGGGCAAAAATGGCGAAATTTCAAACATTGTGATTAAATTCACTTTCTAAAGGGGAGGATGAATCTGACAGCCCTATAATTTAAATAGGAAGAATAAATGGCGGTGGGGAGACATTAAAAAACTTAAATTAAATTTGTTATACTTTGTGAAAAAAATCACATAATTTACCCTTTACCCATGGTACGATGTGAATGTAAAGAAGAGAGACAAACCAATACGAACCTTTAGGAGGATGAGGGAGATGGCTGTAAAGAACGAAGTCGCCCCAGTAAAAGAACCGACAGCAGGTCAGTATATTCAAACGTTAATTGACAAAGCGAATAAAGCACACGCAGCATTCATGTCCATGGATCAGAAACAGATTGACCGCATCGTGCAAGCAATGGCACTGGCAGGTCTGGACAAACATATGATGCTCGCCAAAATGGCCGTGGAAGAAACAGGCCGGGGTGTGTATGAGGATAAAATCACCAAAAATATATTTGCAACAGAATATGTGTATCATAGCATTAAATATGACAAAACAGTAGGGGTTATTGAAGATAACGAATACGAAAGCTTCCAGAAAATTGCGGAGCCTGTCGGCATAATCATGGGGATTACCCCGGTAACGAATCCGACATCCACCACAATGTTCAAAGCACTGATCTCCATCAAAACGCGTAACCCGATCATCTTCGGTTTCCACCCATCTGCACAGAACTGTAGCCGGGAAGCCGCGGAAATTCTTCTTGATGCTGCAGTGAAGCATGGCGCTCCAGCGGATTGTATCCAGTGGATTGACGATCCTTCCATGGATCGCACAAATGCGCTGATGAATCATAATGATGTGGCACTCATTCTGGCAACAGGCGGATCAGGCATGGTACGGGCTGCATACAGCTGTGGTAAACCGGCACTGGGCGTAGGGCCAGGGAACGTTCCTTGCTTTATTGAAAAAAGTGCAGATATCAATCAAGCGGTAACGGATCTGATTTTGTCCAAATCGTTTGATAACGGCATGATCTGTGCTTCCGAGCAAGCGGTCATCATCGAGGAACCGATCTTTGATCAGGTGAAAAAGAAAATGATCGCCAACGGCTGTTACTTTGTGAACAAGGATGAGGCTGCGAAACTGACCGCAGGTGCGATTAACGCTGAGAAATGTGCGGTGAATCCGGCGATTGTGGGTCAATCTGCAGTCAGCATTGCGAAAATGTGCGGTATCGAGGTTCCTGCTGGCACCAAAATTCTCGTAGCCGAGATTGAAGGTGTAGGCACGAAATTCCCATTGTCGGCTGAAAAACTAAGCCCGGTACTGGCTTGTTACAAAGTGAAAACGGCAGCTGAAGGGATTGAGCGTGCAGCAGAAGTGGTTGCTTTTGGCGGCATGGGTCACTCCTCCGTTATTCATTCGACGAACGAAGAAGTGATTGGCAAATTCGCAGATCGTCTGCAAACCGGACGGATTATCGTGAATTCACCATCCACACACGGCGCCATCGGTGACATCTACAACACCAATATGCCTTCACTGACACTGGGCTGCGGATCGTACGGACGTAACTCGACTTCTTCCAACGTAACCGCTGTGAACTTAATCAACGTGAAAAGGGTGGCTCGCCGTACCGTGAATATGCAGTGGTTCAAAGTGCCGAACAAAGTCTACTTCGAAAAAGGTGCAACACAGTATCTTGCCAAAATGCCGGACATCACACGCGTAGCTATTATTACGGATGCCATGATGGTCAAACTCGGTTATGTGGAAAAAGTAGAGCACTATCTGCGTCAACGTCAAATGCCAGTAGCCATTGAAGTGTTCTCTGATGTAGAACCCGATCCATCGACAACAACGGTAGACCGCGGTACGGAAATGATGCGCCGCTTCCAACCAGACTGCATTATCGCACTCGGCGGGGGATCACCGATGGATGCTGCCAAAGCGATGTGGTTGTTCTATGAATATCCGGACACAGACTTCAACGACTTGAAACAAAAATTCATGGATATCCGCAAACGGATCTACAAATATCCACGTCTCGGCGTGAAAGCGAAATTCGTAGCCATCCCGACAACTTCGGGCACAGGTTCGGAAGTAACATCGTTCGCGGTCATCACAGACAAGAACCAAGGGAACACCAAATATCCGCTGGCAGATTACGAGTTAACACCAGACGTAGCCATCGTAGACCCGGAATTCGTATACTCTCTGCCTAAAACCGCTGTTGCAGATACTGGTATGGACGTATTGACTCACGCCATTGAAGCGTATGTATCCGTCATGGCGAATGATTACACGGATGGTCTCGCGATCAAAGCGATTCAACTGGTATTCCAGTATCTCGAGCAATCGGCGCTGCAAGGTGACAAATTGGCTCGTGAGAAAATGCATAATGCTTCGACAATTGCTGGTATGGCTTTTGCCAACGCATTCTTGGGCATCAACCACAGCTTGGCACATAAATGGGGCGGTCAGTACCATACCGCACATGGACGTACCAATGCGATCCTGATGCCGCACGTTATTCGCTACAATGCGAAGAAACCGACGAAGTTTGCATCGTTCCCGAAATATTCGCACTTTGTTGCAGATGAGCGCTATGCCGAGATTGCCCGCATTCTGGGATTGCCTGCACGTACGACAGAAGAAGGGGTTACCAGTCTCATCAATGCGATTCGCAAACTGAACAAAACATTGGGTATTGAAGAATCGTTCCAGGAAATCGGATTTGACGCCAAAGACTTTGAAGCACATGTCGAGTATCTGGCAGACCGCGCATTCGAGGACCAATGTACAACCGCCAATCCAAAAATGCCGCTCGTAACTGAACTGGCAGATGTATACCGCAATGCATTCTACGGCAAGTTTGAATAAAGAGTAGTAAACAACTGGTTAAGGTTGAGGCAATATGTTCAGGGTTCCCCGAAATGGGGAGCCCCGATTGCCGTCTTTTCTGTAAAAAGGTATACGGAATCCTTGGGGTAGCCATTGAATTTAACACTTTACACGATAACGGAGGGGTAGAAATAACCTGAAAAAGCGAAGCGTTCGCCTTTATCCCCGGATTTCACCTTTTTCAAAGGGGATCAAAAAAATCTGGGGATAACAGCGATTGGAAGGTTGTTCTGCCACGCAGTGATCCTGTGTAAAGTGTTAAATTCACCTTGATACAGCATAGGTGAAGTGAGGATGGTCACAAACTTTGTGATATAAATCACAGATGTTGAAAGAGCGAAGACGTATACTGAAAATGTAAGAAAAACATTCATCCGCGGTTCCGGTTCCCAAGTAGAGAGAACATGTTCCGGCTCACATGTGAAATTTATCACATTAATCGCGGCTCTGGGCACAGATGAGACGAGTGAAGCATCCTGTCATGTGTCCGGAAATCCAAATTTGTGGAGGGATTACTATGTCGGTGATCGAAAAAGATGTCAAACAACAAACAGGCTGGAGAAACTTTACCAAAGGAACATGGACGAAATCCGTAGATGTGAATGATTTTCTGGCACGCAACTTATCACCCTACTATGGCGACGAAGCATTTCTTGCAGGTGCAACCCAAAATACGAAAGAGTTATGGGATATCGTTTCCGATCTTACCAAAAAAGAACGCGATAACGGCGGGGTACTCGATGTTGACGTAAATACGCCAGCAACGATTGTTTCTCACCAACCCGGTTATCTGGATAAATCCAAAGAACAGATTGTTGGTGTTCAAACGGATGCTCCATTCAAACGTTCCATTCAGCCATTTGGTGGAATTCGCATGATGATTGATGCTTGTGAAGCTTATGGTTTTGAGATGCCACAAGGCGTCATTGATATATTTACGAACATCCGCAAAACACATAACCAAGGCGTATTTGATGCTTATACATCCGACATGCGTGCAGCACGTAAAGCAGGCATTATTACCGGTCTGCCGGATGCTTACGGCCGTGGCCGGATCATCGGTGACTATCGCCGGGTAGCTCTCTATGGTGTGGACTTCCTGATTCGGAATAAAAAAGGCGAACTGAATGCACTTGAAGTCGATGTGATTGATGAAGATGTCATTCGCCTGCGTGAAGAACTGTCCGAACAGATTCGTGCATTGCAGGAATTGAAACAACTGGGTGAAATGCACGGTTTCGATATTTCCTTGCCAGCCACAACCGCCAAAGAAGCGTTCCAATGGCTCTACTTCGGTTACCTGGCTGCGATCAAAGAGCAAAACGGTGCGGCGATGTCCCTTGGACGTGTTTCTTCGTTCCTTGATATTTACATCGAGCGTGATTTGCAAGAAGGCTTGCTAACTGAGGAACAAGCTCAGGAACTGGTTGACCATTTTGTAATGAAACTGCGGATTGTTAAGTTCCTGCGTACGCCGGATTATAACGAATTGTTCAGTGGAGACCCAACATGGGTAACCGAATCCATCGGCGGTATGTCCGTAAATGGAGAAACCCGTGTTACGAAAAACAGCTTCCGTTTCCTGCATACTCTGAACAACCTCGGTCCTGCACCTGAGCCGAACCTGACTGTACTCTGGTCCACCAAGCTTCCGGAAGCGTTCAAACAATACTGTACGAAAGTATCCATTGAAACAAGCTCCATCCAGTATGAAAATGATGATCTGATGCGTCCGATCTACGGAGATGATTACGGTATTGCTTGCTGCGTATCTGCGATGAAGATCGGGAAACAAATGCAGTTCTTCGGCGCTCGTGCCAACCTGGCAAAGGCATTGCTGTATGCAATCAACGGCGGTCGTGACGAGAAATCGGGTGCACAAGTCGGCCCTGAATATCCAGCAATTACGAGCGAAGTACTGGATTACAATGAAGTGATGAAACGTTTCAAACCGATGATGGAATGGCTTGCCAAACTGTATATGAACTCACTCAACGTCATTCACTACATGCATGACAAATACAGCTACGAGCGTATCGAAATGGCCCTGCATGACCGTGACATCGTTCGTACGATGGCTTGCGGTATTGCTGGTCTCTCGGTTGCAGCAGATTCTCTGAGTGCAATCAAGTATGCTAAAGTCAAACCGATCCGTAACGAACAAGGCATCGCAATTGATTTTGAAATTGAAGGCGAGTTCCCTTGTTACGGTAACAATGAAGACAGTGTTGACAGCATCGCGGTTGAACTGGTGGAAAGCTTCATGGGCATGATTCGCAAACACAAAGCGTATCGTAATGCAATTCCAACTCAATCTGTACTGACGATCACATCGAACGTAGTGTACGGCAAGAAAACAGGTACAACACCGGATGGCCGTAAAGCAGGTGAACCGTTTGCACCTGGGGCGAACCCAATGCATGGTCGGGATAAAAAAGGTGCATTGGCATCCCTTGGCTCAGTAGCCAAACTGCCGTACGAACACAGCCTTGATGGAATTTCTAACACATTCTCCATCGTGCCTAAAGCACTCGGAAAAGAGTCAGACACACGCAAATCCAATCTGGTTGCCATGATGGACGGTTATTTTGGTCAAGGGGCACACCATCTGAACGTGAACGTATTTGATCGTCAGCAGTTGATTGACGCAATGGATCACCCGGAAAACTATCCACAGCTGACTGTACGGGTCTCTGGCTACGCGGTTAACTTCATTAAACTGACGCGTGAGCAACAACTTGATGTCATTAACCGGACCTTCCACGGTTCGATGTAATTTGGGCTTAACTCAACGGTTCACAGCAGTAGAATCTCTATAATAACGCATAGCGGATGCGGATACAGAAAGGAAGAGGCAGCATGGTTAGTGGACATATTCATTCACTCGAAACTTTCGGGACGGTTGACGGCCCAGGCATCCGCTTCGTGCTTTTTATGCAGGGATGTCTGCTCAAATGCCAGTATTGTCATAATCCTGATACATGGGCACTGGATGGTGGCAGGGAAATGAGCGTGGAGGAGGTACTGGCTGAAATTGAGCCGTACCTCTCCTACTACCGCAGTTCCGGCGGAGGGCTTACGGTATCCGGCGGAGAGCCGACATTGCAGGCTCATTTTGTAGCCGAAGTTTTCAAAGAAGCGAAACGCCGCTGGGGATTGCACACTACGCTGGACAGTAACGGTTTTAATGAACCGGATCGGATTCATGATTTGTTAGATAATACGGATTTGGTTCTGCTGGATCTGAAGCACATCAATGATGAGAAGCATATCAAGCTGACGGGCAAATCCAACGAGAGAACATTGCGCACCGCACAGTGGTTATCAGACAATGGACGGAAAATGTGGATTCGCCATGTGTATGTGCCCGGGATTCACAACGAGGAAGAAGATTTGCTTAATCTGGGGCGGTTTATTGGAACGCTAAATGGTGTTGAGAAGTTCGAAATCCTGCCTTATCATCAGATGGGTATTTACAAATGGCAGGCGCTTGGGAAGGCCTATCCGCTCGATGGTGTTCCTTCTCCGAGTGATGAGGAAGTAGAGCGGGCGTATCGTTTGATTGAACAAGGTCGTACAGAAACAGCGGGCGTGGCTTGCTCCAATAAGTAACAACATTTATATCCCAACCAAGCAGTCTTTGCGAACAAGTTTCGCAGGGGCTGTTTTTTTGCTGTTACCAAATTGTAAACACAAGATTAATTGTCCAGTGAAGGATTTTATCCCTCCATTGATGAATTGTCATCCTTACGATGTTAGCTACAACTTTTTATAATCAGAGTGTAAAGCCAAATGCTCAATATCTTGAGGAGGGTCATACGAATGAAAAAAGGAATGACATTGCTGCTTTCATTATTGCTCATCACTTCATGGACGCTGGCGGGATGTTCAAGCTCCAGCAGCGAACCACAGCAGGGAGCAGGCAATACGCCTGCAGAGACAAGCAAGGAACCGGTTGAGATGCTTCTCCGTCACACTCAGGTGGGTGCCGACAAACAAAAAAGGCTGGCCATTCTGCAGGACGTTGTTGCCAAAGTGGAGAGCGAAGTACCTAACCTGACCTTTACACTGGACGGCGTTGAATCCGATGTAAACCGCAAAGAGAAACTTCGCGGAGAGATGGCAGCGGGCAATCCGCCGGATATCTTCGAATTGTTCGGCAGTCCGGACTCCAAAGTATATGCCAAGGAAGGCATGTTGTTGGATCTCACACCGATTCTGCAAGAGCTGGGCATTCAAGACCAATTTTCATCACTTGAACCATTCACCTATGAAGGCAAAGTGTACGGACTGCCTATTGGGGGATCGGGTGAAGGTTTCTTCTACAATAAAGAGTATTTTACACAAAAAGGTTGGAAAGCGCCTTCAACAATGGCTGAGCTGGATAATATGCTCGCTGAGATCAAGGCTGACGGCAAGGTGCCACTTGCTTCTGCATCCAAGGCAGGCTGGGTTCCACTCATGTTAACGAACCATCTTTGGTCCCGTTATGCCGGACCTGATATTACGGCGAAGTTTGCTACAGGTGAAGCCAAGTGGACTGATCCAGGCGTAGTCGCAGGATTCGCGAAACATAAGGAATGGGTGGATAAAGGTTACTTCAAAAAAGGCGAGCTTGGCTATGAATATGCTGAATATACAACTCAATTTACGAGCGGTGAAGCGATTCTGATGTATGACGGAACGTGGAAATCGTCTGTATTTAAGGAAGGACAGAGCGGGGAGTCACTCATTGGCAAAGTTGGTTTCTTTAATATGCCTCCGGTAGAGAACGGTGTAGGAGATCAGACAGCGCTTATGCGTGACGTCAATAATGGATACGGTTTCTCCGCAGCGGCTGCGGATGACCCGCAGAAGCTGGCGGCTGTTAAAGCGTTTATCAAAAACTTCTACAACGAAGATATGCAAGTACGTGGGCTCGTAGAAGATGGTGTGTTACCGGCGATGAAACTGGATGAAAAAGTGCTGACAGACAGTATCACCGACGATTTGATGAAAGAAATCGTAGCGGTTCTGAATGCATCCCAGACTTCGTTCCCGGCATTTGATGCACTCGTTCAAGCTGATGTTACGACAGAGATCGGCAACCTGCAAATTCAGAAGCTGGTTGGTGGACAGACGACGCCAGAGAAAATGGCTGAAGAATTGCAAAAGGTTCAGGAAGAGGCTAATGCTTCCGTAGAATAAATGATCTTTCAAGCAAAGAAGCGTACCTATTAACACCATGCTGGTTTACCCCGGTTGGAACACGGCCGGGGTATAACCCTTGGTCCGTTCTAAAGAATTACTGCTGAGGAATCTGCTCTATATATGAGCATAAGAAGTTGAAGTCACTGAAGGAGGTAGATCATGAATACTTCACTCCGCAGCCCGTTGATCTATACGTTGTTTGTGTTGCCGGCACTGATCTTGTTTATCATGTTTTTCCTGTATCCTATCGGCAGTTCACTCTATTACAGTCTGACCAGTTGGAACGGGGTATCCGCAGAGCCGCGTTTTGTGGGACTGTCCAATTATACAAAAGCACTGACAGACGAACGTTTTTGGATTTCTACTCGTAATAACGGTTTCTTTATCGCATTTTCCGTTTTGATTCAGGTGCCGATCATTGTGCTGTTTTCCCTGCTCATTGCGAACGTAAAGAAATTGAAAGGTTTGTACAAAACAGCCGTCTTTTTGCCGTCCATTATGTCAACGGCAGTCATCGGTATTCTGTGGGGCTTCATCTACGAGCCTAACATCGGCCTGTTGAATCAGTTACTTGGAACCGTAGGTATTTCGCCGGTCTATTGGCTGTCTGATAACCGGTTCGCAATGATATCTATTCTCGTAACCAATGCTTGGCAATGGACGGGATTCTATATTGTCATGGTTTTGGCGGCCATTCTGGCTATTCCAAAAGATCTGGATGAAGCGGCAGCCATTGATGGTGCCACAGCTGTACAAAGAGCGTTTAAAATTACATTACCACTAATCAGACCTATCATTTCCGTCGTCATTATGTTGTCCATTGCCGGAGCGATGAAGGCAGCTGACATTGTTCTGGTTATGACCAAAGGTGGACCCGCAGGCTCTACCGAAGTGCTTGCTACGTATATGATCAAATATGCGATTACCAACTTTAAATACGGCTATGGCAATACGATTGCGGTTCTGATCTTTGCTCTGACGCTTGTGCTCACCGCGGTATATCAGTTGCTGGTGGCGAGACACAACGAAAGGGTGGAATATTGATGACAAAGAGCATAAAAGGCAGTATACCTCATGTGTTGTTGATGTTGTATCTACTTGCAATTCTGTTTCCCTTTTTATTCGTAATCTTTTCTTCATTTAAGCAGGATAACAACGAGATTGCACTGAATCCGTTTGGTCTGCCTTCCACCTGGGAGTTTAATAACTACGTGGAAGCCTGGGTAAATGCCAAGATTGGAACGTATTTCTGGAACAGTATGTACATTTCGGTCTTGTCCTCAGTGGGAACCATTGTGCTTGGTGCCATGTTTGCTTTTGCTATAACACGTATGAGACACCGTAAATGGAGCATGTTTTTCTACAGTCTCATTTTGGCGGGCATGCTGATTCCAAACAATGCGCTCATGCTGCCAATATACTTACTTGTCCGCAAGCTCGGCATTTTGGATACTCATTTGGCGCTGATCATTCCTTATGTTGCCAATGCAATTCCGTTCACGATTATTATTTTGGCTGCCTTTATGCGGTCGCTCCCTGGAGAAATTGAGGAAGCGGCGGTTATGGATGGGTTGAGGGCTCCGGGTATCTTTGCTAGAATAGTGATACCCCTTACAGTTCCAGCCATTGTTACAGTCTTTATCGTGAATTTCCTCGGCAACTGGAACGAATTTTTACTCGCCAACTATTTTTTATCCACCGATAAACTGCGTACACTGCCTGTCGGCATGGTCCAGTTTCGTGATCAGTATCAGATGAATTATGCCCAGATGTCAGCAGGCATTGTATACAGTGTTGTACCGGTTGTTGTGATCTACGCTATATTGCAGGAAAAAATTATTGAAGGTGTAACAGCAGGTAGCGTAAAAGGCTAATTAATGAAGCGTTATATAGGGAGAACGGGAAATGAACTTGCGGATGAAGCTGGCCATGGCATTTCTATTGCTCATCATTGTACCGATGTGCACGCTTGGAATCGGCATGTTCTTGGTCACATCACATACGATTGAGAAAAAATACAATCAACAGTCTGAATATGCACTCCAGGCGATTAGCTATAATATCGAGAATGTTTTTCAACAGATCAACAATGTCACGGACAACGGCATTGCCACATCGGTATTCCAGATGGCTTTGAACGCCAAAGATCCGAGCAAGCAAGATCTTGGAACCGGTAATCAGTTGTCGCTGAATGCCAGCCAGCGTAATTTCCGTTCCCTTTTATACAACTACCCGTTCATTAGTTATGCCTTCTTGTATGATTTGCGTTCACGTTCGTCTCAAGATAACCAGATTGTCTCTATATTCACGAAGGAAAACTTTCAAGCACTTCCTTTTCAGCAATTTAAAGTTCATCCAATATTCAAAGAAATCCAGGAACTCAACGGCGTACCCAAATGGCTGGCCCCTCTGGAATATCCTGAACTGACGGGCGTAGAGCCTGTATTTACTCAGATTCGGTTGGTCAAGGAGCTCAGTTATTTTCAGAATATCGGGGTTCTGGTCGTTCAGATTAAAAAAGGGGAGATGGACCGCATCTTCCGCCATTTAAAAATAAGTGATCCTGCACAGGATACTTCGTTCCTGCTGATCAATGAAGAGGGTCTGATCGTATACGATCCTTCCGGACGCTACAGCGGCGAGAAGATGGAGAATCTGGGTGTGCGTTCTGGCATTTACGGACCGGGGTTCAGCAGCACCAGAGCCGTGTTCGATGGCAGTGAAAGCATCATTTCACAATATCATCTGAAAAACTATAACTGGAGTCTGGTCAGTGTCACTTCATGGGAAGCATTATCCGCAGAGACGAATGTGTTTGCAGGCTGGTCCATTATCATCATTCTGCTGTGTCTGCTTGCTGCGATGGTTTTCAACGTGTTCTTCATGAACCGGATTACAGGTAATATTGCGGTTCTCGTACGATTCATGAGACGTGTAGATGACGGGGACTTTAATGCCCGAGTTGAAGGAAGTGGCTTTGACGAGATGCAGCTGCTCGCCCAAGGGTTCAATGAATTACTGGATCGCATCGGAGGCCTGTTCCGACGTGTGCGTGCCGAGCAGCAGCAGAAGGCCAAGGCAGAACTGCGCGTGCTTCAAGCCCAGATCAAACCTCATTTTCTGTTTAACACACTGGAATCCATTAACGGACTAGCCATGAGGGGAGAAGGGCGTAAAGTAAGTGAAATGGTGACAAGACTGGGCAATATGCTGCGAATCAGCATTCAGGATCAGGAGGAAATTTCGCTCAGTGAGGAGCTAAGGCACCTGCAGAGCTATCTTGAGATCCAGCATTACAGATTCAGTGATTTGTTCCGGTATGAGATCGACATTCCATCTCATCTGTACACATCATCCATGCTCAAGCTCACTCTCCAACCTCTTGTGGAAAATAGTATTCAGCATGGGTTTGAGGGAATTGAATATCAGGGTGTACTTCGGATCAGCGCATTTGTGGAACGGAATAATCTGGTGCTGCGAGTTGAGGATAATGGTATCGGTATTCCCCAGGAAATGTTGGCTCGATTCGAATACATGGCAGATGACCCGCCTGAATACATCATGGCAGAGGGAACGAAGCCCCTATCTTCAATGGCAGAGCGCCGAGGGCTGGGATTAAGAAGTGTGGCAGATCGGATACGGATTCAATATGGGGCCGGATACGGGGTGTTTATATGTTCATCTCCGGGGCATGGCACCATCATTCAATGTATTATTCCACAATATGAGCAGGGGGAAGATGAATGAATCTAACCGCGTTGCTGGTTGACGATGAGCTGCCGATTTTGGAGAATTTGAGTTTTATTTTGCCGTGGGAAGACATGGGCATTGAAATTGTGGGTACGGCCAGAAGCGGGTCTGAAGCGCTGGATAAAGTTGCAGAATATCACCCTGACATCATGTTGTGTGATATTCGCATGCCCTCTATGGATGGTCTGGAGCTGATTCGAATGCTGCGGGAACAAGGTGAAACTTGTGAGATTATTTTGCTGACAGGATATCAGCAGTTCGAGTATGCCCGTACGGCCATTCGTTACAATGTCCATGAATACATATGCAAGCCAATTGATTATCTGGATCTCGAACATAAACTGCGTGAGCTTGCCGGGCAGATTCAGAAGAAACGGTTGGAAATGGAGGCCGAACGCCACCGCAAATTGGAGATGGAAGTATGGGTAAGACACAAACATATCATTGACCTGATGCGTAAAGAAGAAGATACGTTATTTTCTTCCCCTCCTTCTTCCCCGGAACCACAGGCATCTTCGTTACGGTATGTCCTTCTGCTTATCGATGTGTCGGGTTATTTCAAGCATTCGATCGGATGGTCCGGGGCCCGGCACCAAAGCTGGCATGGAATGATCCGTTCCAGACTTAGAGAGGTTACAGACGGGATCTGTGAAGGAACTTTGCTGATTTCTGCCCGTAAGGGAGAATGGTGTATCCTGGTGGAGGCGTCAGATGAATGGGAACTGCGGGCAGCTGCATTAGCTCAACAGGTCCTGTTGGAATTAGATGCGACATTTGAGCCTGGTTCAGGCATGAAAACAAGAGTCATTCAGGATGTTATGCCTGTGAGGCTGGATGATCAGATGGCTGAGCGATATCGGCACTGTCAGCGATTGCTGATTATGAATGATTCTGATCAGCGCAGCGATGTGCTGGAATCAGAAACTGGTGAGCCCTCCATCATGTCATCCAAAGAACCTTCCAGAAGGGCAACGCTGTGGATTACAAAAGAAGATTTGGACTTGATCACCCGCTGGATCAGACAGGGAAACAAACAGGGATTGATTGACCTGCTCGTTACACTCAAACACCGGATAAGTGAGCATAAGAGTACGCTGGATGGCGTAGCCGAAAACAGCCTGCGTTTTTTGCTTGTACATATGCTTCGTGAATTGCGCGAAGTACATGTCATGGCTGAACAAGACGAAATACACTTCTGGAGTGCATTGCATTCAGCAACCTCCATTAAGGAATTAATCGAACTGGCGGAGGCACTTGCTTTTGCTTGTCATGATAAGAAAAGTACGCCTCGCCCTTCTGTGTCTGAGCTGATTATGTCTGCGTGCGAGTATATGAACGCCAGGCTGGAATGTGATCTGGGGATTGATGAGGTAGCTGATTGGTTGGGAATCAGTCCGGGCTACTTTTGCCAGTTGTTCAAAAATCAGATGGGGGTCACCTTTGTAGAATATATGACCCATAAGCGGATGGAGAGCGCAGCTTTATTATTAAGTACAACAGAATGGAGTATTACAGCGATCGGGGAAGCGACAGGGTACAAGGAGCGTCGATATTTCTCCAAAGTGTTCCATAAACATTTTCACATGAAACCTTCGGAATTCAGATCAAACCTAAGAGCAGGTTCATAATGGGGAGGGGAAGCATGCATATGAAATCGATGGATCAGCTTTCGTTGGAACAGCGGGTAGGGCAGATGTTTATGTGTGGGTTCCATGGACAGCATGCGGATGAACAGATCAATCAACTGATCCGTAATTATCATGTTGGAGGCGTCATTTATTTCAGACGGAATGTGGAGAGCGTAGACCAGCTAAATCAATTGTCTGCCGACTTGCAAGCAATTGCGGCGGAAGCAGGGGAATTGCCTCTGATGATCTCCGTGGATCAAGAGGGTGGTATGGTGGCCCGGATTGACAAAGAGGGAGTAACCCAGGTGCCAGGGAACATGGCGCTTGGAGCAACGGGTAAGCCGGACTATACCCTCGAATGTGCTCAAATTTTGGGTCATGAGTTGAAAAGCATCGGTATTGATATGAACCTTGCTCCCGTGTTAGACGTGAATAACAATATTCTGAACCCAGTCATTGGGGTGCGCTCCTATGGCGAGAATGCGGAGAGCGTAGCTGATCATGGCGCAGCAGCCATCAAAGGATATCAGTCCCGAGGTGTTGCTGCGACAGCCAAACATTTTCCCGGACACGGAGATACAGCGGTGGATTCACATCTCGGTATGGTCACCGTACCTCATGAACGTAGCAGGCTGGATCAGGTGGAGCTTCTACCGTTCCGTCGGGCGATTGAGGCTGGAGTGGATGCCATTATGACTGCTCACGTCATCTTTCCGGCGATTGAACCGGAGCCGATTCCAGCTACACTGTCCCGTAAAGTATTGACGGGTCTGTTACGCGAGGAAATGGGCTTTGACGGCATTATTATTACAGACTGTCTGGAAATGCATGCGATATCCAAGCCATATGGTGTGGCCGAGGCAGCCATTCGTGCTGTAGAGGCAGGTGCTGATCTAATTCTGGTCAGTCATACACTGCAAGATCAAGTCTCTGCTGTTGAAGCCGTTGTTGAAGCCGTTCGCACTGGGCGAATTGAAGAAGCAACCATAAATCAGGCATTGGAACGTATTATTTCATGGAAGACAGCGCGTTGTGGTCAGTGGGAGCATACGTTTGTTTCCATGGAAGAGGATGATGCTGTACCTGATCGATCCGATGAAGATGGTGTCGATTTCTCAACAATAGAAAAAGATGAATTACCAAAGTCGCTGGCCTCTATCGAATCCACGTTGGATGAGATCGCCTCCAATAGCATTACTGTGGTTCATAATGATGGATTACTTCCTTTAGACCCTGAAAAAAATGTGTATGTCATCTGGCCTGAAGTTGTGCAACGGACAGAAGTGGATGAACCTTGGTCTCATACAGATTCACTTGGCGTGGCGTTATCGCAGCTGAGAGGCGGAGTTCGGGAGCATAAAATAACGACACAGCCGACCTATGATGAAGCGGACCTGATCCTTAATAATGTGTCGGAAGATGATCAAATTATCATATGTACTTATACTTCCGCAGGGCATCTTCCGAAAGGACAGCATCATTTGGTTCAAAAACTTAGTGAGAAGTATTCCCTGATTGTAGTCGCTCTGCGTAATCCATATGATCTATTGGAGATTCCGACGCCGGGAAGTTATATATGTACGTACGAGAATACTCCTGCAGTGGTTCGCGCATTGTCTCTTGTCTTAACAGGTGAATTGCAGCCGACAGGACGCTTACCTGTCAGTTTGCGTTAGCAAGTTCGATATCCATCTCTCTTTGGCATGGTGCTTTTTCAGCCATGTCCTGGAGGGATTTTTTTTATTGGAATTTGCGGCAGGTTTTAAAACCGATTTCACTCCAAATCGAAAAGTATAATAGATAACTATTTTCATAGTATTTTCGCTCTATTAAAAGTTTACAATTCTTATCAATTAATTTTAGCAACTTTTCCCGGCTGCAAGCGTCTAATAGTATGACTTTTTGAGGGGGATATTTATAAAATGGGAGCAGAAGGAGCCAAAGACAAAGAATGAATTTGAAGAAGAAATTATCCGTACTTACCGCTTTAGCTGTATTCCAAGCGTTTGCAGCGATTCCAGCGAATGTACTAGCAGCCGATCAAAGTGATACAACAACAACAAATACAGCCAATGTTAAATCCGTGGAGGTTGTGAAGAAAGAACAAACCATCGCGGAATCGGATGTAAAGTCCGGGTCAGATTCAAAACAGTCTGATAACAATGAAGTTGAAGGAACAAACCCGGTGACCAATGAAACTACGGGAACAGATGTTACTCCGGTTGACCCTGTTACAGACCCTGCTGATGAAGAGGGTTCGGAAGAGGAAACAACAGTACCTACGACTCCGGTTGAGGTTGAGCAACCATCTACAAGCGGTCAATCTGTAGCCGGAAGTAAAGGCGGAGATCTGACACTTTACATGAATAGCAATAAAATGATGCAAGACGGCAAAACATATCTTGCAGGACAGCCGATGGCTGTTAAAAATGGTGTATCATATGTAGCGATCCGCGCACTGGTTGATCGGGTTGGATATGATGTGAAATATGACAATACAACCAAAGAAACCATTATTATTAGTGGCGAAGATGAGCTTCGCTTCAAAACGAATAGCACTATTTACACAGTAAACGGTGAATCCAGAACGATGAAGGGCCCTGCCTATCAACAAAAAAATACGTTCATGGTGCCACTGACGTCGATTACGCAGGCACTCAACATTACTTATAAAGTGAATCAGTCTGCGAAGACTGTTGTACTGAACCTGAGTACCAAACCGGTAGCCAGCTTCACGGTACCAAAAGAGATTTTTGCAGGAGACACGGTGACATACAACACTAAATCCAGCTCTCCCAAGGGACTGGACATTATAGACGAGCGCTGGACGGGCCGTCAGGATTCGTTTGATCAACCAGGTACATATACGGTAACGTATGCTGTCCAGGATTCGAGCGGACAATGGAGTGATCCGTACTCTGTTACGATTCAGGTTCAGAAACCCAATCTTCCTCCTGTAGCGATGTTTATGACAGACAAGGAAGAATACAAAATGGGTGAAAAGATCACGTACATTGATCAAAGCACCGATGATGAAAATGCCATTGTGAAAACAGAATGGGAAAACAATGCTTTGGCATTCTTTGTTCCGGGACCAAAGACGGTAACGATTACCGTTACGGACAAACATGGTGCTAGTAACAGCTATACCAAGAATGTTAATATCACCAATGAAACACTGTATACTATCTCTGACTTTAATCAGTTGTTCACGCCGGTAGGTGATAAGTTCAGCTTCAACGGCAGTGAAGTTCCTGCCATTGAGAAAGTTCCGTACACTTATTACGATGAGCAAAGTGTGCTGATTCGCAGTAACAGCCCGGAAACCGTTAACTCTGAAGGGATTGTGTACAAAGAGTCTTCAATCGGTCAGACCCGTTTCATGATTCACCATGTGAACAATACAGGCAAAAACGTGAAAATGTACGTTGTTGCTACGAATAATAATATGTACGCAGCAACATTAGAGCAGCAAAACATGGGCTTTGCAGGTCCGTCACCAATAGCAACTGCGGCAGGTAAATTGTCCATTGATCGCTGGTTCCAGTCTATACAGAACGGTACGGGACAAAAGAAAGTGTACATCCAACCTGGAGAGAGCAAGCTAATTCTGACCGAATTGAGTGTTCTTCCTATGAAGCAAGGGCAAGTTATTTCACTGTATTCTGATGTTTTCAGCGACTACAGGCTGGATTACAACATTATCATGATCGAAGAAAATAAAGATCCGATGACGGTATGGTCCACCCTGCCTGTTCTGGATCGTGATGGTGTTCATAACCGGGGAACATACCCGAATGCAACACGTATCATTACGTACGACCAAGAAGTGGGGTCGAAGCCTGCACGTCTGCCGCTCGGCGACAATGCAAGTGACCCGAATCTGGTCGGAACAGATCCAATGGCGTATACAGATGCTTCTAACGCGGGTAACTTCGGTGTTCTCTACAAAATTACACTGAACAATGTTGCTCCTCGCACTTTAATCTCGTTCAACCCACGTGGTGGTAAATACTCGGGTGTAGCGCTCGTTAATGGAGAAGTTGTACAGATTTCGAACGGCAAATCCGTAAGCGCTCCGAATGAACAAAGTGTACTCTATCGTACAGGCTCGTATGGTCAAAGTGTAACGATTCTGTTCTCCGCAGCACCAGGAAGCAATCTTCCTGTCAACTTGCTGTTCACACCGCTTCCGACAGAGAAATAATTGTTTCTCCTGTCACCAGAAACGGACGGTTTGGAGTGAAAGCTTATATGCTATATATCCTGTCACCCCAAAAGTCGCCCGAAGGATTAATTATCTGAACCGTCAGGAAAGGACTCCATGTTTATGGGGTCCTTTTTCATTGTGACTGTAGAATCAGCGGGATCAGGTCCGTTCGTTGACTATGAACTTCATTTAAGGCATTATTAGTAGTATATAAATCAAGCATAAGTAACAGCATTTTGCATAATTTGATTTCACACGCTAACGGGTACAGTACCTAGACGAATAGACCCATTTCGATATAGGTGTTGCTGAATTGAATTCGCTCTTTGGATTTATGCAGAATGCTCGTATGACAGGAGGTGCTTTAGGTCATGCTGTCGACAGAACAGATTATTAATACCATGTCCTCGCAGGGGCTCCGCATTACGGATCAGCGGAAGACACTGGCCCGGTTATTTGCCGAATCCCCCGGGTATTTGACACCCAAGGACGTCTATGAATATATGGGTAAGACTTACAGCGGACTGAGTTTTGACACGGTGTACCGGAATTTGCGTGTCATGCAGGAATTGGGTGTACTGGAGCAGGTCATCTTTGAAGATGGGGTGAAGTTCAGAGCACATTGCAGTGAGGATCATCACCACCACCATATGATTTGTCTGAAATGCCAAAAGACATATCCAATCGTTTTTTGCCCGATGCAGCTTGCAGATGCGCCTGAGCAATTCCAGGTCGTCGATCATAAATTTGAAGTTTTCGGGTACTGTAAGGACTGTGCCGAACATATGCCAGCCAAAGTGTCATCCGGACATCAGCACACTCACGGGAAGCACTGACGATGAAGTTATCCCGCAGATTGGTTCAGGCTCCCATTCGGGTGTATCGAAGCTATATCTCTCCATTGAAGCCGCCGACATGTCGTTTCTACCCTACCTGCTCGGCTTACGCTATGGAGGCAATTGAGGTCCATGGTGCGCTCAAAGGGTCACTGCTTGCGGCTAAGCGCATTGCGAAATGCCATCCGTTTCATCCAGGCGGAGTGGATTTGGTGCCACCGAAGGCAGAAAAGTCTGTGATGGTATCCGATTAATGATCCAATGGTTGTTTTTGCAGGATTGAGTTGATTTAAGAATTGCTGTCCACTTGACAAAGGAGGCAGTATTTCAGTATATTTTTGGTATGTATAGCTGTTCAAAAAGTTTGGTTTTCAGTACCAAGAAGAGGGGATGAAGCTAGAAATGGAGTAGCGGAGCGTAGGGAAACTACGTGAGCAACGGACATTTCGGCTGAATTTCATATTCGATGCTGATGATGCCCTTAGGCATCATTCGTAATCAAAATTGGACTTTTTGAACAACTTCTATATGATTTCCAGTGAAGGGATAAGTACAGACACACCCCCAGTGCAGAGAGCCGGATGAGCTGAGAACCGGTCTGGGAGGAGGATGGAATATGGTCCCGGAGGAACCTCTTTCGAGCGTGCAGACGTTGATTTAGAACGGGCTGTCGTAAGGCTGAGGCGTGATCCAGCGTTAATGGGCGGTCGAAGGACCGGCAGAGCCTGTGTTTTGTGAAAAGCACGGGGAATTTGGGTGGTAACACGTGAGAGCAACTCTCGTCCCATATAGGGACGGGAGTTTTTTGTGTTCTTTTTTAGGCAAAAGCAAGCAATGAAAATGCAGGACCATATGAAGGAGGAGAAGTCATTTATGGCTGATCAAAAAACATTTTATCTGACAACACCGATTTATTATCCGAGTGACAAACTGCATATCGGACACGCGTACACGACTGTGGCGGGTGATGCTATGGTTCGTTACAAACGTCTGCGCGGTTATGCTGTTCACTATCTGACAGGAACCGATGAGCATGGTCAGAAGATTGAGCGCAAGGCACAAGAGAAAGGACAGTCGCCACAAGCCTTTATCGACGACATCGTTGTGGGTATCAAGGAACTGTGGAACAAGCTGGACATCTCCAATGACGACTTCATTCGGACTACGGAAGAACGCCACAAAACAGTGGTACAGGATATCTTTGACCGTTTATTGAAACAAGGGGATATCTACAAGGGTGAGTACGAAGGCTGGTACAGTATCCCGGATGAGACCTACTACACGGAAACCCAGCTGGTTGATGTGGAGAAGAATGACAAGGGCGTTATTATCTCGGCCAAAAGTCCGGATAGCGGACATCCGGTGGAGCTGGTAAAAGAAGAATCCTACTTCTTCCGGATGAGCAAGTATGCCGATCGTTTGCTGAAATATTATGAAGAGAATCCGGGTTTTATTCAGCCGGAGTCACGTAAAAATGAAATGATTAACAACTTCATCAAGCCGGGTCTGGAAGACTTGGCTGTATCGCGGACGACTTTCGAATGGGGCGTCAAAGTTAAAGGCGATCCGAAACACGTTGTATATGTCTGGATTGATGCGTTATCCAACTATATTACAGCTCTTGGTTATGGATCATCCGACGAATCGCTGTACAACAAATTCTGGCCAGCGGATGTACATCTGGTAGGGAAGGAAATTGTTCGTTTCCATACGATATACTGGCCGATTATGCTGATGGCACTGGATCTACCTTTACCGAAGAAAGTATTCGCTCACGGCTGGCTGTTGATGAAGGACGGCAAAATGTCCAAATCCAAAGGCAATGTCGTTGACCCGGTAACCCTGATTGACCGTTATGGTCTGGATGCACTTCGTTATTACCTGCTGCGTGAAGTTCCATTTGGTTCAGATGGTACGTTTACTCCAGAAAGCTTTGTAGAGCGTGTGAACTCCGACCTGGCAAATGACCTTGGAAACCTGTTGAATCGTACGGTAGCCATGGTGGACAAATATTTCGAAGGCAGAGCGCCTGAGTTTACTTCCGGTGTGACCGAATTCGATTCATCTCTTGAAGAAGCGGGTCTTGCTGTTGTGGAGAAAGTGGAGCAGGCCATGGAAAATCTGCAATTTTCCGTAGCGTTGACAGCGATCAGTCAGTTTGTGAGCCGCAGCAACAAATACATTGACGAGACTCAGCCTTGGGCTCTTGCTCGTGATGAAGCAAAACGGAATGAACTGGCATCGGTAATGTCGCATCTGATTGAAAGCTTGCGGATTTCTTCCATCCTCTTGCAGCCGTTCCTAACACGTGCTCCGCGCAAAATCTGGGAACAGCTCGGCATTCAGGAAGGTGAACTGACGGCCTGGGATTCAGCGAAGCAATGGGGCGTTATTCCGGCTGGCAACGCTTTGCAGAAGGGTGACCCGATCTTCCCACGTTTGGACTCTGAACAGGAAATTGCTTATATTGCTGAAGCGATGACTGGAGGCAAAAAAGTTGAAGCGCAGCCTGGGGCAGCTCAAGTTGATGCTGGAGGCGCTTCTGAAGCCGCTCAACCCGTCACAGCACCAGAAGGCACAGAAGAGATCGGTATTGATGATTTCGCCAAAGTGGAACTGCGTGTCGCTCAAGTAATTGCCTGTGAACCGGTCAAGAAAGCCGATAAATTGCTGAAACTGCAGCTGGATCTTGGCTATGAGCAACGTCAGGTTGTATCGGGAATTGCGAAGTTTTATTCCCCAGAAGATATGGTTGGACGCAAAGTCATCTGTGTCACGAACCTCAAGCCTGTGAAATTGCGCGGTGAACTGTCCCAAGGCATGATCCTGGCAGCATCCCACGGAGACCAGCTTACACTGGCAACGGTACCGGACAACATGCCTAATGGCGCACAAGTAAAATAGGACTTTGACCCTGTAACCAATATATAGTTTGTATCGCTGTAATATAAGGTGGCCTAATGAAAATCGGGTCACTTTTTATTTTGGACGAAATCAGATCTGATGCGAAGAAAACAAGCATATACTGTTATGAACTCCGTGCTCAAGGAAAGAATGAATAGGACAGAGCGGCTTGACAAGTTCGTGCAGGTTACCTATAATTCTTTCAGTAATGTTTACGATTAAGAGATGCGGAGTGAATACTAGTGAAATTTTATAATGGAAGAAATCTAGACAAGGTAAACCGGACTCTAGCAACAGGTAGAAGAGGACAGATGAAATGGATGCTCAGCGGTCTGCTTGTTCTTAGTTTGCTCATATTGTCGGCATGCGGTCAGAGTAATAATTCAGAGAGTGCCAAGCTGGTGGAAGGTAAAGTGAATGTGATCACGAGCTTCTATCCTGTCTATGCGTTTACTGCGACAATTGGCGGAGACGATGCGAATGTCATTAATTTGCTGCCAACAGGTGTTGAACCACATGATTGGACGCCGAAGAGCCAAGATATTGTGAATACATCCAAAGCTCAGTTATTCCTATACAATGGTGCAGGCCTGGAAGGATGGGTCCCCAACTTCCTGAAGTCACTGAATAGCGATACCAAGGTGAAGTCAGTTGCAGTAAGTGAAGGGGTTACTCTATTAACTGCTGAGGGTGATGATGGACACGGTCATGGTGAAGAACAGGTCGATGAACATAGTGACGAACATGCTGATGAAGCTAACGCAGAGGATATTGCAGACCATCATGTGGACCCCCATACATGGGTAAGTCCCAAATCGGCAATGATAATGGCTGAAAATATCAAAAACAGCCTGGTTGAAGTAGACCCTGCCCATAAAGAAGGATATGAACAACGCTATGAAGAGCTGCGGAGCAAGCTGGAAACGCTGGATCAGCACTTTACGGACGAATTGTCCAACGTTCCCAACAAGGAAATTGTCGTTTCGCATCAGGCTTTTGGTTACCTAGCACGTGATTATGGGTTAACCCAGCATGCCATTATGGGACTTTCTCCAGATGCGGAGCCCACAGGTCAAGATATTGTGAATTTGGCTAAGCTGGTGAAGGATGAAGGGATTAAATACATTTTCTTCGAAGAGCTGGTATCTGACAAACTGGCAAAAACCCTCGCCAATGAAGCGGGAGTAGAGACAATGGTCCTGAATCCTGTAGAAGGTTTAACCAAAGAACAGGTCACAAACGGGGATGATTATTTCACCCTGATGGAGAAAAATTTGCAAAATCTGCTGATCGCATTAAAATAAGATAGACTGAAGGATTCGTTTGAAATCCTTATATATAATGAAGGGCGGCTTTGCCATGCAGCAAATCATGCCATTGTGTCATGATCCAATTATAGAGATCGAGAAACTATCATTTTCCTACGGTGACCAGCGAGTGATCGAAAATCTTGATTTTATGGTCCAGGAAAGGGATTTTGTCGGGATTATCGGTTCAAACGGGGCGGGCAAAACGACATTGCTGCGAATGTTGGTTGGACTGTTGCCTCCAGCCGAGGGAGACATCAAGCTGTTCGGACAGTCGATTCGCCGATTCAAGGATTGGGAACGGATTGGTTATGTTCCGCAAAAAAATGCGTTTAATCCATTGTTCCCTGCAACGGTTAGGGAAGTAGTCATGTCCGGCTTGTACAATAACAAGAATATGTTCCGTCGCATGTCCCGTAAATGTCATCAGCAGTGCACAGATGCTATGCAGGTGATGCGGATTGAGGATTTGGCGAACAAACGGATCGGACAATTGTCTGGCGGACAGCAGCAGCGCGTGTTTTTGGCACGGGCACTTATTAATCACCCTGATCTGCTGATTCTGGATGAACCGACGGTGGGCATCGATGCCGAGTCCCAGGCCAGCTTTTTTGAACTCATTACCCATATGCATGAACACCACCGGATGACATTCCTGATGGTATCACATGATATGGACCGGATGGAGAGTTATCTCGGTTCAAAAGCAGCGGTGACGAACGGAAAGATACATTTCCATGTCCGTCATTCCCATGAGGTGGAAGACTGTGCCGAGACGAATTTGCAGCATACCACCACCCAGGTTCGTTAGAGCGAGTACACAACCAGATTAGAGCAAGGCCGAAGGAGTCGTGTGTGTTATGGAAATTTTAATGAGTGATTTTTTTCAGCGGGCGCTGGCGGGGGGATTGCTAATTGGCATCACAGCACCCTTGATCGGATTGTTTCTGGTGCTGCGACGTTTATCCATGATCGGCGATACTCTGTCTCATGTAACTATAGCCGGGGTTGCACTCGGATTCCTTATCGAAGTGTATCCGATTGCGGTGGGGCTGATATTTGCTGTGCTCGCATCATTTGCCATAGAGAAACTGCGTAAGGCCTATAAGAGTTACGCCGAATTATCGATTGCGATCATCATGTCCGGTGGAGTGGCGCTGGCTTCGTTGTTCTTCACGCTGGGCAAAGGGTATAATACAGATGTTATGAGTTACCTGTTCGGCAGTATTTATACACTGGATTCCACGGATTTGAAGCTGGTTGGTGTGGTCACGCTGATCGTGGTCATCGTTGTAGCGTTGTTACATAAGGAGTTTTTCCTGCTCAGCTTTGAGGAGGATGCCGCAGCGGTTACCGGGTTGCCTGTGAAACTGCTGAATATGCTGATTACCGTAATGACAGCCCTTGTCATTAGTACGGCGATCAAAATCGTCGGCGCATTGCTGGTATCGGCATTGCTGACCATTCCGGTAGCTGTAAGCTTACTGATGGCACGAAGTTTCAAATCGGCGATTATATTGTCTGTGGTTATTGGCGAAATTGCCGTAGTTATTGGACTGGTTGTGGCCGGGATCTGGAACCTTGCGCCAGGAGCAACGATTGTACTTCTGCTTATCATGATGCTGATTCTTACGATGATTGGAAAAAAAGGGTTCCGAGCCTGATTTTGAACGTAAGCAAGTGAGCCCCCAGGGAAGGGAGATATCCGCTTCATGCCTGATGTTAATGTGTGGCTGGCTTTTGTAGCAGGATTAGCTTCGTTTATATCGCCTTGCTGTCTTCCGCTGTATCCTTCGTATCTTTCCTACATTACGGGGATGACAGTACAACGGTTAAAGGATGAACGCAATCAGCGTGAAGTTCGCTTCAAGACATTGACTCATACGCTGGCGTTTATTTTGGGCTTCTCGGCTGTGTTTTATTCGCTGGGGCTGGGAGCCGGATTATTTGGTCAATTTTTCAATGATAACCGTGATCTTATTCGTCAATTATCCGCGATTTTGATTATGTTAATGGGTTTATTCTTGCTGGGGTTGTTCAAACCACAGTTTCTGATGAAAGAGCGTAAGATGGATATGAAATGGAAACCAGCGGGTTACTTGGGCTCATTTATTTTTGGCATTGGTTTCTCAGCAGGCTGGTCACCTTGCATTGGACCGATCTTGACTGCCATCATCGCGATGGCTGCGAGCGAACCAACCACCTGGTTGGCATTAATTACGGGTTACACGGCCGGCTTTGCGTTACCTTTCTTCATTCTGGCCTTTTTCATCGGTTCTACCCGCTGGATCTTGCGTTATTCCAATATCATGATGAAAGCCGGGGGCGCATTAATGTTGTTCCTTGGTGTGCTGTTATTTACGGATCAGATGACCAAAATAACGATCTGGTTACAGCAGATAACACCAGACTGGATGATTATATAACCTTATATAGCCATCAACGAGTGGTTGTTTTATTCATGGATTATTCCAAATAAGAACAAAGCAGGCTACATGAGCCCAGATTGATTCTGGTCCATGTAACCTGCTTTTTTAATCAAAGGTTCTTTAATATAAGGGCCAGCTCTACGCTTAGGTGAAATAATCAATGTTGGCCAGTGGGAAATGCTCAAAAATGCGCTCAGCAATAAACTCGCGCAGGGCATCCTGCTGATCATCCTTATACACATATTTATACTGTCCCCATCGGCCCCATTTCATTTTTCGCTTTTCGATATCCATCTCCAGCTTGGTTTTGGGATATCGCTTCTCAATGGTAGCTTTTGCCGTTTTGGTAAAACGGTGCTGGATCATCTCAAAGGTTAGATCCTTGGTTGCTTCTTCAGGAAGTGTATCGGCAAGCTTTTGTAAAAGCTCAGAATATCCTTCTTCCCATCCGTCATACCACATGATTGGGGCAATAATGAATCCGAGCGGATAACCGGCATGAGCTATTTTGCCTGCAGCTTCAATACGCTCTTCAAACCGTGAGGTGGCTGGCTCAAAATTTTTGATCACATAATCGGAATTCACGCTGAAACGGATACGAGTGTGTCCGTTATGCTTGATGTTTAATAAAGGCTCAACGTGATGGTATTTGGTCACAAAGCGAAGTCGTCCGTGTTCCTCATCCGCCATAAAACGAATCAGGTCACCGAGGTTTCCCGTAATATGCTCCAGTCCTACGGGATCGGATGTACAAGCTGCTTCGAAACGGGTAATTTCAGGCGCACGTTCCTCAATGTAACCTTTGGCAGCCTGAATGATCTCCTCGGTGTTTACATAGACACGGACATAGGGCTTGGCCCCAAGTGTCGTTTGAAGATAACAATAATGACAGTGACCCATACAGCCTGTGGAAATGGGAATGGCATATTCGGCTGAGGGCTTCGATTGGTCAAACTTAAGTGTTTTACGCACGCCGACAACAAGGGTTCGCTTGGCCATTCGGTACTTTTCTTGTTCCGTTTCGCCAGGGAGATTGGTGATTCGATTATGGGATGTCGTCATCTGATAAGGAATATCCCTGGAGGTGACCCATTCCATAATCCTTTTACCTTTCTCATATTCCAGCGCACCGGGTTCAAAATACACCAAATCGGGAATAAAGGGTTTAGTGCCTTTTGTTTTGCGAACGGGTGGATGCGCTACACTTGTACTCACGAAATCACTCCTTTCAATCCGGAACCTTGCTTAGTTTGCCTCGTTTGGGGATAAGTCACCCTTACCAATACTTGCGCAATGGTAACGGAAAATGAGGTCTGAAAAGCGCTTTACGGTCAGTAAGTAGTGAAGGAATTGTGCAGGACTTGCCAATGCGTATTGATAACATGTATCATTATAAGATAGGGACCAGGCAAGAATATTGCCGGTCAGAGAGAAGAGAGGGAAGCAGATGCCAACGCCCAGTATGGAAGATTATTTGGAGCGTATATACAAATTAATTGATGAAAAGGGCTATGCTCGTGTGTCTGATATAGCTGAAGGTTTGGAAGTGCATCCTTCATCGGTGACGAAGATGATCCAAAAGCTGGACAAAGACGAGTACCTGATCTATGAGAAGTACCGCGGGCTAGTGCTTACGCCAAAAGGCAAAAAGATGGGCAAACGTTTGATGGAGCGCCATCATCTGCTTGAACAGTTTTTAACGACCATTGGTGTTCAGGAGGAAAATATCTATCAGGATGTCGAAGGAATTGAGCACCATCTGAGCTGGGATTCCATTACCTGCATCGAGTCTTTGGTAGAATATTTCCGCCAGGATGAGAGTCGATTGCGTGATCTGAAAAGTATTCAGGAAGACATGAGCAACACCGAATCCTAAGCCTTAAAAGCCAGACTCACCTGGAAAATTGCAACGCATATCCATTCAAAAATCAGAGGATGCACCTGCCGCTAAAACGGTAGGGAGCGTCCTTTTGCTTTTTCTCGTCCAAAATTTGGCGATTTTTCGCAACTTAATAATCATTAGGAGCGTCTATTAAACTAGCAGAATTTGCCGCGAATTTATAATTATTTTGGAGGATTGCACTGATGAAGCTTCGAAAAGGATTGATCCTGCTGCTCATTTTTGTTCTGGGTTTACAAACTGCAGGACTAACAGCGCAGGCAGCTAGTCAAAAGGGAATTATCATTTATTTGGATGGTCAACGATTGGAATCGGATGTATCGCCTTACATTTTGCCCAAAGTAAATGTAACGATGGTTCCTCTGCGTGTCATTAGCGAAGGTCTGGGTGCTTCTGTTCTATGGTCACAGGCTACGCGCACCGTCACTATCAAGAAGTCCGATTCTGTCATTACGATGACGAGTGGACGCCAGCAGGCAACAGTAGATGGGGCCGTGGTTGATCTTGATGCCTCGGTAGAATTGAAGCAGGGCCGTGTAATGGTACCGATTCGATTTGTCAGTGAGAACCTTGGAATCCAGGTTACCTGGAACCAATCTGCGCAGACCATTGATTTGACCACAGGCAATGCTCCTAACCCTAATCCAGTCACACCAGCAGAACCTGGTGGAACGGGAACTACGCCAAGTACGGATGAGATGCGGGGAGCATGGATCTCGACCGTAAATGGAGACTGGCCTTCATCTGGAGCCAAAGGAAACGTGGAGAAACAAAAGTTGGAGTTCATTCAGCAGCTAGATACGTTGAAGGATATGGGAATCAACGCCGTATTTGTTCAGGTGCGGGCCAATGGGGATGCGATCTATCCATCAGGTCTTGTACCCTGGAATAGTGTATTGACAGGAACACAGGGGAAAGACCCCGGTTATGATCCACTTGCATTCATGGTTGAGGAAGCTCACAAACGTGGCCTTGAGTTCCATGCCTGGTTCAACCCTTTCCGGGCTACCAATTCGGCAAGTACAACCGGGCTCGCAGTCAATCATGTATCCAAGCTTCACCCGGACTGGATGGTTAATGCTTCAGGTAAATTGTATATTAACCCGGGTATTCCCGAAGCGAGACAGCATATTATTGATACCATCATGGAAGTAGTCAATCAGTACGATGTTGATGGCGTACATTTGGATGATTATTTCTATCCTTCCAATGTAACATTTAATGATGATGCGGCTTTCAAAGCATACAACACATTGAATACAAGTGACCGTGCGGAATGGCGCCGGGACAACATTAATCAATTTGTCAAGCAGCTTGGAGAGAGCATCCACAAAGTAAAAGCTGGCGTACAATATGGCATTAGCCCATTTGGTGTGTGGCGTAACAAATCGGTTGATATGACCGGTTCGGATACAAAAGCCGGAGTAACCGCTTATGACAGCATGAATGCGGATGTACGGACATGGATCAAGCAGGAGTGGATCGACTATGTTGCACCCCAAGTGTACTGGAGCATGACACTCAGTGCAGCACGATATGATAAGGTGGTAGACTGGTGGGCCAATGAAGTGGCAAATACCGATGTGAAATTGTACATTGGACACTCACCTTACAAGCTGGGCACACCGGAAATCGGGTGGCAGACATCACAGGAAATTATTGATCAGCTTATATATAATGAGAAATATGATACGGTGAAAGGGGATATTTTCTTTAGTTCACAGTATCTGACGAAAAACCCACTTGGCTTGATTGCCAAATTAAAAGCCTATTATGGACTGTAAAACATTTTAACGTAATAAGACCAACCCCTGTTCTCATACAGTGGCAGTAGTAGCATGGACTGCCTGGAGAACGGGGGTTTTATTGTGTTGATTAATGGAGTTTTTGAAGGCGGCGGCGTAAAGGGGATTTCACTCGCCGGCGCTGTAAAGGGTGCAGAGGATCATGGTGTTGAGTTCAATCGCGTAGCGGGCACGTCATCGGGTTCTATCGTAGCTGCTTTGCTAGCCGCGGGCTATTCGGCGGAAGAGATGAAAGGCATTATCGAGAATACGCCGTTCGCTTCGTTGCTGCGACGTTCTCCCATATTTGATACCAAGTGGATCGGCCCCGCAGCAAGGCTGTTTTTGAAGAAGGGGCTATATTCTGGGGAAGCGCTGGAATGCTGGATTCGGGATATGCTGAAAAAAAAGGGGGTTCGGACGTTTGCTGATCTGCCTTCAGGAAAGTTATTAATTATTGCATCCGACATCTCGAATGGTACCATTTTGGTGCTGCCGGATGATATTAAACGATTCGGAATAGATCCTTCGAAACTGGAGGTAGCCAAGGCCGTACGCATGAGTTGCAGTATCCCCTATTTCTTCGACCCGGTAGCCATTCGCAGATCCCCTATCCTGTCTAAGGGTTTACGTTTTGCGGACCAGTTTGTTTATATCGTCGATGGAGCATTACTGAGCAATTTTCCGCTCTGGCTGTTTGATGGGGAGCGTACAGAGCGTGGAGGAGAAATCATACCTGTAGTTGGTTTTAAAATGGTTGGTAAAACCGAAGGAGAACCGGCTAGAATAAGGGGTCCCCTAAGTATGCTTCAAGCTTTGGTAGAAACGATGCTTACTGCTCACGACGAACGATATATCGAACAGATCAATCGATTCCGTACGGTGAAAATCCCTACCCTTGGAATTAAACCTACGGAGTTTAACCTTTCTGTACAGGACAGTACAGCTTTATATCAATCTGGGGTTAACGCCGGGACTGAATTTTTCAGTGGATGGAACACCAAGAACTATGGTGACCAGCTGGACAAACAGAGACGAGAGCTAAGAAAGAAAGAAGCGGAGATACCACCACTGACTCCTGTATAAAAGAAAAAGCAATTCTCCGCATGTTGGGAGAATTGCTTTTCTGTGTTTAGTCGAAATAGTTCTTTAATGATACTTGGGTACGTCCTCATCGCTTTTACCCTTTTGTCCCTGGATAACCTGGAAAGGATAATCCTTGCGTTTTTTGGAAGATGAGCTGCTTTTCCGGGCACCAGACTGCGCGTTAACTTTAGCCATGGTTTTAGCTGATGGTTTGATCTTCGGTGATGATGCTTTGCTTGCCCAACGCCGGGGCGGATACTTATAGAGCAGGAACACAACCCCGAATACGATCAGGGGTATCACAATTCGAGATATACCTCCACTCAACAGCCAATTCAAAATTCCAATAGCAGCGAGTGCAATGAGCGTCCAAAAAATGATGGCCTGCCTTTTCATATCATTCACCCTTTCACAGGATCAAATGTTGCAACAGGAACTTCCGATGTTGCCGATACGTTTGCAAGCTTGGCATCCAGTTCACGCATACGGTTAAATGAAGCGATGGATACTTCTACCTGTTCATTAGTCGGCTCTTTGGTTGTCAGCAATTGCAGCCATAGTCCCGGGTATCCGAGATAACGCAGTACAGGGATATCACGAACCGAATTGGTCAATTTCAACAATTCGAACGAAATACCGAGCACAACGGGTAACAACAGCAGCCGCTGTCCCATACGTTCCCAGAGATTATCGTATGTGAAGAGCGAGTACAAAAATACGCCGATAATGACAGTCAGCATAATAAAACTGCTTCCGCAACGATAATGCAGACGGCTATACTTTTGCACATTTTCTGGCGTAAGCTCTTCTCCGGCTTCGTGAGCACTAATGACTTTATGTTCTGCACCATGGTATTGGAACAAACGTTTAATCATCGGTGTCTGGGAAATCAGCCACAGATAGGCAAGCAACAGGATCAGCTTAATTCCGCCTTCCAGTAAATTATGCAGAAACTGATTGTCGAATGCATTTTTGAACAGAAAATTCTCAATTACAACCGGCAACAATGTGAGCACAATTTTACCAAAGAGAAACGAAAGGATAGCTACTGCGGTGACGCCGATAATCATGCTTAGGCTCCAACCTGAGCCTTCTTTTTCTTTTTGCTTTGCTTTTTCTTCAGGTTCCAGTTCATCATCAGCATATGCGTCAGCAGAATAATTGAGATGTTTGCTTCCTTTGACGCTCGAATCTATAATGCTGACAATTCCGCGCAGTAGTGGAATCCGCCGCAATTTCATGACCCAGGACTTGTCTTGCTTGGGAACTTCCAGATACGTAATTTCGCCGTCTTTTCTTCGCACAGCTGTAACGTTGACATGTTTACCGCCGAACATTACGCCCTCAATGACAGCTTGCCCCCCGTAGCTGACAGGCTTGGATTGTTGAGGCAAATTATTCACCTTCCTATTCTGTTCTAGGCCTTCATGGTCGAAGGCAGTTTAATATCCCTATTGTATCGAATTTTGAGAGCAATTTCTAGTTTGCGAGTCGATCCAAGGGCGATGTTGTTAACTTTGTCCTGATTTGTACATACTACCCGGTAGAGTTAGGACAAAATTGGAGATTTAACCGCAGGTTTTGCAAACTGATTGTGAAGGAGAATATCGATGACAGAGTATACCGGTGAACGCACATCACATAAGGAAAATCAACGTGCTGACAAAGGAGAGCCAAAGGACCGGGGCAAGCGTCCTACCCAGCGGCAAGGCCAAGCGCATTATCTTACCAAGCCGTTACCTTTTGCAGTGGAGCTTGGTTTTTTCGCAGGTTTTATCTGGGGAGGTTTGCATTGGCTGTCTTATCTGCTTCATTTTACGATTGTACCTTTAGGATTTTTGGCTGAACCGTTTTTTAAACACAATTTTATATATACTGCAGCAGGACATTTGACTGGCTGGTTGTTTTTTATTGTCTTTTCTCTTATCGCATCTCTGATCTACACGTTCACTTTAAAAAAATTCAAAGGCCCGATTCCAGGTATGATCTACGGCATTGTTTGGTGGCTGATTATCTTTGTCCTGGTAGGTCCAAAACTGGATATGGTAAAGCCCTTAAACCGCTTAACCTGGGATTCCATCATTACAGAATTTTGTTTCTTCTTGCTGTGGGGACTGTTTATCGGGTACACCGTAGCCATGGAGTTCACGGATGAACGGAAACGTGAGCCAGAGCAAGCGGGAGCATAGCCGCAAAAAAGCTTCTCAATCCGGCAATGGCTGTGTTAAAATAGCAGATGGTTATTTGCAGAAAGGGTGGAGTAGCTATGAAACGGATTGTTGTAATCAATGGCCCGAACCTGAACATGCTCGGCGTACGTGAACCTGGCATCTATGGAACGCTTAGTCTGAAGGATATTGAGGACAAAATTCGCAGACAGGCAGAGGAGCTGGGCGTCTCCATCACTTTTTATCAATCCAATCACGAAGGGGACATCATTGATCGTATTCATGCAGCGATGGGCGATGCAGACGGAATCATGCTGAATGCCGGAGCGCTGACCCATTACAGCTATGCTGTGCGTGATGCCATCAATGCCGTAAAAGTTCCTACAGTAGAAGTACATCTATCCAACATTCATGCACGCGAAGCGTTCAGACATCATTCAGTAATTGCTGCAGAAACAATCGGGCAGATTGCCGGATTTGGCGAAGTAAGCTACGAACTGGGATTGCTGGCTCTCGTACGTCATCTGGACAAGTAAACCTGAGCCGGGGACCCGGGAATGTGAGAGAAAGAAGGGTTACCGATGGAAAACAAACGAGTAAATAAGTTACGTGAGGCCATGCATGAACATGAACTCACGGCTATGCTGATTACAAATCCGATTAACCGTCGTTATATGACGGGTTTTACAGGCTCAGCGGGATATGTGCTGATCACGGAACAGGAAGCCTATTTGCTTACCGACTTCCGTTATATGACACAGGCCCCGCAACAAGCCAAAGGATTTACCGTTGTTGAACATGGACCGAAACCGTTGGAATCCGTTCGCGATTTGCTAGCATCGGCGAATATCAAGCAGGTTGGCTTTGAGCAGGATCATGTCACCTATGGCACGCATACTGCTTATGCTGAAGCGCTTCAGTCTATTGAATTGAAAGCTGTATCCAGTATCGTGGAGCAACTTCGCATGTTCAAGGACGAAGATGAGATCGCTGTAATGCAAAGAGCTGCGGATCTGGCAGATGCAACATTCAGTCACGTTTTGCAATTCGCAAAACCGGGTATGACTGAACGTGAAGTGGATTTGGAGATGGAGTTTTTCATGCGCAAACATGGAGCAACTTCCTCTTCGTTCGACACCATCGTTGCATCGGGTGAACGTTCTGCTATGCCTCACGGTGTAGCAAGTGGCAAAGTCATCGGACAAAATGAGTTAATTACATTTGACTTCGGTGCGCTTTTGGATGGATACTGTTCAGATCTGACACGTACCATCGCAACTGGCACGCCTGTACCTGAACTGCGTAAAATTTACGATATCGTACTGGAAGCCCAGTTACATACGCTGGCGAACCTGAAACCGGGTATGACCGGACGGGAAGCAGATGCATTGGCACGTGATATTATTGCAGGGCACGGATATGGAGAGCAATTCGGACACAGCACGGGCCACGGTCTGGGTATGGAAGTCCATGAGGCTCCCCGTTTGTCCAAGCTTAGCGACGATGTATTGAAACCGGGCATGGTTGTAACCGTTGAGCCGGGTATCTACATTGACGGTCTTGGCGGCGTGCGTATTGAGGATGACGTGGTGATTACCGAGACAGGTATTCACATTTTGACGAATTCGGACAAGAAGTTCACCGTAATCGGCTAATTTACAGCCACTGGTGATATAAGACGATTTTTAATTTATAGGTATTTGGGGTATTCACTACTAACCCAGACAAGCGTAAGCGTAGTGAAGGGAGCGGAATCGATTCTGAAGAAGCGAAGCGCTCGCCTTTGTCTCCTCATTTTAAACCTTATCAAAATCTAATCGGGAAAATGAGGAGACAACAGCGATCGGAGGAACGATCCGATCCCGAAACGGTCACGTCGCACACGATTACCAGGTGTATAGTATGAATCCATCTATAAATTAACCCATCGTCTCATATCACCTACTTTTCAACCATATCAGGAGGGATTTTTTGTGATTTCAGTAAACGATTTTAAAACAGGCTTGACTGTCCAAGTGGACAACGACATCTATACCGTACTTGATTTCCAACATGTTAAACCAGGTAAGGGTGCGGCTTTCGTACGTTCCAAACTGAAAAACCTGCGCAATGGTAACACTGTTGAGAAAACATTCCGTGCGGGCGAAACCATTGGCCGTGCGATCATTGAAAACCGTGGCGTATCCTACCTGTACGCTAGCGGTACAGAGCACACGTTCATGGACAACGAAACATATGATCAGTTTACACTGACAAGCGACCAACTGGAGTGGGAATTGAACTTCCTCAAAGAAAACATGAACGTAAAAATCGTTAGCTACCAAGGTGAAATCCTCGGTATCGACTTGCCTACAAGCGTAGAGTTGAAAGTTATTGAAACAGAGCCAAGCGTAAAAGGCAACACTGCACAAGGCGCTACCAAAAATGCTAAAGTGGAAACAGGCCTGAATGTACAAGTACCTTTGTTCATCAACGAAGGCGATGTTCTGCTGATCGATACGCGTGAAGGTAAATACTCTTCCCGAGCGTAACGTTCACTTGGTTAAGCAAAATAAAGCATGAATTCAACCCTTTGCCTTTTCTCCGGCAAAGGGTTTTTTCGAAAAAAGATTAGCCTATCAGACGCTTTCGTAATATACTGGGTTAAAGTCATTTTTCGGAGAGAATAATGACGATGGACATCAATTATGCATACTGCACAAGGTAGGGAGTGGATTTGCGTTGTCATTGTACGTCATGAAATTTGGGGGCAGCTCGGTCGGAGATACAGAACGCATGAAGCGTGTAGCCGGACGTGTTGTAGAAAAAGCGGATGAAGGACATCAGTGTGTAGTCGTGGTTTCGGCCATGGGGGATACCACGGATGATCTGATTGATCAGGCGAAACAGCTGAACAGTGAACTGCCTGCACGTGAGATGGATATGCTGTTGACTACGGGAGAACAGATCTCGATTTCATTGTTATCCATGGCAATTCAGGCGCTGGGACGCAAAGCCATTTCATTTACAGGCTGGCAAGCGGGATTCCGGACGGAGCCGGTACACGGCAAAGCACGGATTAACGATATTCATCCGGAACGAGTGAATCAGGCGCTGGCAGAAGGCAACATCGTTATCGTTGCAGGCTTCCAGGGCATGACGGAAGACGGCGAGATTACGACGCTTGGTCGCGGCGGATCTGATACAACGGCAGTAGCCTTGGCAGCAGCCATCAAGGCGGACGCTTGCGAGATTTACACGGATGTAGACGGTATCTATTCTACCGATCCGCGAATTGTAAAGGTTGCACGCAAGCTCAAGGAAATATCGTACGACGAAATGCTGGAACTGGCCAATCTGGGAGCAGCGGTATTGCATCCGCGTGCAGTTGAATACGCGAAGCATTCGGGTGTGCCTTTGATTGTAAGATCCAGCTTTAACCATAATGAAGGAACGGTTGTGAAGGAGGAAGCAACAATGGAACAAGGCGTGGTAGTTAGTGGAATTGCCTATGACAAAAACGTGGCTCGCATCAGTATTCTGGGTGTACCAGACGTACCGGGGGTTCTCGCTGAGGTATTTGGTGCCCTGGCATCTGAACAGCTGGATGTTGACATTATCGTACAGAGCGGTGTGATGGACGGCAAGGCAGACTTCTCGTTCTCTGTTGCACTGTCCGATCGTGAGAACGCATTGCGTGTCATTGAGGCTCTTCACAGCCGCCTGCCTTACCGTGAAGTCACTTCGGAAGAAAACCTTGTTAAGGTCTCGATCGTCGGTGCAGGAATGGTTAGCCATCCGGGTGTTGCTGCGAAGATGTTCCAAGTCATCTCGGGCGAAGGTGTGAGCATCAAGATGGTTAGCACTTCCGAGATCAAAGTATCCTGTGTTATTGACGGAGAGAAGCTTCATGATGTAATTAAGGCCCTACACACAGCGTATGATCTGGATACGGCAGAACAAGCCGTGATTGGCGGACCGCAAGTTCGTAGATAAAAACCGATATAGCTGTAAAGATACAACAAAGGTGTACTGTGTATTCCCATCCGGGAAGCAGTACACCTTTTTAGGTTGTTCACAACAATTTAAACATTCTTTCCTTACGTGTTCCTCGGAATGGTTGCATCCGGTTCCCTTCACCCATCTCTGGGACGCAGTCCAGCAAGTTCAATTGGGTGCAATACGTTACGTCATGCATTCTGCCCAGCCTCTCCAGCCTTCGGCCACCAGAGGATACTCGAACCAGATCTGGCAATTTGTCTTCGGCATGGGTTGCAGCCTGATGAAGCACCAGGCCCAGATCGTTGAGCATGATGGGAAATGGGGATTGCCGGTACAATTCTTCAATAATGCTGCCTGCACACAGGCCATCTTCCATTGCAAACTCATCCTGATCCCCGGCACATAACAATAGGATATCCCTGCGCAGCTCGCACAGAACAGCCGCTACAGCCTTCACATTGAGAAATGAGCCTGCAAGCACATGCTTGGCCTTGGATGCTTTGATGAGGGCGCGTGTACCATCTGTAGTAGTCAGAATAATGGTTTTGCCCACAATACTCGGCGTCATATATTCATAGGGGGAATTGCCCGCCTCGAATCCTGAAATTTTTTTATCAAAACGTTCCCCGCCACGAATGGCATCCTTCACGTTCAATTGTTTCGCTTGAGGAACCGTCTCTACAGCAATCACATCCGCCGCATCATATGCCAGTGCTGTAACAATCGTACTGGTCGTTCGCAACACATCAATTACAACCACACATCGTCCTGCAATATCCATTCTGCGAACTTCATTCACATTGCCTACCACATCAACTCTCACTCCCCACAACTCCTTTCTGTACTTGGGGTAGGTGGTTCTGTCCTTTTTTATCCCGGAATGAATATCACCTGTCTGCAAGCACTATATGCAATTGGATCTAGACGGGTGCCTAGATTTAGAACAGCAGGCTGATCTATGATTTTTAACTCTCATCGCTATTTTGAAGAAAATGATAGATTTCAGCGTCATAAAATCAATGTACACACATAAACTTGAGATATGAACAAGCACCAGGAACGCTACAAAACCGAAATCAAGGTTGGAGGGGCCTATTCATGATGGTGAACTGGAAGGATATCTTTCCGGAACCGATTCGAACCATTCTGGGAAGAATGCCGCCCGCTTTATTAGATAAAGTGGAGGAAGTACGTATCCGTGAAGGAAGACCACTGGAAATCAATGCAGGAGATACCTACCACTTCCTCACACCCCAGGGCAGTCCGACTTCGAAGCCTGATGAAGCCTATATTCCCTTAAAAGAGGTAACACACAGGCTGCTGGATCTGATCAGCAATCATTCGCTTTATACATTGGAAGAGGAGCTGCGTAAAGGATTCATCACCATTCCTGGCGGGCATCGAATCGGTCTGGCTGGCCGGACAGTGCTAAGTGGCGGTCGCGTGGAATACTTGCGTGATATCAATGGATTCAATGTCAGGGTTGCCCGAGAGATTCACGGAGTCGCTGATCGCATTCTGCCTTATTTGCTGGACATGAAGAGTGGACAGGTCATGCACACCTTAATTCTTTCTCCCCCACAGCAAGGCAAGACCACATTACTGCGGGATTTGGCAAGACAGATTAGCAGTGGAACCAAACTTACGGGTGTCAATGAGCTAGTTCAGGGTATACGTCCGCGTTTAAAGGTTGGCATCGTTGATGAGCGATCTGAAATCGCTGGTAGTTACAAGGGCGTACCGGGATTTGACGTGGGACCCCGCACCGATGTCATGGACGGTTGTCCAAAGGCAGAAGGCATGATGATGATGCTTCGCTCCATGTCTCCCGATGTCCTGATTGTGGACGAGATAGGCCGTCCTGAAGATGCGGAGGCAGTGATGGAGGCACTCCATGCTGGCGTATCTGTCATTGCTACTGCACATGGTCGTGACTTGGCCGAGCTTTCTTCCAGACCTGCGCTGAGAACCCTGATCGTCGAGCAGATGTTTCAGCGCTATGTACAGCTGCAGCGGACGAGCCGGGGCATGACCTTTCGATTGGCCGATGGTAAAATGCGTGGCCTCCAGCAGACAGAAGTGGGAGGTGAGGCATTTGCTTAACATGCTCGGTGCCGTCATCATTCTGCTGGCCAGTACGCTCGCCGGATTCTACAAGGCAAGGCAGTATGCCTTGAGGCCCAGACAACTGCGAGAATTAATCGCCGCTCTCCAGCGGCTGATGACCGAGATTAACTACGGGCTGACCCCGTTGCCTGATGCAATGGGGAAAATGGGAGCCCAAACGAAAGAACCTGTTCGAACGCTGTTCCTCCACGCAGCCAGGCAGATGGAACCTCCCCATGGTCACACTGCTCTCGAGAGTCTGCAGTCTGGGATAGAAGAGTCGTGGGGAAGATCAGCCATGAAGGCAGACGAGCGGGAGGTCATGCTGCAATTGAGCTTCAGCCTTGGCACCAGTGATCGTCAGGATCAGACCAAGCACATCTCGTTAGCCATTCAGCAACTCATGCATGAGGAATCCCGTGCCCAAGCCGATCAAATGAAATATGAACGAATGTGCCGCAGTCTCGGGATGCTTGTCGGAGCGTTAATCGTCATTCTGATCTTCTGAAATAGCCGGGATAGTGAGGTGCCAAGGTCATGAATTTAGAAGTGAACGCAATCTTTCAAATTGCGGGCATCGGAATCATCATTGCGATGATTCATACGGTGCTGAAACAAATGGGAAAGGAAGATATGGCTCACTGGGTGACCGTGATCGGATTTGTCGTTGTATTGTTCATGGTGGTCCGTATGCTGGACAGCCTGCTGCAAGAGATCAAATCGATATTTCTTTTTCAATGAGAACGGTCATGAAGCCGGGATGGTGGTGACCTGTGGAAATTATCCAAGTTGTAGGTCTGGCGCTCATCGCAACGGTGCTCATTTTAGTTATCAAAGAACAGAAGCCCATGTTCGCTTTTCTGATTGCTGCCGCGACTGGCATTGTGATCTTCATGCTGCTGATTGGCAAGATTGGCGCGGTAATCGAAGTGTTGAAACGGCTTGCCGAGAATTCAGGCATGGAGAGCATTTATCTGAAAACCGTACTGAAAATTATAGGTATAGCGTACATTGCTGAATTCGGGGCACAGATTGTCAGGGATGCAGGCCAGGAGAGCATTGCTTCCAAAATTGAACTTGCTGGCAAGGTGCTGATCCTTGTACTCGCCATACCGATCATCAGCATTATTATCGAAACCGTCATGAAGCTGATGCCGGTGTAGAGGGAGGCGTGCGGACTTCATATGAAAATGATGCATTACAAGCCGCAGTGGCGCCTTACCTTCGTGCTGACGCTGTGTTTTCTGTTTGCGATCATAGGACAGGTTGCCGCTGGTTCTCCCTCAGGAGAGTGGATGCAGCAGCAGGCTGACCAGCTTCCTAAGGATCAGGTGGAAAAATATTGGGATCAACTCATGCAGCAATACGGCGGTTTTTTCCCGGAAGGAAAAACACCTTCCTTTATGGATATGTTAATGCCCGGCAATGAAGGGTTCAGCCTGAAGTCGGTGTTTATAGCGATAGGAACCTTCATGCTGCATGAGATTTTATATAATGGCAAACTTCTGGTCACGATTGTGATGCTAAGTGTGCTAAGCATGATTCTGGAGACGTTGCAAACCGCTTTTGAGAAAAACAACATTAGCAAAATCGCTTACTCCATCTGTTACATGGTCATTATCATCATCGCCATCAACAGCTTCAGTGTAGCCATTGGATACGCCAAGGATGCTATAGCTAGCATGATCAACTTTATGATGGCAATGGTGCCCCTGCTGTTTACGCTGCTGGCTTCAATGGGAAATGTCATTACCGTTTCTGTGACCCATCCGCTCATTATTTTCATGATCCATCTGGTAGGTACGTTGATTCACCTCCTGGTGTTCCCGCTGCTCTTCTTCTCGGCAGTATTGCATCTCGTCAGTTCCTTGTCCGACAAATACAAGCTGACACAGCTGGCAGATCTGTTACGAAACATTAGTGTGGCTCTGCTCGGTATACTGCTTACGATGTTCCTGGGTGTCATTTCGGTGCAGGGTGCATCAGGCTCCGTGGCAGATGGTGTTAGTCTGAAAGCGGCGAAGTACATCGCAGGCAACTTTGTCCCCATTGTCGGCAGAACGTTTGCGGATGCAACCGATACGGTGATCACCGCGTCACTGCTGGTGAAAAATGCAATCGGATTGACGGGTGTCATCATCATCTTGTTTTTATGCGCGTTTCCCGCGCTTAAAATTTTGACACTAGCCCTGATCTACAACATCACTGGCGCGATCATGCAACCGCTAGGCGATACGCCGATTGTAGGGTGTCTGCAGGCAATTGGCAAAAGTATGATCTATGTATTTGCAGCACTGGCGGCCGTTGGACTGATGTTTTTTCTGGCAATTACGATCCTGCTAACCGCAGGCAATCTGACTGTCATGATGAGATGAGGGGCTGCTCAAGAGAAAGGGGGGTGGAAGGATGGGGTGGCTGAGCAGCTGGCTCCGGGAATTGATTATGATCGTTCTGCTGGCGACTTTCGTGGATATGCTGTTGCCTAATCGATCCATGGAACGCTATGTCAAGCTTGTGCTGAGCCTTCTTATCCTGCTGACCTTGTTATCTCCCATAACGAAGCTCTTGAAGAGTGATCCGGTTGGTGAGCTTAAGCGAGCGATGACCGCCATGGATTCGCCGTCCGATGGAAGTGCAACACTTGAACAGATTTTGGCTCAAGGCAAGCGGCTGCAATCCAATGAACAGGAACAGTCGCTGCAATGGACAGCCAAAGAACTGGCTAACGTAATGAAAGGGCAGATTGAAGAAACAACCGGGGAGCGAGTTCAGTCCGTCGAGGTAAAGCTCGCCATGGATACAACCAAACCGGAGACAGATTTGGCATCCTCGGTGGAACTTCCCGTGATCCAGTATGTTTTGGTGGAGATGGCAGGTGAGACTACAACGGGCAAAGGTAGTTCCAACACAGGTCAACAGGAAGCAGTGGCAAGTACAGCACCGTCACTCGGCTCTGATTTGGAATCTGAACCCACTGAATCGACTCCAGTACAAGAGCCAATCCAGATCGGTCAGATTGAGGTCCCAGATGTACAGATCGAGGTGAACAGCGGCAGCAATCGTGAAAGTGGCCGCGTGAGTAACGGGAATTCTGGCGATTCGCCAAATGGACAGGAAGCTGACTCCACACCTGTTTCGGGTGAACAGGCAGAGACAAATCCTCAGCAAGGACAGACAGCCTCCCGGTCAGAACGTGCAGTACAAATTATTACGCTATTGACGGAGAAGTGGGATATTGATGCAAACAAAGTACAGGTGAAAGAAAATAAAAGCGCTTCGGCGCTGTGAGAAGGAGGGTATCCGATGAGGCAATGGCTCAAAAAGATGGAAAGCTGGTTTGGTGGCGGAGAAGGTGGACAACGACGCAGTCAATCCTTTCGCTGGCTTATTATCCTTGGTTTGATCGGAGTGGGAATTATGTTGTTCAACTCCTTCGTCAATGTCAAAAAGATTGATTCCGAAAATATCGGTCGCGAGCCTCCAGATCCGACTACATCCATGGCTTCTATACAGACGGACCTGACGGATCAGAACCCATTTCAGGCGATAGAGGTTGCATTCGAGGACAAGATCAAGGGTGTGCTGGAAAATATCGTAGGTGTGGGGACCGTTGATGTGATGGTTACCGTGGATTCTACTGAAGAGCTTGTTGTACAGCGTAATGTGAAGGATTCGCAGCAGCTCACCGAAGAAACGGATGCCAACGGGGGCAAACGACATATGACGCAGTATACCCGGGATGGTGAAATTATTACGTATGAAATATCAGGGGATCAGACGCCGATTGTCACGAAAAAGCTCAAACCGCAAATCCGGGGCGTGCTTGTCGTTGCCAGAGGTGCAGAGAACAAGGTTGTGAAGGACCTGATTACAGATGCTGTGGAAAAAGGATTGAATGTTGCGGCCTACCGAATTTCGGTTGTTCCGCGCAAGCAGGATTAGTCCGGGACCCTGTATCACAAGATTTGATCGTCACAAGAATGAAGCCAATTCGAGGAGGAAGTTCTAATGAATAACAAACGTCAAACGGTATGGCTCGTATCCATGCTGAGTCTGATGGTCATTTTGTCCGCCTATTACCTGTTCACTGAAGATTCCGGTCCGGTTAATGCGCCTGTAGCTGAGAGCACGCAGGTGGATGGGATGAAGCAGGGAGAAACAAAGGAAACAGCTGGAATCCTTGATCCGACAGAAGGTTTGGTTGTGAATGAAGTGGTCAATAGCGGTGAAGTTACAGGGACAGAGGGAGACCAAGCTGCAACTGAATCTGTTGATAATCCGGCGGTTGTAGACGGTAAAGAAGCTGGAGACACGGAGAAATCACCGGCTGCGGAACCGGGAGAGAAACAAGGTGAGGCAGGTAAAGGCAGCGAAAAAGGGACAGACAAAGGCACAGCAACCACTCCTGAGACAAATGCCGGAACAGACGGTAGTGCAACGAAAACCGATGAGGACGTCCTTAAGGAGATGGAGGAGCAGAATACGGCGGCGTCCGCGAGCAGCCAGTTCCAAAACTACCAGTGGCAGCGTGAGGAGAGCAACAACCGCAAATATGAGGAACTCATGACCGTTGCGGGCGATCTGAGCAAAACGCCAGAGGAAAATGCCAAGGCAACAGAACAGCTTCGTACGCTTGAAGAAAAAGAAGCCAAAATCAATGGCATTGAAGAAACACTGTCGCAGCAGTTTGCCAATGCCATCGTTCAAGAGGATGCCGACAAGTATAAAGTTGTTGTTCTTAGTGACAAACTGGATGTAAAACAGGCGGTTTCCATTGTGGATCTGGTGATGAAAGAACTGGCTGTATCCCAAAATAAAATCAGCGTGCAATACGTGACAGAACAGTAATCCAAATCATGGAAAAGTAGCCCCGAGAGCTGGATCAGATCTCGGGCTCTTTCCATTTTTATCGATTATGATATAATACATAAAGCCATATGACCGTCCTAGTGAGACTGGCATGATGCCGAAGGAGTGAATAATGGAAATGTTTAAATTGAGTGAGATCAAAGAACTGATCAAACTGGTAGATGAAAGTTCCGTTCAAGAGTTGGAAATTGAAAACGAAGGATCACGGTTGTCGATTCGCAAACCGGGTAAAACCGAGTATGTGCAGGCAGCTGCTATTCAACCGCAAATGATTGCTGCACCACAGGTGCAACCGGCTGCAGTGGTAGCTGAGGCTGCTCCGCAAGTCGATACTACAAGTCATTTACATAAAATCGTATCTCCGATGGTAGGTACTTTTTACAGAGCTTCCTCGCCGGAAGCAGGTCCTTTTGTAAGCGCTGGTGATAAAGTTGTTGAGAAAACAACGGTATGTATCATTGAGGCGATGAAGCTGATGAACGAGCTTGATGCTGACATCAAGGGAGAAATCGTTGAAGTGCTGGTTGAGAACGGACAGCTGGTTGAGTATGGACAACCCCTGTTCCTGGTAAAACCGGAATAACGGTTATAGCCGCAATAACGCAACTGCATGAGCTTCGAAGGAGGACAAAAACGAAATGAAATTTCAAAAAATACTGATTGCGAACCGTGGTGAAATTGCGGTACGTATTATTCGTGCCTGTCGTGAAATCGGCATTTCGACGGTAGCAGTCTATTCGGAAGCGGATAAAGACTCCCTGCATGTTCGTCTTGCAGATGAAGCGTATTGTATCGGGCCTACACTTTCGAAAGACAGTTATCTAAACTTCACCAACCTGATGAGTGTAGCTACACTGACGGATTGTGATGCGATCCATCCCGGGTACGGATTCCTGGCAGAGAACGCTGATTTTGCAGAAATCTGTGGTTCCTGCAATATTACGTTCATCGGCCCTTCTCCGGAAGCTATTACCAAAATGGGAGATAAGGCTGTAGCCAAACAAACGATGAAGGATGCAGGTGTACCTGTAATTCCGGGATCTGACGGTTTGGTTGAAAATATGAATGAAGCCATTATGATTGCTAGAGATATTGGATATCCTGTCATTATCAAAGCTACCGCTGGTGGCGGAGGTAAAGGGATTCGTATCGCTGAAGATGAGGAAACGCTGATCAAGCAGATTACAGCGGCCCAGCAGGAAGCACAGAAAGCTTTTGGCAATGCCGGAGTGTATCTGGAGAAATTCCTGACAGGCATGAAACATGTAGAGATTCAGATCATTGCAGACAAACATGGGAATGCAGTGCATCTGGGCGAGCGTGATTGTTCCGTTCAGCGTCGACGTCAAAAGCTGGTGGAAGAAGCACCTTGTCCAATTATCTCTGAAGACGTGCGTACATCGATGGGAGAAGCCGCAGTCCGGGCAGCACTTGCCGTGGATTACTCTGGAGCAGGTACGCTTGAGTTCTTGCTCAGCCCTAACGGTGAATTCTATTTCATGGAAATGAATACACGTATTCAGGTGGAACACCCTGTAACAGAGATGGTTACAGGTGTGGATCTGATCCGCGAAATGATCTCGGTAGCTGAAGGCAATCCGCTTTCTTTCCGTCAGGAAGATGTTGTGATCAACGGTTGGTCCATTGAATGCCGTATCAACGCAGAAGATCCAGACCGTAACTTTATGCCTTCACCAGGTAAAATTGGTTTCTACCTTGCACCAGGAGGTCCGGGTGTACGTGTAGATAGTGCAGCTTATCCGGGCTACACCATCTCTCCTTACTATGACTCCATGATTGCCAAATTGATCGTGTGGGGAGCAAATCGGGAAGAGGCCATCGCGAAGATGAAGCGTGCATTGGCTGAATTTGCGATTGAAGGCATTTCCACTACGATTCCTTTTCATCAGAAATTGCTGGAGCATCCAACGTTCGTTCGTGGTGACTTTGATATCAAATTTCTTGAGGAAAATGAGATTTAAAAGGTATATTGGGCTTGTTTGTCATAATGTAGCCCAAATGATATAGTATGTAATAATAAGAGCGCATGTCTCCTGCAGAGGATAAGCCGTAGGTAATAAGCGGATAAAGGTTGCAGGAGTTCCGGTAAAGCCGGACCGGAAGGGTTCTGAAGGTCAGTTTGGCCTGAATACCAGCGCCCTGACGGATGGCCGCAAACTTATTTCGCGAAAGGTGTGTTGAACAGTTATGAGTACACTGCCGACAGAATTTGAACGAACGGATATCGGTGAAATCCAGATCGCACCTGAAGTTATTGAAGTGATCGCTGGGCTGGCTACAGTTGAAGTCAAAGGTGTTGCAGGCATGAGTGGCGGATTCGCTGGTGGATTTGCTGAATTGCTTGGTCGCAAAAACCTTTCCAAAGGCGTTAAGGTTGAAGTAGGTCAGCGTGAAGCTGCAGTGGATGTTTCCGTTATTATTGAATATGGGTACCGTCTGCCACAGGTGGCTACCGAAATTCAACAGAACGTGAAGCGCTCCATTGAGAACATGACAGGATTGAATGTGAATGAAGTGAACGTGCACATTCATGACGTACAGTTCAAGAGCACCGAGAAAGTAGAAGAAATCGACCTGAACAGTCAGCGCGTAAAATAAAAGAAGACAGATTCCCCCGGCATCACTGCCGGGGGTTATCCCGTCTTGGACAGGTCTTCATAGAAAGCGAAAGCTTGCACCTGAGGATCACTTTTTGCCAATGGGCAGGTTAAGCCATGTTAGTGAGCAAGGGAGGCTGTGCAGTTCGTGGCTAAAATACTGGATCGGCTTCTGTTGTTTATATACAGCATAAGCGTTGGAGCAATATCGGCAGCAGTCATACTTCTTATCAGTGGTGTGCTGCCTTACGAATTGAATTACCAGCAGGAACAAAACGTTATTGTTGCGGCGGTTGTTGCAGCAGCGATTTTGTTTATCCTGAGTTTGCGATTTTTCTACATCTCGGTTCGGCGTGATCGTGCTTCATTGCCGTCTGTAGATCAGCGTACCGAGTATGGTGATGTACAGATTTCGATGGAAACGATTGAAAATCTCTGTCTCAAAGCAACTTCCCGTTTCCGGGGAGTGCGTGATGTTAAAGCTCGTATTCGTGTGGATGAATCCGGACTGGAGATTATGATTCGCGCGGTAGTGGATGGTGAGACTCCAATCCCGACGCTGACATCCGATCTGCAGAAGGCAATACATGATCATGTACAGGAGATTACGGGTATCCCGGTTTCTTTTGTCACCGTGTATATCGCTAACGTTACCCAGTCGCCTAACTACAAGAGTCGAGTGGAATGAGGTGAGTTTCACTGATGCTGTGGAGAGAGATTTGGGATAGTCATAGAGGCCGAATTACCGGAATTATCGGCGGCATCTTTTTTGGATTTCTTTATGTATGGATCGGTTTTTGGGATATGTTGTTCTTTGCACTCTTGGTGTTCATCGGTTATACGTTAGGCAGACGAAGCGACTCGAAGCTGGGCTCGTTCATTCCCTGGAGGGAATGGGGGCAATGGCTCGGTGATCGCTGGCGTCCCTTTAAGTGAGCCACCTGAACCCTGCAATATGTTTCTTCCGAAAATAGAGCTGTAGTTTAGGTTGCCCGTTTTTTGGAGGAAACGATTGCAGGTTTTTTTGTGAAAAGGGATAACAATATAATAAGATCTCTGATTCCATCAAAGATTTTATATTTTAAAATAAGCATGATGACGCTCCAGAGGGAGCGCTGCAGGAGGCAGGAAATGAAAAGACGTTTGGCAAGGGAAATTGCAGTACAAAGTCTGTATCAGATGGAAATGAATGAAGTGGGCGCAGCTGAAGCCGTGAATATGTTGATCAATGAAGCCGCTGAAGACAATGAAACCGAAGTGGTTATTCGTGATGCAGATGTGATGCGTACCTACGTGACCGAAATGGTACAGGGCGCATGGAACAATAAAGAAGCGATTGACGGCTTACTCGTCGATTATTTGAAAGGCTGGCAGATAAGTCGTCTGTCGCGGGTAGATCGCCAGATTTTACGGCTTTCAACGTATGAAATGGTGTTCCGTGATGATATTCCGGCAAAGGTATCCGTCAATGAAGCGATTGAATTGTCCAAATATTTTGGTACAGATGAATCCGGTAAATTCGTTAATGGTGTACTTGGGCGCATGATTCAGGAAGTCGACACCATCAAAGCAAAAATGTCTTAAGTTACAATTAACTATAGTTTGTTTTCAAAAAGACCGGTTTTCAGTACCGATTCTAAATCATATGTTCACATAAGGGAGAGAGAGAGTACAGTGACAGCATCTATTATTAACGGTAAAGAAGTATCCCAAGAAATCCGCGCAAGCATGACAACTGAAGTAAAACAGCTTAGCGAACAGGGAGTAGTACCTGGTCTGGCTGTTGTGCTCGTCGGGGAAGATCCGGCATCCCAAGTATATGTGCGTAATAAAGAAAAAGCATGCCACGACCTCGGTTTCTATTCCGAAGTTCATCGTCTGGATGCAAGCACGTCCCAAGAGGAACTGCTCGCTCTGGTGGACAAGCTGAACAAGCAGGAATCCATTAATGGCATTTTGGTTCAGCTCCCACTACCGAAACATATCGAAGAGAAAGCGGTTATCGATGCGATCGCCGTGGACAAAGATGTGGACGGCTTCCACCCGGTTAATGTGGGTAATCTCGTCATTGGTGATGATAGCCTGTTGCCATGTACCCCTGCGGGCGTAATCGAGCTGATCAAGCGTACGGGTCTCGAAATGTCGGGCAAACATGCTGTAGTTATCGGACGCAGCAACATTGTCGGCAAACCGGTATCCTTGCTGCTTCAACGTGAGAACGCAACGGTAACCATGTGTCATTCCCGTACAGCGAACATGAAAGAGATCACACGCCAAGCAGATATTCTTGTGGTTGCCATTGGACGTGCAAACTTTGTGGATGCCGATTTCGTTAAACCAGGTGCGGTTGTAATTGATGTTGGGATGAACCGCTTGGATAACGGCAAACTGGCAGGGGATGTGGATTTCGAAAGCGTGAAGACGGTATCTGGTCCAATTACACCCGTTCCTGGAGGCGTTGGTCCAATGACGATTACTATGTTGATGCAAAATACACTGATCGCTGCCAAACGCGCTCACGGATTGGCCTAGGTCGAATCTGTGGCAGATCAAAAAATCTACTCCATTAAAGACCTGAACCGATACATCCGGATGAAGCTGGAATCGGATCAGGTACTGTCGGATGTATGGCTACGCGGAGAGATCTCCAACTTTACACATCACTCCAGTGGTCATATGTATTTCACATTGAAGGACAAGGACAGCCGAATTAAATCCATTATGTTTGCTTCCCATAATCAACGATTGCCCTTTGTACCGAAGGAGGGTGCAAGGGTTATTGCTCGTGGCAATGTCTCAGTGTATGAACGGGATGGACAATATCAATTCTACGCTACACATATGCAACCGGATGGTATCGGAAGTCTGTATTTGGCCTATGAGCAGCTGAAAAAAAAGCTGGAGGACGAGGGACTGTTCTCTGCATCACGGAAAAGGCAGATTCCCCGTTTCCCACAGACAATTGGTGTGGTCACTTCTCCTACAGGTGCAGCGGTAAGGGATATCATGATTACCTTACAACGCAGATATCCCTCTGCCCAAGTGATTCTATATCCTGTTCTCGTTCAGGGTAAAGGCGCGGCTCCTTCCATTGTGAAGGCCATCAACAATCTGAACCGAATGGGCGAAGCCGATGTGCTGATTGTCGGACGAGGCGGTGGATCATTGGAGGAGTTGTGGGCTTTCAACGAGGAGATCGTGGCAAGAGCGATTGTGGGCTCGGCCATTCCAGTGATCTCAGCAGTTGGGCATGAAACGGATTTTACGATTGCCGATTTTGCTGCGGATCTGCGTGCAGCAACGCCTACGGCTGCTGCCGAACTGGCAGTGCCCAATCGAGCTGAACTGCTTGATCAGATTGCTCAGCGTCAGCGTCAGCTGCAGCACAGTTTACGTCAGCGTGCTGTTCATAATCGCGAGCGACTGGCCAGGTTGCAACGTTCACCTGTACTTGTGCACCCAAGGCGTACCTTGATGCAGCATACGGAGCGACTGGACATGCTGCAACAACGACTTCTGAGAACCGTAAATACGCGTATGAAATGGACAGCTGAGAAGCAGGAGCGTCTGCGTGCGGCATTGCAGCGGTTTAATCCTCGTGAACAGGTAAATGCAGCAAGACGCGAGAATGCATCAGCCCGGCGTCAGCTGGAGGTTGCCATCCGATCTATTACGAGAGCGAAGCAGCAGCAATGGAAATCATCTGTGCGGCATCTGGATGCGCTTAGCCCGCTCAAAGTCATGTCACGAGGTTACAGCCTTGTATATGACGAACAGGAGCAACGATTGATCAAATCGATGAAGGATGTACAGCCTGGAGATTCGATAAAGATTAAATTAACAGACGGGCAGCTGGACTGTCAGGTTTGGGGAATGAAGGAGGACGACAATACCCATGGCGAATGAACCGGAATTGAATTTTGAAGAGGCAATGGCGGCATTGGAAGACATCGTAGGCCAGCTAGAGCATGGTGATGTTCCACTGGAACAGGCCATTGATTTGTTTCAGCGAGGAATGAAGCTTTCACAACTTTGCGGTTTGAAGCTGGAACAAGTGGAACGTAAGATCGAAATGATCGTAGAAGAGGATGGGGAACTTCGCAAGAAACCGTTCGGCACTGCCGTCGACGAAAGCGGTGAAGTCAATGAGTAATCGTCCTTCGTTTGAAATGTATCTTGAGGAAGTCACAGCTGAAGTGACGGGAGAGTTGAAGCAGACTCTTCCTGTTCACTGGGATGTGCCTCAGTCACTGGTTGACGCGATGCAGTATTCACTTATGGCCGGGGGCAAACGCCTTCGTCCACTTCTGGTCGTTGCTGCGGCGGAAGCCTTCGGTGCACAGCGTTCAGCTGCACTGCCGGTAGCCTGCGCCGTGGAGATGGTTCATACCTATTCGTTGATCCACGATGACCTCCCTGCAATGGATAATGACGACTATCGCAGGGGAAAATTAACGAATCACAAAGTATTTGGTGAAGCGACAGCTATATTGGCTGGTGATGCACTGTTAACGCATGCTTTTTATAGTATCGTTCAGGCAGGTCGTCGCAGCGGTGTGTCAGCAGAAGCATTGTTGTCCATTGTGGAGGAATTGTCCGAACTGGCTGGAGCCAGAGGCATGGTTGGCGGACAAGTGGCTGATATGGAAGGCGAGCAGGGGATGACTGATCTTGCCCAACTGCAATACATTCATCTGCATAAGACCGGAGATTTAATTGTGTTTTCCCTCATTGCTGGAGCTCGCATTGGTGGTGCAACAGAAGGCCAATTGGAATCACTGCGGGTATTTGGCAGAGACCTGGGGCTGGCTTTCCAGATTCAGGATGATATTCTTGACCTGACGGGTGACGAGCAGAAAATGGGCAAGAAGACGCAAAGTGATGTGAATCAGCAAAAGGTTACCTATCCTTATTTTATTGGTATGGATGCATCCCTTCATGAGGTGAAATCCCTTACGCAATCTGCAAAAGATGCGCTTGTTAGAGCGGAGTTACCGGACCCTTCCAGACTGATGGAGATTGCTGATTATCTGATGAGTCGTGATCATTAGTTTCGGGAGAACATCACTGTTTCAAATCACTCAGAATAGTGTAATCCTTTTAATGTGCTTTTTCTGGGTTCATGAGTAGAGTGTCCCAAATGAATTGGGGAATACATATGGAGGAAGATCATACGTACGTTGCTGGCGAAAATGCTCGTTATCTGGAGTATAGTGCCGTAAATTATGATTCTTGTTCTTTTATGTTATAATGTTTTAATGTGATTTAATAAACTGTATATATATCGTTTACAAAACAATCAAACAATCTAGGAAAGCGGGGAGATTCTCGTGCTGCTTCCACAAATTAAACAACCCAGTGATCTAAAGTCGATGTCTCAGGATGATCTCGTTCTTTTGTCGGCAGAGATCCGGCAGTTTCTGATTGAGAAGCTGTCCGTTACAGGGGGCCATCTTGCACCAAACTTAGGAGTGGTTGAGCTCACGGTAGCCCTGCATTATTGCTATAACAGCCCTGTGGACAAAATGATTTTCGATGTAGGGCATCAGGCATATGTGCACAAGGTTCTAACGGGGCGGATGGATCGCTTTGATACACTGCGTCAGCACAACGGCATGTGCGGATTTGTTAAACGTAACGAGAGTGAACATGATGTATGGGAAGCTGGCCACAGCAGTACATCGTTGTCTGCTGCAATGGGAATGGCGCTTGCCCGTGATCTTAAAGGTGAAGACAATCAGGTTATTGCGATGATCGGGGATGGAGCGCTTACAGGTGGTATGGCCTTTGAAGCTCTCAATCACATTGGTCATGAGCAGAAAAAACTGATGGTCATCCTCAATGATAATGAAATGTCCATTGCTCCGAATGTTGGGGCTATGCATAAATATTTGAGCAAAATCCGTTCGGATCGTCATTATTTGAAAGCCAAGGACGAAGTGGAAGGAATGCTCAAAAAAATTCCTGCCATCGGGGATCGTTTGGCCAAATCAGCGAGCTGGATTAAAGATAGTGTCAAATACATGATGGTTCCAGGAGTTCTGTTCGAAGAGCTGGGCTTCACCTATTTGGGACCTATTGATGGACACGACATTCCTAAATTGATTGAAACGTTCAAACAGGCGGATAACGTGGATGGCCCTGTAATGGTCCATGTACTGACCACCAAAGGTAAAGGCTATCAGCCAGCTGAGGCCGATTCACACAAATGGCACGGCATTTCTCCGTACAAGATTGAATCAGGTCAAGTGCTAAAAGCTGTAGGCAAACCGATGTATACTGAAGTGTTCGGTAAAACGTTGATTGATCTTGCCAAGCAGGATAAACGAATTGTAGCGGTGACACCAGCCATGCCAACAGGTTCGGGACTTATTCCTTTCAGTAAGGAATTCCCTGATCGCATGATTGACGTGGGTATTGCTGAACAGCATGCGGCAACCATGTGTGCAGCACTGGCCATGGAAGGGTTAAAACCCGTATTTGCTGTTTATTCAACGTTTATGCAGCGTGCATATGATCAGATTGTACATGATATTTGTCGTCATAACGCCAATGTTATGTTCGCTATTGACCGTGCCGGATTTGTCGGGCCGGATGGCGAAACGCATCAGGGTGTGTACGATGTGGCGTTTATGCGTCATATTCCAAATATCGTTCTGATGATGCCGAAAGATGAGAATGAATTGCGTCATATGATGAAGACGGCGCTTGAATATAATGAAGGTCCAATTGCTTATCGTTATCCACGAAACAATGTGGTAGGCGTACCTCTAGACAATGAACTCATTCCAATTCCAATCGGTACGTGGGAGCAGCTTCGTCCATCTGAAGGTTATGCGATTATCGCATCGGGATCGATGGTACAGCTTGCTGAAGAAGCTGCGGAGACGGTTAAAAGAGAAGGTATTACGGTTGGCGTAATTAACGCACGCTTCCTTAAACCGCTTGATGAGCAGATGCTGCGTGATCTGGCTGTCCGAGGCACGAAGTTGATTGTGCTTGAAGAAGCATCACAAGCTGGCAGTATGGGCAGTGCAGTTCTGGAATTCTATGCCGAACAAGGGCTGCATGATGTTCACGTGCAACTGATGGGGATCCCGGATCGATTCATTGAACATGGCAGCATTGGGGAACAGAGAGCTGAAGTGGGACTCACGGTCGAGAATGTGAGCTCGGAGCTGCGCAGTATGGCAGCCCAATCTTCATATGGCATGTCCAGAACTCGGTTCCCTTCGTAACAGGAGCAATTAGAGTAACTGGAACACATGATTGATTAATTAGGATTACTACATGATAGGAGAAAGACATGTCACTCCCGAAAGAACGAATTGATGTTCTGCTGGTTGAGCAGGGATATTACGAAAGTCGTGAGAAGGCAAAAGCTGCAATCATGGCTGGACTGGTATATGCCAACAATGAGCGGATTGAAAAAGCGGGCATGAAGATTCCAAGGGAAGCCGAACTTAAAGTAAAGGGTTCAGTACACCCCTATGTCGGTAGAGGCGGATTAAAGCTTGAAAAAGCGATCCGTCACTTCGATCTCAATATGAATGGACTTGTGATGCTTGATATCGGTTCATCGACTGGTGGATTTACCGATTGTGCTCTACAGCATGGTGCATCTCATGTATATGCCATCGATGTAGGATATAACCAGCTGGATTGGTCACTCCGTAATGATGAACGGGTTACTGTAATGGAAAGAACGAATTTCCGTTATGTGACTCCGGAAGATTTAAATGGACCTGTACCGAATTTTGCCAGTATCGATGTATCCTTTATTTCGCTGAGAATTATTTTACCCCCGTTGTTGGCACTTCTGAAGCAGCCGGCAGACATTGTAGCGTTGATTAAACCTCAGTTTGAAGCAGGCCGTGAGAAAGTCGGCAAGTCTGGCGTCGTTCGTGATTCTAAGGTTCACAAGGATGTTTTGCAGACGATGCTCCGTTTCGCTAATGAACTTGGGTTGAAGCTGAAGGGTTTAACTTTCTCGCCGATTACAGGCGGAGAAGGCAATATCGAATTTCTCGCGCATTGGCGTCTGGAAGAACCGGAGGCAACACAACAAGAGAACGTTCAGGCTTCACTTGATGCACTTGCAGATCAAGTTGCAATGGAAGCTGCTCATACTTTTACAGGAAACTCATCATAAGATGGGTTTCTTTTCGCTGGAAAGGTGACATTCTAAAAGGAAATCGGTTGTCGAATCTCGAATATGTCTTCGAGGTGAGCGATGATGGATGGGCAATATGACACAATTGTTATTGGTGTACTTGCTGTCTGCTTGATATTATGGCTGTTCTTTGGCTTTCGAAATTGGGTTAATCGTCCGATTCCGGTAAGTTTGTCGGGTATGCAACTGAATTCAGAAATCCAGGACTCACCGGCATTGGATCTGCTTGAAGCGGAAGGATATGAAGTCATCGGAGGTAAAATGAAGGTTCCACTTGCCTTTGAAGCGAATGAGTCTGTTTACTACAGCAGGCTGTTCATTGATTATGTGGCAGAGCGTGATGAGGAAAGATATCTGGTAAAGACGTCTCGTCGCAGACAACCACTTGAACTTACTGGCCCATCCCTGCGAGACCGTTTCCTATATTATTTGTTGTTATATCCTGGCTGTGAAGGTTTGCTGTATGTGGACATGGAGGAATCGGATATCAAGATCATCAGGCTCATGGATTATCAGGAAGACGTATACGATGGAGATGATCTGGACTAAGGGTATTGATATAACCTGGAAGTTGCTTATATAACGAATAACGAATTGCAGCATGGCAAAATACGAAAAATTAAAATTTGCCGTCTATTGCAATATATTGAACTTTTAACTGGAGGCATGTATGAAAGGACAACGACACATTAAGATACGTGAAATTATTAGTCAAAACGAAATAGAAACCCAGGACGATCTGGTTGAAGCTTTGCGTAAATCCGGATTTCAGGTGACTCAAGCTACAGTATCCCGGGATATCAAGGAACTCCTTTTAATCAAGATCCCGATGGATGATGGACGTTACAAGTATTCGCTGCCGACAGACCAACGATATAATCCGATTCAGAAGCTGAAACGTGCCCTGGTGGACAACTTCTTACACATCGATCATTCAAACAATCTGGTCGTGATGAAGTGTTTGCCTGGCACAGCGAACTCCATTGCTGCGTTGCTCGATAATATCGAGTGGACCGAAGTGATGGGGACTATCTGTGGAGATGATACCATACTCATCATTTGCCGGACGGAAAGTAACAGTGTGACCGTTATTGAGCGGATTATGGGTTATATTTCCTAGAATATAATGGTTCAAAAACATAATTTCTGAGGAGTCATCCGGAGGTGTTTTTGCAGATGTTAGTTACATTATCGATTCGTAATCTGGCTGTTGTGGAAGAGGTTGATGTTGTTTTTCACCCGGGATTTCATGTTTTGTCTGGTGAAACAGGGGCGGGTAAATCAATTATTATTGATGCGCTGGGTTTAATTGCAGGTGGACGAAGCTCGGCCGATCTGATCCGGTATGGATGTGAGAAGGCCGAGATGGAGGCTCTGTTTGAAATGGAGCCAAGCCATCCCGTATGGGAGACGCTGGAGAAGCTTGGTATCCATTGTGAGCCGGAGGAGCATCTGGTGATCCGTCGTGAATTGAACACGCAAGGTAAAAGTACATCTCGTATTAACGGCCAACTGGTCAATTTGACGATGCTTCGTGAAGTCGGAGAGAAATTAATTAATATTCATGGGCAGCATGAGCACCAAAGTTTGTTACGCGCAGAGAGTCATCTGGGGCTTCTGGATACATACGGGGCAGCCATCATAGGTCCAGTCAAAGCGGAGTATCAGGAGCGCTACAGTAAATTTATTACTGCGGAAAAAGAACTGCGTGCGCTTCAGGAATCCAGTCAACGGGCATATCAATTGCTGGACATGTATCGCTTTCAGCTGGAAGAGATTGCGGCTGCTTCTTTAACACAGGGTGAGGATGAATTACTCGGAGAAGAACGGGTCAAACTATCCCATAGTGAGAAAATGATGGACAGTGTAGCCGGTGCCTATGATCTGCTTAGCGGTCAACGTGGGTTAGAAGCTGTGAGCATCGCTCTGTCACGCATTGAAGATATATCGGGCTATGACAGCAAAGGGCTGCAGCCTATTGTTGAACAGCTCCAATCAGCATTTTATCAGCTGGAAGACGCCACGTTTCAGTTACGCGATTATCGGGAGAAGATCGAATTTAACCCAGGTAGACTGGAAGAAGTGGAACAGCGACTGAATCTGATTTCTGGCCTCAGACGGAAATACGGCGACAGTGTAGAACTTATTTTGAATTATTATGAACAAATTAGCCATGAAACTGACCAGCTGGAGAACAAGGATGAACGTCTGGAGAAGCTGCGTAATGAACGGGACAAATTGCTCAAATTGGTTATGGAGTCTGCCGAGGAACTTAGCCGTGTTCGTAAACAATGTGCAGAAGAACTTGCAGCGCAGGTGGAAAGTGAGCTTAAGGATCTACAGATGGAGAGAACAACGTTACGAGTTCAGATTACTCCTTTTGAAGATTCAAAAGGGATCGAATGGAATGGGCGTCGCATTCGTCTAACGCGTCAGGGTGCAGATAATGCGGAATTCCTCATTTCTCCGAATCCTGGTGAGCCTTTACGTCCGCTCGGCAAGATTGCCTCTGGTGGAGAGTTGTCCCGAATGATGCTGGCGATGAAGAGTATCTTCGCACGTCATGATCGGATACCGGTGTTGATTTTTGACGAGGTGGATACGGGTGTGAGTGGAAGAGCAGCACAATCCATTGCGGAGAAATTATACCGTCTGTCCTCCACTTGCCAAGTTTTCTCTATTACTCACTTGCCGCAAGTGGCTTGTATGGCGGATCATCAGTACCTCATCGAGAAGCATGTCTATGACGGTCGCACAATGACACAAGTGGAATCGCTGTCAGACGAAGGCAGAGTGAAAGAATTGGCACGTATGCTGGGCGGTGTGGAAATTACAGAAAAAACGCTGCATCACGCACAGGAAATGTTGAATTTGGCGGAAGCCAAAAAAGGGTGAAACGAGCGACTGGCGTAATGATTGACAGTAATAAAAGCCTGGGGGCGAGGTTATCTTATAGGTACGCAATTGGCGACCACCTTTCGTCAAGCGAAAGAAGCAAAGGGAGTGTGACAGCCATTGAATTCCCCCCTCAGGAAGAAATTGCTAGGTCTTTTATTTGCCTTCTTTCTATGTGTGATCAGCCAGGCCATTCAGCCTGTGCAAAGTTATGCTTCATTACCTGATGAGGTACAGGTATTTGCAGGCAGGCAGGCTGATGTTCATCTTGCTGTACCGGCTGCTTCAAGCGCTGTTGTGGATCGCCCTGACATCGTCGGTTTCGATGGAAAGGAAACTGCGGTCCACGTAACGAAGGAACAACCTTTGCATCTTCATCCCCAGCAAACGGGACAGGCCAAATTAACGTTAAAGTTGTGGGGCAAAATTCCGGTAAAAACGGTTAACGTAAACGTGATTCCGGATTTGCGTGTAGTGCCCGGTGGTCAAACCATTGGCGTTAAAGTAAAATCTGCAGGGATACTGGTTGTAGGGCACCATCTCGTCCGTTCTGGTCAGGATGAACGTGTATCCCCTGGAGAATCAGCAGGCATCAAGCTTGGAGATCTGATTACCCATATGGACGGTAAGCGTCTGGATGGTGTATCGGGTGTTGCTGAAGCTGTTGAGCTTGCAGGCAAGAATAAAAAAGGAATTGATGTCGTATTAAAACGCGGCAAAGAAACGGTTAAAACGCGTTTGACACCTGCTTATGATGCTGAAGATAAAGCCTGGAGGCTCGGATTGTACATTCGTGACTCCGCAGCAGGTGTAGGGACATTAACCTTCTATGCTCCGGATCAGGGCGTGTATGGCGCGCTGGGACATGTCATTACGGATATGAATACTCAAACCTCCATCGTTGTCGGTAGTGGTCAGATCGTTCAGTCCAATGTAACGTCGATTTCCAAGAGTGAATCCGGTGATCCGGGTGAGAAACGCGCTCATTTCCTGAAAGAAAGTAAAATTTTGGGCAATATTGAACGCAATACGGCTTTTGGTATCTTTGGTAAAATGTCCGGTAATCCTGAACATAGTTTGTATTCCAAAGGCATTCCCGTTGCTTTCTCCCATGAAGTAAAGGAAGGTCCTGCAGAAATTCTCACTGTCGTTGAGGGCCAGCAAGTGGAACGTTTCGCGATTGATATTGTTCATGTTGCCGACCAATCCGAACCGGCAACGAAAGGTCTGGTGCTTCGTATTACAGATCCGAAGCTGTTGGATAAGACCGGAGGTATTGTACAAGGCATGAGTGGCAGTCCAATTGTTCAAAATGGAAAATTGATTGGTGCTGTGACCCATGTATTCGTCAATGATCCGAAATCAGGTTATGGCTGTTTCATTGAATGGATGTTACAGGATGCAGGAGTCATGATGAAGAAGGATAATGCAAAAAACCTTAAGGCGGGTTAACCTCCTTAAGGTTTTTTTGTCGAATGGAAACATAAAACATCAGATAATGAAATAAAATATTTATTATATAGCAACGAGAAAAAAAAATAAAGAAAAATAATATTCGACAGAAGGAATTTCCTCTGCTGTGTCGAAAATTTAACCTGTAAGGAAATGTACGAAACGATGTTTAAATTAAAGGAGGATACCGTTTTGCAAAAAATTGAGGTACTGCTGGCCGATGATAATCGTGAATTTACGAATTTGCTTGCCGAATATATATCCGAACAGGAAGATATGGAAGTGACTGGGATTGCTTACAATGGAGAAGAAGTGCTGCAACTGCTGGAGCAGACACGCGATGTACCAGATGTACTGATTCTGGATATTATTATGCCTCATCTGGATGGACTGGGTGTGTTGGAGCGTCTGCGCAACCTGAATCTGTCTCCACAGCCCAAAGTCATTATGCTTACGGCTTTCGGACAAGAGAATATCACGCAGCGTGCCGTGCAACTCGGAGCTTCTTATTACATCCTGAAACCGTTTGACATGGAAGTACTCGCGAATCGTGTTCGTCAACTCGTTGGCACACAAACCACGATCTCCACAGGCGGTGGTAGCGGTTCATCGATGTTTATGAACAAGTCCAACGTGGTGCCAATGGGTAAACACAAAAATTTGGATGCAAGCATTACGTCCATCATACATGAAATCGGCGTTCCTGCGCATATTAAAGGATATCAGTATTTACGCGAAGCCATCACCATGGTATATAACAATATCGAAATTTTGGGAGCCATCACCAAAACCCTCTATCCAGCGATTGCCGAAAAGTTCAAAACAACGCCGTCTCGCGTCGAACGTGCGATCCGTCATGCCATTGAAGTGGCTTGGACCCGTGGCAACATCGACAGCATCAGCCACCTGTTTGGCTATACCATCAACATCAGCAAGTCGAAACCGACGAACTCCGAGTTCATCGCGATGGTCGCTGACAAGCTCAGAATTGAGCATAAGGTGTCCTGAAAGGATCAGGAATAAGGGTAATCTGACATAATAAAATTATTGTTAAAAAACTAGAAGGCTTCTAGACGTTATGAGAAAAAGTGAAACTATGGGTAAATCAAGCAAATTTAAAAACGCATGTCTCCTCAGAGACATGCGTTTTTGTCTTATTAAATTAATCAATTGAATGATGATGTGGCAATTTCCTTTCTAACTCGTTTATACCTTTATTTCTGTTTCTACCCAATTATTATTCTGCTTATTTGCTTTGTTTGCACTTGAAAAACTAACTCCGATCTTACCCACGAAATAACTTCCAATCTTTAACTTGTGAAGCAGGTACGTGAGAAGGATGGATAAACTAGTACTTAATATAAAAGTTAAAGGGAGGTTCACAAAAGCATTTAGTCCATAAAAAAATTTGCTGATGGTTTGCACAAACATTAGGTGTAACAGATAGATACCAAAGGAGTATCTGCTTATTTGATCAATAACCCAAGGGATTCGTTTTAATTTTGAAGCGAGATAAAAAATAACAAAGATCATACTTAACGCATAAAACAAGATGTCTATTCTTTTTGAATTGGCTTCAGGAAGTATCATTGTAAATGTTAAAGATGTTATAGCAAGGAAAGTTAGTATAGGGAGTAATATAATCCACTTTATATTTCGATTTAGAAATTCTTTAAAAGCAGCATAGTTTTTACCGCATTGATATGCTACTGAAAAATAGAATAACCAACCAGGGAAAGCTACCCAATAAAGACGCGTCCATATGTACTCGGCTCCAGGAATAAATTGAAGAGGCGGGACAAAGTTGAAAAAACCGAGATAGAGTAAATTAATCGCTAGACATAGGGGAATAAAAAGCTTGGGTGATAGAGCTTGAAAGTATTTAGTAAAAATTATGTGCAAGATATAAAATTGAAATATAACAATAATGAAGTATGCAATATAATCTGCTACAACAATGTTTCTAAGAATTTTCACAATTAAAGAATATGTTGTTAGTTCATCTGATCTAATTAAGCTATAGAAAGCATAGACTACAGCCATGGTAAAGTAAGGAATCAAAATATACCGGACACGCTTCCATAAGAATTTATCAGGTATATAAGTAGAGTATGATCTTGCTAAGAGAAACTCTGAGATGAAAACAAAAGCCGGTGTTCCAAACAAAAGTCCAAGTTTTATGACTTCTAATAAAGTAACTGTCTGACTAGCGAGAGATCCTTCATAATTTGTGAATGTCAAATTGATGCAATGAATGGCAACAATAGCAAGGCAAGCGATGCACCTAAGCCATATAACTTCTGGGACCAGTTCTTTTTTCAAATTATCATATCCTTCCATACTTTTTGATACAAATTGTATCATTAAGGGATGACAAATAAAAGTTATTTTCATTCGGAATTATGTATTGGAATTCTTTTTGTTTGCGAGATTTACTTTAGCCCCCTTTAAGACTGAAAATCTCGATAAATCATATTAACTCAAATACTAAACCGATGAATTCTGAGTTCATCGCGATGTTTGCTGACAAGATAAGAATTGGGCATAGTGTCCTGAAAGGAATTTCTCAGAATGTATACTTCGAATGGTGAAATTTTTTACAAACATTTACTTGCAGTTAACGCTTTCTCAGCAAGAAAGTGGTACGATGTGACCACTGACAAGATCACATTATAGGTATAAAGGATGAATGATATGAAGAAAACCACTTTTCTCTATACATACAAAAACGAACTATACAATTCTCTGAGATATGTACATAAATCGCTTCAACAATCTATTCTTAGTTACAGGCAGTTCACCGGACTGCAAAAAATTATGCGGGATAGAATGCTTACTACATATTTTCAGCCAATCTTGAATCTGCAGAATGGGAGATGTCTTGGTTACGAAATATTAAACCGTCCTCCCATATCTAACCTTTTTCCAAATGCAGAAACTTTTTATCAATTCATTGGTCATACGGATCAAGTTTTCGCGTTTGAACGCTTTTGTCGTGAGATTTCGATTGAAAGATTCAGAGCCTCTTTAACTACAGAACGGTATCCCGAAAATACTGTCGTTTTTTTAAATATACATCCTCAGGTTTTAGCCGATTCCACCTACCGCAGTGGAGAAACCATCAGTCTACTGAACAGTTATGGTCTATCCCCTGAACAAGTGGTCTTCGAGCTAACTGAAAAACAGGCCGTTCATGATTATGTGGAATTCGAACGGATCCTCTCAAATTATCGATCTCAGGGCTTTCGGATTGCCATTGATGATGCAGGTTCCGGTTACAGCAGTCTCAAGGCGATTGTAAGCCTCAAACCGGATTTTATTAAATTAGACAGAGCGTTGATTAGTCGAGTGGACACACATCCGGATCAGCAGCACATTGTAAGGATTCTTAAACAATTTGCAGTCGACTCGGGCACCAGTATCATCGCAGAAGGTATCGAGCGTTACGAAGAAATTCAATTTTTGCGTCGTGAAGGTATTGAATATGGTCAGGGTTACGCACTTGGAAGGCCAGACACCGTATTAAAGCCGTCTCCCTTATCTTTTCCCAAGGGCAATTAAAGATTTAAAAAAGTAGATGGTATAGCTATGTATAGAGGAGGCGAATGGTATATTTACGCAAATAGGTGAGATAGCCGATACGATTCCTGTAGTAGCGCCAGAAACAAAATGTGATATCGTCTATAATCTTTTTAAGTCCAATCCCAATCTGGAAGGTGTGGCTATTATGGGAGAACAGGGCGTGTCATTAATGATGCGAGCTCGTTTCTTCCAGCAGATTGGGACACAATACGGCTATAATTTGTACATGGGACGCCCGGTGGAACTGGTTATGAACGTTCGGGCACTGGTCGTCGATTACGCTGAACAGATTACGGATGTAAGCGTGCTGGCAATGAATCGATCTGAAGAAGAATTATACGATCTGGTGCTTATAACGGCTGAAGGCGTTTTGTATGGAGCGGTTAGTATCCGACGTTTGCTGCTTGCAGTTGCGGATGTTCGAGCCGAGATGGCGATTTTCATGAATCCCTTGACAGGGCTTCCGGGTAACCGAATCATAGATGAACGATTAGATCAGTTACTCCAGCTTGATTATTTTAGCGTTCTATACATAGATTTGGATCACTTTAAATCCTACAATGATAGCTATGGGTTCAAAATGGGGGATCAGCTTATTCAAGCTACTGCTAATCTGCTCCGGAAGCTTTTTGTTTTTCCAGAAGCTTTTCTGGGCCATATCGGAGGCGACGATTTTATTGGAATATTAAATCATCATGACTTTAGGGAAGTCTGTGAAGAGGTGATAGCAGGTTTTGAGAAGATCAAGCGAATGTTCTACAATCAGGATGACTTGGATAATCAATATGTTTTGGGCGAAGGACGTTCTGGACTGAATCGACCGATACCACTCGTGTCGGTATCAATCGCTGTGGTTACGAACCGTGGACAACAGTATGAAAATATTGATCAAATTGTGAGTGAGGCGACCCGGATTAAAAAAGTATGTAAATCGGTGAATGGCAGCATCATTTGCGGAAATGAGGAAGCTGTATAACGATAATTGTGGGAGAGATTCATCGGATGCGGAAAACCGTTATTTATCAGGGGAAATTGACCTGTAAATAACGGTTTTTTACTGAGAATTTAATCCTTATATGTAACTGGTTAAACCCGAATGTCAAGTGAAACATAGGAGGGGGCAGAGGATGTATTTGATTTCGTTTCTTGAATTTTCCCCGGGTCTTTATCATTCTGTGTACCATTGGAAATCTTCGATTTATTTTCTGCCTTATTTTCTTTATTCACTTCCTGAACTTCATTTGCATGAGATGGTGGAATCGAATCGGCAACTTCTGTTGGTACCGGTTGGTTTATTTCTTTTAATTTTTCTCCAATTGACTCATCAACCTTGCGAATTTGAGAATCAATCACTTGGACCATTTCACGCTTCATTTGAAAAACAGTTTGTTCTGCGTTTTCCAACATCATTGACTTGCCCATGTCATTTCCCGAGTCGCTATCGAGAACGATCCGGTCGAATCGGGTTTCACCTTCTAATGTTTGAATAGACCCGTGCATGCGATCACGCAAACCGACAAGTTTACCTAACTGATCATAAGTCTGGCTATTTTTGATTAGATGACCCATTGCCGGAGCGTGATTTTCGTCGGTGACCTCAGACGGTTGAGGCTGTTGTTGCTTAGGTTGATCAGACTGTTTTAATTTATTTTTTTCTTGAAGCTCCTCGCTTTTGATTTGGGCAATTTGATTATCGACCTGTTGGATGAAACTCGTTATAGATTTAACCCGTTCAGCCTTAATTTTGGAGTCCAATTGATCATTGGATTTGACAGATTGCAGTTCTTCATTAAGCCTGATTTTTTGTTTCATAAGTCCTTGAATTTCCTTATCTCTGCTGGAGACTTGGCTCCCGGGGGTGAAGCTGCTTTTGGCGGCAGGTGAAATTGAGTTCATGATCTGTTTCCCTTCTTCGTTATATCGTGGATCTACTTACATATATCGGATGTTACAAGAAGCAAATGAATATACACGGGCTAATAAGTTCACTTTCACTTGTGTATTTGCTTACTTACTGATAATAATTGATAATGGTTATCAATGAGTGAGGGATAGTTTCGTCACAATCTATTTAGACGGGGTTGGGTTAGTGAAATGTGGAATAATTATTACATACTCTGGAACTATGCTGCTGTGAGTATTGCGGATATACGTTATATGGAGTTAAGCCCCTATGAGGAGCTAACATATACATTTCCTGCAAGCACGTTTGTATTCACCATCCAGGGTAAGGCCTATGTGACAATGAATGACCAGAAGCATGAGGTGAGTCGTTTTTATGTTCTCCATGGTGGAAAAGGAAGTATGCTGCATATTGAGGCTGGACAATCTGGATTGGACCTGTTTTACCTTATGTACAGAGCAAGCTTGCCAAGTGGAGGAAGAACCGATCTGGGGAAAATGATGGAGCACATGAATCCATTTCAGCTAACTTATGGTTATGCTCCAAAGTCACCAGCTGTGCTTTATGAGCAAGTGAAACAGATGCACTCTTTGTGGGATCAAAAGAACCCTATTCATCATTTCCAGGCAAAAAGCCTGTTCTATCCCTTCGTAGAACAAATATCAGCACAGATTCCGCAATCTGCGAATCGCTATTCATATACGAATCAAGTCAGCCATGTCATTGAAATTGTGGAATCCTCCTATGCCGAGCCGCTAACGCTGCACGTTTTGGCAGAGAAGATCGGCAGCAGTTCCAGAAGTCTGTCTCGCAAGTTCAAGCAAGCGACGGGTTATAGTCCAATCGACTACTTGACCCAGTTTCGCTTGTTCAAGGCCAAGGAGATGCTGCTGCACACCGACGCTACTTTGGATGAGATTGCAGCTGGCATCGGTTATCCGGACGGATATTATCTGGGACGCATGTTCAAAAAACATACAGGCGTTTCTCCCCTTCAATACAAGGAAAAGACGTCTGGACCGCTAAAATGGCCTGATCTGACATCGGCCCTGGCGCGAAATGACATTTCCAGCGGCAGAGCCGAAAGGTATGTTTATAACGATGATGATAATCATTATCAATATAAACACGGAGGGTCAATGTACATGAATAGACAGACAAGAACGGGAATGCTGCTTACTATTTTATTAAGTCTTACTCTACTGCTTAGTGCCTGCTCGCCAGGGACAACTAGTAATTCTGGGGGAGAAGCAGCTGGAGGCAAAGGGACTTCGAGTGCCACCAGCACAGTAACGGCAGATAGCCAATCGAACACTTCCGAGCCTCGTACCATCACGACGGTCAAGGGAGATATCACGGTCCCGGCTGAACCCAAACGAATTGTGGTTGATTTATATTTGGGCAGCCTGATTGCTTTGGGTATCAAGCCAGTAGGTACACCGGAGATGAACCTGAAGAATCCCTACTTTATCGAATCACTTGAGGGCGTAGAGAATATTGGGGAATACGAAACGATTTCTCTTGAAAAGGTGTTGGAACTGCAACCAGATCTGATTGTCACCGGTGATCCGGATTTGTTTGATTCTTTTAGCAAAATTGCTCCGACTCTGGTTGTTCCTTATGGAGAGTTGAAAAATACCCATGAGGAGATTGCTTATTTTGGTAAAGCACTGAATAAAGAAAAAGAGGCTGAGGCATGGTTAGCCAACTATGACTCACGAATTGCAGACGCAAAGAAGCAAGTTCATGATGCCATTGATGTGGATGCAGAAGTTTCGATCATGCAGTTTTATGATAAAGGACCCTTGGCTTTTGGTGATAATTTTGGTCGGGGAGGTCAGGCCGTATACAGTGCACTTGGATTAAATCCTCCAGCAGATAAAAAAGAGGTATTAATGAAGGATCAGCTTGTTGAAGTGTCTTCCGAGGCGATTCCTGAATTTGCTGGGGATTACATTATTCTGACAGCAGATAATCTAACTGTGGATGAGTTGAAAACCAAACCGGTGTGGAGTTCGCTTGAGGCTGTCAAGAATGATCGAGTGTATATATGGAGTCCAGATCGTTCATGGTACTTTGACCCGATCGCAACGTTGGATCAGACCGAAGAATTGGCAGCTTGGTTCACAAAAATTTCGGATAAAAAATAATGGACCTAAGTGGTATGTAATTTGGCGAAATCTAATCCTTGTTAAAAACCAGTTGATAATGAAAATTATTATCATCTATAATGAAGGCATAATAGTGAACCTCTGCTAACGCTTTGGTTAGAGGATGGTTTACAGAACGATGGCCTGTACATGGTCTTTGTTCCGGGTGAGACTGGGATTGGAGAGTAATCGATGCAATTAAATGAACAGATGCAATGCTGGAATCAAGCGGCTGTTAAAATTCTGGATATACGCCGGATCGTTATGGAGGCAGGGCAAATACAGGAGTCATATTTGCTTCCGGCAAACGCTTTTATATACAGCATTCGTGGTGCAGCTCAACTTAAATTGGATGGAAAAACATACGAAGCACAGCGATTCTGTATTCTGCATGGTGGTAAAGGTTCATCACTGGATATTCGGGTGAGCGAAAAGTTTGAATATTATTTACTGTTCTACAGGGCTTTCCTTGTGTTTCCAAGTCATCGTAAAACATGGCGGTTGCCACAACCTCAGGTTGCTCCGTTTTCTTTGCAATACGGGTTTACGCCGAGTGATCCGCTTACGTTAATGCGCTATTTTGGTGCGCTGGAGAAAGCTTGGGATCAGGCAGACAGCCTGGACTTACTTCAAGTGAAAAGTTTGTTCTACCAAATTATTCATGAATTATCGTTTCAATTGGCACAGCAGGAGATCAGAACGGTGCTTCCAGACCCTATTGAGCAAACACTCCGCTACATACAGCAGCATTATAGGGAACAGGTCACTTTGGATTTTCTGGCTGAACAATTCAATTACAGCTCCCGTCATTTATCCATGCAATTTAAACGAAAGACAGGACACAGTCCGATTGATTATCTCATTCAAACAAGACTGGCCGAGGCCCGGAATCTGCTTATGCGATCGGATGCAACCCTGCGTGAAATCGCGGCAGAAGTGGGATACGCGGATGTGTATTATTTCAGCCGTATTTTCAAAAAACATGTAGGCCTTTCTCCCACGCTCTATCAGCGAAAAATAAGAGATCAGAGTCTGGCAGAGGATCATCCATTACAATTCTCCGAATCGTCCATTGGCTGGAGATGGATGCGAGGATATATTGATTATGAGAATCATTATCAATATATAGACGGAGGGTCTACATTAATGAAAAGAAGAAAAACAAGCTCCAGCATGATTATGGTTGCACTTTTGAGCATCACATTGCTTTTATCAGCCTGTTCAGCAGGTTCCGCAACAACGCCGACAACGGGAGAAGGCACCAATGCCAACTCATCCAGCAGCACAGCGGCATCCTCGTCATCAGAATCAGGTAACCAAACGAATAATGAAAATGGAACGCGCACGGTTCCCACGGTTAAGGGTGATGTTGTTGTTCCGGCAAATCCTAAACGGGTTGTTGTACTCTATCTCCAAGGAGACGTCGTTGCACTTGGAATTAAGCCCATTGCTACATCGGACGTATACGACGGGGCTGCATATAAGAATGAGCTTGAAGGTGTAAATTCACTGGGCACCTGGTTTGAACCAAATCCTGAAGCTGTCATTGATCTGGACCCAGATTTGATTATTGTTCCTTCAGAAGAGACTTACACGTTATTAAAAGATATTGCACCAACGGTGTATGTCCCATATGAGAAAATGACAACAGAAGAAAGACTCCACAGTATAGCCAGCATTTTTGGCAAAAAGCAGGAAGCTGACGTTTTAATTAATAATCTCAACAGCAAAGTAGAGGAAAGCAAACAAAAGCTGGCAGATGCTGGTATATTGGACAAAACGGTTTCCATTGTCGAGGGTGGTCTCAAAAGCATGTCGATTGCAGAAAGCAAGCAATATGGACGAGGCTCACAAGCTATTTATGAGTACTTGGAAATGAAAGCACCCGAAAAGGTTCAACAAAAAATAGATAAAGTATCAGAAGCTGCAGCTTCAACGGTATCCATGGAAGTTCTTCCCCAATACTTGGGCGACTACGTGTTTCGTTCGGTATATGAAGGGGCGGATAATCTGAAGGATAACCCGGTATGGAGCAGTGTACCTGCTGTCAAAGAAGGTCGTTTAATTGAAATTGATTTTGATTTTTTCTATTATTCGGATGTATATTCAATCAACAAACAGCTCGATTTTGTCGTCGAACATTTACTGGCAGCTCCCAAAGTGAAATAGCGGACCAACGGGATGGCAGTTTTGTATAAGAAATGTTTGAATTTTAGCCATTGTAATTTGATAAGTTTCCCATTAGACTAGAAAAATAGTGATAATGAGAATCGATATCAAATAGTCGAGCGCTTTGGATCGAACTGATGGAGGTAACGAAATGGATCAGCATTTGGAATTATATGATGTAACCATTATCGGCGGGGGACCTGCCGGCATGTATTCTGCATTTTACAGCGGGATGCGTGATATGAAGACCAAATTGATTGAGGCGCGGGATAAATTGGGTGGTCGCATGCTCTTTTATCCAGAGAAAATGATCTGGGATGTTGGTGGTGTTACCCCCATTCTGTGTGAAAATTTGATCAAACAGCTGGAAGAACAGGCGAGAACATTTGAGCCAACGATTGTGTTTGAACAGCAAATTGAAGGATTTGAGCGTCAGCCAGATGGCACGATTCTGCTGACATCGGCTACAGGAGAACAACACTGGACACGTACCGTCATATTGGCGATCGGGTATGGTATATATAAAATGGCCAAGCTGGAGCTTGAAGGCGCTGACCGTTATGAGGTTACCAATCTTCACTATACGGTACAAGAGCTGGAACCCTTCCGTGGCAAACGTGTACTGATCTCTGGTGGAGGTGACTCCGCTGTGGATTGGGCGAATGAGCTTGAAGCACTGGCAGAACAAGTAACGGTTGTGCATCGTCGTGACCGCTTTGGCGGATTGGAGCGCAATGTACTGCGGATGAGAGAATCCTCAGTGGATATTCGTACACCGTATGCCGTTGATACTTTGCACAGTCAAAGTGGTGAAAGCATCGAACAGGTGACAATATCCCATGTGGAGACAGGTGATAGCGAAATTCTTGATGTGGATGCGATTATCGTCAACCATGGCATGAAGAGTGATTTTGGTCCGATCCGGGATTGGGGACTTGATCTTGGTGAATGGCATGTCAGCACAACAGAGAAGCTGCAAACGAATATCCCAGGTGTCTTCGCCGCAGGAGACTTTGTCGATTACGGAAGTAAACTGTATCTGATTGCTGGTACATTTACGGATGCAGCACTCGCGGTAAACAGCGCCAAACTGTATATGGATCCTGAAGCGGAGAAAGTTGCTTATGTGTCTTCCCATAACAGCCGTTTTAAGGAGAAAAATAAAGCGCTTGGTGTTGTGGAAGAATAGAATCTCTTCATAACTAAGTTTAACTCAAATAGTTTAACTCAAACGAAGTAGTTCCGGCTAATGCCGGAACTGCTTTTTTTAGCATCGGTTTGGGTATGAACTTCCCCTAATTGCACAACATAAATAGGCACCGGAATTGAACCCGCATCATCAACTGTCTATAATGAGCCGTAGAAGTGAAAAAAACATCAAAAAATGTAAAACAGATAGAGTGGAGTGCAGAATATGAAAAAAGAATTTCAACGTATATCCACATTGATTCATCGTTGGTTCAAAGACCCTGAGAAAAAACGAATCAAATGGTCTGAAATTTATCTCGCTGTTGCTGGGAAAATGCACCGACTGCTGGTGGAGGGACGTCGCACACGTTCAGCAGCGAGAAGGCTTCATCAGGATTTACCAATTACAGCTTTGGGCCAGATGAAGCTGGAGCCGGGGGATATTGTGTATACGCCAAGTTCGGAATCGACTTATTACGCCGGGCATATGGGGATTATTGGGCTCGATGGTAAAGTGTATCACGTTCACCCTTACGGACCTGTATTTGCCGATTCAATGGACTGGTACATTACCCGCTTTTATGAAGGGGATCGTTTTATTGTATTTCGCTCCAGATTGAATCAGGCGGGGGTAAAGGCTGCGGAGTGGGTACAGGAACATTACAAACAGGTGAAATACTATCGTCTGCAGACGAATCTGCATAGTATTGAACGCAATTATTGTTCCAAGTTTGTCTATCAGGCGTACCAATTTACATCTGGTCTTGACCTGTGGAGTCGCAAGTTTGCCAAGCTGAATCTGGGATATATCTATCCATTTCGAATTGAGCGCTCCTCTGAGCTTGAAGTTCTTGGGACGTTTTATAAATAAAGGTCCACCGATGACGCCTGCTCTATTCTTTATTAAGAAGCTGGAGCGGGTTCTGTCGGTTTTTTTTATATGCCTAGTGATTAAAAACAGGAAAAAGGCTCAAAACGTCGAATAGATTATGAGATAGACATGCAACTTGGAATCGTATACATAACCCATTGTAGGATCAATTATTGCCCAAGCATAAGCAATTCTCCCCCTCAGAAGGCAATCAAGGAAGAGAGAGAAAGAGATGAAATGGCTGAACTTCGTGCGTAGATTCAAATCAAACTCAAATGTAGTAAACCTATCCGATTATACTCCCAAGAAGGAAAGGAGGTACCATTGTTCCATTTGTAATAAAAAAGTGAAGTCCATCGTGCATTATGCGACTTCCCAGGGAAATGTTACAGGTGTATGCAGTTCTTGTAAATCATTGGCGGAACATCGAGGAATGTTACCCATTTAATAAGGAAGAGATGCGCTCAGGAAATAACATTGCTTTGATTTATGAGCGTTTTTGTAGTACATTAGCAAATGTATTCGAAGGAGGATTCTAATGTACTCAGGTAGACAAGACGATACTTTATACATCATGACCTACACCTTAAACAGCGGTATCAAGGGTACGGTTCCACTGTCAAATAAGCAGATTATTGAGTGGCTGGATTGCTACAGAAATGAGAAGCGCTTCGTGACCGAAATCGGCAAGGAGTTTTTTGGATTGAATGCAGGATTGGTAGCAGATTTTAAAGTTCAGAATCATTTATCGGATTATCAGCAGACAATTATGCCTACACAGCAGCAGGATAACATGGAACGCTTGTCTAGCGCATATAAATCAACCGAGTTATTAATGAAGATTGATTGCAAATGTGGCACGGCATATGTTACGGAATCTCCATATAAGCGCACCAAATGGTACTGCACCAAGTGCAAAGAAATTGTATTTTTGGATGCCAAAAAAGGAATGGTAGAAACGTCGCGTGGCGACGCTTACTACATGACCAACAAATATTTTGTTTCCCGGGACTAGCGGGAGATGACGGATGGGAAGCATCGCTGCGAGGCGGTGCTTTTTGTGTACAGAAAGAATTAACTATCGAGATAAGGAGAGGTATATTAAGGGTATGCTGGTAAAATAGGAGCTATAGCAAAAAAAGCCCTCAGGGCTTTTTTAAAATCTCAAGGAAAACTGTAGCTGCAGATACCGCTGATCAGATCTATAGACGAATCATTGTAAGCTGAATCAGCTCAGCATTCAACTTTGTGAGGAGGGATGAAGCAGCAGCGGCAGCGTGGCTCGTAAGCCTCTGAATCGCCAATCATGACAACCGGGCCAAGCGTCACAGGCTCTCCATTAACGATACGCTGGGTAAAAGCCGCATCCGGGCTTCCACATACGGCACAGAATGCCGACAGCTTCTCGATGTCATCCGCCATGGCGAGTAAACCGCCCACATATCCGAATTCCTTGCCACGGTAATCCATATTCAATCCATCCACGATGACATGTTTGCCACAGTAGGCAAGCTCGGAGACCAGTTCCATGATAGCACTGCTGAAAAATTGCACTTCATCAAATGCAACAACATCAGCATCTTTGGTCTGAGTCAGGATCATCTCAACAGATTCCGGGGTCAATTGCCGGGGAATGGAATGGGCAGGCAGACGATAGCCGATACGGCTAACAATCTCGTCTTGGGCAAATCGATCATCTTCAGCAGGTTTGTAAGCAACGACCTTTTTACGGCCAAATTGTATTAATTTTTGACAACGGCGAATGAGTTCACCGGATTTTTCACTAAACATAGGTCCTGTAATTACGGTAATTCGTCCTGTTTGCACAGTTCTGCTACTCCTCTCACATACGGGATTCAACAAAAAAAAGCGACCATTACAGAGTACCACAAAATCTTTAGTAAGAGCCAGAACTAATCTGAGCAGCTTTGTGTTACTATATGGATTGTTAAGCTGTTGGTTACGGCAGAGTAGTGCATGAACCAGGAGCGATTGAAAAGAGGTGTTAACGATGAGTGAAGCATTATCCGAATTGCAGAAGCGATATGAACGTTTGAAAGGGCAGTCGGCCCTTGACGAAGCTGCGCAGACGTTGTTTGCAGATTTATTCGCTGAAGCGGAGCGGCTGCAAGCCAGTAATCTGACGTTGCGCAGAACGATTCTGAAGTCCTCTTCCAAAGAGTCACGCATGTCTACCAAGCTGCGGGATGCATTATACGAATAACCCGGAGACTACTCCGGGTTCTCTTCTGTCTGCAATTTACGGGGAAATAGAATACCTGCTGTAATTTTGGCAATCATGGCGAAGGTAAGGGCAAGAAGTAGAGGGCATCCATCCAGTGCAGCCCTTCAATATGGGTGTGAAGTAACATGCCCGAAAGCAGTGGCGCGCCGTAGTTAATTTAATACAAATGGAACCGGAAAAAATGACAAAAAGCCCGGACTCAGGAAGTCGTACCGGGCGTGTCTGCTTTATCGGCTGCGGGTGCGCTTTTGGACCGAAAACGGGGTCCTACATAATTACGCTTGCGGTCACGGAATAGAATCCAGCCTCCCAGAAAGCTCATGCCTGCGGCAAACAGGACAAGTCCTCCACCGAAGGAGAGCCATTGAAAACCTGGGGAGATCTGCTCGTTCCCATGCTCGGCATAATACAGGAAAAGGGCGTCTTTCATCATCAGAAATCCCTTCATGGCCATTAACCCGGGAATGACCAGAACAAGAATCGCCACAAAGCGTGCAAAGACAAGTCTAGTATTCATCACCATTAAACTCCTTCTGGTTGAAGTTGACGTAAAATAAAGGTTGCGCTTACAGGTCATACCTGATTCCATCATAGCTTGGTTTCCAGAAGCTGTCCATGCGTTTCAGAGTCAAATTTTGAGTTGGCTGCTCAAGGGGAGTACAATGGAATACAGATAAATGTCTATGAAACAGAGAATCATCCGAATCATCATCTTACAAATTCATCGAAATTATATTTATAGAGGAGAACATAAGAGATGCCAATTACATGTGATGTTGCCATTCTTGGAGGAGGAACCGGAGGGTACATTGCTGCCATCCGTGCTGCACAGTTAGGGAAACAGGTCGTTATTATCGAGAAGGATAAGCTGGGGGGCACCTGTCTGCATCGTGGCTGTATTCCGAGCAAGGCATTGCTGCGAAGTGCGGAAGTGTATGCGGAGATTCAAGAGAGTGAAGCTTACGGTATTGAGACAGCTGGGGCAACACTTGTATTTCCGAAAGTGCAGGCGCGCAAGGATGCGATTGTAGAGCAGCTTCATCAAGGTGTGCAGTATTTAATGAAAAAAAATAAAATTCAGGTCGTTCACGCCAATGGGCGCGTCATCGGACCTTCCATTTTCTCTCCTCAGAGCGGTGCAGTGGCTGTCGAGTTCGAAGATGGCGAGATGGATACAGTGGTGCCAACCAATCTCATTATTGCAACCGGTTCTCGCCCGCGGGTGCTACCAGGCCTTGAGCCAGACGGCAGGTACATCATGAGCAGTGATGAGGCTCTGCGTATGGACGAACTTCCAGCATCTCTGATCATTGTAGGTGGTGGTGTTATTGGCCTCGAATGGGCCTCCATGCTGAATGATTTTGGGGTTGAAGTTACAGTTGTTGAAGCCGCCGATCATGTATTGCCAGCAGAGGATGAAGATGTAGCGAAGGAAATGCAGAGACTGCTTGGCAAACGCGGTGTTCGTTTCCTGACAGGGGCCAGCGTCCTGATGGAGACATATAGCGTGGAGAAAGACGGTATTCAGATTGATGTCAAGCTGGGGGACGAGAAGCACGAGACCCTGAGAGCAGACAAGATGCTGGTGTCAGTTGGTCGTCAGGCCAATGTCGAAAATATCGGACTCGAAAATACGGATATCAAGCTTGACCGTGGCTTCATTGCCGTGAACAACCATTTGCAAACCGGTGAGGGACATATTTATGCCATCGGCGATGTTATCGGCGGATTACAGCTTGCACATGCGGCGAGTCATGAAGGCATTCTGGCTGTGAATCATCTGACGGGTGAAACGGTACATGCTGTCGAATCGCATCGAATCCCGCGTTGTGTCTATACACGTCCGGAAGCAGCAAGTATCGGATTCACGGAGCGTGAAGCCAAAGAGCGCGGTTACGAAGTCAAAACAGGCAAGTTCCCGTTCCAGGCGATTGGAAAATCCTTGGTTCATGGAAGCCGGGATGGATTCGTGAAGGTAATCGCCGATGCTAAGACGAATGATATATTGGGTGTACATATGATCGGTACCCATGTGACGGAACTGATCGCTGAGGCCTCTCTGGCTCAGATGCTGGATGCCACACCTTGGGAAGTGGGACAGACGATCCATCCTCACCCTTCTTTATCGGAAATCATGGGTGAAGCTATGTTGGCAGTTGACGGAAAAGCGATTGGAATGTAAGCCGGACAGGCTTATGAGAAAGGTCCTTTCCTTTTTTGGGCAAATGGGATTATAATAAGGTTAAGCCAAGTCTTAGTACCAGGTTATAAGATCGGGTAGTAAGACGGGCACAGGCTCTGATTAAAGGGAGGTACCTCATATGAGTTCACAAGGTACTGCAGACGCGGTCCATCGGCATGAACAGCTGGGACTTAGCGATGGTGAAGTATTGGATATGTACAAATACATGCTGCTCGCACGTAAGTTTGACGAGCGTTGCTTGCTCTTGCAACGGGCCGGCAAAATTAACTTTCACGTATCCGGTGTAGGTCAGGAAGCTGCGCAAGTAGGCGCTGCCTTCGGTCTGGACCGGGATCACGATTATTATTTACCGTATTACCGGGATTATGGCTTTGTACTGGCAGTGGGCATGACTCCACGTGAGCTGATGCTGTCTGCTTTTGCAAAGGCGGAAGATCCGAATAGTGGCGGACGGCAAATGCCGGGTCACTTTGGGCACAAAAAGCTGCGGATTGTTACGGGCTCCAGCCCGGTTACCACACAGGTTCCGCACGCTGTAGGGTTTGCACTTGCTGCCAAAATGAAGAAGAAAGAATTCGTTTCTTTTGTAACTTTTGGCGAAGGGTCAAGCAACCAGGGCGATTTCCACGAAGGTGCCAATTTCGCAGGGGTTCATAAACTTCCTGTGATTATTATGTGTGAGAACAATCAGTATGCCATCTCGGTTCCGATCCACAAGCAGCTTAGTGGTAAAATATCGGATCGTGCACTTGGCTACGGGTTCCCCGGACTTCGTGTAGACGGAAACGATGCGCTGGAAGTATACGGTGCAGTCAAAGAAGCTCGCCGCCGCGCAATTGCTGGTGAAGGACCTACGCTTATTGAAGCGATGATGTATCGTTTGTCTCCACATTCCACTTCCGACAATGATCTAGCTTACCGGACGAAGGAAGAGGTTGAAGAGAACTGGAAGAAGGACGGCGTCCTTCGCATGAAGAACTATCTGATCGATTGCGGCATCTGGGACGAAGCCCGGGATGCGGATCTGGCTTCCCAGCTTGCGTTGGAAATGAAAGAAGCGACTGAATATGCAGACAACGCGCCATATCCAAAACCTGAGGACACTCTGACGCACGTTTATGCGGACAGCGAAGAAGGGGGACGGTAAGCATGGCGGTTATGGAATATATTGATGCAATCCGTCTCGCGATGAAAGAAGAGATGGAGCGGGATGAAAATGTCTTTATCCTTGGTGAGGATGTAGGGGTCAAAGGCGGCGTGTTCACTACAACCAAAGGGTTGCAGGATCAGTTTGGTGAAATGCGTGTCATGGACACACCTTTGTCCGAATCAGCCATTGCAGGTGTAGCCATTGGTGCTGCGATGTATGGCATGAAACCTATTGCCGAAATGCAATATTCGGATTTCATGCTGCCTGCAACGAATCAGATTATTAGTGAAGCGGCCAAAATCCGCTATCGCTCCAACAATGACTGGAGTTGTCCGATCGTTATTCGTGCGCCGATTGGCGGCGGTATTTTCGGTGGGTTGTATCATTCCCAATGTCCGGAATCGATCTTCTTTGGCACACCGGGTCTGAAAATTATAGCTCCTTACTCGGCATACGATGCGAAGGGACTGCTCAAGGCAGCCATTCGCGACCCGGATCCGGTACTCTTTTTTGAGAACAAAAAATGCTACAAGCTGATCAAGGAAGATGTGCCTGAGGATGATTACATCGTTCCGATTGGTAAAGCCAACGTGATTCGTGAAGGAGCAGATATTACAGTTATCGGTTACAGCCAGCCGCTTCATTTTGTCATGCAGGCTGCCGAGGAGCTGGAGCGTGAAGAAGGCATTACTGCTCACGTTCTGGATCTGCGCACATTACAGCCGCTTGATCGCGAAGCCATCATTGCATCCGCTCGTCTGACAGGCAAAGTGTTGATTGTGCACGAAGATAATAAAACTGGTGGTGTAGGAGCTGAAGTGGCAGCTATCATTAGTGAAGAATGCCTGTTCGAACTGGATGCGCCGATTCAGCGTCTCTGCGGACCGGATGTACCGGCAATGCCGATTAGCCCAACATTGGAGAAATTTTATATGCTGAGCAAGGATAAAGCCAAGGAAGCGATGCGTACGCTTGCCGAGTATTAATTCGTGTAGTGAGATCGTTTAAAAGCAAAGTTTGGAGTGATAAAACCAATGAGTATGAAATGGATCGAGGTCATTATGCCGCAGCTGGCGGAATCGCTGGTCTCGGCTACCATTGCCAAATGGTTGAAAAAACCGGGTGACCGGGTTGAACAATACGAGCCAATCTGTGAAGTCATTACGGATAAAGTCAACGCAGAAATTCCGTCAACCGTGGATGGAATTATGGGTGACCTGTTGGTCGAAGAAGGCACGACCATTGCTGTTGGAGAAGCGATCTGCCGTATGCAGGTTGCTGCTTCCGATGAGGAAGCCTCAGAGCAGGTAACACCAACCACGCAGCAACATAATGAGGCCCAAGGCCATGTACAACAACGTGCGAGTTATACACCTGCGGCAGGTGCAGCGAGTACGGCAGTTCATGAACCCAATCAGCCAATGCGTAACCGGTATTCCCCTGCGGTGCAGACACTCGCAGCCGAACATGGCTTGAACTTGCAGAATATTCAGGGTTCTGGAGCAGGTGGTCGGATTACCCGTAAGGATGTGCTGGCTTACGTTGCACAAGGAGGTAACACAAGTGCTGTGCCAGTAGAGTCTTCTGTTTCAGGCCAGCATGCACCTTCAGGGGCGCCTTCTTCTTCACCGTTCAGCGGCCTGAACCGGAGCGTCGGAGAAACCGGCCCATCTACGGCGGAGTCTATCCCTGCAGCTGATGCAGGCGTTCCTGTAAGACATTCCGGTATACATCTGACTGAAAGTCCGAAAATCCCGCAAATCGAAGTCGAGGGTGGCGGCCAAGGAAGATCCGAATATTTCATCGACGTTACCCCTGTTCGCAATGCTATTGCACGTAATATGCGTCAAAGCGTATCAGAAATTCCGCACGCATGGACGATGATTGAAGTGGACGTGACCAATCTGGTAATGCTGCGCAACAAACTCAAGGATGAGTTTAAGCGTAAGGAAGGCATTAACCTGACGTATCTGTCCTTCATGATGAAGGGCGTCGTCAACGCCATTAAAGACTATCCAATCATGAACTCCGTTTGGGCTGTCGACAAAATTATTGTGAAACGGGATATCAACCTGTCCATGGCAGTCGGTACAGAAGATTCTGTACTGACACCTGTAATCAAACACGCGGATCAGCGCAATATTGCAGGGTTGGCCCGGGAAGTGGATGAGCTGGCACGTAAAACACGTGAAGGTACTTTGAAGCTGGACCATATGCAGGGCGGTACGTTCACGGTGAACAATACGGGATCATTTGGTTCGATTCTGTCGCAACCTATTATTAACTACCCGCAGGCGGCGATTCTTACATTTGAGTCCATCGTGAAGAAACCTGTGGTCATCAATGACATGATTGCTGTCCGTTCCATGGCGAACCTTTGTCTTTCCCTGGATCATCGTATTTTGGATGGGGTTATCAGCGGACGTTTCCTGCAACGTGTAAAAGAGAATCTTGAAGGATACACGATGGAATCGAAAGTGTATTAAGAGAGAGCGTATGCATCATTTCAATGACTTATTAATGATGCCCCGGCGCTGAATAGATGGATATTGGGAAAGTGTATGTGCCAAAGGCCGTGCACTTTTCCCGTTTTCTTCAATAATGCTCATCAGGCAATGAACATTGAAACAGAAGGGTGTGGAGAAATCATGAGCAAGCCGCTGGATGTTGTATACATACCGATGCTTGATTATGAAGAGGCTTGGAACCGCCAGAAAGCGATTGTGCAGCAACTGGATGAGGGAGAAGGAGCGGAACAGATGCTGTTGCTCCAGCATCCACCGACGTATACGATCGGTTCACAGAATCACCCGGAGCACCTGCTTCTCAGTGAAGATGAACTGCGGGAGCAAGGCATCTCCTTGTTTCAAATTGACCGCGGCGGTGATATTACTTATCATGGCCCTGGCCAATTGGTAGGTTACCCGCTGCTTGTTCTTGGACGGGATGAAGCTTTGGACTTACATGGCTATTTACGGTGTCTGGAGCAGATGATTATTGATTACCTGGCTGATCAGGGTATTGAAGCGGGACGCAAAGAGGGTTACACGGGTGTATGGATCGGAGATCTGAAAATTGCCGCCATCGGCGTGAAGTTCAATCGGTGTAAACATCGGCGTGGCTTCGTGACGAGTCACGGATTTGCTTTTAATATCACCTCAGGCATTCAGCACGCAGGTTTCCAGGGAATTATTCCTTGCGGCATTGAGCAGTATGGTGTGACCTCGCTCGAGGATATTACAGGCAAAACCTACACTGTGGAACAGGTTGCACAGGATATCGTTCCATACTTTAACCGGATTTTCCCGTATGAGATTACCTGGATTACAGAAAAAGAAGCCCTTCTCCGTCTGTAAGTCAGACAGTCAAAAGGCTTCAGGTTTCTATCCGAACAATAAAGGTTCGAGCGCAATGAAAAGGGTGGACCCAATCATGGCGAGCAGCATGAGATAGATAATGATGCGGAACCATTTCTTTTTTTGCATGATGAGAGAACTCCTTTCAACAAATGAATAAACAGACCATAGTAATTGTATTGTAACGTATTGACGAAAGGTAGGAAAGTCCTATGATAAAACAGCAGCGCGTTATTGATCAGTTTATGGAACTGGTGCAGATTGATAGTGAGACAACCCATGAACAGAATATATCCAAAGTGTTAAAAGAACAATTCACCCAGCTTGGCCTCAGCGTATATGAGGACGACACGATGGAGAAAACCGGACATGGCGCGGGTAATCTCGTGATTACCTGGGAAGCCGAGGGTGCGGAAGAAGCAGCGTCCATCTTTTTCACCTGTCATATGGATACCGTAACTCCTGGACAGGGAATTAAACCTGAGCTGGGTGAAGACGGCTGGATTCGCAGTGATGGCACGACCATTCTGGGTGCAGATGACAAGGCGGGAATTGCCGCTTTATTTGAAGCGATTCGAGCCATTCAAGAGAACAACATCCCTCACGGGAAAATTCAATTCGTAATTACTGTCGGTGAAGAATCGGGTCTGGTTGGTGCACGTGCAATGAATCCGAAGGATATTGAAGCCGAGTTCGGTTATGCCCTGGATTCCAACGGAGCTGTGGGTACAATTTGTGTGGCTGCTCCAGCCAGAGCGGAAATTCAAATGAACATCTATGGGAAATCCGCACATGCGGGCGTGAATCCGGAAGACGGCATCAGTGCCATTCAAGTGGCCGCCAAAGCAATTGCGGCGATGAAGCTGGGACGGATTGATGATGAGACTACGGCGAACATTGGCAAATTCCAGGGCGGTTCAGCACTGAACGTTGTCTGTGATTTTGTGCAGATCGAGGCTGAGGCACGCAGTATTGTGCAGGAGAAGGTAGAACTGCAAGTAGCTCAGTTGCGTGAAGCTCTGGAAACGACATGCAGCAAATATGGTGCAACCGCTGAATTCCGAAGTGAGATTCTGTATCCTGCATTTGGCTTCCATGATGAACACGAGGTTGTTCAGCTTGCACAGCGTGCTATTCGAAGCCTGGGGTTGGAGACCAGCACGTTTGCATCCGGTGGTGGCAGTGATGCCAACATTTTTAATGGGTTCAACATACCTACGGTCAACTTGGCTGTAGGCTATGAAGACATCCATACGACAAAAGAACGCATCCGCGCCGAGGATATTGTGAAGCTGGCCCAAGTAGTTGTGGCCATTATTCAGGAAACGGCTGCAAGTAAAAAGTAATTCAAGGAGACGGGGCTTAAACTCCCCGTCCTTCAACCAAAAAGTCCGAATCCGGTACAAACCGAGTTCGGACTTTTTGGCAAAACCATGTTATATTTCATGGGTACGACAGACCCTGAACAGAATCATTTGCGTCCAGCGAGCATATCGATTAATTTGGCTTCGGGACCCCACTCACGAACCCATTGTTTGAGGATGAGCTGGACTTGTCTGGCTTGTCCGACCACGTGTACGGATTGCGGTGTTAAATAACTGTTCATTGGTTGTCCCCCTGATTCGTTATATTGGCTTGAAATGGCTATAAGCTCACCATATGCCAAAAAACAGAGGTTTATACGTATAAAGAGAACCAAAATTTGAAGAAGTGGAGTTGAAGATCAGATGAACTCAACCAATCCTAAGCACCTGGCCAATCCAAAACTTGATGAAGAGACGATATCCACAGAGCCCATTTTCAAGGGTAAAGTCATTTCGCTACAGGTTGACACCGTGAAGCTGCCCAACGGCCAAACCGCTACCCGTGAGATTATCCGTCATCCTGGAGCAGTCGCAGTGCTCGCCCTGAATGGCGATCGCATGTTGGTGGTAGATCAGTATCGTCAAGCCATGGGACGTACCGAAGTGGAAATTCCGGCAGGCAAGCTGGACCCGGGAGAAGAACCTGAAGTGGCAGCAGCACGCGAATTGCGTGAAGAGACTGGTTATGTAGCCAAATCACTGCGGCATCTGCGTTCATTTTATACGTCACCAGGATTTGCGGATGAGATCATCCATTTGTACATCGCCGAAGAGCTGGAAGCAGGAGACATGGCTTTGGACGAAGATGAATTTCTCGAAGTGTCCGAGATTACGATTGAAGAGGCATACGAGTTGATGGATCAGAATCGGATTAGTGATGCCAAAACGATGATGGCTGTGTATGCATGGGATCTTTACAGAACGACAGGACGGTTTTAACGATGAATGAGCAACGGGCAGCGTCTGCGGGTTGGGATCCCTGTTATGCAGACCTCCACATTCACATTGGCCGAACCTCACGTGGTGAAGCTGTCAAAATCAGCGGCAGCCGGGATCTGACATTTGAGAACATTGCCAGGGAAGCCTCGGATCGCAAAGGAATTCATTTACTCGGTGTCATTGATTGCCACTCTCCGGTTGTGCAAATGGACATCGAACAGCTGCTGGAGAATGGCACGATGTCCGAACTTGAGGGAGGGGGCATTGCTTATCAGGATACAACCATCCTGCTGGGTACGGAATTGGAGCTGCGTGAACCGGGGATGCGGGAGTTTCATATGCTGGCCTACTTCCGTGATCTGAAAACGATGAAGTCCTTCACGGACTGGATGAAACGTTATATGAAAAATGTGAACCTGAGCTCTCAGCGGGTGTATGTCCCTGCGCTTGAGATGCAAGCCGAGATTAAAGCGCGGGGTGGTCTTGTTGTGCCAGCGCATGCTTTTACTCCGCATAAAGGCATATATGGCAGCACAGCCCCTCGTATGGCTGATGTGCTGGACCCAAGCCTGATCGATGCCGTCGAGCTTGGACTCAGCTCCGATTCATCCATGGCCAGCTACATTCGGGAGCTGGATCAAGTTCCTTTTCTGACCAACTCGGATGCTCATTCTCTGGGCAAGATTGGACGAGAGTATAACGAGTTGCAACTCGCAAAGCCTTCCTTTGACGAATTCAACATGGCACTCAAGGGACAGGAAGGCAGAAACATTACGGCCAACTATGGCTTGGATCCGAGACTTGGCAAATATCATCGTACCTATTGTGCAGCCTGTGGAAGCATTATGGATGAGCAAGCGATGTCGGCTGAACGCTGTCCACACTGTGGCAGTGTGAAGCTAGTGCAGGGTGTACTTGATCGCATATTGGCCATCGCTGATCGGGAGAGTCCGCATGTTCCAGCAAACCGGCCTGCTTATCACTATCAGGTGCCGTTGGAATTCATTCCAGGTTTGGGGAAAGCCAAGCTGCGCCAGCTGCTGGACCGTTTTGGTACGGAAATGAACGTATTGCATCGTACAAGTGAGGATGAACTTGCAAAGGTCGTTGGACCTGTTCTCGCAGGCCTTATCGTGGCGGCACGGAATGGTCAACTGGAATTGTCATCCGGAGGCGGAGGCACTTACGGAAAGGTGTCTAACAAGGAAAGAACAGAGTAGAGAAGTTTGCAGTAGGCTCATAAAGTGATTTAGCTAATGGGGTGTAGAAACGGTATTGGTCATGAAGAAGGAAGCTGAATCTTGGACAAGAGTCATACGTGTGCATTCCGGTTCATAAGAATGACTATGAGGATTACATTCGAAATCCTTGCAGCATGATAACCGGAAAGGGGACTCGCACCTGTATGCGCTCTGCCTACTTCACATTCAAAGGCCAAACCTCGTTATATGTATTCGTGGCTGTTTTGTTTCTGGTGGGTGTCATTTTTGGCGCCCTGATGGTCAACGCCCTGTCCCTTGAACAACGCCAGGATCTTGAAGGATATCTGGGCAATTTTTTCATGACGGTACAGCATAGCGGACAAGTCGTTGAAACCGGGACCTATTGGGACATTGCCATGCTTCATCTAAAATGGGTAGGTCTGATCTTCATTCTGGGTTTATCGGTCATCGGCCTGCCGGGCATACTGGTTCTGGATTTTCTGAAAGGTGTGCTTATTGGATTTACAGTGGGTTACCTTGTCGGACAGTATTCCTGGAAAGGGTTATTGTTTGCTCTGGTTTCCGTTGCACCTCATAATTTATTTGTGATTCCGGTACTGCTGATTTGCAGTGTGTCGGCCATGACCTTTTCCTTATATATTATTCGGAACCGTGTTCTGATGCAGCGGACGCCAGGCCGTCAGAAACCTTTTGCTTCTTACATGGTGTTGACTCTCGTTATGGCAGCGCTGCTGTTAGGGGTTGCGTCATTTGAAACATGGGTCACACCTGCGATGATGCGCTGGGTCACGCCGATGTTACTACCTGCTTAGCTTGCGCGGTGAACGTGTAAAATGTTGACTTTAATTATGTACTCCCCCTATAATGAAAGAAGTGGGTTAAGTTGCAGTGTGCAGTGATTTCCTAGGGGGAGGGAGAAAATGGAAGCACGGATCGATAAAATTAAGCAGCAACTACAGTCCCAAGGATATAAATTAACGCCCCAGCGGGAAGCCACCGTAAGAGTACTTCTTGAGAATGAAGAAGATCATCTGAGCGCAGAAGACGTATTCATGCTCGTGAAAGAAAAGGCTCCCGAAATCGGTCTGGCAACCGTGTACCGTACCCTCGAACTGCTGAGTGAGCTGCATGTTGTAGAGAAAATCAACTTCGGCGACGGTGTAGCGCGTTATGATCTACGCGGAGATACATCCAAGCATCACCATCATCACTTAATCTGTGTTCAATGCGGAAGTATGGATGAAATACGTGAAGACTGGCTTGGACCGCTTGAAGAGCGACTGGAGCGGGAATTTAACTTTTCGGTAGTAGATCACCGACTGGATTTCCATGGGATTTGTTACCGTTGCAAAGCTAAAAATGACCAGAAGCCCAAAGATGAAGAATAACATAGCATATCTTCAAGCTCTCACCGGCGGTTTTGACGGGAGAGCTTTTTTGGTCCAGCGTGTGATGTGAGGTTTACCCTGAATGTCATATTCCTGTGTTTGCGGACATACCCTGATTCTAGACGAATCAGTTCGAACCAGGAGGGGGTACAACCCATGATTATATCGCTGCGGAGAGGGCTCCGTTTTATTCGATTTATCGTATTTTTTGCTGCATTAGTTTATCTGTTCTATCATGTCCTGGATTTGTTCAACGGCTGGATCTCACCTGTGGACCAATATCAGATGCCAACAGGAAATGCGGTTAAAGTATTTCAGGAAACGGTTTGGCCTAGTAACGGGGAAGGACGTCCTACGATGGCAGAGCGTCTCCGTTTATTCTACTGGTACGGAGAGTAGCTGGACAGCCAGGGATGCAAATACTGAAGCAGGGTGCCCGTGTGGCAGTCCTGTCAGATGAGGAGCGTTGTGCATGAAGCAGACGATACACGCCTATGCCTTATACTTGGAAGAGGATAAAGGGATGTCGAGCAGCACGCTGGAATCGTATCTTCGGGACGTGGACAAGTTCATCGAATTTGCGGATAAAGAATACGGTATCCGGGAAGCGGAGCAGGTACGCCGGACGCATGTGATCCTGTTTATAGGTCAGCTGAAACAGGCAGGTCGTGCGAATGCTACCATTGCTCGCAGTGTCGTATCCCTGCGCTCCTATTTTCATTTTTTGATGCGGCGTGGTGAGATATTACAGGACCCCACGTTTGATGTGGAGGCTCCAAAAGCAGACAAGACACCACCACAGGTGTTAACCATCCAAGAGATCGAATTGTTGCTCGCATCCCCCGATACTCGTTCACCGCAGGGGGTTCGTGACCGGGCCATGCTGGAACTATTGTATGCAACAGGCATTCGCGTCTCCGAACTGATTGCGCTGGACGTTAGGGATGTACAACCAGGTATGCGCTTTATCCGTTGTGGAGGTGCCGGCAAAGAACGAATTTTGCCCATAGGTGCGCCCGCAGCGCAGTGGGCGAGTGTTTATGTGAATGAGTATCGCAACCTGTTAATCAAAAATGAGGCGGACGAGCAGGCTCTCTTTGTCAACGTGTCCGGCAGAAGATTAACCCGTCAGGGCTTCTGGAAGTTGCTCAAAAAAGCAGCGGTGGATGCGGGAATCTCAGGCGAAATTACGCCGCATACGCTGCGTCACTCCTTTGCCGCTCATCTGATTGCCAGTGGGGCAGATACACGTGCGGTGCAGGACATGCTCGGTCATGTGGAGCAGCCTGGGCAGCAGTATGGACATCATGGTCGCAAAACGATGAAAGAGATATATGAATCTCATCATCCGCGGGCAAAATAGTTTTTATATGGTTATAAATCTGCAAAAAAAAGCGGAACAATAGACCGATTTAGGATAAAATAAATTGAACACAAGTAAACGCCGTTATACATAAGCAAATGCATCAATTCAGTGTGTATGATTCGATTGTTGCATTTGCGGATACAGACGGAACGTTTCAACTCAAGGGGGAACATCTTATGACAGCATTAAACCAACAGATGATTTTGGAAGCGGCATCTTACATCCAAAGCAAAAGTTCCATTAAGCCGGAAGTCGGTTTGATTTTAGGTTCAGGACTTGGCATTTTGGCAGAACTGATTGAAGATGGCGTCAGCATCGCCTATCAGGATATTCCGCATTTTCCGGTGTCCACAGTCGAGGGACATGAAGGCGAATTACTGGTTGGAACCATTAAAGGCCGTCCGGTCGTCATGATGAAAGGTCGTTTCCACATGTACGAAGGATATGGCCCTGAACTGACAGCCTTCCCGGTACGTGTTATGAAAGAACTGGGTGTGACTTCCTTGCTCGTAACGAACGCAGCAGGTGGTGTGAATACCTCATATGAAGCCGGTGACCTGATGCTGATCTCGGATCATCTGAATCTCACAGGCAAGAATCCGTTAATCGGACCGAATGACTCCGCCTTGGGTGTGCGCTTCCCGGATCTGTCCGAAGCCTATAGCCGTCGTTTACGCGCGCTGGCGAAGGACACGGCCGCTTCACAAGGTTTTGATGTACGTGAAGGTGTATACGCAGGTATGCTCGGTCCGAACTACGAGACACCAGCTGAGATCGTGATGCTGCGTACACTGGGTGCAGATGCTGTGGGCATGTCGACGGTTTCCGAAGTCATCGTGGCACGCCACGCCGGCCTGGAAGTGCTGGGTATCTCCTGTATCAGCAACATGGCTGCCGGCATTCTGGACCAGCCGTTATCGCATGATGAGGTTATGGAGACGACAGAGCGTGTTCGTGAATCTTTCTTGGCCCTTGTTCTGGCTGTTATTCCACAAATGTAAGTTGTAATATAGATAAGCAATCTTCCCTCGTGAGAATCATTGGGGCAGATTGCTTTTTTTATTGCTTTGCTGTAACAAGCTGCTCATCAACGAAGTGAGTACAGGCTCGTTTTTTTGTATTTCACACCGATTACATAAAAAGTTCGGGAAATCATTCTTTACATGGAATAATTTAGTCCAAACGGGCCGACAATGATTAGCAGTACATGCATGGAACATGCAGTAAGCAAGTCATTTGAGGAGGTAACCCTAGTGAAGAAACGAATAATGGCATCGTTCATGACCCTTTGTATTCTGCTGCCCATGGTGGCATCAACAGCGCTGGCTGAAGAAAAACCGAAAGCTGCGGGAGGAGCAGATCTGGCCCCGTCGGCACGCTCCGCCATTTTGATGGATGCGGATACGGGCACGGTTATTTTTGAAAAAAACAGTCATGATCAGCTGCCTCCGGCGAGCATTACGAAGATTATGACCATGCTGCTCACCATTGAAGCGGTCGACTCGGGCAAGCTAAAGATGACGGATAAAGTGAGAACGAGTGAATATGCCGCATCCATGGGTGGATCACAGATTTTTCTGGAGCCTGGAGAAGAGATGACGGTCGATGATATGTTAAAAGGCATTGCCATGGCATCCGGTAATGATGCCTCTGTAGCGATGGCCGAAAAAATTGCCGGCTCCGAGGAAGCCTTTGTGCAGCTAATGAATGAGCGCGCGAAGGAGCTCGGCATGAAGGATACTCATTTTTCCAACTGTAACGGCTTGCCAGTAGAGAACCACTATTCTTCCGCCCATGACATTGCGGTCATGAGTCGTGAGCTGCTGAAGCATCCCGGGATCACGAAATATACAGGAGCATACCAGGACTACCTTCGTAAAGATAGCGAGAAGCCATTTTGGCTGGTAAATACCAACAAGTTAGTTCGTTTCTACTCCGGTGCAGACGGATTGAAGACAGGATATACATCCGAAGCCAAGTTCTGTCTTTCGGCTACAGCGATGAAGGACGGGCTGCGTACCATCGCGGTTGTACTTGGAGAACCCAATACGAAAACACGGAACAGTGAAGTTTCCTCGATGTTTGACTATGCTTTTGGGCAATACACGATGAAAGCTCTGTACAAGTCAGGGGACCTGCTGGGCAGCTTGAAAATTGAAAAAGGTGAAGTGTCCGAATTGCCGCTGAATGCAACGCAAAATTATAGTGTTCTGATGCGCAAAGGTGCGAAATCGGATGAGATTCGTCATGAATTGCTGATGGCAAAAGAATTAAAAGCTCCGGTTAAAGCAGGTCAGAGTGTAGGTAAACTTGTCGTCTACCAGGGCAACGAGGTAATTAAGGAATTCGACATTCAGGCTCCGCAGGATGTGAACAAGGCTGGCTGGTGGAAGCTGTTTAAACGCACAACCTCCAAGTTGTTCGATTAAGTGGCGATTGATGCAGGGTACGTACATCCTTTGAACATATTTTGTAGTTAAATAGGGGTTTTCTTCTAGTTTTGTCGGGGGGCAGGAAAAGCCTTCGGAAACGTAGAAATCTTTGTTCAAGACAGGGAGGAGAGTGAGCAAACGTGAACTTGCATGTGGAAATGGAACATCACCGCGGGATTCTGATTGTGCGATTATCCGGGGAGCTGGATCACCATACAGCTGACATGGTACGGATGCAGATGGATGAAGCTATTCAGCGCAGACAATGCGAGCATCTGGTACTCAGCCTGAAAGATCTGCAATTTATGGACAGTTCGGGTCTGGGTGTCATTTTGGGAAGATACAAGCTCATTAAGAATAAAGGCGGCAAGATGGTTGTCTGTGATGTTAATCCGCCAGTGTATCGTTTGCTGGAAATGTCGGGATTGTTCAAGATTATGCCGATTTACGAAAATGAGGGAACTGCTCTCTCAGGTCTGGAGGTCGTCTCATGAATGAAGGAACGGGGGCAAATTTCATGAATCTGCAATTCGCGGCCAAGTCGGAGAACGAATCGTTCGCCCGGGTGACGGTTGCTGCCTTCATCTCCCAGCTTGATCCTACGATGGACGAGCTCAGTGATCTGAAGACGGTCATCTCGGAAGCCGTAACGAACAGCATCATCCACGGTTACAATAACAATCCGGAAGGTGTCGTGTCCATTCAAGCCGAGATTCGCGATGACATGATTACCATTATTGTGGAAGACCGCGGTGAAGGCATCGAAGATCTTGAACTGGCCAAACAGCCGCTTTATACGTCCAAACCCGAACTTGAGCGCTCGGGCATGGGTTTCACCATTATGGAAAACTTCATGGATGAATTCGAAGTCAGCAGTGAGCCCGGCAGAGGCACCTCCATCAAGATGAAGAAGAGGATCGAATCCAAGAAAGCATTGTATAATTAGGGGTTGGTGTTCTTATGGATGCTGAAGTGAAACAGTCTTCACAGACCTATTTGGACGATGCCGAGGTCAAACGGCTGATTGCGCTCAGTCAGTCGGGTGACAATGTCGCGCGGGATACGCTGGTGAACTGCAACATCAGACTCGTCTGGTCCGTCGTACAACGTTTTATGAACAGGGGATATGAGCCGGAAGATCTATTCCAGATTGGTTGTATCGGGCTGCTCAAATCGGTGGATAAATTCGATCTCAGTTATGATGTGAAATTCTCCACCTATGCGGTACCAATGATCATCGGAGAAATTCAGCGCTTCCTGCGGGATGACGGTACGCTTAAGGTCAGTCGTTCACTCAAGGAAATGGCGAATAAAGTCCGTAAAAAAAGGGACGAACTGTCCAAACACCTCGATCGTCTGCCAACGATTAAGGAAGTGGCTGAAGAGCTGGGGGTTACCCCGGAGGAAGTGGTATTTGCCCAGGAAGCCAACAAACCGCCGACATCCATTCATGAGACAGTGTTTGAGAATGACGGCGATCCGATTACATTGATGGACCAGATTGCTGACGAGTCTCAGGAACGGTGGTTTGACAAACTGGCTCTAAACGAAGCGATCGGTGGTCTCAGTGAACGGGAACGGCTGATTGTATACCTCCGGTATTATCGGGATCAGACCCAGTCCGAGGTCGCCAGCAGGCTGGGCATATCCCAGGTGCAGGTGTCACGGCTGGAGAAAAAAATACTTCAATCCATCCGCGACCAGATCGCACAGTGATTTGTGGATTACAGACAACAATATTGGTGATAAATCATCAATATACGACAACTAACAACCTTCTATCGCACGTTAATATGCGAAGAAGGTTATTTGTCGTTGACCTGGATGGGTTTGGGTTTGGAGCGATTTGATTGCAATAGTACGATCAATCCAATGATACATGCAGTCCCCAGCCATTGAAATAAACCAAAAGGTTCATTCAACCAGATCACTGTCGTGCCAACAGCAGCAAGAGGTTCAGCGCTTCCCATTAGACTTGTTTCTTTCGCTGTCAGGCTTTTTAAACTTTCGATATAGAACCAGAATGCAATCATCGTTCCAAAAATAATGGTAAATGCCAAGTATCCGTAGGTTTCCATACGCAAGCTGACAAAGTCCATTTTCCACGGTGGGTGGATGAGACTCAATGCAGCCCCTCCGATAATCATTGCCCAGCCTACCACAACGAGTGAATCAAACTTTTCAATCAGTTTCACAGCATAGAGGGTATAGAAGGCAGCAGCAACTCCGGATAAAAGTCCCCACAATACTGCGGGTAACGCCACAGACAATTGAGAGAGAGAACCATTGGTCAGCAGAAGAAAACACCCGCTTAGTGCCAGAATCGCCGACGTAACATCCTTTCTGGTCAGAGCAGCCTGTCTTCGCCAGATCATATAGATCATGATCATAACAGGTGACAGATATTGAAGGAGGGTGGCTACTGCGGAGTTGCCATGTTGAATGGACGCCATGTACGTATACTGAACAGCCAGCATCCCGAATAAACCGAAAATGATTAGCTGCAAGGCTGTTTTTCTGCTTTTCCACATATCAAAAATTTGCGAGCGCCGTGGTGTTAAGGATTGCACTCCGAGAAGCAGTATGCCGGCAATCAGCAGTCGTACCGTTACAAACCAGTTGACCTCGATTCCGTATTGTTGAAACAGCTTTTGAGAAACCGTTCCGCCAATGCCCCAGCATATCGCTCCTGTAAGAACGAAGCAGATGCCTGTTTTTCTAGATCTTTGAATAGGTATTTTCATGGATAGTGCCCTCACCTTGATATAAGAATAGTGATATCTTAAGATGAAATAGGCTATAATAATATCAATATCGCACAGATAAATATAAATATATTGAGATGAGAGAATATGCTTAAGACAGAATTCAGGATTGATCAAAACGGGAGGGAGCTGACGGAGCATCGTACGGTTACACTGCCTGTGGCGTGTTATAAAACCACAATTGTACGCAATGTTCACGGGCATATTCCTTTACACTGGCATGATGAATTGCAGTTTGTCTTGGTTGTCCAGGGAGAAGCTCTTTTCCATGTGAATGATCAAAAGATCGTTGTGTCGCAAGGCGACGGGCTGTTTATCAACAGTGGTTCCATGCATATGGCAGAAGACAAACGTAAGAACGATAATTGTATTTATCTCTGTTTGAACCTGTCTCCCTATTTTGTCGTCCCTTCTGAGTTATATGTGCAGTATGTTCATCCTTACATCTCAGCCACGAATTTACCTTATCTTCTGATCAAAGAAGAACTACCTTGGGGAGCTCAAATCCTGGACGCCATCCGTGATATTAAAAAGAATCTGGATGAGCAGCCTCCATTGTACGAAATAAATGTAGCTTCACACCTCTTGACGATGTGGAAACATCTGATTACGAGTGGCTATGCGCTGGAATATGATCCATCAGAAGTCCTCAAAAGCAGGCGAATGAAGGACATGGTCGAATGGATTCACATGCACTTTGCTGATTCAATCAAACTGGAGGATATAGCAAGGGCGGGTCAGTTAAGCCGTTCGGAGACATGCCGTTATTTCAAGCAAATGTTGAAGACGACACCCATGCAATATGTTATCGATTATCGCATCCGAAAGAGCGTGGAGCTGTTACAAATCCCAGATTATAGCATTACTCAGATTGCTTATGAAGTCGGTTTTAATAGCACGAGTTATTTTATCAACCAATTTCGCAAAAGCATGCAAATCACCCCGTTAAAGTTCAGAAGGGAATTGGAGTTGAGAAATAAGGAGGGGATTAGACATTGAACAAAAAAAGCCCGATCCCCAAGTTTCTTACCAGTCTATCCATAAGATTTTCTCCTCTCAATAAGTCGCTATAGCGGCTTTTTTTAATCTGAAAAAAGGGTTCTAACAAAAAAATATAGCCTTAATTCTCAGCTTATAAATCCTACTACCACCCCCAGAATATTTATTGCAGACCTTTGGAAAAAAAGGGAGCCGTGCAGCGGAGGGATGGAATCGGACAAAGGAGCGAAGCCTCGAGGTGGTTTCTAATACACTAGCAACGTAAGCGGCAGAATAAACCTGAAGAAGCGAAGCGTTCGCCTTTGTCTCCAAATTTATACACTAGTAGAAATCAATCAAGAAAATTTGGAGACAACAGCGATCGGAAGGTTGGTCTGCTGCTGGAGTGCCCGCGTGTTTTTCCTCATACCTCACCCCTGAAAGTTTATTACAGACCTTTGGAAAAAAGGACCCGTGCAGCGGAGGGATGGAATCGGACAAAGGAGCGAAGCGTTCGCCTTTAGCACCGGATTTCCTCCTTGATAAAGGAGATTCAAGAAATCCGGGGATAACAGCGACCGTGGCCGATCCATCCCGAAGCGCCCGCAGGGTCCACACAACCTTTTTCCAACAGAATGTAATAAATTTGCACATTCTTCAAATACTAACCTAAATTACGCAGTAAAGGAGTGTTTCGGATGTCACTGACACCCACTCCAACGGTCTATGTTCGTTTGCGCAGCCGTATTCGCATCCAGAGGGGCCGAAGCGTCAAGCTTGGAGATGTCGCTCACTTGCTCACCTCTCCCGAAGAACAGGAAAGAAAGCTGCTTGAGCTCGAATTGCTGCGCCCCGGACCGGAGGACGGCAATCTAATCCTCATTGATATATTGCAGATCATTCCTCAGATCCGTCGGGTCTTGCCAGATGTCACCGTTGAATTAATCGGATCGGGCCATACGCTCGTTGAGGTGGTTGTGGGAAGTGGCAAGCCTTCCAAATCTCTGTTTATCTTGGTGTGGCTGCTGCTTTTCTTTGGATCAGCATTGACTATTATGAATTTTCATGCAGACGTCAACATGCAGGAAGTTCAGATTCGAATTGTAGAGATGATTACAGGCCGCCGGGATGAGCATCCGTATCTGTTTCAGGTGGCGTATTCTATCGGGATCGGGTTTGGTATGGCCGTGTTCTTCAATCATTTATTCAAGAAAAAGTGGAATGAAGAACCTACCCCTTTGGAAGTAGAAATGTTCCTATATCAGCAAAATGTAGACAAGTACGTAGTGATTGAAGAAACCGAACGTATACATGAAGAGGAACGCAGGGAGATGAATGCGGATGAGCGTTCTTAACGGAGCAATCAGCATTGTGCTGGGAATTGCGGGGGGAATCGCCGTAGGAAGTGGTGTAATTGCGCTGATTCTCGTGCTCGATATGATCCCCAGATTGGCACAGCTTACGCGTACTTACGATAAAACCCATTGGTATGAAGGGGCCTTGATTGGAGGTTCGCTGCTCGGTACCGTTGCGGATTTTTGGCACTGGAAAGTTCATGGCGTACTGCTGCTCAGCCCGATCATCGGACTATTTTGCGGTGTGTTCATTGGTCTGCTTGCTGCGGCACTCACGGAAGTGCTTAATGTGCTTCCTGTACTGGCGAAACGACTGGGCATGAAATCTTATTTGTTTGGATTGCTGCTTGCCATGATTTTGGGGAAGATGACAGGCTCCCTGTTTGACTTTTTTGTATACCAGCGTTAGAACGTTAGGCCAAAGGAGGATGGGAAATGGACGTACGATCGGGCAACGACGGGCAGGACTCCAACGAAGCAGCATCCGAAGAGAAGATGCATCAATCTAATTATGAGATTCAGGAGGAAGAAGAAAAGAAGGCTCACCAAAAGAAGAAGCAAAATGAAATGTCTGACAGTATCGAGGAATCGGTGAAATATTGGCAGGAAAACGACGATATCTCCCCTCGCATGAGTGATAACAAATATACGCTTCAGCAAGTGTTGGGACTTGGAGAGTCCTTCGATGTGAATATGAGGGAAATGGTCTTGGGCGGCAAACGCGTTGGATTGTTGCTGCTGACTGGATTTGCGAAAGATGAGATTCTGCTCGAAGTATTAAAAAGGTTAACCTATCTTACACCGGAGCAAGTGTCCGGACATGCATTAAAGTCGTATTTCGAATGTTACATTCCTCATATTCAAGTTGAGCGAGTGGAGAAAATGAGTGCCGTCATCAACAAGGTCCTCACAGGCATGAGTGCCATGTTTGTTGAAGGGGACCGTTCCGTCATTATTATGGATACGCGCAGCTATCCAGTACGCTCACCAGAGGAACCTTCGCTGGAGAGAGTGGTGCGTGGTTCAAGAGACGGGTTCACGGAGACACTTCTGACCAACGTGGCGTTAGTGCGTCGAAGAATACGGGACCCTGGATTAAAATTTGAAATTATGCAGGTAGGCCGGAGATCTCAAACGGATGTCTGTGTTGTATATATTGACGATATCGTGGACAAGGTTCAGGTGGATTCCGTTCGTGAAAAGATCAAACGTGTGAATATCGACGGCATCCCTGCTGCCGATAAGCAGCTTGAAGAGGCGATTATTAACAAGGGATGGCACCCGTATCCGTTAGTTCGCTATTCGGAAAGACCGGATGTGACGGCTTCCCATCTGATTGACGGACGGGTTGTTATTTTTGTAGATACATCACCCAGTGTGATGATTCTGCCGACGACTTTTTTTGACTTATGCGAGCATGCGGAAGAGAACAGACAGACAGCGTTTATGGGAACCTATCTGCGCTGGGTACGATTTGGAGGTATTCTGATTTCGCTTTTCCTGCTGCCGTTATGGTTGTTGATGGTTATTGACCCTGCCATCAAACCAACAGGAATGGAGTTCATCGGTCCTCACGAGAATGCAAAATTGCCGCTGATTTTGCAGTTCCTGCTTATTGAATTCGGGGTGGATTTATTACGGATGGCAGCAGTACATACCCCTACGCCACTCGCTTCGGCCATGGGTTTGATTGCGGCCATTTTGGTCGGGGATATCGCTGTGAAAACGGGTTATTTTGTGAATGAAGTTGTACTGTATATGGCTATCGCCGCGATCGGCATGTTTGCAACCCCCAGTTATGAGCTTGGTTTGGCGAATCGGTTGGTCAGGTTGTTCTTGTTAGTGGCTGTGGCGATCTTCAAGGTTCCTGGATTCGTTGTCGGGACGACGTTTATTATCGTAGCTCTCACCTTGCATCGCTCGTACAACTCTTCGTATCTCTGGCCGTTCATACCGTTTAATGCAAAGGCTTTGGGTAACTTTTTGTTCCGTTTACCGCTATTGGAGAATAAAAAACGTCCTTCAATCAATAAAACGCGTGACAATACCAAAATGGACGATGATCCAGACGGGAAACTGGAAAAAAGTAAAAAACACAAATGATCAGCCGAAAAATCCATTCTTCTCATTTTCTAATTTGATATACTGGTGTAAAATCATTGGAATAACAGCTGTTCCAGTATATAAAAAAGTGAGGAATGCAGAATATGTATTTACATGGTACAAGTAAAATAAATGCACAGGGGCATCTGGAAATTGGCGGAGTCGATGCAACTGACCTGAAAGAACAATTTGGAACTCCCCTGTATGTTGTGGACGAGCAATTGGTTCGCGAGCGCTGCAGAGAGTACATGGAAGCATTCCGAGCTTCAGGCCTGGGCTTCCAGGTGGCTTATGCAAGTAAAGCATTCTGCGTAATGGCAATGTGTGCTCTTGCTGCGGAAGAAGGACTTTCCCTGGATGTCGTATCCGATGGGGAATTGTTTACGGCATTGCAAGCTGGCTTCCCGGCTGAGCGCATTCACTTCCACGGTAACAACAAAACGCTGGAAGAGATCGAAATGGCGCTTGATGCAGAGATTGGCTGCTTCGTTGTGGATAACTTCAATGAACTGCACTTGCTGCAAGCTGTAGCCGCAGACAAAAATCGCAAGGTGAACATCTTACTGCGTGTGACGCCTGGTGTTGAAGCGCACACGCATGAATATATCTCGACAGGACAAACGGATTCCAAATTTGGATTCGATATCGGAAACGGAACGGCATTTGAAGCTATTGAATTGGCTTCCAAGCAGTCTAATCTGGTATTGCTCGGGGTGCATTCACACATCGGATCGCAAATTTTTGAGGTTGAAGGCTTCCAAATGGCTGTTCAGCGCGTTGCAGAGTTTGCAGCAGATGTGTATGAGCGCCTTAACGTTGCTTTCAAAGTGGTTAACCTGGGCGGTGGCTTCGGTATCCGTTATATCGATGGAGATACGCCACTTGAAGTTTCACAGTACGTGAAAGCCATCACGGATGCAGTGAAAAATCATTTTGCCCAAATCGGCTATGCTGTGCCTGAGATCTGGGTTGAACCAGGCCGCAGTATCGTGGGTGAAGCTGGAACAACGCTTTACACCGTTGGAACGAGCAAAGATATTCCGGGGGTTCGTAAATACGTGGCAGTGGATGGTGGGATGACCGATAATCCACGTCCAGCACTGTATGAGTCCAAATATGAAGCTGTATTGGCTAACCGTGCACATGAAGCTGCCCAGGAGACCGTATCTGTTGCAGGTAAATGCTGTGAGAGCGGCGATATGTTGATCTGGGATCTGGACCTGCCTAAAGTGCAAAGCGGAGATTTGCTCGCAGTAGCTTGCACAGGCGCGTATAACTACTCCATGGCCAGCAACTATAACCGGATCCGTCGTCCGGCAGTGGTGTTTGTCAAAGATGGTCAAGGGGATGTTGTCGTACGCCGTGAGACGTATCAGGACATCATTCAGAATGATCTGGTACCTGAGCGCATTGCCAAACAGCCAGTTATCCGTTAATTGAAGTGTAAATAGCGGAGCATTATATGAAGAAGACAAAAAAGGACAATCCTTTTTTGTCTTCTTTTGCGTCTTTAGGCCAGGATTTCGAAAAAATCTTGCTGATTATTTTGCGATCAATCCCATTTCGGTGTACACTAAGAAAAGTGCTATAAAGCTTGGCCCAGGGTCATGCGTTCTGGCACCATTAACGATGGTCAATACGAAAGGAGTCATTTACATATGGCGAAACAAGCGAAAATCAAAATGGCAAACGGCGGAGAAGTTGTAATCGATCTGTTCGATCAAGAAGCTCCAAACACAGTGGCAAACTTTGAGAAACTGGCTAACTCCGGTTTCTACAACGGTCTTGTATTCCACCGTGTTATTCCGGGCTTTGTAGCTCAAGGCGGCTGCCCTAACGGTAGCGGTGCAGGCGGTCCAGGTTACACAATCAACTGTGAAATCAACCCGAACAAACATGAGCGCGGAACATTGGCTATGGCACATGCAGGCCGTAACACAGGCGGAAGCCAGTTCTACATCTGCTACCAACCGCAACCACATTTGGATGGACAACATACTGTATTTGGTAAAGTAACCAAAGGTATGGAGTTCGTAGACGCTTTCGAAGGTCGCGACAAAATGGAAACTGTTGAAGTTGTAGAAGCTTAATCCATAAGATCTTACACAAACCGTTTCGCAATTAGCGAAGCGGTTTTTATTTACACTTAAGCTTATTAAAAGTTAGTATGTGACAAAAAGGAACAAAAAACAATTGATTTTTTGGCGTTAAAGTGCTAACATCCAATTAATAACGCAACGAATCCTTCAGGGCAGGGTGTAATTCCCTACCGGCGGTGATGCAGTATGTGAGGATATCTATCCAGCATTGATGCAAAGTCCGTGACCCGTCTGCCTGTGGCAGATGGCTGATCTGGTGTAATTCCAGAACCGACAGTATAGTCTGGATGGGAGAAGGAGAGGGTGCTGTCCTAATGGGCCGCATTCCGCAGTAGTGTTGCTGTACAGTTTGTGACGAATTCATTTCCTGTGCAGGGAGAAATCCGGTTAATTCCGGCAATCTTCATACATATGCCACATCATAGAAGCTCTTTACCTGTAATTGAAGTTCATTAAGGTATGTGTCTGCTTTCACTTGCCTGAAATGAAGCTTTGGGCGAAGTGTTGTTGGCCTGTATCCATACTACTGCTGGTGACACATGTCTCTCATCATCCCCATCGAACGGTTTGTTCGACGGGGATTTTTTATTGGATATGGAACATGCCTCTCTGTTGGAAGGGAGGTCTATAACTGAGATTTTAACCGTGGGGTGAACGGACTTGGAAATGATTAATGATGAATTTTATATGGCGTTGGCACTGGATATGGCAGAACGGGCACAAGGACAGACCGGAATCAATCCGGTAGTAGGTTGTGTCGTTGTAAAAGAAGGACGTATCGTGGGCCTCGGAAGTCATCTCAAACGGGGGACGGGCCATGCAGAGGTTCATGCATTGAACATGGCGGGCAATGATGCAGAAGGCAGTACAGTGTACGTTACACTCGAACCTTGTAGTCATTACGGCAAGACTCCACCATGCAGCGAACGCCTTATTCATGAAAAAGTGAAACGTGTCGTCGTATGCTGCGAAGATCCGAATCCGCAAGTATCCGGCAGAGGCATCAGCATGCTGCGTCAACAAGGGATTGAAGTCGAAGTTGGTGTACTGCGTGAGCGCGGCAGACGCATGAATGAGAAATTCATTAAATACATTACAACAGGTCTCCCCTTTGTGACTTTAAAGACTGCCTCTACACTGGATGGCAAAATTGCAACTCGTAGCGGGGACAGCAAATGGATCTCCAACGAGTCGGCTCGGGAGATCGTGCATGCCCTTCGTCATCGACATCAGGGCATTATGGTTGGTGTAGAAACCGTGATTGCAGACAATCCGGAGCTCACGACAAGATTGCAAGTGGAAGGCATCAGCCCGGTGCGAATCGTAGTAGATTCCAAGCTGCGTCTGCCTGTAGGCTCTAAAATGGTCAAGGATGGACTTGTACCGACATGGGTGCTTACAACGGATGAGGCAAGTCCTGAAGCGGCTGAGCGACTGGAAGCCTACGGTGTGGAAATTATCCGCTGTGGTCCTGGACCACGTGTAGATCTACTAAATGCACTCAGCAAGCTCGGTGAGCGTGAGATCGGATCGATTCTGCTTGAAGGCGGGGGCACATTGAATGGGGCCATGCTGGAAGCGCGATTGGTAGACCGACTGCTTATGTTCATTGCTCCGAAAATTGTCGGAGGATACGATACGCCAGGCAGTTTCCGCTTCGAGGGAGTTGAGCGCATGAGCCAGGCGATTCAATTACATCAGCTGGAAATTGAGCAAGTTGGAGATAATATTAGCATTGGCGGAATTCCGGTTTGGCCTGAATAAATGAGCTTGTTATAACGAAATAAATAAAGGAGGCGGCAGCATGTTTACCGGTTTGGTGGAAGAAGTCGGTCAGATCCGGCGCATTGGTCGGAAAGGCGAAGCGATGGTCCTGAATATCGGAGCTTCCGCCATCATGAACGACTTGAAGATTGGTGATAGCGTAGCTGTAAACGGGGTATGCTTAACTGCGACAACCCTGGAGGGTGATGGTTTTACTGCCGATGTGATGCCTGAAACATATCGACATACCAATCTCAGTCAATTGCAATCCGGCAGCAAAGTCAATTTGGAGCGAGCCATGCTCTCAGGTGGTCGTTTTGGCGGGCATATCGTTCAGGGCCATGTCGATGGTACCGGAGTCATTGGCAGCATTACTCGTGACCAGAATGCGATTGTTTTCGAGATCAAACCTGATGATACGCAGTTGTTTAAATATTTAATACCCAAGGGGTCTGTAACCCTGGATGGAATCAGTCTAACGGTTGTGCAAACTTCACAGACTGCATTCACAGTATCCATTATTCCACATACGATTGGTGAGACCGTATTAAATGTCAAAAAGACAGGCGATACCATCAATATCGAGTGTGATATTCTGGGTAAATATGTGGATCATCTGCTCCACTATGGTAAGGGACATCAGGAGAACGGTGCAGGTAAGCCGCGAAGTATCAGTGAGGATTTTCTCGCTAATCACGGATTTGCTTAATTCATCCGTTCAATACAAATACAAATACAAATATATTGAAATGGAAACTGGAGGGGGACCTATGTCAGAGCAGTCCATTCTGAATTCTATAGAGGAAGCTATCTACGATCTCATGCGGGGAAAACCCGTCATCGTGGTGGATGATGAAGATCGGGAGAATGAAGGCGACTTTATCGCTTTGGCCGAAAAGGCTACACCTGAAGTGATCAATTTCATGATTACAGAAGGCAGAGGTCTGGTGTGTGTTCCCATTACGCAGCAACGTGCTGACGAACTCAACCTGAAACCCATGGTTCAGCAAAATACAGATTTTCATGGGACAGCTTTCACCGTCTCTGTAGACCATAAAGACACCACAACGGGCATCTCGGCTCATGAACGCTCCATTACCGTGAAAGGTCTGATTGATCCCGAAGCGAAAAGTGGAGATTTCCGCAAGCCGGGCCACATGTTCCCACTCATCGCTAAAGATGGCGGTGTACTGCGGCGCGCCGGACATACTGAAGCGGCTGTAGATCTCGCCATTATGTGTGGTTCCTATCCGGCTGGTGTAATTTGTGAAGTGATCAAGGAAGATGGCACGATGGCCAGACTTCCGGATCTGCAGGAGATCGCTCGCAAACATGATCTGAAGTTGATCAGCATTCAGGACATGATTCGTTATCGGAATGAAAAGGAACAGCTGGTTCAACGCGAAGTGGCTGTGCGCATGCCAACGGACTTCGGTGAATTCCAGGCGGTTGCTTATACAAATGCGGTGGACAACAAAGAGCATATCGCTTTGGTTAAAGGCGAAATTGACGGTTCCAAGCCTGTTCTGGTCCGAGTACACTCCGAATGTCTCACAGGAGATGTGTTCCATTCTCATCGCTGTGACTGTGGTCCACAATTCGATGCAGCATTGAAACAGATTCATGACGAAGGCAACGGCGTTCTGCTTTATATGAGACAGGAAGGCCGTGGTATTGGACTGATCAACAAGCTCAAAGCCTACAAGCTGCAAGAGGAAGGTCTGGACACGGTGGATGCCAATCTGAAGCTTGGATTTGCCGCCGATCTTCGTGATTATGGCATTGGAGCCCAAATTCTCAAGGATCTTGGCGTTCGTCAAATTAGGTTGTTAACCAACAATCCACGGAAAATTAAAGGACTCGAAGGTTACGGGCTTGAAGTGGTGGAACGAGTTTCGATTCAGATGGAAGAGAACGAGGATAATACGGTCTACTTGCACACGAAGCAGGCGAAGCTTGGTCATATGTTGAAGTTCGACGATATCGAGCAGAATGAAGAAAAAAACTGAGCAGCTTTTCTGATGGTAAAAAAGAGTTGAAATTTTTTGCCCGAAGATCAGCAGTGTACATCATAAAAAATAATTAGGGAGATGACTTGAATGCCACACTTTTTTGAAGGACATTTGGTATCGGAAGGATTAAAATATGGAGTAGTCGTAGGACGTTTTAACGAGTTCATTACTAGCAAATTGCTTAGCGGAGCGCTGGATGCATTCAAACGTCACGGTGTTCAAGATGATGAAGTGGATGTAGCCTGGGTTCCGGGTGCCTTTGAAATCCCGTTGATTGCACAAAAAATGGCCGAAAGTGGCAAATACGATGCTGTCATTACGTTGGGAACGGTGATCCGCGGTTCAACGACACATTATGATTATGTGTGCAATGAGATGGCTAAGGGTGTAGCCGCAATTAACCTGAAAACAGGCGTGCCAACCATCTTCGGCTTGGTTACGACGGAGAATATCGAACAGGCCATCGAGCGTGCCGGAACAAAGGCAGGAAACAAAGGCTGGGATGCAGCTACTGCCGCAATTGAAATGGCGAACTTGACGAAACAGCTAAAATAGTGCTTATTTAATATAGTGCCCTGCTCTGCGCAGACGAAAACGGGAGACCGGATTCGGCGGCTTAGCGGGGGTTTTTATTTTTCTGGCGGGAGGATTCGTCTAGTGACGGTAGTTACATACAAACTGGAGACTTTTGAAGGGCCTTTGGATCTGCTGCTTCATCTGATCGATAAGGCAGAGATTCATATCCAGGATATTCCCATCAGCGATATTACCGATCAATATATGGCGTATCTGCATTCGATGCAGGAGCTGGAGCTGGATATTACGAGTGAATTTCTGGTAATGGCGGCGACTCTTCTGTCGATCAAGAGCAAACTATTACTGCCCAAACCACCGGTAATCGAGGACTTTGAGGATTATGCATATATGGAAGATGAAGATTATGATCCACGTGCAGAACTGATTGCACGTCTGATTGAATATCGCAAATACAAGGGAATTGCGCGTCACTTGCACGAACGGGAGTGGGAACGCAGCCTTATTTTCTCCAAAGAGCCCGAGGATTTGCGACCGTATATGCCTGTAGAAGCACAATCAAATCCGGTCGAGGGTTTGCATACCTCGGATCTGATTGCAGCCTTCCAGAAGGCGCTACGTAAAGCGGAGAAGCGTACAACCGTAACTCGCATCCAACGGGATGAGATTTCGGTTAAGGATCGCATTCGCGATGTCATCGGTGCGTTGGAAAGTATGGGACCGGGAGGCAGACTGTTATTCTCCAAGCTGCTGGATAACCAAATTTATCGGCATGAGATTGTCGTGACCTTTTTGGCGGTGCTGGAGCTGATGAAGATGAAGCAGATTGTCTGTTATCAGGAGCGGATGTTTGAGGATATCGTTATGGAGTGGAGAGGGGAAACAAAGAATCATGGATTTTCCGAAATTGAAATCGATTATTGAAGGCCTGCTGTTTTTGTCCGGAGAAGAAGGTCTGAGTATCAAACAAATCGCCGAAATCGTGGATCAACGTACCGAACTGGTGTCGGATGCGATAGAGGAAATGATCGCTGAATTTGCCAATCAGGGACGTGGTGTACAAATTCTTAAAATTGCAGGGGTAGTCCAACTGGGTACGTTACCGGAACATGCGGCTTATTTTGAGAAATTGGCCTATTCTCCATCACGTACCTCTTTATCCCAGGCAGCTTTGGAGACACTCGCTATTGTGGCTTATCGTCAACCTATCACGCGGGTAGAGATTGAAGAAATCCGTGGTGTGAAATCCGAACGCGCCATCCATACGCTTGTGAACAAGGATCTCATTCAGGAAGTGGGACGAGCTGAAGCGATTGGACGCCCGATTCTATACGGCACTACCAAGTCTTTCCTGGATTACTTTGGTTTGGCTTCGCTCAAAGATCTGCCTGAGCCAGGATTGTTTGAAGATTCCGAAAATCTGGAGGAAGAAACTCAGCTGCTCTTTGAAAAATTGGATGTGCAGCATGTGGATCTGGACCTAGACAATTCGAGCCTGGAAGACGATGCAAATACAATCGATATAACTAATCAAGATGATCCTATGGATTCATAACGTTGAAGCTGGATCGATCCAAAACCGGTACCCTGTCGGGGTGCCGGTTTTTTTGACGTGTTATCGGAATGGATTGCAAGGTGATGTTTCAAAGAATAAATGGAATTTTCAGGTCGGACGTGAATTTTTTCCTATATAGAGTGTCATACTAGACGAGAAAAGAATTGAGGGCTTGGAGGTAAGGCCTGTGTGGATTTGGCTTGGAGGAATCGGCTTGTTGATCGCACTGCTTCTTGTCGCAGTCCTCATCTCGTATGTTCATGTGCATTTTACATTCAGGAAACATAATCATGATGATTATGCCAAGATTACGGTTCGTCTGCTATATGGCATTGTGCGTATTAACTATGAAATTCCCAGCATCGTCTTTCGCAATATGAAGGAAGGTTTTCTGGTGAAGACGGAGCAGCGTATGAGTCATTCGAGGGGAGAAGCCCAGAGCAACGAGCGTGTTAACAAACGTAAAGTCAAAAAGTGGGCTAAGGATGTAAAAGTCATGCTCAGGGCAACGGAAGCATTGAAGCTCTGGATCAAGCAAACACTTTCTCGTGTACATATGACTGATCTGTCCTGGTCTACCCGTGTTGGCATCGGCGATGCAGCGTATACGGCTGTTCTCATAGGTTGGGTGTGGAGTATCAAGTCCATCATCATTGGATACATCTCTTATCAAATCCATTTTGAACAAACGCCAAAGTTACAGGTTGTGCCTGTGTGGGAAGATGAAATGGAGTTCCAAACCGAGCTGGATTGGAAGCTGAAAATTCGGATTACAGCAGTCCTAATCGCAGGACTTACGTTGTTAACCCGGGTGCTCCAGGTTGAGGGAGGATGGCGTATGTGGTTCAAACTTTTAAAAGAGCAGCGGCGCAGACGCAAGATAAAGCTCAAAAGACAACACAGCAAAGCGCACACATAAGTGTGTGAATTAGCGGATATTTTCCACAGTTTGTTCCAACTGGCGGGTTTTATTTTAACGAGTCAGCAGTTTCAAGTTTAGAGGTTTTGTTAAATGGCTGGCTTACATAAGTCCCTTCAACTTTGGGGATGATATGGTTAGATCAAACCTAGCTTAAATTGAAACTGGAGGGAATTTAAATGTCAGATCATCCAATTCAAGGCTTAATGGAAACCGCAATGGAAAATATCAAGGCCATGGTGGATGTCAATACAATCGTGGGCGATGCGGTTGAAACACCTGACGGTACCGTAATCCTGCCAATTAGTAAAGTGGGATTCGGATTTGCTGCCGGTGGCAGTGATTTTCATGTAAATGAAGGAAGCAGCAAAGGGGGAAGCGGGGGGACCAGTACAACTGAGCATGCCAGCTCTGCTTCGGTTGCCTCACCATTTGGAGGCGGAAGCGGGGGCGGCGTATCCATTCGTCCTATCGCGTTCCTGGTGGTTGGCAAACAGGGCGTTCACATCGTTCCGCTTGACAATTCAACTCACCTGTTCGAGAAACTGATCGATTCCACCCCATATGTGATGGATAGAATTCAGGACATGTTCCGCAGTCGGAATACAGCACAAACTCCAGAGTCAGGCATTCCTGTCACACCTGATCCTTCTACGTTCAGCTAATGATTCAGAGAAGATCCCTTCCGCAGCGAATATGCGAAAGGGATTTTTGCTGTTCACATAGTGGAATGCTGAGGAGAATAAACAAAGGCAACAACATCTCATGAGACTTATCCCCTTGTTCCGCCTAACCTAAACAACATGAAAAAGATATTGAAGGGGGAAGGCAATTTGCAAAGAGATACGATCTTTACGGTTTTATGTGGATGGCTGTTGTCTGCCATGGTGTACTTGGTTGGAGGGATGGATCACCTGTTTATTGCAGTAACGATTTTTGTGGGGTTGGATTACATGACAGGTGTGTTATCTGCTTGGTACAAAAAGGAACTTTCCAGCAGGGTTGGATGGTGGGGACTTGCTCGCAAGTCACTGACATTTGTATTCGTCATTATTGCTCATCAACTGGATATAGTTTCGGGCAATTCCAACGACTTTATGAGAGATGCCATGCTGATGTTCATCATCGGTACTGAAGGAATAAGTATTCTCGAGAACATGGGAAAATTAGGACTTCCTGTACCGAAATTTATCACTTCTGCTCTTTTCAAGCTTCGGGGTGAGGAAGATCAATCTGAAGGGAAGGAGAAGATGTAATGCTTCCGATTACCAAGGACTACATACCTGTTAATAAATATAGTCGAGCGGGAATGAAACTGAAGGCTAAACGAGGAATTGTTATGCATTATACGGCTTCTCCAGGAGCATCGGCAAGAAACATTAGTAAATATTTTGCGAGCTTAGCACAGCAAATTGGGAAAGGTCGTTATGCAAGTGCACATTACTCTGTAGATCGAACTTCCATCTATAATAGCCTTCCAGATGATGAACTTGCATACCATTGCGGGAGTGAGACGTATACAAAGGAAGCTTTATCCCATCTTGGAACGTATCCAAACAATAGCACAGTGGGAATTGAAATGTGTATTGAGAAGGACGGCAGCATTCATGAGGATACATTTAATAACGTTGTAGACCTTGCAGTCTATTTGATTAGTGAACGTGGCTTTCCCAATGTGTTCTTTACACATAAAGAAGTTGTTGGGTGGAAGGAATGTCCATTACCTTGGATCAAAAAACCTGAGGAATATGAAAGGTTTAAGCAAGCAGTCAATTCTAAATTAAGTCCACTTAAGGAAGAAGTGGCTACGGAGGATTATGATATGAATAAAGTGCTGGATTATGCTCAATGGACATGGAATGAACTTGATAAATACATAGGAGATGCCTATAACGACAAAATCATTGACGAATGGGCATGGGTGGAGAAAGTGCGCAAGAAGAAGCTCACCTACGGGGAATTGCTCATGTTGAAGGTTTTGATTGATGAACGAAGACGCCAAAAAGCTTGAGTGGACGATAAGGTAAAGAGAGGATTATTCGCAACGTTCTTTTAACCAATCATTAAAATGAGCCGCGTCTTTCAAAAAATAATAATTTTGTATGATCACAATTTTGGTAGGATGTTCATGCTCATATTGTGAGTGAAACAAGGTTGAATCCACCACTCCAATTACTGAGTGATTTAAATGGTCTGTAACATGTTCTACACCTGCTTGGTTCATATAACCATCCTTTCGTTAAATAGGTCATGTTGAAGAAGGAGATATCCGTGATGTCTCCTTCATGTTCTATACGAGTTCAGAGGAAGGATGTTAAGCCGTCTGATGTAAAACAGAAAAAAGTAGAGCCCCAAGTCCAATGACTTGAGGCTCTACTTTTTTGGCTTCGTTTTGCAAAAAAACATATATCCGGTCAATTCTAAATACTGAAACTGTATAGCTAATCTTGTAAAAAAGCGGAAAGGGCTTCATCTGCAAAATCGAGTTCTGCAAAGGCTCTGCACACTTTCTGGAAGGATCTAATGGTATTGGTTTCGTATAAAATGTTAATGGGATCGAAACCTAGCATAACTAGCGAATCAACAAGTTCTGTCTGGTCCACTTCGATATGGTGCAGTGCTTCAAGCATGGTTTCAATGACTGCTAAAAATAGAATTGCTTTATTTACTTGATCCATACGTGTTGCTCCCTTCGTTAATTCCTTTTCTCCTGTCATTCTGCCAAGGTCTATTCTTAGAATAAGCAGGGTGAGATGGAAAATAACGCGAAGCACATAAGCAAGCCAATATAAACTAAATAAATCTGAAATGAGGGGGAGAACAAAAAAACAAAATAAAAGGTCAGATGGATTTCAATGAATCTCCCCTAGTATGTAAGATTAGGCGTTCTCGTTTACCTCATTGATGATTGAATCAATTAACTCATCATCAACCAATGTACTGGCTTTTTCAAGTGCTGATAAAATGCCTTGCGGATTATCAAAAAAAACATTAAACAGAATGGGAGCGACGTCGTCTATGTTAATTTTCTGAGCTTTAACCATACTAATCAGAGCAACAACGATTTCGTGCCCCTCTACATTGCCTTCCATGAATCTATTTCTTAAGTGAGTTGCCACTGCTTCGGTCTTTGACTGCGAGTACGCCATTACATTCCCTCCAACGATTGAATAGTCTAAGTAGTGCTCCTCTTTTTATGCAAGTCTAAACCAGGTTAGATTAGGAGTTATCTTAACAATAATAAGTCAGTTAGTTCAATTTATCAATAACTACTACAGCAATGAATTTCACATAAATTCTGTCTATACTCAACAAAAAAAGACCCTTGAAGGGTCATTTTTTTGGTCTTCCTTCCCAATAATCGGGAAATCCCTCGTAGTCCCAAGCGTACAGATTTTCGCTGTCTGCCTGAATGGCAACATCTGCTCCTGAACCGAAATCAACACCTACAGAGCCAAGTTCTTTTGATTTAATGGCTAATACTTTGCCAGGTGCCCCTGCACATACAAGAGCCAGTTTCCAAGGTGTTTTTTTATGGATGTTTTCCATTTCTTTAGAGGCTGCGCTCACATGAGACCAAGAGGGACAGTCCACAGTTGCTACGATACCTGTCCAACCGTAACGGCGTTCCAGAACTTCTTTGTATTGTTCGGCCTTGGCTCCACAGATGAGTATGGGCATGGTTTTGAACGTTTCATAGAACAGCTTAAACCGGGCGATGTAATTATTTTCAAACGCGTAAAATGTCTTCTTGGGCTTAATCTTGTAATACGCTAGACACATATCAAACAAGGGTCTGAAATACCAGTGATCCGTCTGTGTCAAGTGACCAACATAATCGGCTTCTCTCAGGCAGTGTACAATGATCTCTCTTGCTCCTGCATTGGGTAGCGTAATGCCACAGTATGTGGGATCATTCACCCACCCGTAATGGGATTGGATGAAATCCATGGTTAGGACAGTTCCATGGGCCAGAATAGTATTGGAAGCATCCCCGAATCGAACGGAAGCATGAGGTTCTCCATCCGAAGCCTTTTGGAACCAGTTATGAATTAATTCAACGCTCCCAAGCACGCTTTTCACCCTCTTTTTGATTGAAATGATTCAAGTCCTTGTTGTACATGTTCATCAGCTCCTTCTTTTATAGAATAGAAGAAACGGTTCATTCTCTCTCCTCTTTTGAGTGAAAAGTCTTTTTTGTTGGACACGCTGAAGATTGGCGAAGATCGGTCTACACTATGTGAAAGGGGAGGGATGAACGGTGGCTAACATATTCATAGGTGCTCCTGTGAGAAACCGGGCATGGATTATGGAGCGGCACTTGCAGTCGCTCAAGCAACAGAAAGTAGACAAGCGATTTTTTTACATTTTGAATGATAGTGAAGATCAGACAGAACAAATTTTAAATGATCATCAAATCTCGTACATGACTCATAACTTGGGCAAGACATACGGTAATTTGCGCGGTCAATACTCCTATCACCATCTGGCGCAACTAAGAAATATACTTTTGGATGAGTTTCTGAAATCAGATTGTGATTATCTGTTTTCCATTGATACAGATATCATTATTCCTGAACAGAGCCTGGAGCGCATACTCGAAAATGAAAAGGACATCTGTGCCATGCTGATTCGAAATCACCCAAGATTAAAGGCTCATAATGCAATGATTGGTGGAAAGCACGTACAAAAATTCAGCGAGGGCGTAATCCCCGTTGATTTGACAGGTGCCGTGTATCTGATTAAACGCGAAGTTATTGAAGCGGGAGTTCGATATGGTTCACATCCGATTGGTGAGGATGCTCCTTTCTGTGAGCAGGCTCAGCAGCTTGGTTATGGACTATATGTGGATACACGGCTTCGTCCGGTTCATGCCTATGAGGAAGGAGTGGAGTTGGTTGCTGAATTGGCTGGTACATAGAAGTAGGCAGAAAAACGCATGTTTTGAAAGCATTGAAATGACGATCATATATCCGCCTGCACTCGATTGGAATCTGTTGTTTCAACGTCCACAGCAATTAATGACGGCATTTTCCAAGATTCCAGGGGTGCGTGCTATTTTTATTAACGAAGAAACGTATAAGAAACAGAGCCGTCCGATTGAAAAATTGAATGACGACCTCTTCCTTGTGCAAAAGGGTATTAACTATGACCATCTAGTCAAAGGAAAAAAGGTACTCTGGTTCTCAAGTCCAGGTCAGTATAACTATAGGGATGGTCGTAATTTTGATTTTACCGTATTTGACTACTTGGACAATTCAGCCGATGAATTTGCGGTGTGGAAGGATTACATTCCAAAATGTTTTGAACGAGCAGATCTTATTGCTACAACGGCTAAGGTGATGTACGAAGCTCATAAAAATGACGGCAAACCGATCTTTATGTGCCCGAATGGGGCGGATTATGAGCACTTTAAGAAAGCGCGTGTATCACTCCCCATACCGGCAGACTTTCCCGAAGTTAAGGAGGAACAAAAGGTTGTGGGATTCCATGGGGCTATGGCTTCATGGGTGGACTATTCACTTATTACCGACATTGCAGACAAGGGATATCATGTAGTTCTGATAGGAAACAATGCTCTGTATCAAAAGAACATTGTGCATCCGAATATAACTTGTCTTCCACATAAGGATTACAGAGTTCTTCCCGCTTATATTGCCCAATTTGATGTTTGTATTGTGCCATTCAAGCTGACAGAAATGATCCGTGGATGTGACCCGATTAAATATTACGAATATTTGTCTGCGGGCAAGCCTGTTATAACGACACGTATGGAGGAAATCGTCAATAAATACAGTGATGTAACCTACTTTATGGATCGTCATAATTGTGGGCAGATGCTTCAGAAAGCAATTAGTGAGAATAGCGAGGCCAAAATCGCTGCCCGTGCAAAGGTGGCAAGAGCTAATGGCTGGGACAGCAGGGCTATGGAAGCTGTCAAAATGATCAATCAGGTGATAGGAGGCAACGCGGATGAAACAGATGTTCAAACGAATTTTCGGTAGCCAGGCGGCTAAGCCGCCAATTGAAGTTGAAAAAATAGAGGTTCAAATGAGTGAGTTCAATTTTGAAAAATATGTGCCCAAAACCAATACAACCATTGTATATCTGCCTGCTATAGATTTTCACAGTGAACGATTTGGGCGTCGGCCACAACGACTGTTAAGAGAACTTGCGGCGATTGGTTATCATGTGATTTATATAAATTCCAGTGATGAGTTTTATCAGGTGGATGCATTGGAGTATCCTCAACCTGAGCTTCCGAATTTTGTCGTGGCTCGTGTTGGTCAGAATGTTCGTCCGTTGTTTCAGGGTGAAAGAGTCATCTATTGGGTGAATGACAGCCGCTTGGCAAGTTCGGTGGAGACATCATATCCTAATCTGGTTGTATTCGATTCACTTACGGATCCCGACCGATTTGAAAAAGACAAGCACAAGATGGAAGCTGTTGCTGACGTTGTGTTTATTACACCAGAGCGAATTTATGAGCATGGCAAATACTGCTCTCATGTTCATCTGATTACTGCCGATGAATATGAAATAAAGGAACGAGCAGAACAGGTCGCTCAAATTATAGATGAATTGCCCAATAGACCGGCCCCTCTAATGTAGGGGTCTTTTCTGTTTATTTGATCTTAATAGAAGCTGTTCAGCTTGCAGAGAAATCCCGTTTAAACTTTCGTTCAACGTATTCAGTGATATGTGTTAGGGAATGAGATTAGCGTTCTACACTATGAAAAGCAGAGACAGCCACCAGCCAAACTGCTTGGAGGAAAGAAATTCTGATCTTTTCAATCCTTCGACCAGCCGCAGGCTCATGTAAGTCTCGGTAGCTAAATAATGATATTACAAATCTAAGGAGTGGACTGTTCAATGGCTAAAAAAATGATTATCAAAGGTGTAGGTACATTCATGGCGAAGCGTTACCCTACAGACCCGCTGGGTGCAATTGAAGTAATTACACTAGGTACCCTGCAAGATCTGAAAATTGACCTCAATGTAGAGCTGGAGGACATCTTTGGTGGTGATGGCCTGTTTGCCATCGACGTACTGGTGAAGTCGAAGTCCATTGAAGTATCTGCTACAGATGCCAAATTCGATCTGGATGCGATTCAGCTGATGATGGGTTCAACCGTACAGGAACAAGTGAAGTCCTACGTATGGGTTTTGAATGAGCAGGATACTGCAACTACTGGCGCAAATAATTCCGGATTTGTTGAAGTCAAACCCAAATATGCAAGTTCAATTTATGAAAATAACGGAGATATTACGGTTCGTCTCAAAGACTCTAACAAGTTGCTGAAACAACTTAGTTCGAAGGCTGCAGCTGTGGCACCGGATGAATTCTTCTATGATGAAGCAAATGATGTTGTAGTTCTGAACGCTGCGCATATCAGTAAAGAAATTGTGCTCAACTACAAACGCGAAGAAGTGGTAGACATGGTTGATTTGCTGGTTGACGAAGTGCCTTTCCCAATCTCTGTGATTCATCATGGTACATTCCAGCAAAAAGATGGCTCTTTTGCAGGAGTTGAAACCGAACTGTACATGTGCCGTGCCAAAGGTACATTCAGCATCAATGCTCAGCGCGCAGCAGCATCGGCGTCTGCGATTTCCTTGCAGATTCTTGATCCTGAACGTGCAGATGGCAAATTGGGAAGCATCAAACGCTTTAGCGCACCAAGCAAAATCTAAGATCTTATACGATGTTCCATTGCTCCTGGCAAGGTATTTTACGGTGTCTGTGTCCTCCCCTACACAGACCCTTGCCTTGCCAGGTTCTTTATTTTACAGGGGAGAGAATGTTCAGGGGAGGTTCTAATGATGGTGGAAACAGAACAGGAAAAGGCTGAGCGTGAGCTGGCGGAACAATTGAACGAGGAAGCTGCCGAACGAATCAAAAATGATCCGGCGAATAAACGGGTAACCCCCGAGGAAGCCGAAGCTGCTGAACGGGCATTCTTCGAAGATGATGAGATTATAACACTGCGTGATCGGCGGAAGTACCGCATCCCGCCATGTAACCTGAAGGATGCACGTCGTCTGATGAAACTGCTGAAAACGGTGAACATCGACGCCATTATTCTTAACTTTATTCCAACAGAGAATGATGAACTGGATGCAAAACGACAACAGGACTTATTTGATGTGTTGGCTATGGCGTTTAAAAACTATCCGCACATTGTGACCAAAGATGAACAGGGTGAGTATGTCATTAATCGAGAATATCTGGATGAGTACCTTGATTTAAATACGGCTCGAAAAGTCATTGATATGCTCATTGGTCTAAATGGTCTAAAAAAGTAGAACGCGCCGAGGGTGAGCCTCTGGAGGGAACCGAAATCCGTGATGAGGAAACGCAAGAGCCAATTCACTGGGGAGAAATCTTCTTTACCCTTCACAAGCACTGTGGGCTGAACAAGTGGGAGATCTGGGAGTACACACTCCCTCAGGTCGCGGAGCTGTGCAAGTCAGCCGAGAAATATATTCAATTTGAGGTTGAATTAATGACGGCACCTCTTCGCATGTTCGGTGGCGGCAGAGGGGAAGAGGAAGTTGGGGAAGATGGAAGTATTAGACGTAAACGGACCTTTGATGACGCGGACTACACAGAAATATCCGAGGATGACATCGGTTTGCTTGCACAAGCACTTGGAGGATAAGTGAGAGACGTCCCGTTTTGCCTACACTAAGGTAGAACGGGATTTATGTATAAAGGTGGTGATGAATTTGGCTAATACAGAAGAACAAAAACACTCTTTAACCCAAGAGATATTAACGGATGTGGAACAGTCTGATATCCAAACCGCAGACCTGAAAGATGGAAATCGATCAGGCATTCAATCCCTTGTTCAGCGTGTTGAAGAGATGAGGGACGATATGCAGTCCCAAATGATTGCAACGTTAACCAAAGATTTGGAGACATTTTATCGTGGGGCTTTCAATGAAATGAAAGATCTGCCGGAAGCTGGTTCACAGGAGCTATTGAACTCCATGGGCAACATGATGAAATATATCTCCTCAGGCGAAGCCAGAGGGTACTCACCCACTATGCTGAAGGAATCACTTGAGTCGTCACGTCAAATGGATGACCAGATGACCAAGGCCAATCAAAATTTCGAGATCAGATCATCAGGTCAGACAGGTCAAACAGACGGGATCGTCAAGGACCTGCAACGGATTGCACTGCAGCATGGCATGGATCAGGAGGATGTGGGTCTCGCATATCGCATTGGTTCCCGTTCCTATGATAATCCTGAGGAAGCCACAGCCTTTGCTAAAGAAGTCGCCAAGTTGAATTCGTTTGACAATGTGGATGTAGAGAAGACTACTACGGGATTGGAAGGTATTTCCTCTGCTTGGGAACTGAGTGGTTATGATCTATCCAAAGTGACGGACATGATGCTTAAGGCTGCAACTATCTCACAGATAAACATCCAGGATCTGATCAAGGCCATGCAACAAACGGTGCCTGCATCGGGTGAACGTGATGGTGAAGTAACAAAAGAAGATGCTCTTGCCCGTTTCATGGCTACGTCTTCATTGTCTCTTCAGGAGAAAGGCCATTCAACGAATGGTGGTTTAGCTCAGGATCAAGCATCAGTTGGCGCTCTTACGGAGCAACTAAAGACAGTTGACGAGAATAAAGCTTCCATGGTTCCGCGGACAGAGACAAAAGATAACTTGCAATTTCGTCAAAGCCAGTTCCGTACTGCATTCCAAATCTCTACATATGAAGCCATGAAGGGGTTAAAAGAGGATTTTTCTGGGCTCCAGACCTATCTTATTTCGTTCTTGCGATTAATTGGAGACCAAGCCAGCGGTATTTCAGATCATATGGAACTGATTAATCGGATTATGGAAGAAGCAGGTGTTCAAGTGGCCTGGGACAAGTTCGCCGATGTGATGAACAAAGGAGAACAGACACGTTATGGTATGGGTGATACAGGTACAGTGAAGAGCGAAAGCTCAGGAAGCAACACATCCTACCCAATCGGAGTTGCCGATGTGCACCGTGCGGGTGTAACGCAGGAAAGGGCAAGACAGCAAAACCGTCTTCGTGCTCAAGGTACCCGTAAAGCGGAGATACAGACAAGGGCAACTGCCAAGCAAGAAGAAGTGTTCAAGCTACATACTAGACGAGATGAACAACAATCACTCTATGAGCAGGCAATCCAGAATGGGAATTCAGCAGCTTCCACCTTTCACGCAGGGGAACGTGACCAAGCGGAGAAGGAAGCCAAGGCCGAAAGCAGGGAACTTCGTCTGTTGCGTGAGGAAATGGATTCACTCGATGAACAGATTGCGAAGACAAAACGGAGTCTTGAATTTCTAAGCCGTGAGTTGGATGAGAACGGAAAAGCGATTATTCAGCTTGAACATCAAGCGAGAATGTTGATGTTGGCGATGGATGATATGGATCTGGATGCAGTGGAGCTTCGAAATAAGTTGTATTTCCTGAATGCCGAGTTCCTTTATGGCTCAACCGATGTTCAGCGTTACGAATCCGAGATCCAGAAACTGCGCAAACAATCGATTCTGTTAAATGATGTGCTATCCAAATTAAGAGGTGAAGTGAATGCCCTGAATGCCTCATTCAGACAGGGATCAATGGATGCTGCGGCATATATCTCCAAATTGAAGGAGCTTGAGCAGGCTCAATTGGCAGCGATGATGAACTCTTCTGGAGGATTACTGGTCGTTCCGGGTACGGGAAGTGCAGGTGCCGGATCAGCTGCAAAAGATGATAAAGATGAAGCGAAGAATAAAACCTTTGTGGCTCGACATGAAGACCTGATTAAGGATGTCATGAAAGATGCGATAATGGATGAATTCAATCCGGGGGGCGATTCCAAAAAGGAAATCAAAAGACCAAAAAAAGGGGCCTACTTTCCAGATTTAAGGACATGAAAGAGACAGGCAATCGTAAAGCATTTTTTGACAGCAATGCCCCGACTCGTGATGAAGGTGGAAATATTCTTCGAGATAGACAAGGTAATTTGATTACTCAGCGTGCTATCAATGCGGAGCGTGCTGCACGTGGGATTAAAACACCGGGAAAACTTTCGAAATTAGTGAAAACCGGCTCAAGGTTCTTAAGACCTTTAAAAGCAGTACCAGGGCTTGGTGTTGCAATGGGGGCCATGGATGTAATTACAGGCCTTGTTGATCCGCTTAGCAATATGGGCAAGTCTGAAGCGGAGAAGCAGAATATTCGGGCTACAAACAAGGAAGAGCTGGCAAAACAATTCAAAGATGTGGAGCAGTCATCTTTTATAGGGAAAGTATGGAAGGGACTTAACCTGGGGATGGATGCCGCTATATCCGGGACAATGAGTACGGTATTTGGAGACAATGCTACCAATAACAAGTTTGGCGATTATGTGGATGGATTCAAAGCTTTGTGGACTGAAAATGGCGGAGATGCGGTCGAGAAAAAGTTGGCCAAAGAGTATAACTACGAGCAAGAGAAAAAAGAGTCCCAGCTTCAAATGGACAAGGAGTCCGGCAAGGCGCCTGAGCAGAACACTCAACCACAATATGTGCAGCCTCAGATTCAGTACATTCCTGCTGCTGGCGGAATGGGTACCATTGCTAACGGGTATACACCTCAGCCGCAAAGCAATGGCATTGATGAAATGATCGCCAAGATCAATCGTCAGCTCAACAAGTCAACAAGTGACAACGAAACGAATTATCAAGTTGCTCGATCCCGTCTGTTAATTAGCGGTGTCCGCGAGGATTCTGGACAGATGCGCGCTCTGATGGAGAAATATTTGCAAGAAAATATCAAGTTTTTTGATAAGGCGATTGCTAGTTTGCAGAAGACGTATGACAAGATGGCTGAGGGCAAGGAAAAAGACGAACTCGGTCTGGAGATTAATGAGAAGAAACAGCAAAAGGCACAATCAGAGCTTGAACTGAACGGTGTTAAAAACAGTAAAATTGATGAACTCAGACGCAAGATGAATGATCAGCTTGAGCTGACACAGTTGGATTATGACAAACGAATGTACGATCTCTTGGCGGCCAATGGCGGTAAGGAAGATGCACCAGAATTGATTGCATTGAACAAATCTCGTGCATCTGAGCTGAACTCACAAATGAGTTCGATCAAGCAAGAATGGCAGAATTTGCTGAAAAGTGGCGTGTTTAAACCGGGCTCGGATGAATATATGGAAATTTTTAAACAAATCCAATCATTGGGTGTAGAACAGTCCAAGAATCTGGCCGAAATCAGCAAAAAAATGGATAAACCTATATCTACATTCAACATTCCAGCAGGACTTAAAGTCATGGATTACTTTGATTATATGACGACAAACAATACACATAAAAGTGTGATGGTTGGGGCGGGCGATGTCACGGTGCATGTGAATATCGACAATATGACTGGCAGTACAAAAGATGTGGAGAAACTGACGTCGTCACTGGATAAGACACTACGGCAGAACAACCCGGGTCTCGTAAACAGGATGGCTAGTAATGTCGGTGCAAGAATGGGGAGCAATTATCCCGTATCTTTTATTAGGTAAGGAGGGCATCTGATATGTCACAGCAAGACCCGTTTGGCTTAGTTAATGACCGGTATAAAAGAAAGCTGTATGTCGATACAGGGATGAAGTTCGAACCTGTGATGGGTCGGATTATTGATCCGTACTCTTCGCCGTCGCCCAATCCGCAAGTGAGGGAAATTAAAATGATTAATGCTCCCTCGCATTTCCATCAGATGGGTGTGTCTTCGTACAAGTCCATCATTAACATCCTGTTTAAAGACAAGCAGTCCTATCATGACTACGCCATGTACGTAGGCTGGACGCACAAATTTTATGATGAAAAGGGCAATATTTATGTTGGTGTTGTAGAGTCCATCAAAGTCGACCCTATCTTCTATCATCAGGATACGATGGATAAAGATCAGAAAGGGTACAAGGTCGAACTGACCATGACCCTGATCAAAAAAGATGGATATGACCGCAAGAGTGCGGTTCAGTTTCAGGATTTACAGACGACAGAAGGTAAGAATCACTGGGCAAGACATTCCATTGAACGCATGGCTGATTTGGGGCTGACTGTTGTAACAGAATTGGACGGCACACCCATTCTATACTTCAGGCCGGAAGATTTTATAACCAGAGCAGAGTTTGTTACTTTCCTGATGCGCACCAAGCGTCTGTTGGAACGAACAATTCGAGAGTAGGGTGACCTACTCTCTTTTCTGTCTATTCTAAAGATAGGGGGTGTTTATCATACGAAAATGGGTTGATGTAAACGAAGGGGACTGGTTCTATAACGATGTTATGGAAGCCACGAATATGGTTTTGGAAGATGGTGAAGTCTTTGTTGCGGGGATCAACTATAACAAGTTTGAGGAGGGTAAGCCTTTTGTATATGAGGAAATCAAGGGGCAAGTGGGGCAAACCTCATTTAGTCTGCCTGTTCTGATCAAGCCGACAGATAACAATCCACTGTATGTGTTTATTGATGGTGTTCAAACGATCTACCAAACGGCTGAAACCAATAGCAAGGGTTTAACGGATGTAGAGTTGTATACCGGTGTGAAAGCAGGTCAGGTGGTGTCCTTCTGTAGTTATGGAGAACCGTTGCTGGACAGTGATTGGAAGAGGCCACCCGTGTCCTGGACTGGAGATCTGCCCAGAGCTGCACTTAGTGCAGCGACGACATATTTCTACGATCCATTCAGTCGTAATCATCAGGAATATTTGTATGCAGCAGGGCAGCCGCTTCGCAGACTCAGTATTCCTTCCGAGGTATGGGCAGATACCATGGGGGATGCAGCGGCAGTAACCAAAATTGCAACAAAGGCAATCGGTTATCGAACAGATGTCTATTGTGTCAGTCCTGGGGGATCAGTGTTTCTTCCCTTTAATCTGAATGGTGTCACTTGTAAGTTCAACTATTGGACGAAGAATAGCGGTGGCGCATTCAAATTCAAGAGTGAAGACATTAAAGCGACAACCCTCAAGCCGGCATACAATAACTGTTTCTTTCCTAATGCGATTATACAGCGGGGAGAAGCCTTTCATCTGATTAACAAGCTACGCAAGGTATTCTATGCCAGATTTACGGACAAGGAAGCACCAACGACGGGTATAAATGAGCCTATTACGGCATTTCAGGGACAACGGGTGTTTAGACTTAACGGCAATTATCCAGCAGGTAAAAATAAACTTAAAGTTACAGTGAAATTCAAAGAAGAAAAAAAAGATAAAGTCCAAGAAACTCCGGCTTATTCGGAAATTGACAACCATACGGTTGTCTTCAATCAACCTTTCTCAGAAGGCGACGAAGTGACTTTCTATTATCTCAAGGATGTGAGCGAAAGGTTCGCAGACGTCGGAAAAGATTCGGCCATTTACTATCAGAACAAAGATGAGCGAGTCGTACAGAACAAGGATGCATTCTGGAAAATGGCTGTCTCTGAAATGGAAGACGAAACATTTGCCAATAATGATCCGCTGATTGCAGGCATCAATATCAAGAAAAAGGTGGATGGTGCAGCAGTGGTAACGAATATGGGCAGACCTGTAGGTGGTACGGAACCGGATGAGACATGGTTTTTGGGTAACTCTGCTATGACACGGGCTGAAGCCGTGGCCTTCCTGGACCGATTCATGAAGTGGACCATTGAGCGATTCAAGTAAGGGGGAGATAATATATGATTCCAATTTCGGATGAGGTTATGAATGTGCTGTCCCAGCGTCTGAAGCTGGGGGAAGGAGCACTTCCCAATATCCGGGTTGAAGTGGACAGGCTGGCATTTATCCCGGGACGGACAGAAGAGTTCAGGCATATGGTTTCTGAGCTAGTACCTGTCATCAGTACACAATCCGTTTGGGTGGATGAGTCGAGTAACGGAATTTATAATGGCTCGACCGAAGCTACCGCCCAGGATATTTGTTTTCCGATCAAGGGTAAAACGCTGATTACCACCGAGGTTACAGATGAATTTGGTGCTCCTCGTAAAAGCGCGTCAAAAATTCACCGAGGCATCGATTTATGGGAGCAGATCGGAACGCCAATTCTGGCTGCATGGGCGGGAAAAGTAGTCCGCATATCCCTGAATAAAACAGAAGGTGCCGGTAATGCCGTGAATATAAGACATGATAATGGTATTATTACCAAATATTTTCATTTGAAAGAAATTCTCTGTTCGGTGGATGATGAAGTAGCTCAAGGGGCGGTCATTGGAACACTAGGCAATACGGGTGGCGTATATACCAATGGCCATAAGGTTTCTGCTGCTGAACGTGCAGCGGGTAAAGGGAGACATCTACATTTTGAAATTTGGGAAGGGGTTAATCCAACAACGAAAACCGGAGAAGGTGGTAAGGCGGTTAATCCCAGATTATATCTGAGCGGACAGCGCAAACTGCACGGAAATGCGAAAACAACATTTACTGATGTAGTGCCGGTTCAGGTTGAAGGATATCCAGGAGAGATTAAATTGAATGAGAAATTTGATAAACGGAACTGGTATGAGAAAAGCGTTTATTCAACCGGATTAAAATTTTCGGATTACGCCAAGATTGAATCGGGCTGGACCCTGTTTGATTCGGGAGGCAAGTTGCTATATACGTTTGAAGGCAAAGCCGCGGTAGCCGAATTTGAGATTAACGTGACTAAACTGAGCATGCCTACTCAAGGGCTTCTTAGTATTGGCATGGGGACTAATTTTAGTGAAGCGGAAGGGGATTCTTTCGCTGTGGTGATTGATGGTAAAACGTATGCTTATGTCAATAAGTTCACCGGGGCATATGACCTGACCAAACTAACGGAATTGAATAATATTGTGATCCCCGCAAAGGCCAAAAGCATCAAAATTAAGGTGACTTATGGGGGCAAACAAAACACCACTGTTCCACCTGGCACGGTTCCTGCTTCGAAGGTGAAATACAAAAAATTCGCCATTGATTATATTCGTATACAAGAGTTGTTGCCTGCTCAGTTGAAGAATCAAAAGAGTGAAGAAGGACTTGATCCGTCCAAAGGCTATTATCAAACGAATAGCTATGAAGGTTTTGTCATGAACAATAGGCCAGAATCGGATGTTATTCAGGTTGGATCTTTTGTCTATATGGACACGCAAGTTCTTCCCAATATCATTAGTGCCGAAATTGATGATCAGTTTGACTCTGAAGCCAGGGAAGCACGGCTGACCATCTCCAATCCCAGAGGATTCTTTTCCCCGGATTATAATCCTGCCCATTTTCCCGAGCTTGGGGGCGTCCCATCTCCATGGTCTTATTTTGCCAATGGATTCCATGTTGGAGTTCTGAGTGAAAACACACCGATACGCATTTACATGGGCTACGGTCAGCATATGATGCGGGTATTTACCGGATTGATCGACAAAGTCGACATTAATGGTGAGGGCTCTACCCTGGAGATCACGGCTCGAGATATGTACAAGCGCATTATCGAGAAAGTCATTTCGGAGAAAAAAGCTTATCCAGAGGTAGATGAGATTGATAATGTGCCGGATCCGGTGCCGCCTGCAGCGGTAGGGACGGACCGGACATCAACCATTATTCAGGCTGCCCAAGCTCAAGCTGCAACTTATGGTGTACCGGATCACAAATTTTTGCTTGCAATATGCAAGCATGAGACCGTACTTGGCACACAAGGCATGGGTAAGGAAGAGAACGGCAGTTTTATTCTTGGATACGGAATCCCTAAGAAGGAATACGAAGGTATTCAGGAGCAGATGAAACGTGGAGCAGAACGGATGTCCAAAGCACTGGCTTCCAGAGGGAAGAAAGTGACTTCCAAGGCGGATGTACTGTATTTCCATAATGGAGGAGACATCGCTCCAATGATCTGGAGTGAAGATCGTGATAATTGGGTGAACAAGGTATGGACCTTTTATCAGGAGATGCTCGCAGACCCGGCAAGCTGGACCATTACATCTACATCCACACCGGCGGTTACACCGACACCAGCTCAGCCTGTGGAACTTGAAAAGCCGGCCTGGGTTAAATCCACGGTTGTACTAGATCTGGTTAAACATGCAGGTATGGTGGGGTGGAGGGCAACCAGTGAGGATCGCTCTTATCCTGACTATGTGATCGACGAGACCTATCTGATTGAGGTGAATCAGAAGACGGGCAGAGTCATTGTTCCGGTACCGGGACAGGAGGGTGAGTTTGAAGTCAAGGATGCAAGTACGGTACTTACGCCCAATGGATGGCTTAATCCATTCATTGAGGAGTATGGCAAAACGTTTGAGCAATGGTCCGCCAAAGTTACGGAAGCCGTTCAGGATATTATTTCGGAGATTCCTTATCGAAGCTACTGTGACCGTTATGGTACATACCGATTGGAGCGCTTGAATTATGACAAACCGGTCGTTGCCGAGTTTTCCGAGAATGACAATCTGATCTCCATTACCAAATCGACGGATTGGTCCAGAGGAAGAAGTCACATCGTGGTTATCGACTCGAATCAGAAACAAAGCAGTTTTGTGGACAAGGAGATCTTGCTCGAACTCAAAGGTGAGATCCGAACTATGGTGCTAGCGGTTCCTTGGGCGAAGACGGTTGAGGCCAAGAGGCAGGTGGCAGAGCGAGCTTTTTTTGATATGAAACGTATGTGCCGTACGCTACAGGTATCCATTCCTGCGAATCCTGCTCTTGATCTGCTTGACAACGTTATCGTGACGGATAAAACGACTACCACCCGCTCTGTATACACGATTAAAAGTATCAAAACAAGCTATTCCGTGGATCGGGGCATGCTTCAGGTCATTGATATGATGTGGGCAAGAAAGGGAGTGATGGTGTAATGGCCGGCATCGTGAATGAAAATATTGTTTTTCCTGTGCTGGATCTAATCCACCGGGAATTACGCAAGTATAGCAGTACTTCAAATTCGAACAGTTCTCCTCTTGAGGGGGAACCTTCTGTTACATTATATCGGGAACACATGCAGGACCCGGACAGGGTGACTGGAGCAGACCTCTTCTACGAATCGGAATGGAAGGTTTCGATCTGGATGAAGTTCGGTTCTGAGGAAGAGGAAGACTTTCCTTCCGGGGTGGGCTATTCCCACCCGGATTATGAATACTACAAGTATTTCAGGTTAACACAGGTGACTGCCCGCACATTTGATCCAAGTGGAGAGTCGATGTTCACCTACAATATTGGTCTAAATTATGATGACGAAGGACGCTTAACTGGAACGAGCGTAAATCGTATATAGCATTTAGGAGGTGGTTCCATGGCATTTAATGTTTCTTACATCGCGGGTGGCGTCATCGACAAAGTGCGCGAGCTGCCGTACCCACACTTCAGTAAAAAAACGATCCCATTCATTCGGGGACAGATGTTGGACATTCCGGCGGCCAAGACCACCAAGTCCGATACGTTCACCTTGGCGTATGACACGGAGTTTCTGAGCATTGCGTTTGCTGCGAGTCACTACTGTGTCGGCGATTACTGGGAACTGACGATCGGAACTGAAAAGGTGTGCCACACCATCTATGCGAAGGAGCTTCCTGAGTCGGTATCCATGGGTAACAGTTTCGGAATTGTCTACCCGATTCCGGCGGGAACGACCATTAAGTTTGATTTCTTCAACGCGGTGGCTGAAGCCAAGTCGGTCTGGTACAACATCAAATTTTTGAGATAAGGAGGGTGACGATGGCACTGCAAAAACCGCAGACGAACTTTGCCGCCTATATTGACGGAGAGTCGGAAGCACAAAATCTGATCAACACGTTGGCCGATGAAATTGTGAGTGCTGACATTCCCAGAGTAGAAGGCGGGATTGACGCAAATCGTTGGGAAAAAGTCTATGAGGCTGAACAAGATTATTGGGTAACATACACCCCAAAGACTCGTCCTAACATTCAAGGGAAGTACCTTCATACGGATGGTAACTTGTATGACGTGGTTAAAATTCCTGACTACAGTAAACTTAAATTCAAGAATGGAACACCTGCTGTTGAAAAAGATGGATTTCTCTATGAAGTAAGGTCAATTTATTGGGATCCAGTTGTAGAGGGCAGCGAAGTTCCTAAAGTAAGAGATAAGGATTATGGTAACTACAAGACGGGAAGAAAGATTCAGGTCGTTCAGTTTTCTTATACTGATAAGTTGGGGGCTACTATTTTTGTAGATGTTCCTAATCAGCTTGCAATTTTGGTTACAGATCTTACTAAACCTGATGGTGTTTCTGCGTATATTGTAAAGCAGAGACAGACTCTTAGTACCGGTGAGGTAGTTTATTTGGATGACTGGAATGAATTCGAACTGGTTACGGAACTTCCAGATGATTGGAACTATGCGCTGAAGACGGCTTATCAGTGGGAGTATGTGAGATATTACGATTATTATAGTCCGTGGACAACGTTAAAGAACAGTCTCGTAGAGCCTAGTAAATCCAAATATACGTTTACTGAGCGTTATTATACTGCTGATCCGGTCAATGATGTGCCTTCAAGAGTAGTAGTTAAAGGTACACCAACGGTACCCACAGGAATTCCTGTTCGAGAGTACTCCGTTATGTTTGAGCAACCTACGAATGACTGGAACTACATTAACATTTATTATGGCGAAGACTTTGAGGGTATTAACGCAAGTGGAGATTCGTCGACCACATATACAGGGGCTTGTGATCCAGCTACGGTTAAACCGGGTTTAACGCCTATAGTAATAGATCAAGCCAAAGCACAAGCAATCTATGAGATGTGGAATACTGATACGATTGTCAAAACTTTCATCCCACCATCCACGAAGTGGAAGTTGGACTACGACGGGAAAACAGAAATTGTCAGCCCGGCGGCTCGCTTTTTCCATGGGCGAGATTCTACAACGTCTTGGCTGCCTAACAAAAAACGCAGACCAGATTACCTGGTAGCCTACACGCTATCGGTAAATAATGATCGGGTTATCGTTGTTCTTGAAGGTGATCCTTCACCGAATATCCACAGCTATTATCGAAGTTTTGGATACATAGGCAAAATTGTTCCGTTCAATGACTTTGACCATGGCGGGAACTTCGGGGTTACGGTTGGTATGGGTGATTTGCGGACGGATATGACAGGTTATACGAAAAAAGATATTTTAACCGACCTTAATCCGGATCTGTACGCCAAATATGGGGAGTACACTTCAAATGGCATGGATTCCATGTCCATGTTGAAGACACGGAGTAATGTCCTGTTCCAACGTTATTACCCGGCCTTTATTTCGCATCTCCCGAATTACCCTTCTGTCGGTACGCTTCCTCCGGGGCTGTCCAAACTTGTTGTCGATACGGACGGTTTCCAGAAGTCCCTCTGGACAGGAAAGTATCACGCCAGTCCAATCTACCTTGTTCATCAGGCTGAGGGGTATCGGGGATATATGGATGGTGTGGTCGCGATTTACGATCATAATCTGGTTAATCGTGATGAATTAATCGTAGATACAGAGATTTTGAAAGATAAGTCTAACCCTTCTCTGGGCACATGGACAGAAGTTTATAAATTTTTCAGTATCAAGAGCCCGTTGAACCTCTTCAAGCATTCGCCATCACCAGACGTTATTACCATTGCATTTTTGAAAGAGATAAAATAAGGAGGACTACTATACAATGGCAAACTTTAAATATGTAGAGACAATCACCACTTCCCAGGACTTGTTGACAAAACTGAAAGAGGAAGTCACGGGCTTTAAGAGCTTCCCTTTTGAGTCAACTGCGAGTGAGACCCAGGAACAAAATCTGTGGGAAGTATTCTATGAGGAAAAGGATAGCAACGATCGCGTTCAGGAACTCATCCTTCGTGGAGTTATGACGATCGGTACTCAAGCAACTCCAATCACCAAAAAATTCTATGTTAGCTTCATCAATCACGCTTTGGTACCACGAGTCGTTGCACCTGTTCCGGCTTATGAAGAGCATAGTACTCTAACTGTACAGTTGCTTGAAGGACTCGAGGGCAGTGAGCCAACTACATTACCGGTTACAACCCGACCTACATTCAAGCTGACAGGTCATCCGGTACTTTATCAATGGGCATTGGAAAACTATACACCAACGGATCGAAATAAAGAGAAACCTGTATATATGTATGTCAATGTCATGAACAATCGCTTGGCGATGGTTCTTGTTGCAGACCCTGCGGTGAACTTCCTTGATTACAAAAAATCTTTCCTGTATGCAGGTGCCTTGAAACCGTTCAAATACAACCTGAATGATGTAGACGGTAATGTGATGCTCACAGCCGGTGCCGTGATTGAGGAACCCGATATTTCTCAGATTGCCAAAACAGGAACATACTATTATGGTCAATATACTTCTGCAGGTAATAACACACTTCAGATGTTGAAAACTAAATCAGGTATTGAATTCCAGCAGCATTACCCTTCCTTTATTACACAAGCTCCACCGAAAGGTAAAGCTTATCTTGATCCGGAATTGGGGGATACAGGTCTGGAATTGGAACCACAAGGCTTCCAGGCATCGAAATGGACTTCCAAATATCACTTGTCTCCAATCTATGTGGTACACCCTTATGAGGGCTACCGCGGTCAATTCGATAACTGTATTGCAGTTACGAAGCATAATATCCTTCACCTCGATGAGTTGATCATTGATGTGGAAGGTAAGTCTTGGAACCAAGAAGTGTATCGTTACTTCGATACAGATACAGCACAGAACTTTATGAATCTATCTGCCAACCAACGCATGGGCGTGGCCATTCTGAAGGAAGTACGCTACTTGTAAGTTGAACTGAATGAAAGCTGAATCGTATAGATTCAGTGAGAGGGAACTTTCTGAGACTCCACTCAGGGGTTCCCTTTTTTTCATTGGAAGGGGGCAGTGACGTGAGTCAAGTAGTTAACCAGTACGATTTTACCGTAATAGATTATACGACAACTCAGTACGGCTACCTGTTCACTGTTGGAACCACAGGAAGCAGGCCTGAGGATTATCGATTTATATATATGCCTTACAGCCGTTATCCAAGTGTCCTGATGCTTGATTTCTACATGGCAAGATCGATTTCTCATGGGTTCAATCATCAACTTGTGGAAGCAATTCGCAAGGATCTTGAAGGAGAAGAACGGTTTATTGTGCTGGGTGATGCCAAACAGGGTAAAGAAGGCATTCTACCTCGCTCTTCAGAAGGATCGGGCTCGACAACTAAGCAAGGCAATATTATGGATTTTTCATTTGAGATGGAGAGATCTGCGTTAATTGAAGCTTTGGAGATGGATCATCGGCAAGAAGGTCATAGGCTAAATGAAGAGAAAATATCAGCCGTCGATGAAGATATGACAGAAGGCTGGCGGGTGGATAACGACAAAGAGCTGAAAATTGTGCGGAATTTGGGTCTTACCCGTAACTTTGTAAAGAATTTGGACAAGCTGGAGCCCGGCAAAATCAGTTTCAGGGTCAGTAATTTTGGGATGATTGCCGACTATGCAGATAGCGCAGAGGAAGACAGTCAATCCGAATTGGTGATTAAGCAATTAGTGCACTCCGTCAGAAATGATAAACCGGATATGGATGTGGCAGAGGTTTTCGAGGAAGTGAAGAAGATTATCGAACGATCAACGGAGAACAATTTTCTGTTGCAAGCACTCCAAGATAATCTTAGGACTACAGTACTCGGGGAGAGTATTCAGTCTCAGAAGGTGAGCAGACAAAATGTAGAGCTTCTGTATCAGGACTTGCTTGGGCTAAGGGAGAGCGGTAAGGAGACATTTAGCGAGGAAGCTACCATCATCGGGGCGAGGATCTACAATGACCAGCAGTTATCTATTTTTTCAGAAATGTCTACAGCTTTTATTCGCCGATTTCAGGAAATAAAGTATATGCATATTGATCGGACGAGCCCTCAAGGTACAAGAGTGTATAACACTTCCCAGCTGGCTCTCATGCGAACACTGGGTAGTGCTATACGAGAGACTACATTTAGTGGTAAGACCACGGGGAAAATTGCCCAAGCATTCAGGGACATTGAAGAGAGTATATTCCAGTCACAATTGAATCAAGCTACTCGCGACATTGAGTATGAGATGATGACTCATGAGAATGTGCTTGCCAAATTGAAGGACCGTCAATACCCGACATTTCTCCATACGGATATAAGAGGTGTACGCCAAGTCGATAAGAGACTTCATCTCCAAGATGATCTCGGTCAAAGCAGCCGTGATCGATATCGATATGAGCCAGTACTTCGTCCAAGTGATATTCTCTGGCATCCGATTAAAGCTCACAGAATTATAAACAAACATCCTTCAACTATAGAATCGGACATTATTTTCGCCAAAAGGGATATAGAGTCAATTACCGATGTGGAAAGGCAATTTCCATGGGCTGTTCGAAGTCATGCTGAAGATATGAACATCATAAATGATCTGACTACTGCTCAGAGAGTTTATCTGAAGAGCATGTATATTGAATATGAGCGCCCTGAGGCTCGACGGATTTATGTGGTGCAAAGTACTGTTGATCGTGATGCGGATCAGGCTTACCGCGAAAGTACAGAGTATGGTTTCGTTTTCAGAGATCTGCAAGAAAGCAGACGAATCAGCAAAATTCCAGGGTATGTGGAAAGGGAAAGTACAATAGGTAAACGAGTGTTCGTAGAGGCTCTTGAATTACTTAGTAATCTTTCTCTAGGTGAAAGACAGAGTAAGCTCGAAACCTATATCGAGGAAAGATTCCATACTGCAAAATTAGAACAAAAGAAACTTTTCATACCCAACATTGAGGAAAGTGCAGACAGAAAAAAATCCTTTAATGGTTACAAGACAGAATTAACAACGGCAGAGAGAGCGCTGGCCCATGATTTATGGTTACCTGAGTTTGAGGAACATCTGGCTGAGAAAGAAGTGATACGTCCTTCCCTGTTCGAAAATTTAAAAACGTTTGGAAAGAACGATAATCAGAAGCAACTGCATCTAACAGATAAACCACTTGAATCTCACCGAGATCGTAAGAAGATGGATATGGAAGCCATTCTTCAGTCTATTCGAGATATGGGTCGGCCAACTATGATTCGAGACGAACTTTTGGACAAATTGGTTGGTGGAGGCTGGTTGGGGAATAAAGCGTACCCTGGATATCTGGACGAGGAATTCATCGTTGGGGAGATCTTGCAGAACAGTCCTGCTGTCATTCTGGAAATGATGATGGAGGCTGTGAATGATGATCGTGCTGCTAGTTACTTTGACGAAAATTTCCTGATTGGGGTTAGGGAACGGATAGATGCGTTAATCGACTGTGGGATCTTGACAGCTGACAAAGAAGGAGCAAGGTCAGGTATTATTTCCTTTAATTTCGAAGGTTCGAAGAAATCTCAGATTGGTGTTATTGGGAAGGAACTTGCAGAAGCATCGAAAAATTTGAGTGAAACAATACTTGAAGATGAATCCCTATCGGCTGAAATGAACAGACGTAGGTCCACTTTAGAGGCAGACGATTTCGAGGGAGTAAAAGTGAAGGAGAATCTGCATGGCGAAATTACGGAAGTCATTTATGGGGCAGATTTTAATGCAAGGCCGGCTATTATTGAGGCTGAAGATCCATTAGGCTACCTGATCCCAGGCGGGGGATTATATCCAGACGATCCGGCGTATGAGGGAAGTGAGGTTAAACGTAGAGGACAAGCCTCTGCCGAGTATACGCCAGGAGCAAAATTTGAACGTGATGGAGCGACTCTCGATTATGGTGTCATGGGTTCCAGCGGAAATCGTGAAAGTGTACATCATACCGAATTCAATATGGGTGGGGCTTCCCGCGACCGTTATGGAATCATCAATCAAGAATACACACTGGGTGGCACGAACTTGCGCCAGATGCTTTTAAACACTGAAAATCTCATTGGAACACCAGTGCTTCGTGAGGGATATTCGAAAGAACATGAGGCTATGGGAACAATTCCAACAAGAGAAGCTCTATTTACTGAAGAGTACTCCATAGGTACAGCCAAGATTAGACAGTTGTATTTTAATGAGAGCTATTCTATTGGATGGATTGAACCACGCCAAGCAGCTATTGATATAGATTATTCTCTGGCTACATTGATATGGAGACCGTCTTTGCTTAGCGAGGATTATTCCATAAGCAGCGCAAAATCCCGAGATGGAGAAGCAGAGATTAGAAATACATTCGGTTCCTTGTGGGCAAGGGAAAGTGCGATGGATATTGAGTTTAATGCAGGAATGCGCCAAACTTGGGAATCGACTTTGGAAAGTGTCGCTCCTGTAGGGAACCGGGGAGATCTTTATGGTATGCTGCAAAATGAGGTATCTCTGGCATTTACAGAAATGAAAACTGCTGACCTTGACGATATTCTGTTGGCTGATTCAATTAAACGCGAGGGCCAATTGAGCGTTGATATCATTTCGGATAACATAAACAGATTGTCCTTCATGCTTGAAGAAAACCATTCCACAAGAAGCATGAAACATGCATCAGTCCATGAGGTTGAGAGTGAAGTAGTTAAATTACGCTTCACCCAGTTGGATGATGAGGCTATGTACGGTGGCAAAGGTATTAGGGATGCGGACTTCATTGAACTGATTTATGAAGCGATAAAGGGTAAAAAGGATTCGACACTGGAAGATACCTTGGTTATAGGATCGAAGGGTACACGTATAGCCTTAATGGAGGAGTCCCTACTTTCCATTCATCTGTATAGAGATGCTATAAATTTCGATAATGATGTTGTCTTTGCCTGCAAGAATACTCAGGATGCTTACCTTCATGAGACAACAGAGAGCGTTATAGAAAAGATTGCTAATCTTGAAGAACAACTCGTAGCGGACAAACCGCAATATGGTTACCTTGATCCTGTATTGCCACTGGGCGGTACAAATCTGAAGTATGGTGATGTCCCAGTGGAATTGGTGGGGGGCACAGGCCTCAGCTATGGAGATATACCTATAGAAATTGTTGGCGGAACGAATTTGAAATACGGTGATGTTCCTGTTGAAGTTGTAGGTGGGACTAACCTGAAGTACGGAGCGATCGAGAATGTGCTTTCAGCGGATAAGCCCCGGTATGGCAATATGGAAGAGAATCTGTTGGCCGACAAACCGCAATATGGACATTTGGAAGAAAATATTTTCGGATTGAAAAATGCCAAAGATTCGTTGCTTCATTCACAGCTTGTCGGCTTGAAGAATGGTAAAGAAGCTGACTTGATCCAAACTATTGATTTAAATAAAGAGGGTAGATCAGCATTCCAGCATGACAACCTTTTCGGGAGGAAAGGTGAACGATGGGCACATACCCATGAGATGGTCGATGATGTAATGAAACTGCGAAATGGATCGCTGGATCAGGACATGTTTTACGGAAACAAAGAGCTAAGAGAATCCATTTTGGAGATGGAACTTGTTGGATTCCAATATAAGCAGCTGGACCTAATCCAAAGTGAATATGCTTATCTTAAAACGAGAGATGGTCACATTGAGGAGGATTCGTTCATCAGTTCCAGAATTTCTTATGAAGCTTATAACCATCAATTGGATGCTGGGATGAGCCTGTTAAGAAGCGCGACTCTCGATTGGGAGCATGTCACAGCAAGGAAAGCCGATCGACATGGTCATTCACATGAGATGGAGAGTGGAGTTACAGATAAACGAGCCGGAGACCATTTCGACGGAATTTATGGGACGACATTTCAGAGGTTTGCTTTCTCAGATGCAGAGGTAAGCTACGGACATAGTTCTCCATATACAAGCTACATTGTTAATGATGGCGAGACTTTTGGCAGCAAGTTAATAGACCCAGGTTATCTCAGTAAGAATGATTTTAAAGGGATAACTGAGGAACGGGAAACTAGCATAGAGAGAGAGTTGCCGACAGGAATTGCCAATGCCAGACTGTCTGAAATTGAGGATCCTGATCGGCTCATGGCCTCATTTGAGGAACGTTGTTCTCAAGTCATCACAGGTTTTATTTTCGCTGAAAGGCCTGAGAAGAGAGCAGAATATTTGGAACAGTTACACGCGTTTCTTCCTGAGAGAACGACTCATCTAATGGAGATTTATCATGAAGCCAAGATGGAACCCCGTGATAGCTTCACACTGACTGATCATCCGGTGGCGCACCGTGAATCCGCTGATGCTTACATACCGATGATGGATACGATGGCACAGGGACTCATATTCGATTACTCAGATGATTTGCTGGATCGAGGGATGGATCCTGAAGATTGGGAGGGAGGCTTGGGCGTACCAGAGGACTACGATCCGAATGATCCGTTCAATGTATACTATCCTTACTCCAAGGATATGGATGCGTTGGAGCTATCCCAGTCTGATGACTGGAACAAATTCGGTAAGGGTGATTGGGATCGGGACCGATTGATTGGAAAGTTTTATTCCAAAGAAGATTCGAAGGACATCAGTGGATGGTATCGTAATAATTTTCTGGCAGAGACCTACAAGTTCTCCGTTGACTTCAAGGTTGATACGGACACGGATGGTGACGGTGCAGGGATTTTATTCAAATACTTTGATGAAAATAATTATTGGATGTTTATGGTTCACGGAGGAGACAGTGATAACAGCCTGGATATGAGGACACCGATGCAGTTATATAAAATCGTTGCTGGCAATCCAACTGCAGTAGGTTCTCCGATGCAACCGTTTAAGTGGGAGAAGAATAAATGGTATACATTGTCCGTATCAGTCATGGAAAACAAGCTCCAGATCTACACGGACTCGAAATTACAACAATATGATCTTACGGGCACCGATTAACTCGGTGCTCTTTTTGTCGTATAGAGAGATTGGGAGGTGATTGGTATGGGTCATACATTTGGTTTGTTCTCCAAGTCACAGAAAGGTGTATTGTTCGCGAATATGAGGGCGAAGATTGCGGACGAAAGTTACGGCAGCCCTAATAACCCTGCGTATTTACCGCAGAGTCCCAATGCACCTAGGAGCGAAACCGATCGGCATGGTGAAGAAAATAACCCTATTCTGGGTGATCCAGGTTACGGTCAAATAGGACGATGGCAGACGGTTCAATTGGATGCGCTAGAGAACAGTATTGATCAAATCATTGAGCAATACCTGAGAGATAAGTCATGGTATGCGGGTGTGCGATGTCGCGAAGCGTTATGGAATATGTACCGCAGGATTGAATGGTGGGTGGAACAGCAGCAGCCTCCAGACAAAACACAATATCAGCGGGTACTGCAAATGATTAAAGATTGTATTCACAAGATTCTTGAAAATGCACAGAAGCCTGGAGGAAGCCATCAAGGTGTGTCATTGCCAGTCTGTCCGGCACCCTACTACCATCATTTTAGTGGAAATTACTTCAATCATTTTGATGCTACCGTATATGAGATACCGCTCTTTTCGATGAAAAAGGATGTACCCTTCTCAAATAAATTTCCTGATTTCTTTAGATATGTCTCATCGACGGAGGATCAGGAATGGGTGACTGTTCACTCGGTAGGTAAAAATGAACAATCCGGTTCCGAAATGATATTGAAGCTCGATCTAGGGCTTCTGGAAATTGGAAACTCCTCCAAAATTACATTTAACTGGCGTGTGAAGCGTTATGGACAGATCAGGTTCAAGTACTTGGCTAGTTCCAAGCGCGGTAATGGCATGCTGTTCTATATCAACGGGCAGCAAGTCGGAGGCGAATGGAGCGAGAATAGCGGTTGGCAGGAAGCAGCGTTTACGCTGCAGCCAGGACAGATGTACAAGTTCGACTGGCTGATTCGCAAAATGAGACCTGAAGTATGGCAAAACAATGGCATCTATATCAAGGATGTTGAAGTGGTTGAGATTGTGGATACACGCAAGCCGCCCGCTCCTCTGGATATTGAACTGGATGGGGAGCAAGGGGATAGTGATTGGTATGTAAAGTCATCACAAAGCATTGCACAAGCCCACTTTCAAGCTCAGTTCATTACAGATGAAGAGCGAAGTAAAACGATGAAAATGAATTTGGACAATGAATGTGATGGTACAGTTTCTTTTGCTTACTACATGGGAGTAGACGAAGAATCTTATCCAACTAAAGATTATGAACTGTTTTTTGATGACATTTTCAAATCCCGAACTCAGTATGGGGAAAGCAGGCATGGTAGTCATGCTCAATCTTTACACGGTGTAGAGTGGATTCTCAATGAGGAATATGCCGAAACAACTGCCAATCAAGCCAAGATTGAATATGAACTTGTAACAGGCCCTGAGGCGACTGTAGATTTAAAAGGTGTAGTTGAAGTCATTTGTCCAACGTATGAGATTGATCATTGGAAAGCGTCACTCCATGGTAAAGGGATTGGGAATTATCAGTGGCAGATGTCGGGCAGCCCGCAATGGGTAAGAGCAGGGTATATATTACGGCTGGATGATCCTGTAGAAGGGGATATGATTGCTCAAACCGAAGTGAACTTGCAAGATGAAGGTTGGTTCTTGTTCAGTTATTCTCATCAATTACGTGCCACGGAATCGTTCGAGGTGACTGTAAATGGCATGCTTGAATACTATTCAACCATGCATAGCCAGGGGCAGCAGATACGTATTCCGTTAGAGACAGGATCAAATATCATTCAATTCTATATTCGAGATCATTTCACTGAGCAGCCTTACATCGATAACATAGCAAAATTATTTACGTATGGGAACAATACTGGCAATACTTATCGGACTAAAACTGATCTAGGTTCGTACGTTGATGTGACACGTGGATGGGATGTAACCGATGCGGGAGCTAGAACAGAAAAATCTGGTGATATGATTAGATATAATGCAGAATTAAATCCCGGAGCTAAATTTAGTATTCAAGAGCATATGCGTATCTATCCAGCGATGGACTCTTCATACAATCCAGACAAGGGGATTACAAGAGATTTTAACGTTTTCGAAGAATTGTTTAATAAGGAAGGAAAGTATCATGAAGCATTGAGATTTTCTGGAAATTGGGAGTGGAAGAAAATTGTGAACGGCGATGGGGTCATGTGGGCACAGGGGCATGATCAGGATTTTATCTGTGATTTCGAAGCGCATTTGGACAATTCTGGCTATATCTGCTGGCAATATGGAGGGCTATTTGATCCCGGAGAAAAATTGGAACTACAAATTGATGGTATCTCCGTATGGACAGGAAGCCAGTCGAATGACCGTGAAGGAACCAATTGTATGTATCCTCTACCTTCGGGGAATCATCATTTCCGATGGAGATACCGAGACGGTAAAAAATATACTCCAGAGAACGGAGAAGGTGATTCTGGAAACGGCTCGGGAACTTCTACTGGAACAGGTACGGGAAATGACCAGCAAGGTGGTACAAAGAAAGATCCATATGGAGTGAAGTGTTATCCAGCAGGTTCAAAAACGTATAATATTAACTATGGGCAAAAAGCATATGGAGGAAATTCACCACAAGCTGCCAAGTGGGATGCAACCAATACGGGGCAAGTTTTCTCATCCTCTGGTCAGGCATACGCAGTAGGGGGCTTAGAACAAAAATCAACGATTGTTCGCAGTTTTACTGCCCCCGAGATTGGAAATTTTAATTTCTCTGAATTACTGAAAGTCTATCCGGTGACCAAAAGAAGAGTGTTTGAGAAGAGAGTGCTTAATAATAAAGAGGCTAAATATGAGGGTGCTGAGAAAATTTCTAAATCAGATGATGCAGTGGACTATTACTCATTGGATGTTTCTGGTAACAATCCTCGAAGTCGGGAATATAGTTTATTTGGCCCAGCTACCAAGAAGATAATTTTTAATTTCTATTGTGTTGAATCATTTGATATTAGTTTCAAATATTTGTGTTATTTGTTGGAAAATTCAATTCAAGCCGGGCGATTTAGGGTTGCTTATTATCCTAAAGATAAAGAAAGTCAAGCGGTAACGATTCTTGATCGTAATGATAATTATGGAGACCAAATAGGATTTCATAGCAAAAATATAGATGGAACACAGTGGAAAAATGCTGAAAAATTTTCTATTCCAATTACAGTAGAGAAACCTGGTCAATATACATTAATTATAGGCCTTACTGATACTATTAGTGGGCGTGAAAAAGGAAAAGCAGGTCATTACTATTATGCAGCCATCAAAGACCTTGTGGTTCGTACTGATGATCCTGATGGTGTGAATCAAAATAAACTGCTTAATCCAGTCTTAGTGGATCGAACGACTTATGTAAACGTGCAGTGGTTTGATTTAACAGACGCCAAAAATAAATTTGATCCGGTAAAAATATACGTTGAAAATGGCCAAGGAGTTAGCGAGTATATCAACAGTCCTCCTTCATTAAAGCCAGGACATAAATATAAAGTGATATATACCCTCAATAAAGATAAAACTTCAACCAACGCCACAGGTCTTGATGCAGGCGGGTTTACATTAAGTCAAGGCAGTTTTTCCGAGAGGTGGCCTGCTTACTGTATTGATGCTAAGGGGAAAATGTTCAGTGAAGGCAATTCTCCACACCCTGGCCAAGAGCCATGGACCCCCCCGGACACTTCAGCACCAGATGGTGGGAGTCATGCATGGCTAGACGTTATTCGATTATACAAGAACACAAGCAGAGCATGTTCGGGGACTAAAATTGTTATTGATACCTTCGAAGAAGGGCAATTGCTTCACTCCCGAGATGTGACGAATCAAGATGACACATTGATTACAATTGAAGTGGAAAACACCTCAGATGAGAAGCGGAAGTATGAAGTTCAAGTTCGTTTTGTACAAGGATGTCCAGGAGATGGCGCCATGATCTGGGGAGGGAAACTGAATATTGATGACATTATCAAAGTTGATCCTTCTTGGGCTGAAGTGACTCACTTTGAAGTATGGGATAACAAACCGATCTGGATGGGCGGCTGTGATAATAGTAATATGCAAGTGAAAATTACTAGAGAAGATGGAAAGGTACTTCTAGATGAAAAGTATTACGGCAATGGTTTCCGTGGCTTTAATCTGAATGACCTGGCTCCCAAACCCTATAGTAAATATAAAGTGGTAATCACTACCGATCAGAAAGGAAAGATTAGCGAAGTGACCGGTAGGCGTTATCTGACCACCTTCCGTCTGCATGACTTCAAAGCCTACGAAAAATGGGTATGGGTACCTGAGCCGTTTGATTGTCAGCTGGATTTTTTCATAGACGGAGAGTTAATCAAAACATTTACCAAAGAGGGTGGTTACTATACCTTCTCACATCCGGTTACTAAAGGTAAACATGAATTCAAATGGGTATTCACCTCACTACAGGAAGCTGGCACGCGGAGTTATGAATACGCGAATTTGGACTGGATGGAACTGACCAACTGGATCTGCGATGACGTCTATGTCATTCCTTACTGCGAAGGTGGAGGTGGAGACCAGTGTGTAGAAGCACTCATCAAGTGCTTGCTGGAAGTTTGGAAAGCAAGGCCCAAGATGTGTGTGATCGGTAAACGTATCTGGCTATTCACGTAATGAAAGGAGGATCTTTATGGGTGTTGCAAGATTGAAAGAGTCGGGCAGGATTTACGAGGAAGACTTTGCAAATTCCAACTCCAGCCTTGATTTCAAATGGGAAGTGCTGCCTAACGACCCTGCCCGCTATGACGCGGGTAGAGGTAGCTTAGTGCTGAAACATGGCTCCGATCCACTGTACATGTTCTACAAACCTTTAACGGATATCAAGCAATTTGTGATGGATGTGAGGAACAGCTACAATCCTGATACGGAGGGGTGTTACGGAGGCGTTATCGTTTTTGTGGACGAGCATAATTTCATGGAGATTGAAGAGTTTCTGGATATGTCTTTACCAACACCTTTGTTGAAAACTTATCCATGGATTCGGTTAGTACGGGACTACAACTATTATACGGCATATTGGTCAGATGATGGCCTGCTGTGGAACATTATAGGTTCAGTTGAATTGGCGGGAGCGCCCAAGATTGGTCTCTATTTAAAAGGGGATGGAGATCATCCAATGCAAGTTCAGTATATTCGAATTAACAAAGGGACGTCTGTTGCCGTAGATAATCTGACCAAAGGAACTGTGGTTGATCTGATTGACAAGAACGGCATTGTGCTCGAATCAAGAGTATGTCGGTCCGAAGAAACGGTTGTACATTTTGATATGGGGCAATATTCGTATCCGTTTGAGGGGAATTTCGGGGTTAAGCTTCCCGATGGCAATCGTTTTCAGGCCATGGATTCCATAAAGCTCTTTAGAGGTGACCAAATGTATTTCGAGGTTACTCCAGATTTATATTATAAAGAGTCAAATCCTGAAACCGGAGAAGATTTCGATGTGCTCCTTTATCCCAATACGGATCGTTTCCTTGGTTATTTAACAGCAGGTGGTTCTGCAACTCAAGAAGTTCGAATGTTCGCCAAAAATCCCATGATGTCAGGAGAATTTAGAGATGTAACCTTTGCGCTCACAACAGGCACGGAAAAAGTACAAATTGCTCCTGACGTTGGAGGTATCCCAGGTGCTTTCAGTTACTCAATCACGGCCTTTAGTATTTCGCCGGGAGCCTCCTATCCATTTTGGCTGCGAATGGAGAGGGAAGAATCACAAGACAGATATGCCTCCCAAGTTAAATTTTCTCTGCAAATGTATTCGACATACATCTAGCTTAATTTTGTTGAAACCATTACGTATAGATTATGTAAGGCAAGAATGGAGGTGGTCAAATGTCAGTAAGAATTAACCAGTCTCATACATCGTCCGCCAGAAGTCATAAGGAACTAAGTGATATCGGGGTTAGAACGCATACTGAGATTGATTCCTGTCTTGCAGAATTGGATGACGCCAGAGGTTCTGAGGTTAGTCTGGGTGATCGAATTACCCTAGTAGAAGAATCTGCAAATGTTAGCCGGGATAAGGTAATTGATCATGAGCAGAGACTAGGCGATGTGGAGACTACAGTTACTTCGAACATCTCGCGACTTGATGATGTTCAGAAGGACATTCTGACGGTAAGAGCAGATGTCAACGTCCTTTCGAAGAATCAGGATGATCATGAGAAAAGATTAAGTTTGGCAGAGATAGAAATTAAGGAAGCGCGTGGAGCAGAGTCGTCCATAGATCACCGGTTTGATACGTTGGAGAAAGCCGTTGAGGTTGTATCAAAGCAGCCCATTCAGGATCTCGGTATTACGAATCCTACATATCTGAGTATGTATAACAGTGTTCAAGTTACGATTAATGCCGGTAGAGCAAGTATCAACAAGGTTATTGTGGATCAATTTTCCCAAACATTCAGCATTCCGGACATCACGGCAAATACATCTTATTATATTTTTCTGCATGAGGACGGCAGGTACTCCTATAGTTTGAAAAAAGAGGAGCCACAAGATGCCATAATTATTGGTGGACTTGATGTCGGGGTATCACCAACGACTTCACTCACGGCTATGGATTTCAGATATTTCCTAACCAAGGGCTCTATCGAAAATGACATGTCTGCACTAGGAGAACGTGTATCTGATCTGGAAACAACTGTTGGCAAGCATACCACAACAATCGTTACACATGATGCAACGATCAAAGCCATGCAGACCGAATTGGAAACCACTTCAAATGAGGTTGTTGTTTCACGGGAAGATAAAAATGGAGTCGTCTATGATGCTCTCAAAGACAGACTCGACAACATGCAGAGCCGACTGGAGTTAGCTGAAAGCCGAGGTACCATGGAACATCAATCGGTATTTCACTTCACATCGTCTCCTAACAGCAGATTGTCGATTACCAGGGATTTTCAGGTACCACGATACGTGATTGGTTCGAATTCCGCAGAGGTATTTCTGGACGGAATACGTATGGATGTAGGAGACGATTACATTGAATATAGTGATACGCTTATTCGGTTTAGATTTGACGTGCCCAAGGAAGCCAGAGTAACTGTCATTGGCCGTGGGTCTGTTATTAACACAACTTCGGTAACGGACTATACCTACTATACCGATGGAAAAGTCCATATAGAAAAGGTTAATGGAGGAATTAATCGTACTATTGAGTACTTCTACAGCATGGATGGAAACCTGGAACGACAAGAGATTACTGAAAGTAACGGACAGATCAAGTCTATTGAGTATCAGCGTGATCTTACAGGTAAGGTCCTGAGGGAAATTAACAATGGAGCTGAGTATTACGTGCTTCAAGGGGGAGATACCTTTGATGATACGGACATCCGCAGAAGAATTGATTTTCTCGAAGGATCTGCGCTGGAGCTAGACGTCGTATATAACTATTATTCAAATGGTGACATCGAGTCCGAAGAAGTGTACTCTGTGAACGCCACTCCGCAGCTTTTGAAAAGAACATCTTTTACCTACAATACGGACGGTACGGTTAAGACCGAAACCTTGATTTATGACGGCCGGGGAGTTCATAAAGCATTTGAATATGACGCTATCGGTAATATAAAACAAGTAAAAATCAGAAAGGTTGTGATTTGAAGTGACGAGGACTGTACAGGATGTCAAATTTGCACTCCATACCATTATGGATAAGTTAGTGGGCAATAATTCGGAGCCGTTCAATACAGAGGAAATTGAAGTGCTGATTTTCGCTTTTGAAAGCCATATTCTGTTTGATAATGTAGCACATAAGTTTTTGTCCTCGCTTAAAGGGCTACCAGAAGTTCATGAGGCTGATATGGAGTTAGAGGATAAAGCTGGAGGAGAAGAAGAGCAGTTTTATCAAGAGAATCTCATAAAAGAGAGAAGTGACATGGTGAAAGCAGTCTTGTTTACTGTTATTAAAGAACATATTTTTCGTGATATAAGTTTAAGATTTGGGACTTAAGGAGGCATTAGATTGGCTGAGAATATTCTACTAAGCGCGTTGCGAAGATACGAGTTTTATTCTTACTCTTCCACATTTATTTCAGAACTCTATAAAACTGTAAGCCAAGAGTTATATGGAGATACCCACTGGGAATGGGAATACAATACAACGAATGAATATGCAATTCCAAGAAGCTGGAATAGTACCAGTAGACTTACAGGAAACCAAGGAACGATAACGGCAAAAAATAAAATTGACCCAAGTTTATTTTTTACAATAAGTATGAACATATCAAGATTTTACACTAGTTATAACAATAGTGACTACACCCGGAGTTATTTACTTAGGATGGGATATAGAAATAATGGTTCAGTAGTTAAACCTGATCTTTATACAGAAGTAGGCTCTGTATCAGAAATTCCATTAAATACATGCATTAATGAGGCGTATTCGAATACAAATAATGCCCCAAATGTATACTGGAAATGGAGCTTGTTCATTTCACAACATTATATTTTTATGATAGGTGAACCGCAGAATTATACTGACGTAGCTTATCCAGTAAGATTGTATCTTGGAAGATTGAAACCTTACGAAAATGAGGACCCTTTAGTAGCTAACGATTTTGTAGGGGTTTTCGGGCATTATCCTCTAGGGCTGAATATGTCGGACGACGAATTAAAGTATAGTACAGGGCGAGGCTATGTGAGAACATCAAGAAATGGCACAGCAAATGCGCTATATCACTTTTCAACAAGCTCTCAAGTCTCTTCTCCAGGTTTGGGTGGGAGGTACTTTGTTTCGCCCTTCTATGTATGGCATGAATCAGAAGGTGTTCGTGGAGAGTTTTATGGTATTCGAACAGCCGTTTTAAGGGATGCAGGTATGTATCCCGATGGCTCTATTCTCGATCTTGGAGAGGAACGCTATTATGTTTTCCATGTTATGAATCAACAGCATCCAGCAACACATCAAGGGTTTTATACAAGCAATGGAGCTTACTATAGTGGTCAACCATACTTCTTCGATTCCCCTTTACTTCTCGGTGGCGGACAGCGAGTGCTGTTGTTCGAGATTGAAAAGGAGGTTTAGCGCATGACCATGATTCGTAGACACGAATTTATCAGCACCCTGAGTCTATTTGCTACTACACTTGTTAGCACGTTAAAAGATGCTCTGGATCCCTATTGGGATACGATATATACGTCTGAAACTACCTATGCCAACTGGGGAAATGCGCTGCTTACCAATAAAAAAAATTCATCCATGCGTTTTACGATGTGTGTATGGGCGCACGCCAGAGGAGTCAATATTCGTTGGGGACTGAAGAACCTTGGAAGTAATGTAGCATCGCCAGATCTATTCGTAAATCCGCCAGTAGATACAGATAAATTCATGTTGGAAACTCCCTTTTTGTGTCATAACGGACAGTATAATGTGAACTATAAATGGTCTGTGATTACAAACGAAGATATCTTGTTCATCCACGGGGAGAGTCTGAACTACCCGGAACGAGCTTACCCAGTACGGATATTTCTAGGCAAATGCCAGTCATTAGAACAAGAAGATCCGGCAATCGCCAATAAGTTCTATGGTGTATTCCCACATATGCCTTTCAATACTTCGGATAACAACACAGCAGATCAATATGATACACCAAGGGGTGTCGTAATGACTTCCCGGAATGGAACAGAATACGCGCTATACAACTTTGGAACGGAGTCCATTCCTTCTCCAGGTGTTGGCTCAAGGTACTATGTCACTCCGTTCATGGTCTACCATCCATTAGAAGGTGCGCGGGGTGAATTCAAAGGCATGCGGTCCATTGTTTTCAAAAATAGTACACAGCACCCGGACGGATCGATACTCGACCTTGGCAACGATGGCAAGTATTACGTGTTTCATGTTGTGGATCAAGATTATCCCAATACGGATTATGGACGTTATTACCACAATACGAATCTGGTTACTGTGTATGGCAGGCCTAAGTTTTTCCACGGTGCCAGGCTGCTTGGTGGCGGGCAAAGAGCATTACTTTTCCAAATATAGGAGGTGTTTATGAGGTATGGCCAATTTCTCAGGTAGAGTTAAAATGAATGAATTATTCGCAAATATGGTGCAGGGGTTTAAAACGATTGCGGGTTCGTCTTGGTCGATCTTTTATGAAACAGCCAGTGTGATCGTGCTCAAATCAGTTGGTACGACAGGTACTGACAAGTTGTTCTTCAGACTTGAGGTTGGAAACACGAAGGGGACTGCGGGGAATAAACTGACAGTAAGCGTTGCTGAAGATGTAATGGCAACAGACGGCAGCATCCCGGTGGGCAGAACTGAAGTGAAAAAGGACTTTCTATGTCATACAAGCATTGTGGACACGAATCTATTAATCGATTATCAGGTTTCCGTCCAAGCGAACCGAATCATTATTTATTTGCAGGGTGATGTGAACTCGGTTACGGGGATCTCCAATCTAGGCTACTTCGGAATTTTGAACAGGTATGCGACAGAAGCGGATTCCTCAAGTTTGGGTATCGGCCTCAGTTACAACGGGGACAACGGCATCCGAACGTTAAGGGATAAAGATAAACAGATGGTCAACAACATCTATGATGCTTATTCTGCAATGCTTCCGGTTAATCCAGGTTGGGGTTCTCTTTATCATCTTGCTCCGGTTATTATGTGCAATGGTGTGGAAGGACCCAGAGGTGAACTCATTGATATTTATGCGGTACCTTCTGCCGGTGTTTCCCATGGAGACGAGATCAAAGTAGGTACCAAAACATATAAGGTGTACTCGTTGTCCATCGGTGGACAAAGCTTCTTATCAGGCGCTACGGTTGCTGTTCTGATGAATTAAGGTGGTGAGTGGACATGACTGTACATCAAGGAAACGTTGTAGGAACCGCCGCGAGCGGTTCTCTTTTTACCCAAAGTAAGGCGGGAGTTTCTCATCGTGTTGGATACGATCTAGAAGCTGTTCCGTTAACCTTTGAAGGTAAGGAAATGATCTTCTCTGTAGGTACTTTAAACACTACTGCAGAACTGGTTGATATTTACCGATGGGGTACATGGCGGATACTTGACACCCATGGTGATCATCTCATCGGATACGTTTCGGACAAGTATATTTACGGAGCAAGAACCAGGATGGGAATTCCTTACGAAAAAAATATGATTCTGAAACACAAGTTCTTGACTCAATCTAGTGGAGTAGGCTTAATCCGAGAAACGATCAGAGGACTGAAAGTAAAGCAGAATTATGCGGGTCTCGATTGGTGTATCAAAGTCAAAATTCCAGTTAACCAGTCCGGATTGGTAGGAAAGACGTGGGGAGATTGGTCTTACAGCGGTGATGGAAATACGTCCAGTGCTCATCTTCGTCCACGGAAATATCCGGATACACATATTCCTAGAAGGAGGGAAGAGTCTTGAATCGAACATGGAAACTGATGGAGGAGATGAGAAAAGTGTTATTGCCAGTTTCGTTTGCCCGAAAAGTAGAGTATGTTGGCGGAGGGGCAAAGGCGTTGATCGATATTCCGATGGAACATCCTCGATTCATGATTAAAACGATCAGGGTCATTCCGTCCAGAGAAACAAATGTGGAAGTTCATGTACTGAATAGCGCTGGCCCTCATCCAGAAGTTCTGTATTCCAATAATGCCCAATACTCGACGGGAAATTTTATGGAAGGCATTTACGATATGATCGATTTGCCTTATGAGGACGTTGACGGGACTTCTACACTTCACTTGTCGTTGAAAAATTTGGGAACAGATGTGGCCAACTTCGATGTTGAGGTCGTTGGTTTGACTACAAGGTAGGAGGGATACCATGGACATTGTTTCATTCAGCAAAGCTGCCAAGGTAGAACGTGAAGTCAAACAAGCCAGAGATTCCTTTGCCACGCTTGATGGAAGGCTGGACGCAGTGTCCACTGGCAATGTTGTTTCGGTGAGATTAAAGACGGAGCTGCCGACCATAGGTGAAGCAGGAAGATTATATCTGGTACGCCAGGACTCAAGCAATCAGAATACCTCAACAACGTATACATACAGTGGTGGGGAATATGTGAAGGTTGGCGGTGACCGAGTTTCTAATCATATCGATAACGGAGCCGTGAATATCAATGGTACCAAAACGTTGATATACTCCCACCCCGACACACACAGTGCGGATATTTTGATAGATGGAAACACGAAAGTAGTTATGACCCCACAAGAGCGTGAGAAGCTGTTCAATGTAGAGAGTGAAGCGAATCATTATATTCATCCCGATACACATAGCGCAGATATGATCATCGATGGCGCAACCCATGTGAGCATGACTGTATCCGAGCGCAAACGCTTGAGTGTGATGGACCCTTGGGATGCAATCAGTGATTTGGTGGATTATACAGACGTAGTTACTTATTTTGCTTTTGATATGGAAGGCCGGGTCATTCGACAAGTCGTCACAGACAATTACACGGAGCAGGTAGTCACAGAGTCATTGCTGACCATGCCGATTTCGACAGATGGGTATGTGCAAAATGATTCGTTCTTGGTGATTTCCATTGGTGAAGTCCATCGGTTTGATGGAAAAGCATTCGTGCAGCTGCCGACCTTGGTCGATGTTATATATCAATATGATGATGAGGGAAAACTGGAATCAAAGTCCATCACCAGAATGGCAGTCACCCCAATTCAAATTAATTTCAAATACATCTATGACTCTCTGGGCAATCGTATAGCGGTTAAGAAATATTAAGGGATAGCTTATGCTGTCCTTTTTTTGTTTGAAAAAGAGAATTCCGACTGAACAGGATTTAACATCCTGACGATGAGGACGTATAGAGAGAATAGTGAAGGTATGAAGGCTAACACTTGAATTTTATTTTTTATTTCCTAGTACGTTAGAACACTATTTTTGCCCAGGAGGTATTATTAGATGAATATTGGACTCACCGCTCATTTCTATTTCAAGGGAAGTGGCAAAAAGAAAACAGTAACATGGATTGAGGATAATCCCAGGCTGCAACAGAAAGAGAAGGATTCCGATAAAGTTGTTCGCGAGATTCCTTTAACTGCTGATGAGGTCAAACAAGAGTATCGCAGGCTTTTTACCAAACATAAAAATGAGGGAAAGTCGATCACTTTGGAAGATACAGATCAGATTGTGCACATCATTGATCTCACCGATGTTCGTAATATAGAGCTTACTTCGAAGGAGGAGAACACCGATGCTGTACAGACTGACCTTTGCGCTGAATAATGAGGAAATTGTCACAATGGAGATGACCACGGAGAAGGACGATCTAGTTGGTGCAACGGAAGAGGCTTTCGATGTGATTGAGAGGGAGTATGGTGCCACTGTGGTTTTGAATCTGGTAGCGTTCAGTCTGCTCAAAGTTGATGTACCCAATGAACAACAAAGTTAAAAATAGCTAATTAAAAGAAACTGTTTAGTTCTCAGCGTAAAGTTCTGCTTTATTTGCATAATTGTAAACCATAGTAAAACCAGTGATATACCCCAAGCCTACTTCTGGGGTCTATTCCTTTTTCTGAAAAGATACCGGGAACTTTAGTCCATAAACGCATTGAAACTTGTCTTGTATAAGGAGTTTTGATTAAATTAGGTTTGATTATTGTATTCAGGGCAATAGGAGGAAAAAGGATGATTGTAGGGAGGGATGTGAACATTGAGATAAAAGACTTGGAAAGAGAACTCGCGAAAATGGCATCAAGAATAAGAAAAGATTTTACTGAACGCGGGCCAGTAGATACCAGAGTCGTCATCATGAATCATTTTATCATCCTGAAGTTTACAGCAAAATTCACCAAACCTGAAGCGTTCATGCTTGAACACATGCAATCGCATTCCAGTCAGATCTTTGCCGAATACAAGCTGAAGCTTGCACAAATGATGAGAGAAGATTTCAGTCCTGTTTTCTCCTATATTCACCTGGGTTTAAAAATTGAAGATATTGAAACCATGTTCTTTGGTACTGATTTTGCTGAACAGGTGACCGTCTTTAAAATGAACAAGGATATTGAGGGGCTGCTAAAAAATGATGCCATAAACATGCCTTAAGACCTAATAAATTTCGTTTTGTTATTGGATAGGTTCTTCGGAACTAATTTTAATGTTGACAATATCCTACATATTTCCTTATACTACCCTTATGGCGATCAGATAGAATTAATAATCTTGACGAAGCCTGTAACTGTATTAGAGAGCTTCAAGACCATATCTTCGGTAATTGGAACGAAATAGATGTCAGACCAAGACCGACACATTCCACCATTTTGGTATTTTCCTAGTGGTGCGCTCTGTGTTGGTCTTTTTGTTTGCAAAAAACGGGCTTTACGTTTCGTAGTTGGCTTCGTATATAGTGGGTAAAAGGTGTATAGACGAAGCTGATAAAAATATGTTGCGAACATTAGTTCGTATTTGTTATTCTGAATGTAATAGGTTGGAAAATTGACACTGAACAAATTTTCTTTGCTTTATTTTGAAAGTTAGGATTCAATCTTGTTGTTGTGGATATCGGAATGGGGAGGTGAATCATTTACGAAATTTTTATGCATTGCAAAAGACTTATCTAGCTTTAAGCTTCGCCTGAAGAAGATGTTTCATATTTACGAAGAAGTGATACCACTACATATTAGATATGGTTTTTTTGGATATCGGCAAGTCATTTATAAAGTTTGGTTATGGTGAGAGATGCTAGATTGTGAGTGAAAGAATTGATGATAATTATAACTATAGGAATACAAGTTAAAGTTTAACTAAACAACTAAATAATCATTGGGGGAAAATGATAATGTCTGCTACGACTGCTATGGGGTTTGATGATTTATTTGAAATTGGGGATATAGATACGTTCTTGAACAAAGCACAGGAAAAATGTCGCCATAAGCTTAGAGGCAAAACGTTTGCAGGGATGGAAAAAGAGGATGTAACGCAGGAGATCATGATTAAGTTATATAACGCGCTGGACAAGTATGATGCTGAAAAAGCAAAAATGTCGACGTTTGTTGATCACTTGATCGAGAATAAAATCAAGGATATGTATCGCAAATGCATGTCTGAGAAAAACCTCAGTGTCGTTAACGCTGTCCAGCTTGTGTGTACTGATCTTGGCTCCAGTGATGAAAGTGAGGGAACAGATACAGCGCTAACACTTGGGCACGCCGGGTTTGCTTTTGAGAATTTTGAATTCGTGACCGACATCATGGAGAATATGAAGCTTAATGAGCGGGAGAAAGAGATTTTTAAACTTCGAACCTCGGGGTACGAGTTTGTAGAAATTGCAGCAATGTTAGGTGTATCCAAGGCACGCATATCACAGTTGTGGAAAGCGATTCGTGAGAAATACGAAGCTCTGTAGTATCAAATTAAATGGCAATTAATAGCCGAAGCTTGTTGCAGATTGATCATCAAAACGATACATATCATTAAAAGCACCCTTAACGGGGTGCTTTTTTATGTCGTATAGAGTAATTGATCGATTGAATAATGGAGGGTGGAAGAAAAATATGCTCAGTGTTGTTGTGTTGGGATTTACGTTGGAAAGTCTGTCGGCATTTCCTGATATTGCTTGGGCCCACCATGATTCGTCTACCGCTTCCGACCTAAGTAACCGGGAGTATGCGTTGATTATTGAGAAGGTTGTCTTTCAAGCAGATGCGTTGCTAGTTAATCTTGATGTGGAAAAGCTGACTCCTACTGAGGTAGTGATCTTACATCATGCGTATATGCAAAATAAACCGATTATGGGTGTAGGACTTAGGGTATGGGAGCCTGTGATTGAGGAAATGTTGTCCAAGCGAATGAATGACCTAAATCGGGCAGTTGTTCATATTCGAACGTATTATACGCTCATTAGTGGTGCCCCAGATATTTCTCCTGTATTAAAACGTTAACTGTCAATGATACAACGCGTATAGAGCAATTGAAGAGCTGAAAAGCCAGACTCAAGATATTTTGAATATATGGAGGAATGACCGTATGACACAAATGATAAAAGCAAAAGACGATACATTAACCGAAGAGTTGGTTGCAGGTCTAGTTGGAAAATGCGTTCACGCACCAACAAATATGCATGAGATTCAAACGCCCACAGGCGCAACAACAAAAGTCAATGTTTGGTTTGCGGGTACTGTAGCTGGCTATGAAAAAGCAGTTATTGGATTCAACTATGAAGCGGACGAATTTCACGAGAAACCGCAAACCTACTACAACGTCCATTTAACAGATGGTATGGGATATATTCTCACAAGTGCATTTGAACTGGAGATATATGAGTTGACTCAAGAGGAATTTGCTCAGTTGATCGAGGAGAAAAAGAAAGAAGAGAACACCGAGAACATCAACCAATCCCTTTCCGATGTGCTGAGCAATAAAGAAACAAACGAAGAATTAAATCCCGAGCTTCTTATCGGTAATGAATAAATGAACATGAAAAATTATGCCGTAGATATTGCTGTAAAGATGTTTTTATCCCCATCACCCCTGGATCTAGAGGAACAGATCAACACCTGGATGAATGTCAAACCAAATGTATTGGTTGTTGGGTTGGATGTTACTTCCGCCTACGATCCAGCAAACAGCAGGTTAGAATATACAGCAATCTTGGCATATCAAACCAGTGAACGAGATGAGCCTTAATAGGAAAAAGGAGACCTATAAACTTGCAACAACAGACCTATAAATTATTGGGGTACAAGTTCGTGCAAGCAGGCATAAACTACGGTTTCCTTCTATTATATAAGGTTCAACCTAAGGAGGTGAGCAATCCCGTTGGTTATATTTGAAAAAATCGGGATGATCATTACGGTGGTACTGGCATCTATAACGTTATATGGCGGGCTGATTGCACCAACGGCTTCTAATTCAATTGGAGAACAACATACAAAACATGCCCTCAAAGTGAAATCAGATCCGGATTCTACGTCTCATAAAGAAATGGTAGATATGTTGGAGCAATATATTGAATCGTATCAAGAGAAGATGGTAAGCCAGGCTAAATTGTTGAAGTATGTGAAGTGGGTAGATCAATATATTGAAGGCTCCAATATAGACTCTCTGTGGATATTCGCCATGATGTGGCAGGAGAGCCGCTTAATAGAGGATAGCACATCAAATCATGGAGCCATCGGGCTCCTTCAAATACTGCCGAGTACGGCCAAAACGTTTGGTGTTACAGGCAGTGACTTATACAAGCCTGAAGTTAACATCAAAACCAGCATTAAATATATGGAATATCTGTTGGGGAAATATGATGGAAACCTTCGTACAGCAACGATTGCGTACAATCAAGGGGAAGGAAATGTCGATAAGGGTAAGGCTCGCCCCTGGTATTTTAACCAAGTGAAGAAACACCATAGCAAGATGATTCAGATGTTAAGAAAAATTAAGAAAGAACGTTAGGATTGTTGGTGAACTTCCACAACATTTACATAGGGAGATCTAGATGGATAAATTTTCAGAACATATTAACATGAATTTGAAGTTGGACAAGAAATTTTACTCTATGGACCTTGTAGGAAATATTGAACGATGTCAAGTCGATGAACATTTTCTAGGAGATAGCATCTTGGTTAACGAGAACTTGATTTGGCATTCCGTACATAAATACATTGGAAAACCGGAAGTCATTATCAAAAATCATTGTGTGGAAAAAGACGATATTCTTCAATTGGGTCGCCTTGGTTTCATTAAAGCGGTCAAAGCATTTGACACGGGGCGTGGTGTGAAATTTAGTTCGTTTGCGGTTACTGCCATTGTAAGGGAAATCCGATGTTTTCTGAGAGATAGCGCAAGCATCATTCGACCCACTCGTACAGCTACTGAATTAATTAACCGAATCAATCGGCTGGAGCATGATATGGGGTATCTCCCGACAGCTCATGAAATCGCCTTGTTGCTCGACGAAGAAGAGGAGAAAATCAACAAGGCGCTTCAAGTGGGCAAGGGAGTCAAATACCTGGATGAGCCTGTCGGAGCAGATGATCAGCAAGCTCAAGCAGTTACGTTGATGGATACCATCTATAGTGGGGGAAACATTGAGGATGGAGTGGTAGACCGAATTTATGTTGACGCCGTTATTGACTCAGTGAAGCGCAAGTTAAGCGAGAAGGAAGTCACTGTCCTGAAACATCGGGTAGACGGCTTTAATCAAACACAAACAGCGGAGATGGAAGACATTAGCCAGATGAGAGTCTCCAGAATTATGCGAAAAGTGGCCAAGATGCTGGATAATAACTAATTTTAATCACGCCTGGCAACTCCTCTTTAAGACTACAAAATCCCTTCCGCAGCGCATATGCGAAAGGGATTTTTGCTGTTTTCTAACACTGGGACATACTTCGGGTTGTCCAGACATAAGCTAGTACAAGATTCCAAGCGACCCGGAGGAATGAATCGATGCGAAAAATAATGAAATTTATGGCATGTATGCTGGTACCCTTGTTCCTGTTTCCCTCATTTGGGCTTGCTGAAGCCCAGGGAACAATACCTGGCCCTTCAACCCATGCGCAAAGCGCTGCTCTCATTGACGTGACATCGGGCCGAATATTGTACAGCAAAGATGGGGATAAGGAACTCCGAATTGCCAGCTTGACCAAAATCATGACGGCAATTGTAGCGATTGAACACGGTAAACTGGATGACAAAGTAAAAGTGACTTCCTCGGCGTTTGCCAAAGAAGGATCATCCATCTATCTCAAGCTGGGTGAAGAAATGACGCTGGAAAACATGCTGTATGGGCTAATGCTGCGATCAGGCAACGATGCGGCCTCGGCAATTGCTGAACATGTCGGTGGATCTGAAGAAGGATTTGTCCTGTTAATGAACAAAAAGGCAGAGCAAATTGGTTTGACCCATTCTCATTTTATGAATCCTCACGGACTTGACGCCGATGGACATTATTCCACTGCCAATGATCTGGCACGGTTAACCGCGTATGCGCTCAAGAATCCGGTATTCAAACGTATTGTAGCGACAGAGAACAAGTCTGCCCCCAATCCAAATGAGAGCTGGGATTACTCCTGGCAAAACAAAAATAAAATGCTGCGACTGTACGAGGGAGCCGATGGCGTAAAGACAGGATATACCAAGAAGGCATTTCGCTGTCTGGTCAGCTCTGCTACTCGCAATGGTCAACAACTTGCTGGGGTAACCCTGAACGACGGCGATGACTGGAATGATCATGCGCGTATGCTGGATTTCGGCTTTGAAAATTTCCCTTTGGTGGAAATTGCAAAAAAAGAACAGCCTGTACAGAACACGGATGTGGTTACAGGCCGCGGGTTCACTTATCCTCTGGCGAAGAGTGAGACATCCTCATTGACGAAAAAGCTGATTTTACTCGAAAGCCGTGTCCAAAAGAGTACAGAGGGTGATGCAAAATCGACAGATCCTTCTTTTGGCTTGGCAGGTCGAATTGATATGCAACTTGATGGGAAGCTGGTGGGTTCAATTCCTGTGTATCGCAAAGGTAGTTATATTCCGCCGGAGCCGAAAACTGAGGATGCAACTCTGGGGGGAATCGGTGAAATTTCTAATTGGGCTTCCGCATGGCGTGCAGTATTAAGTCATCTGTTATCTCCATAATGAGGGGAGGGTTATCCTTTGATCAATTTAATCTGGCTTCTCATGATTGTAACCGGCTTTGCTTTTGCAGCAGCGCAGGGCAAAATTGAAGTCGTAACCCAGGCGGCTTTTGATGGAGCAGCAACGGGGGTAACGGTATGTTTTGGACTGATCAGTGTGCTCGTATTCTGGATGGGTATGATGAAAATGGCTGAGGATGCCGGGCTGCTGGGCCGGATTGCGAAGCTCCTGGGTCCGGTTGTCGGCTTTTTGTTTCCTGATGTTCCACGGAACCATCCTGCTATGGGCTACATTTTATCCAACATGAGTGCCAATCTGCTTGGCCTCGGGAATGCGGCTACCCCAATGGGGATTAAAGCGATGCAGCAACTGCAAGAGCTGAATCCGGATAAACAGACGGCGTCCCCTGCCATGTGCACCTTGCTGGCCCTGAATACGGCGAGCATCACCATTATTCCGACAACTCTGATAGCCATTCGACTTAATTATCATTCTGCGAATGCCACGGAAATTGTAGGCACAACGCTAATGGCAACCATAGTTGCGACATTTGCAGCTATCGCAGCAGATCGCTGGTACCGAAACAGGTCGCTTCACAGGCCGCCACGTGTACATAAAAGTGACAATCCCGGTATGAAAGGATGAGTAGCGTTGTTAACCTTCATCAACTGGATTTCCGTCTGGGCCATTCCGGTTATTATCGCGTTTGTTCCATTATATGCGTTTACCAAAAAGGTCCCGGTCTACGAATCCTTTGTTGATGGGGCCAAAGATGGATTCTCTACGGCAATCAGCATTATTCCCCATCTGGTAGGCATGATGGTAGCGATCAGTGTTTTCCGGGCTTCAGGTGCACTGGATTATGTGATCAGTCTGATCGCCCCACTCGTGTCCTGGATGGGAGTTCCGGGAGAAGTATTACCGCTTGGCATTTTGCGTCCCTTGACCGGGACAGGCTCGCTCGCCTTTACGACAGATCTGATCAAAACCTATGGTCCCGACTCTATGATTGGCCGCATGGCTTCTACGATTCAAGGGAGTACGGATACAACTCTGTATGTTTTGACTGTTTATTTTGGAGCCGTAGGTATACGTAATGGCCGCTATGCTCTCAAAGTCGGGTTGTTTTCCGATGTGGTTGGTTTTATTGCTGCCTTGGTCATTTGTTTAATCGTTTTTGGATAAAAAATAAGTCCTCTCCTTCCGATATACTAGTTATGCTAGAATAATAGCGGAGGAGAGTGAGGATCATGCAGAAGAGTTGGAAACGAATGCTCCGCATTGGAATGTTAAGTGTGGTTGCCATTGCACTGATTGCAGGACAAACAGGTTTTGCGGCGGCTCAAGCCGTCAATACGATTCAATTTACGGGTTACTTTGATAAACAGTTGCGTGCTCAGCTGGCCGTTTTAGCGGATTCTTTTCCAGTTGTGAACGTACGCTTGGTCAAAAAGGCTGAACCCGATACGGTATATTATGATGTGGGTACCTCAATACTGATCTCCAAGGATGAAGTGCTTACCAACTATCATGTCGTTCAGGATTTTGCTGAATTGTCTGATGGGGATAAAGGCACATTGACTGTAGCGAGCCCAGGTAAGCTGGACAAGCCAGTGAAAGCCAAAATCATCAAAACAGATCCGGTGACGGATATGGCATTGCTGAAGCTGGACAAAGAAATCGATGCACAACCAGTGACGTTTGCTAATGCGAGAGATAATCAAATTGTGTATACTATCGGATTTCCTAAAAATTCAGCTGGGGAACTTGTACTATTGGACGACGATTTTCCTACAACTTACAATACGATAGCCAAGAGCCGAGTATTTAATTCACAGGATACGGACGTTCCAGGCAAGAAGGGTATTGGCAGTATCGTAAAATCAGTGGCACAAGGCAATTCAGGTGGCCCTGTTCTGGATCAGAATAATCGGGTTATTGGCATGATGACCTTTGTATACGGTGGACGCACTTATTTTATTACTTCAAAAACGCTGCAATCCTTCATTAAAGACAGTTCAACCCCCGCCAAAAAACCAGTTGCTGTTAACGGTAAAGTAGCCAGCTAACCTTATTCAATGTTCAGTGGTTACATACGGTTCAAATTGAACGGCTCACCTTATGCTCCTGCTGCAAATAGGCAGTGAGAGGGTGAGCTTTTTTGGCATAAATTCATAGCTAAAAACAGCTCAAAAGGCGTTTTCAACTCCCGCGTTTACAAAATCGATGGATTATCCTTGTGATTTCCTGCCCTGATGGGTATCATTAGTGTGAGGTGACATGACAAACATGGAAAGATTACAAAAAATTATCGCACAGGCAGGCATTGCATCCCGCCGCAAGAGCGAGGAACTGATCCTGTCCGGCAAAGTTGAAGTTAACGGGGAGGTCGTAACCGAACTGGGTACGAAAGCAAACCCCGAAGAGGATATGATTACGGTTAATGGTAAACCGATCCGCAGTGAAAAGAAAGTGTACATGATGTTGAACAAACCGAAAGGTGTTATCACAAGTGCTTCAGACCCGGAAGGTCGGAAAATTGTATCCGACTATCTTAAAGGTGTCAAAGAACGTGTGTATCCTGTTGGTCGTTTGGATTATGACACAGAAGGCTTGCTGATTCTGACCAATGATGGGGAATTTGCTCATTTGTTGACCCATCCAAAGCATCACGTACCGAAAACGTACCTGGCGACTGTTAAAGGGGTCCCTCATGGTACTGCTCTGGAAAAATTAAAGACAGGCATTATGCTGGATGACGGTATGACAGCTCCTGCAGAGGTTGAGTACAAGGATGTTGACACCGCAGGAAATGAAGCTGTAATCTCCATCACCATTTACGAAGGGCGTAACCGTCAGGTTAGACGTATGTTCGAGGCGATTAACCATCCGGTAACACGTCTGAAGCGGATCTCGTTTGGTGGTATTTTGCTGCAAAACCTGAAACGGGGGCTGACACGCAATTTGACCAAAGAAGAAGTCAACAACCTGATTACGCTCGCAAAATCAGAACCCGCCAAAAAAATGAAAAAAAGGTAATGTGAGGACACATAATTTTCATAAAAGCGCCGCAGATTTGTGACGAAATTCGCTATAATTGTTCATAGGATGTTCACAGAGTTGTCCGAGAACGTAATATGCGAAAGCTAGTCACTTAAAAGGGGAGCAGCACATGGGCAAATCAAGAAGAGCGGTGCAAATCGTCATTTTGTTATTGATCCTGGTGTTGGGCGGATACGCGATTACTACATCCGTATCCGGCTCGAATGGCAAGCCAAAAGAAGGGGACAAGGCTCCTTCTTTTGAACTGCTGGGCCTGGATGGACAAGTTCATACGTCTGAGGAATACAAAGGTAAAGCCATGGTAATCAACTTCTGGGGAACATGGTGTGAGCCTTGTGTCAAAGAGATGCCTGCACTTCAAGCGCAAGCGGACAAATGGAAGGACCAGGGTGTTCAATTTGTTGGTATCAATGTTGGGGAAGACCAGATGACCGTGGAAAATTTTGTGCAGCAGGTGGGCGTTACGTTTCCGATTATGCTCGACCGTGACAAAAACTCGATTCGGGATTTTGGCATATCACCGATGCCAACGACATTTTTTGTCTCCGACACGGGTGAAATCTCCACCATTCATATCGGTCAACTAGACTTGGACACACTTGACGCTCAAATTTCACAACTGGCGAAACAGCCCTGACAGGAGGTCTAGTCGTGTTCCAAAATACGAAGTGTGAGTGCGGACACCAGAATCCGGTGGGCACTGTACTATGTGAAGCATGCGGCAAGCCGCTGCTGGAGGCCGAGGTCAAATCGGATGAAGTATTGGAAATGCGTTATGATGGCATGGCACGCCGTTCGCAGCGTATGAATCCTAAAATTATTGACCGCATATGGAACTTTTTCTCCTCGGTCAAAATTGCGGTTTACATGATTGTGTTTACGCTTGTAGGTTCCATGCTGGGCACGATCTATCCACAAGAAAGTACGTTTCTGAATATTGATCCATCCGTATATTACAAGGACACATACGGTCAGTTGGGTCATATCTATTATCTGCTGGGTCTGTCCCATACATACGAATCCTGGTGGTTTATTTTGCTACTGGTGCTGATCGGTGCCTCACTGGTCATATGCAGTCTTGACCGGGTACTTCCACTATACAAAGCGCTGAACAAACAGAAAATACGTAAACACATGCAGTTTCTTACACGCCAGCGTCTGGTATACCAAGGCTCCATAGATGAGGCATCAGAAGACTGGATTAAGAAAGCGGTTACTCCGCTTAAAAAGAAAGGTTATCGTGTGCACACCGAGGGTACGGCATTACTGGCTGAGAAACAGCGATTCAGCCGCTGGGGGCCTTATGTCCTTCATATCGGATTGATTATCTTTCTGTTGGCTGTTCTTGTTCGCGGAATTCCTGGTCTGAATCTGGATGAGCATGTTGCTTTTCCCGAAGGGGAGATCAAAAAAATCCCGAACACGTCCATGTATTTGAAGAATGAACAGTTTAATGTTGAATTTTACAGTGAAGATGAAGTCCCGGAACAATTTCGGAATCTGAATAAAACCGTTCCAAAACTGTTTGTAACCAAAGTGGTATTGTATGAATGTACAGCAGTTTGTTCGGATCCTTCAAAGAAACCTCAGTTGTCCGAGGTGGCCCGACATGATGTTCGAGTGAACCATCCACTGAATTACAACGGATTGAAAGCATATCAGTTTGATTATGATCTGACGCCAACGATTCGCTCAGTAACGCCTGATCTGGTCAATGCCCAGACGGGTGAGAAGTACGGAGCAATCCAAATTGCCATGATGGATACGCAGCGAACGTTTGAAGCAGGCCCCTATAGTTTGACTGTAAAAGAGAAATATATGGATTTTGGATTGGATGAAAATGGAGAGCCCAAATCAAAGTCTCCTTCGCCTAATGCGCCTGCCTTTCTATTTAACATCAAGGGGCCCGATTTACCCAAAGAGGGAATGCAGTACTTGTATTTTGCGAAGCAGGTGGATAAGCAGCGTTTTCAACAGGATGCAATTAACAAACAGCTAAATGGAGGAGAAATTCCTTTGCAGCTGGAGGTCGACAGCATGGACAAGGTTGATATCATTCAATCCGTAAGTTACCTCAATATACGTATTGATAAGGCTATGCCTTTTGTATGGGTTGGGGCAGGAATCGTCATGTTGGGTCTGGTTATGGGCTTTTACTGGCATCACCGTCGTATTTGGATTCGGATTGATGATAGACAGCTTACCCTAGGCGGCCATACCAACAAAAACTGGTTTGGATTCAGGCGTGAAGTTGCAGCTGTGTTAAAACAGTTGAATGTGGAAGTGGATGAGAAGTCGTTGGATAACGGGGGGAACCAAGCATGAGTTTATTGGATTTCAGCAGCGACGCATTTATCGTATCTTTTTTTCTATATTGTGCTGCATTTATGTTATATGGCGTTGCCGTCATGGGCAAGAAATGGAGTAATCGCGACCCGCAAGCTCATGTAGATCGATGGGGAAAGCGAGCCTTTATTGCATCAACTGTAGCACTAGCTGCACATCTTATCTTTTTTGGTACACGCTGGGCAGGGGCAGGACATATTCCGGTAAGTAATATGTATGAATTTATGAGCTTTCTATCCATGATGATTATGGTGGCATTTATCGTAGTCTATGCAATCTATCGCAAGTCATTGCTGGGACTGTTCGCATTGCCCCTAACCATCCTTATTATGGCCTATGCAGCCGTATTTCCTCAGGAAGTACAGCCGCTAATTCCTGCTTTGCAGTCGATATGGCTCAAGATTCACGTGACGTTGGCAGCGCTTGGAGAGGCATTCTTCGCCGTTGGCTTTGCGGCAGGATTCATGTACTTGTTACGCACGGTCGATTTCAGTGGCAAGGACAAGTCCTCCAGACGCCAGCGTGGGTGGGTTGAGTTTACATTAATTACGATCGTTGTTGTTGTCGGGTTTATCGGGTCTGTATTTGCTTTCCGTGCATCCGGATATGAGGCGGTTTTTGTTAAGCAGACCACTAGCATTGACACAGAGGTACAGGAAAATAGTACAATAGAGAAAGTGATTTATCGCATGCCTCCTATATTTGCACCTTATGATAGCGAAGTGGAGAGCATAAAACCGTTTCTTGGCATGAAGGAACCTTTGCTTGAGACGCCTTCCTGGATGAACGGAGTTAATGCTGGACGTAAACTGAATACGGTAGTCTGGTCGTTGATTGTAGGGCTACTCCTGTATGGACTTATTCGTTTAATTGTAAGAAGACCGCTTGGACAAGCTCTGCAACCGATGCTGGATGGTATTGATGAAGATGATCTGGATGAGATTAGTTATCGTGCAATTGCTATCGGATTCCCTATATTTACATTGGGAGCATTAATTTTCGCCATGATTTGGGCCCAGATTGCCTGGAGCCGCTTCTGGGGATGGGACCCCAAAGAGGTGTGGGCACTGATAACATGGTTATATTACAGTGTGTACCTGCATTTGCGTTTGTCCAGAGGCTGGCAGGGCCGCAAGTCTGCCTGGCTTGCAGTACTTGGATTTTTGGTCGTTATGTTTACGCTCGTTGGTGTGAATTTGATCATTGCCGGGTTGCATTCCTACGCAGGGGCAGACTAGGATAGGTCGTTTCGTTTTGTAAAGTTCCGGAGAGAAGTCCATGAAACATATATGTAAGCCCCTGCTTCAATAGGGGCTTTCAAATATTGTTCGCCAGATCGAACATAATAGAAGTGATGAGGAGTTATTGTAAAGGGGCTGGAGTGGAATGGCTGAACATGAGAACCGTATACTGGTCGTGGATGACGAGGAGAGAATCCGCCGACTTTTGAAAATGTATCTCGAAAAAGAAGGTTATGAAATTGATGAAGCAGAAGACGGGGAAACTGCGCTGCGAAAAGCAACTGCAGGTGACTATGGTCTGATTTTGCTTGATGTGATGTTGCCGGGCATGGACGGCGTTGAAGTATGTACTCGTCTGCGTCAGGTAAAATCAACCCCGGTGTTGATGCTTACTGCAAAAGGCGAAGAAATTAATCGTGTTCAGGGCTTCGAAGTGGGAGCTGATGACTATGTTGTTAAACCGTTCAGTCCACGTGAAGTGATTTATCGGGTTAAGGCGATTCTGCGTCGTTCTTCTGCGACAGCCTATCTGTCCAAAGAGAGTAATTCAAGCAACAATATTGTGTTTCCTCATTTGGTCATCGAACATGATGCTCACCGTGTAACCGCAGGAGGGGAAGAGATCAGTTTAACACCGAAAGAATATGAACTGTTGCATTATCTCGCGACATCTCCAGATAAAGTTTTCTCCAGAGAAGAGCTGCTGAAGGATGTATGGAACTATGAATTCTTTGGTGATCTTCGTACGGTGGATACACATGTGAAGCGACTTCGCGAGAAGTTAAACAAGGTGTCGCCAGAATCAGCGGCGATGATTACGACGGTTTGGGGTGTGGGTTATAAACTGGAAGTACCGAAGTAGTTTTAGTTTCTGGAGATCGCTGGTCGGGAAGTTATGGATTACGATTATTTGCCTCGTGGGCTGTGTACTCATAGCATTGGGTCTTTTTTTGCTGCCGTATATTGATACGAATTTTGCGGAGTCTGAGTCGAGAGATATCAAACGTTTGTTCACGTATGTTTGTATTATCGGCTTCAGCTTGACGACCTTTTTTGCGCTGTTTCTTTTTACGAAAATTACGCAGCCGATGCAGCAGTTAATTCAGGCAGCCAATGCGATTCGGAAAGGAAACTACGGTACGCGTCTCTCTCTTGTAACGAGCGATGAGATTGGAGAATTAGGTAATACATTTAACCATATGGCTGCACAGCTGGAAGATAACATTCGCAACCTTAACCATGAGAAAGAACATTTGGCGAGCGTACTTCGAAGCATGACCGATGCGGTAGTTACTTTCGACGGGGAGGGCAAGGTTATTTTAACGAACCCCCCTGGAGAGAAAATCATGCAGGCTTGGTGTGATTTGGACTGGGCACAGATGGGCGAGGGACAGGATTCGGAGAATTCTGTGAGTTCTTCTCGAGAGGTGCCGGAACCGCTCGTTCCTTTGTTCAAAATGGTGATGGAGCAAGGTGGCGATCAGAACTCTAACGTGCATGTTCAACAGGGAGTCTGGTCTGTTCAGATGGCACCTTTATACGCAGATAGTGTCGTACGGGGCGCTGTAGCTGTGCTTCGTGATGTAACAGAAGAAGTACGACTAGAGAAGATGCGCCGTGATTTTGTTGCAAACGTATCTCACGAGATACGTACTCCGCTATCCATGATGCAAGGGTATAGTGAAGCTCTTTTGGATGGGATGGCGGCTTCTCCGGAAGAAAGTGAAGAGTTGATTCAAGTAATTCATGATGAGTCCTTGCGTATGGGCCGATTGGTTAAAGATCTTCTTGATCTTGCTCGAATGGAAGCGGGTCATACGGATATGGCCGTGAAGGAAGTGGATCTGGTTGAACTACTGGAACGAGTGTACAGAAAGTTCTCGGTACGTTCCAAAGAACAGGGGATCCATCTTCGGTTTGAGTGCAGACAGACTTTCATTGAACTTCACCAGGCAGATGAGGATCGTCTTGAACAGGTATTTACCAATTTACTAGATAATGCGTTTCGTCACACCCCATCAGGCAAAAATGTTCTTATCTCGGCAGAATTGTTAACGGATACTCGAACACCTGTAGCTAAAGTGATTGTAAAAGATGAGGGCGTAGGCATACCTTCTTCTGATTTACCATTCATCTTTGAACGTTTTTACAAAGCAGATAAGGCTCGGGTACGGGGTGAAAGTGTCGGTACGGGACTTGGGCTCGCAATTGTAAAAAATATTGTGGATGCCCATCACGGCACCATTATCGTTAATAGTGTACTTGGCGAAGGTACAGAGTTTATTTTACAATTTCCTGTGGATTCTTCGAAATAGCCCGATTTCATACAAAAAGTGCGAAAGCATCCTCATGCTGAGGGTGCTTTTTTGTTGAACACTACCGTTTAATCTTGTTCAACGTGGAACAGTATGTTCGCTTTTTTTATCTCAAAAAATGTGTCCAAGATAATTTTGCCTCTTATTAAACATAAGCTTGAAAAGCGAAGTAGTTAAAGGAGGAGTGGATTAGGCATGCCTGATGAAAGAAAAAGGGTGAATATAAAAGCTTTTCTAGAAGGAAGATCATTTCGAGCAGGATCGCCGTTTATTCCCATAACATCGAGTGAAGTGGAGCAGTTGGAATCCATATTGAAAGCACTGGCCGTGACTATTCCTGCAGCTGTCAGTCAGCCTACAGCGTCTAATATTCTCGCATTGCAAAACAGTTTACGGAGCTTGCTGACCTTTGTTAATACCTCTAGTTTTCGAGCTGGGGTGAAAGCGGAGTTGCAATCCGTACTGGAACTAACCATAGCAGGTTCTGAAGTTGTACCTGTAGCCGTCATCAATCTGGCTGGTAACTTGCAAAATTTGCTCGATGATTTATTAAGTGTAACGTTGCTTCTGGAAGTTCCGCCTGCAGAAAAAGATAAACTGGTTGGGGTGATTCGGTCTATATCCGTATCATTGAGTCGTGCCACCAGTTCGTTTGGAACCCTTGGGACCCCAGGCCCACCAGGTCTCCCCGGAGTTCCAGGGGTTCCAGGCGTACCGGGCGTGCCAGGTCCTGCCGGGCCAAGAGGAGCCGCAGGAGCTGTAGGGCCAGTAGGTCCTGTAGGTCCTGTAGGTCCTGTAGGACCTGTAGGACCCCAAGGCGTACCAGGTCCACAGGGGTTACCTGGAGTTGGACTGAATGATATTTTCGTTTTTGATCCAGCTCAGGCACCTGGCTTTGTGGAAGGTCAAGTGGTGTCATATAGTGGCAGTCTTTATGTTGTTAATGCGAATGGGCCCACGGGTATACCCGGAAGTTCTCCGGATTACACGTTGTTTTTGTCAGGTGGAACCACTGGAGCAACAGGGGGAGGTTTAACGGGCTCGGTTCCGTTTGATCCGACGCTTGCAGCAGCTTATCCGGCAGGACAAATTGTAACACTCGGTGGAAGTACCTACATTGCTAATGTGGCGTCACCAACGGGAAACCCAGGTAGTTCACCAGATTATACTTTACTAGCAGCGGCCGGAGCTACTGGAGCTACCGGGGCTACAGGTGTGGGACTCAGTGGCTCTTTACCGTTTGACCCTGCAGTAGCACCAACGTATCCAGCGGGTCAGATCGTAACATTTGACGGCAGCACCTATATTACTAGTGTGGCTTCACCAACGGGAACACCTGGAACATCACCAGATTATACATTGATTGCAGGGGCAGGAGCTACCGGTACAACCGGAGCAACAGGCGTAGGCTTGAATGGAGCAGTTCCGTTTGACCCAGCAGTGGCCCCAACGTTCCCGGCCGGTCAAGTTGTAACTTTTGATGGCAGTACCTATATTACAAATGTGGCATCGCCGACGGGAACGCCGGGAACATCACCGGATTATACATTAATTGCAGGTGCAGGTCCTGCTGGACCTACGGGTGTAACGGGGGCGACTGGAGTAGGGCTGAGCGGGATTGTTCCATTCGATCCGGCAGTAGCGCCAACGTATCCAGCGGGTCAGGTGGTTACTTTTGATGGCAGTACGTATATTGCAAACGTGGCATCGCCAACAGGCACGCCGGGAACCTCACCGGATTACACGTTGCTAGCCGGCGCAGGAGCCACCGGTGCGACTGGAGCAACGAGAGTAGGAGTAACCGGGGAAACAGGGGATGCAGGTCCAACGGGAGCTACCGGAGTAGGGCTGAGCGGGATCGTTCCATTCGATCCGGTAGTAGCGCCAACATATCCAGCGGGTCAAGTGGTAACGTTTGATGGCAGTACGTATATTGCAAACGTGGCATCGCCAGCAGGTACGCCGGGCACATCCCCGGATTACACGTTGCTAGCCGGCGCAGGAGCCACCGGTGCGACTGGAGCAACGGGAGCAACGGGAGTAGGAGTAACCGGCGCAACAGGGGATGTAGGTCCAACGGGAGCTACCGGAGTAGGTTTGAGCGGGATCGTTCCATTCGATCCGGCAGTAGCGCCAACGTATCCAGCGGGTCAAGTGGTAACGTTTGACGGCAGTACGTATATTGCAAACGTGGCATCGCCAACAGGCACGCCGGGCACCTCCCCGGATTACACGTTGCTGGCTGGCGCAGGAGCCACCGGTGCGACAGGTGCAACGGGAGTAGGATTAACGGGTAGTACTGGTGATACGGGGGTAACCGGGTCGACTGGAGTTACGGGAGACACAGGAGCAACTGGAATTACCGGAGCTACTGGCGTTAGTGTAACGGGAAGCACAGGGGCAACAGGTGATCCCGGAGTCACCGGAGCGACTGGAATTACCGGAGCTACTGGCGTTAGTGTAACGGGAAGCACAGGGGCAACAGGTGATCCCGGAGTCACCGGAGC
>NZ_JASOYM010000009.1:0-273566 GCF_030226665.1 Paenibacillus sp. UMB7766-LJ446
TGAAAAGCTACATGATCTATTACAATCATTATCGAGGTCAATGGAACTTAAAGAAGCTGCCGCCTGCGCGTTACAGGTAGTAGCTTGAAGTGGCCTAACCTTTTTTTAATTGTCCTTTACAAGGGGTACATTTTAAATGACAGAGTTCACCTTTTTTAATTTTTTGAGAAAATGACTAATTCAATCTACTTTAGCTAGTTTTTTCTCTACTTCCTCAAGATCTGATAACAGTTCCTGTACTGCATTCCGTTCCTCGTTCTCAATCTTTTCGATCAATTCAATTATATTTTTTATATGATTTGTTTTTTCTGAAATACTGTGCTTTATACACAAATTTCTAAGAATTAAGCATTGCTGTTTAATTTCTTCGTAAGCCTTTTCATGAAAATCAAATCTAGTAATATATTTTTTCTCATCGAGAAAAACCAAACTCCTTAACATCGCTTCTTTATGATCAAAGAGCAAATGCAGAGATCTAATCAGACTAAATTCAAATAAAGCATTTTCTGTAATATATTTTCTTAAAAAACTATAAACCCCTATTCCCCAAGCGTCTGTATCTTTGCCAGGTTCTTCAATCAATTTATAATCGTTAGAGGATTTTTTTTCATGCAAATACTCATGCAACTGTTTAATCAGATAAGCTAGATCAAACTTGAATTTACTTTTTCGTTCATTGAATTGTAAAAGCTGAACTCCTCTGAACCATTCGCCCTCAGAATGAGGACTTAAAAATGCTCTGTTAATGCTATTAAAAGATGCTTTCGAGAAGGAATATTTAGAATTAAAAAAATCAGCTACGTCAAACATTTGGTTTTCTTTGTTATATCCATATATTAGCATATCATGTGGCGTATGCACTTTTCTAAAATTATCATAGGCTGCAATGTAGTATTGATCTATGCTTAAATATACATAATTTTCTTCATCAATTGCATCAATAATAAACTGTGTTATATTATTACACCACTTTACCAAAACGTTCTTATGATAGTGGTGCAATACAAATAATCTATAGTGTTCTCTAAAAGCAGGAGTATAAAATTGTATGTAAACCTCTGGCGTCTCCCATGCTACTAACTGCACATGATTATGACAAAACCACGGAAAAAAAATATCTTCATGAGTACTAAGAATGGCAGTCATGTTTGCATACGCAGGAAGTGAGGTAATCATAGGAGTTTTAATCGGTAGTTCTTTTTCTGTTGGCATCCTTATCTTTCTCTCCTAATCATTATAGTATTTCTAAGAGCTCACTTACAAAAAAAAAAAATTTTCTTCCAATTTTCATTTCTATTATACCAGAATCCAGTCGTGAATGAAAAGGCTTTCACACTTAAACAAAATATCTTTTCTGTAGCTAGGGAGAATCTTCAAACCCAAGCAAGCTACACGATAATGAAAGCCAAGAGGAGTTTCAAGCACACTTGGAATTCCGGAACTGCTCACAAAATATGATCTAGATTAAACGGTTGAATGCACAAGAGATTATGTAATAGACAGATTGTCAAACCAAGTGCGACAGTTCCTCTGTGAAAGATTCGTGAGCCGTTCTCCAACCCAAGCATTTTCGTGGTCTGTGGTTAATTAGATCTATTGAAACGGTGAGATCTTCATCCTCAACTTGAGGGAGATCGGTTTTTTTCGGGAAAAACTCTCGAAGCAAGCCATTCGCATTTTCATTGGAACCGCATTGCCAAGACGAATATGGATCAGCAAAATAAATGTGCAGGTCATGGTTTGTTTCCACGTTGGCATAGGATGCAAACTCCTTTCCCCGGTCAGCCGTGGCTGTGAGGAAAGTGGCTGGGGAATACTGTGAGATGGCTACACCAAGCGCAATTTCCATGGACAAAGCGGTGCGATCGGGCATGAGAATAGCCGTATACAAACGGGTTTTACGTTCAATGAGCGTGGCTACGCATCCTTACTTTTCCCAAGACTCGATACGACGGTATCCAGTTCCCAGTGCCCAAACGTTTCCCGGGAACGAACCTCTTTGGGGCGATCCGAAATCGATCTGCCAATAGCAAATTTACCGCGAGTTTCTGTGGACTTCTGACGCTTCCCTTTGTGCCGAAGGACCTGTAACGTACCTCGAACCAAACGCACGGTGTAGAGCCAGCGATAGATGGTTTTAAAGGAGATCGACGGCAGGCCTTGGATGCGAAAACATTCCGTGATTTGCTCAGGAGACCAGGTGGCCAGCAGTTTTTCCTCCAAGGAAATTGCTAAGTCTTCGGACCATTTACCAGATGAGATAGAAGCTGTACGACGCTCCTTATAAGCGCTCTGAGCCTGCTCTGCATAATAGGGTTGCGATGGAGTAGCACGATCCAATTCACGACAAATCGTCGAGAGATGCCTTCCTATTCTTTTGCGATGGCTCTTGAACTTCGGCCTTGTCGATGGAGGATTTCTAGCTTGCTGCGCTCAATTATGCTAAGATGTGTGTAGCTCATGTTGGATTCTCCTTGTGTGAGTGTGGTGTAGGATCCTTCATTCTACACGAATCCGGCCATGGGCCCTTTTTTATTTATTTCCAGTAGGTGTCGCACTTCATATTACAATTCGTCATAAAAAAACAAACCTCCTCGCCCTTAACTAAACAGGGTTTGGAGGTTCAGTTGTGTGCTAGTTCGAAATGAACCACAAACGTTACAGTTTTAACAGCTATGTGCTACATTTTGTCATGTTCTTGTTTCTATTTTATTTTGAACCGAGATGATTCTTCGGCAAGTTGTTTGGTCAATCCATTAATGGTCTGCACCATATCTGCCAAATGTTCGGTCATGCCGGACTGTTCCTGCATTGTAGCCGTCACTTCCTCTACAGACGCAGATACTTCTTCCCCTGATGCTGACAAATTCTGTGCTGCTCCAATAACGTCATCCTTATCACGTTCAATGGATTCAATCTCGGAAGCGATAGCCTGAACCTGATCCATCATATCATTCATGTTTTGGGTGACAAAAGTAAAGGTCTCTTTGGTCTGGTTAACACTGCTCTTCTGCTGTAGTGTAATCGCCTCGATCGCTTGTACACTGCTATTGTTCTGATCAACATGTTCAATCGTTCTGCCTACAATTCGCTTGATGTCCTCGGACTGTGACGTTGTCTGCTCAGCAAGCTTGCGAATCTCGGAAGCAACCACAGCGAAACCACGCCCATGCTCCCCTGCTCTTGCAGCCTCAATGGAAGCATTCAGGGCAAGCAGCTTGGTCTGATTCGCAATCTCGGCGATGGTGCCTGTGATCTGATGAATGTCGGAAGAGCTCTCAGCGAGTTGTAGAGTAGTTTGCGAGATATTGCGAACTTCGCTCTCGTTCTGATCATTCACCGCGATAAGTGCATCAATAACGGCTTGATTGTTTTTGAATGCTTCGGTAATTCCATCCGCCCTTTGCTTGACCGCCTGGGACATCTCGTTCACATTCTCAATCTTGTTGCCCACGTTCATGAATTTATCCACAATGGCTTCCGTATCATTCGCCTGGGATTCCATCGCCCGTGATATTTCCATTGCGGTCGTCGTTGTATCCGCAATAGATGCCGACGTCTGCTGTGTGGACCTGTCCAGCTCGGTTGTACTTGCATTCAGAACACCGATAGAGTGGTTCATGCTGGAGATCAATTGTTTATTGTCTTCTGCCATTGAAACTCTCCACCAGTTGCTTGAATTCCCCGCTATATGTTCCCTCAGCCTGTACTGTGAGATCTCCGCTAGCAAGTTGTCTGAACAATACAGTCAGTTTCGAGATTGGTTTGGTGACAAGTAGCGAGATTAGTATGCCTGCAATGACAGATACCGCAATGGCACTGAACAATACAATATACATTTTATTGGCCATAGCAACCAAGGGTTTCCGTACATCACTTAACTTATCTTCAACAATAATCGTCCAGTCCGCTCTCGGGATTTTGGAATAGAATACAACTTTATCCTCCGTGCTAATTTCACCTTGTTGCAGCTCTCCATTTGAAGGCAGATCAACCAGTGATTGATATTCACCGGATTCCAGCTTCTGTCCCTCCGTCTTTTCATCTGAGGAATTAAACATCACGGTGCCTACACGATCCAGAATAATGACCTTGCCTTCTTCATTAATTTTGATGTCCTGCAGCTGGTTCACGAAAAATGAGGTCGAGGCCGTAGATGCGAGCACGCCTTCCACTTCCTTGTTATCATTATAGATCGGCATGGCAGAGACGGTCCCCAGTGTCCCCAACGATTCAGAGATCACACCTTCGCTGATGAAGTTCTGCCCTTGCATGGCCTGTTGGAAATACGTACGGCTGGTGCGTTCCTCACCGAGTATTTCAGGATTGTTTGCTGCGACAACGGTGCCTTTTTGGTCCAACAAAATAAGAACGCTGTTGCCCTTCATCCCGGCCAGGCTGTCTCCTAAAATTCCGTTGGCCTTATCCACCAGTTCACTATTTTCCGAGAAAAATGTTTCGTCACTCTGTCCTTCCGTATTTCGAATCTCCAGTAAATCCCGGAAAGTGCGATGCGCTGTAATCAGAAACGTCGATTGTTCTTCCAGCGTTAGTGAGGTAAGCAAACCTGCACCAATCCGGTCAGAAGTTGCTTTAATTTCATCCTTACTTTTGTCCAGCGTAATGATAGCCGCTACGCTGTAAGAGAGTACCGCTGTTACCACCAATACGATTGTTACCAGCAAACTGATCATCAGCGGTAATTTGACTCTGAACGACATGTTGATCATGCGTTCTCTCGCCTTCGCGATTAACAATAAATCCACCTTCCGTTTCTACGATGTTAGTGTCCAATTTTGTATGGGATAACTTTATATCGGTAGATAGTATCTAATCTTTCAGTAAGAAAAACGTTTGCAGAAAATATTTTTTTCTAGAGAAGGCAACGAACATTCCTTATGGCCATTTATTCTTGATTTTTTCATTTAAAATGGTCTTTTTCTCTTTTATTTAAAGACTGACACTCCTACATGGTTAAAAAAAATATATTATAAAGAAGACGATTTTACGTCGCCTTCTAGTATCTTCCCTGATGAAAAGGATGATGAGATCATGAAAAGCAAATTTTTCCTAGCAAAATTCATTTTGGTTATAATTGTTCTACTTCTTCTTGAGGGATGTAGTTCAGGAAAATATCAAGTGAAAGAAGTGAACCCACTTGAAATGACAACTATTGAGCCACAAGTCAATGAATATATTTCGATTACGAACACGGAATATGTGAATGGAACAGATACCAGTGACGGCATGATCATGAATGTATACACCTATGACTTTCTTACTAAATCTATAACTAAAACGGCGGAACTACCTTATAACTCCCAATACCCCTTAACCGTAGCTTCTTTAGCCGATGAAACCATTTACTATTCAGGAAGTGGAGAAGGTAAGGGTGATGAGTTATTTTCTTATGATCTAAAGACAAAAACGACTCAGCAGATGAGCTCAGGCTTATTTGCAATCAATACGATTATTCCGAATACCGTTGACAATACATTAGTACTAGCTGCAGTAAAGAAGGGAGAACGTCCCGTCAAAGTCATGTTCTTTGATAAAGAAAGTCATGAAATAACTATATTAAATGACAATGACTCGGATACAACCACATGGGAAATTACATATAATCCGGAAACGAGCAAAACCTATGCCATTCAGTTCTCAGAAGAAGAGCAATTTCATCAGATGGAAGAGTCTAATAAAAACCAAACGCCTATGGTTCCTCCAAAACATACCATCATCGAGATTGATGGAATTTCGAAACAGACACGTAAGGTTGTTGAACTGGACAAGGAACAAATTCTAACTCTATCCGCAAGGGGAGATCAGATTCTGATTGCCACGGCAAAACATATTAACAAATATCCAATTGAATACAGTATCGTTGATATTAAAACAGGACTACGAAAGAAGATTGACCTCCCGATTAAGGCTAGCCGTGGATTGTTCTTGTCTAAAGACGGACAAGGTTTCTATTTCCTAGGGGAAAATATTCAAGCAGATGCAGGTACAGATCCGAAACGAGGAATCTATTATTATGATATGAACACTCAAAAAATGGAAGCCATATTCCTTCAGAAAGATGGATTTATTAATAACTTTATGCTTATGGCAGAGCCAGTCCTCTATAATAATATTAAAAATGCTACTAACTGACCGACAGAAAGGAGATCACAGATGAGTATGGAACCTATTACAATACAACCATTAATAGAACAAACGATTAATAAGTATGTATTCTCGGATGCTCACATCCTAAGCATGGAAAGTAACTCTATCCAAGCAGGATTTCAGGCCGTAGAATTGCTTCGACATCATATTGAGCTCATAGTAAATGGAGTAAAAACAGATCTTTCTCTCGTTACGAAGAAGGCTACGTTCATTGAACGCTCCGCCTTGTCCAGATTATTTTCACAAGGGGCTAATGTGCCCTTTAGTCTATCAAATGAACCTCATACTGAAGATCCCAGCTTGATCTGCATTCAGGATGTGGACTACCAAACCGATTATAGCCATCTGGATATGGATCTGCTTCAGAATAAAGAATTACGAGCGCTGGCTTACATACATGGAACGAATATGGGGTCGAAAAAAGAACTGCCCTGGATACCCACTGTGGATCGAAATCATATCATCGACATGATGGAAAATCGTTGGAGACCTTCGTGGAACACCGCTATAGAAAGTCCGGCATTCATTGAGGAATTTGGATTACCGATCATATCAGATATTGAAGCTGTAGCCAGTAGCATCGTTGATGATCTTGAAGTTCTAATCAAAGATGAACATATGCATACGATGCTCCATAATGATCTGAATCCCGGAAACGTACTGGTACATAACAATGAGAATGTTTATTTTATCGATTGGGAGGAAGCAAGGTATGGCTCCCTGTTCTTCGATATTCCTTTACGCTGTAGCCACTTAAAACAAGTAGTGATATATCGGGAGGCTCTAAGTTCCCACGGATACGATATTCCACAAGAGCAATTCGAAAAATACTTCTCCCTGGCGTCCCGTTATCTTGGCATCCGTTATATGAGTTGGAGCCTTGGGATATGGGAGCAACACTCACATGCAAAAGACGACTTAAAAAAATATATGAAGATGGTAACTCAACCTTTGTTCTCCTGATCCTTTACTCATTCCAAGTTAGCCGTTCACTGTTTCTGGATAAAAAAGCTCCTGCCACCGGAAGTGTCAGGAGCTTACATGATAGGAATCCAGCATCAACATCGTATGCCTCCATGACATACACGGCATACATTCCCCTTAGATTCTAAAGATCTGGTGCCTAACCCAGATCTGCAATTCGCTGTTTAATACGCGGAAATAGTCCAAAAGCATTCTCGTAGAATACCTTCTCATGATGCTGCTCCGGCACAAGTCGGCGGACGAATTCGGCATACAGATCGATCGGAGCAAGCGGCCAGTCGGTTCCGAACAGCATTTTCTCGTAATGATCTGAATACACCAGCGCCCGGCGGAAATGATCCATGAACAAGGGTTCGTTCATAAACCGTTCAAATTGGGGCCGATCACCGACCACAAGACCAGACAAATCTGCGTAAACGTTCGGGTTCTTCGCCACTACTTCAGCAGCATCCATCACCCAAGGATCTCCCAAATGACAGATCATAAAATTCACACCGCGCTGTTGAAAGGCTAATTCGTCTACGGTCAGTGGATGAGCATACTTGAGCAAACCATTCATGGAGTACGTATCCCCTGTATGAATAACCACCGGCACGTTATACTTGGCTGCCAGTTCATAGACTGGAGTGTAAATCTTGTCATATACGTAGTGATGATAGTACCCCGCATATAGTTTGATTCCGGCTACCTCAGGAGCTTGCAATCGTGCTTCAATCCGGTCCAGCTCGTCCTGAGCGTGTTCACCACCAAGCTGGTTTGGATTAATGCCGACGCATTCCATGAGGAATGACGGAACCGTTTCTTCCAAATCAAGTCCCATCGGATTGGGAGAACTGGAATCCGGGAATGCTCCCTTCGTCTGCTCCGTAACCCCCATGCCGATGCCAAGAATAACGTCGTTCTTATCAAACTCCGCCTTGAGGCCAGCGGCAGAGTAATCCACTTTCGACAGATCGATCGCCGTACGATGAAAGCTGTCGATGTCCGACAAATGAATATGAATATCAATAATCGGCATGTTAAGCCTCCTTTTCACCTTTTGAAGTTGCAAAGTTTAGCTGCAGAAGGCCACGTACATCCTCTGGATTTAGAGGAATTTGCCCCAAGATCAGATAGGTCGGCTCTGTCCAGACCGTTTCTCCGTTCAGCAGTGGCAGATTGTGATACACACTGTGACCAAGCACCACATTGTTCACAAATCCCGCAGCGTTCTGATTAGGATAACGATTCACTGCATGCAGCATGTCTTTGCGCGAAACTGCACCCATTCGCAAGAAACCCTTAGACTGAAGATATCCGTCTACCTTTCCGAGAGGGTACCGCCCTTGCTCGGGGTGTTCCAGCCAACCATCAGCAAAGACAGGCGAAGGTTTGAAGAAATGCTCCTCCGCTAGGGAGTAATCCAGGGCCAAGCCACTATCGTTTGTAACTGAATGCATCTCACAGAGAACAGGAACGCCGGGCAGCATGAGATAATGCTGCTGTACCGTGATTCCCCGATTCGCTTCATGCTTCTCGATGCGAGTCGTGATCTGAATCCCTTTCCAGACGTTACCGTATTCATCCTTCCGCTCCGTCCAAGCCGCGCTTCTTTGTTCCAACTGACGGCTGAAACCGTTCATACCAGGGATACCCACACCAAGTCCGCCGTACCATGGATTCCACCATGAACGTGGAGCTGCTTCCGGATACGTACTGTCCAGCCATTCTTCACCCTGGTACTTCAAGGAATGCACGACACTTCCGAAGCCAGGGGCAGCTGCCAACGAAAGAACTCCGTTGCTCACCGTGTACACAGGACCTGCTGGACCTTCTTCAATCACGCAATCAACGGCTGTTCCTATCTGCGGATACCAAAGGGCGGTCCGTTCATGAATCCGATCCTCACCTCGATATATGGCCCGAACCTTCCAGCCAAGATCGCGTTCTTCGGTCGTACTCTTTTCCTTAGGGGAGAACTCCAATTTAGCAGAGTGCAGATCCTGCTCTCGATTTAATTCCATATCACCAGCTAAATGCTCCCTTGCGCCACCATTCTGCACGTACAGTTCCAGCTGTCCGGCGAGCGGAACCATTTTCCGTTCGATCAATTCTGCTGTCAGCACATCCTGGGCGAACGGATTACCACCACCCAATTCCAGCTCAAGATGGTTGTCCAGCGCCGGTACAACAGTGATCGGCTGTTTACGAGCGAAAGCTCGGAAATCATGCCATTTGGCAAAGGTGTTCAGAGCAAATACGGTCGCCTTTGTTCGTACAACGGCTCCTGCTGGAATTCGTCCAAACTCATGCTGCAACCCCAGTGTCTGTTCCGGACGAAGCAGCTTCAGGGAAGGGTCCCAATAGATACCGCAAGCACCGTACTCTTCCTTACAGAACAGCCAGTTCTCTGTAATTTGGGAGCTGTCCCAATGGCTCGGATCTCCAGAGTATGCATCGCCCATATCCACATAACGGCCTTGGTACGGGAGAATAAGCCGATTGCCGAAGAAACCGAAGTTCGTCATCAAGAACATATCTTCTTCCAGCTCTGTGCTGCGAGTATTCCCAATCTCGTGGTGAAATTCAGCGATTCCATTGGCAGACAGCTTGGCGACGGACTTGATCTCCAAACCAGGGAAGTCTTCCGATACATAAAGTGCTTCAAGAACCTGATTTTCTCCTTCGGAGTAAATCTTCACTTCTCTAGGCTTCTTCTTGGAAAACTCTTCTGCAAATGGCTTACCCAGCTTCGGATAGGTCCACCAGAACGTGTGAACCGAGCCAGGGTATTCAATCCACATGTTGTTCTCTTGCTTACTCATATGGAGGGAGAATGCACCGTTCACGGCCACCCACTGATCTCCGTTTTCCCCGCCATAACGTCCTTGTGTACCTTTCATCAGAACAGACAGCTTGGTTGTGAAAGAGACCGCCTGTCTATCCGTCGGAACAGCCGTTACCTCTACTTCTCTCGAATAGAGACCATACGAACGCAAGATGAAGGTTACCGGTACAGATGCTTTGCCTTTTGCAGGGACCGTGAAGCGCACCGAACGTTCTGGCCATTCCAGAAAATCATCCTCCGGCAGGTCAAAAGTAAACTCCGCTTCGGAATCAAAATTATTCTCTACGTTCAGGTACAGCTCGGCCGGGATGCCTGTATAGAGCTCTTTTGCGGGCAACGCCGTGTTGATCTTGGCCGGGAATTTCGGGGCAACGCCCATACGAAACTCGGCCTTTTTGCCACCGATCAGCCATGTGCTCGTGACAACGGGATGCGTCTTATTCTGGCTTTGCTCCTCTTGAACCGGATCAAGGTGGAACTCACCCTCCACAATTACCGTTTCTCCCGAAGCAACCGTTCTTGCAACGTCCAACGCAAAACGAATATTTTTGTTGTCCTGGCCCTTGATCTCGAATTTCAACTCTGAAGTTGAGCGGTTCGTGATCCGGTAGCGAACCTTGTATGCGGAACCAAATACGAGATCATGATCGTCGATCTCTGTGGAGATTTCGTAATCTGGTGTTTCGAGAGCCGTCAGCCCGCGACCAGACTTCTCGAATTCGGCTCGCAAGGAGATATCTCCCTTTTTCCAGGAATAATCAAAGAAATCGAAACCGCGCTCCCGTCGGCCATCCGGCTCAATGACGAGTTCACGCGTGCTGTCTGCGTACCAATCCAGCTCCTCAAAATAAGGAGCAAGTGCTTCCGTCTGCAAGATGGTCGGGATGAAGTTCATCAGATGCACGTTATCATCTTTTTTCTCCCAGAAGAATCCGCATTTCTTGTACATCGGTACAGCCTTGGTGTTGCCGGCCCATGTGAACAGATCCAGGCGAGGCCATCCCGCTTCCACGGTCTTGCGAACAGCGTTCAGGATCAGATTACGGCCTACCTTATAGCCGTGATAATCGGGGCGGACATTCAATAGCGGTACATACAGGGCATTCTCGTCATAACGGTAGTGGGCAAAGCTGCAGAAGCCAACAACTTCTGTCTCATGAACGGCAAGAAATACATGAAGATTGGACGAAGTCTCCATCTCCCGGCGAACAGTATCTTCTGTTCTCTGGTTGGTGCCGCCTCCCCAACTTTCGTTACTGCGGTTCCACATATCAGCGACTGCGGCAGCATAGGAGGGATCGTATTCAATAATTCGGATTTGTTCCATGATCGAAGTTACTGTCATATTTGGATCTCCTTATCTTTATCTATAGGATGGTCTTCGTGGTCATTCGATATGGCCTTTGCCCGTTAGCCGCAGAGATAATATAGGCCATGTTTGAAGAAGCTAACGATAGTCTTATCATACTATAATTGGAAAGAATTTCAGAGGATTAAAAATCTTTCTTTTCAACTTATAAGTGCATTTCGGCTCTTGTTCGAAGCGTCAAGGATAGACGAATCTATTTAGGTATGTAAAAAAATCCACGTCTCTGAGTTAGACGTGAATTTTGGTAAACGAACAGCTAATAATCTTAAATTATGCCAAAATAGAACGGACATTGCGTAGAACTGATTTCATAGGGATTGGCTCATTAAGCGACATACAACAGCAAGACCCGTTACTTCATCGGTGGGTCGCCTCGCTGGGAATGATTAAAGTAGCTCGTTCCCTTCCGTGCCAAAGTCTATTACTTTATGTCTTGTATCCTGTTTCACTTTAGAGAGCAAATTCTTTAGATGGTTACGTAGTTCCTCATTGGACTCTTCAGGCTTGGTTTTTGGACGTAACAACAATTCATTATCTGCTGTCACCAAAATTTCAATTTCCGAGCCTTCTTCCAGATTAAGATGCTTAAGTAATTGGTTAGGAATGCGAATTGCACTGCTATTTCCCCATTTGCTAAGTGTGGCTGTAATCATGGTAATCCCACACCTTTCATTTGATTGATGCTCCAGGGCTTTCCACTTCATCCCTACTAAGGTCCTTTATCATCAGCTCGCCTTCGCGAGTTTCGTGCCGCGAATCGATGCTGTAGCGTATACAACAAGCGCCGTCCAGATGAGCGCAAAGCCAACGAGCAGAACCGGCGAGACCGATTCCTTGAATACGAATATGCTCAGTAACAACATGATCGTCGGCCCGATGTATTGAACGAAGCCGAGGGTTGACAGCGACATCCGGGCGGCTGCACGCGCAAAAAAGAGCAGCGGCAGCGCCGTGACTACGCCGGAAAGAAGCAATTCGATGAACGTCGGTGCAGGCAGCGTCCATGCCGTCGTTTTCCCCACGACGGCCAAATAGATCCAGTAGCCGAGCGCGACAGGCAGGACTACAGCCGTCTCCGAAAATAAACCGATAGAAGCGTCTTGCTTGATCTTCTTCTTCGCCAGGCCGTACAAGCCAAATGACGCGGCCAGCGAGATAGCGACCCAGGGAAATCGTCCATAGTCAATCGCGATGATGAGTACCGCAACGCCAGCGATGGCAATCGCAAACCATTGGCCGCGATTTGGCTTCTCACGAAGGAAGAAGACTGCTAACAACACGTTCAGTAACGGATTCAAATAATAGCCAAGGCTTGTCTCGACGACATGGCCGTTGTTGACTGCCCAGATGAAGATGAGCCAATTGGCAGCAATCAGCAGTCCGCTCGCGGCGAGCGACAGCAGGAGCGAGCGATTAGTCGCAACTCGCTTTATATCACCCCAGCGGCGCTGGGCGGCGACCAGAATACCCATGAAAACGAATGACCAGACAACCCGATGCGATAGAATCTCGCCTGCCGGCACTTCGCTAAACAACTTCCAATAAAGCGGGAGAACCCCCCACATAATATACGCGATAATAGCGTTGATCAACCCGTTGTTCATAATCATTTTCCCCTCTTCTTACTCTGGTGTCTGAACGGATTATACGTCTCGATCTCCTCTTAAGTAAAGGAAAAATAGTTTCTAAACTAATTATATATTCAAAATTAGTTTGATTTAACTATTACTTACTAGTCCAGGTTAATACTCTTATCAAAGCAGTATGAATCCTTGTCATAACCATTATGCTCATAAAAAGCATGAGCGTCGGTTCGCTTGAATCCGCTGCATAAAATAATACTAGATATCCCGAGTTCTTTAGCATAATTTTCAGTGTGTCTTAATAGTTTTGTACCTACCCCACGATGCTGAAATTCCTTTTTTACGGCAAGAGCTTGTATATGTAAATAACCAATCGAAACCCCTATAGCTAATGCCTGAACTACAGTTACAAAACCAACCACATCATTTTCAAATAATGCAACAAATGTTTTGTAATTCCCGTCCTCATTCATTTTTTCTGTAGTAACTCGAAAGTTTTCATCATTAACATTGCGAATCTCAAGGACATCGTTCCATAAGAAAACAACTTCAGTATAATCATTCGCTACAATTTCTCGTATCTTAATTTCCATGCCTAACCCCCTTAATAGAAATGTTCATTAAAGCATTCGATAATTGATAAAGCAATCCTGCCCATTAGAATAATGGATAATTTTTCGTTTTGGAAAAAAAAGATATCACCGTCATAAAATTGGACTTTAAAGGAAACCTTTTTCTGGCTTGTAGCGTTTATGTTACGTGAATAACAATACTTAAGGAGGAATCAAGATGAAACGATTAGTTTCTCTATTGTTGATGTCATCTTTAGTTGTGGGTGTAGTGTCGGTTGCATCTGCTAAGGACCAACCTTTAAAAGATCTGCCTTTTAAGGAACGTGCCGCGTATACATATAATCCTTCATTAAAAAAGATAGAACTAAATATCACAAAGAACCACAAGTTGACTACAACGACGTATAACTCCATTTATGTTCCAGTGAAGGATGTCTTTAAAGCATCCGGAGCAACAATTAAATGGGATGGAAAGAACAAACTGACTACGATTAAAAATCAAGAACAGGAATTGATTCTTAATTTCTCTGGTAAGAGCATCGCAGTGGGTAAGAACCAAGTAGCTCTTCCCCAAGATTGGGTACAATTGATAAACGGAGTCTCGAGTATCGATGCCTTTGTTCTAGCATATATTTTTGAAGTAGCTGCTGATGAGTCCGACCAAGAAAGAGTGGACTGGGAAGAAAAACTTAAATTTTTGGATATCAAAGAAACGACCGGTCTTCCAGGATTAGATAAGTATATGCATGTGTTTGTTGAGTTTAATGATTAATTGAAATCTATATTTGCTAATCCTCTTTCGGTTATCCTCGGGATAGGTTTCTTTTCCTCTTATTAAGAAACCTATCTATGAATATCCAGTCCTCTATAGGCCACGCTATCCTGCCCGTTAGAGCCTCGCGAACGTGATGTAATCGATTTGGACAGGCTCTGCCGATTCGACCCGAAGTGCCTGGTTGATCTGTCCCCGGTGATATTGTCCATGTAAGAGGACCTGCAACAGGATGTCCCGGACGGATGTTCGGAACGGAACACCACTCTGATTCGCATAGTCGATCATTTCGTCCAACTCAGATTCCTCAAGCCCTTCAATATAGACGCGATATTGCTCAGCGTTTTCTTCGAACATCGTCCGGATAGCCGTCAGGTCTTCCGATTCCTCCCACAACGAATATTGCGCACTTCCCTTGCCCTGCAATCGAGACAGCCAGACTCGTTCCGCGACCACAACGTGCCGAACGAGTTTCAGAAGGTCCTTGTTCTTCGTCTCACTCTCTTCCAGCGCGTCCAGGATACGTCCATCTGCCCAGTACAGGTGGTCCATCATACACTTGATCGTCTTCATTTCGATTTCCCCCTCTTCGTCTCATTGATTAATTTAACCTGCTGCCATCCGATGGTTTCATCAATGAAGCTTTTCATTTGATTTAACTGATATTTGACCAAATGCCGTACTGTCTTGGTTGAACGCCATTGTTTAACGTAAATCCGTAAGGACTCGTTTCGCATAAGCATCCCAGTCTGCTTCAACCGTGTTAATCTCTAAAGTTGGAATCGATGATTGTTTCGTAGCCATTCGAAGGTTTTCTTGATTATCTAAAAACGTTTCACATACTTGGGGAGCAGTAGACTTTCCCATCACATATGACTTCCAAGCTTCACCGCGACTTTCAATAAACCTAGTCTCAACAGCATCCTTGTTCAAGGTTAAGAGTACACAATGTGCATTCATCCTGGATAAACGTTTCTCAAGCAACTCGATCTCAGGAGAGGCTTTAAATGCGGCTCTATGATTTACATGAAACCTCTCTAAAAGAAAAAATATACCTTTTGATGGTTTGGAATGACCAAGAGAGTTAATCCAATCGTATTGTTGTTCAAGATAATCAACATGTCGATTTAGAAGTGAGATATGTTCATCCTTATTCATTGACCTTAAAACACCTTGGTATGAATGCAATACTTGTGAATAGTGTTCACTTATTGCAATTATAGTTTTTTCACTATTCGGTGTTTGACTATGTAGTCTCTTTATAGCAGAAAATAATGATGTTTTTCCTACAGTAGACATCCCTTCAATAATTACACCCCGAATCATCTTCCTACTCCTCCTAAGCTTCGTGGTATTCTGTCCGTTAGTTGAACAAAAAGCAGCCGATCACGTTGGTCAGCTGCTTTCTTGGTTTTACCCGTTAGCTTATGGATTACAATGAGTCTTGCCCATATTCGTTCCAATATTTTTTTTAAATGCTTTTGTAGCGCAAAATCAAGATCAACATTATCATATTTCACTTCAACTTCGGCAGACATAATTGCCGTTCCCAAAGGTCCGCTGAGTCCTCTAGAACCTCCACTCATGCCAAGCTCAGGTAGCAATTCAGCTTGGGAGTACCAGCGTTCTGCGTAATCCTTGGTACCGCCTGCATTTCTAACGATATATAGTCGATGCAGAATGTTAACATCATCCCGATAGCTATAGTAAAAATAACCTTTTTCCTTAAGAGCATCCGTAATATTGATTTCTTCACTGTTGACACTTACAATGAGCTGTTCCGAGGACTCTTTGACTACCCAATCGCCATCGTTTTCGCTACCCATGGCGTCTGTATGGTTTTCTGCAACTTCATAGTGCAGGGAGGTTCCATTAGCAAAGACAACAGTCTGTCCTCTACCTTTGAAAAACCTCGCATAATCAGTAGCGGTTGCATTTTCATATGCTTGACCTTGTTCGCTTGATAATTGTTCACCATCTTTTGTAACAGAACAAGCAACAAGGGTTAACACTAAAGTTGATAGTATAGTTATTTGTAACACTTTTTTCATCATGACTCGGTTCTTTATCTCCCTTTTTCTTCTGATTGCTTAAATTATAATCTAGCATTAAACATCGGTATTGTATATCCTATAACTTACCTAACCTGCCTATTAACTTAACAAAACAGCCGTTCACAATGATCGACTATAAAGGTATTAATCAAACCGTGACGAATAAGATTAGGTTAATAATTCATTGTTTCAGGAGGGCACATGCTTAAAAAATATTTATCGAAGTATCCTCTATGGTTTACAGTTATATGGTGTTTGACTGCCTTAACTGTACTTTTAAATTTGCTGTTTTGGAGAAACGTTTTAATAATTCTCTTTTCAGTGATTGTTTTATATGTGGCTAACGGATTTCGAGCGTGGAATAGTGATCGAAAGTTATCTCTTGTATCGTTTGTATTGACATTCGTTTTCTCTTATATCTTTTATCGATTTTTGACTTTGTAGACGCTGCGGAAAAGCAATATTGCTTCCCAAAAAAATTGCCAAAAATTTTGATATTCGGTACAAAGGCTTCTTTTTTCTGGATATTTGACTATCCTGCCTATTATTTGAACAAAAGCAGCCGATCACATTGATCTGCTGCTTTCTTCATATTATTGAACTATCGTTTCCCGTTAGTTTAACAAAAAATTTTCTCCTTTAAGATATTTCCTAAAATAGTTTTGAATAACTGATGGAAAATTTTTCGCTAAGGATTGTTGTTCATTTGAATTTAGAGAATGGAATGCGAAAGTCCTAATTATTGACCAAATAAAAAATGCTTCTAATAACTCGAAATAATTCTCTTGTAGTTGATTTACTTTGCTATACGATGAAATAAATACTTTCCTATTCTCAGATGAAAGATGCATAAATGTTTCAGCCATATCAAATAAATAAAAGCCATAGCCACAATTCGAAAAATCTATAGGTCGAGGAGTATCTTCATAAAAAACATAGTTACTCTCATGAAGGTCAGAATGAATAATTCCCCAGTTACTCGGCACTCGTTTATGATTTTGTATCACATTTGCTATTTTATGTGCTGACTCTTCCACATGAACAAACGCTTTGCTTGAGATAAGCTCTAAATTTACTAACTGTTTTAATTGATTAAGTGTTGAATATAAATGATCGGAATTGTATATTGGTCTATTAAAGCCTTCAGGTGCACTCCACTGCATAGAATGTTTATGTAGAGCCGCCATTAAGAGAGCCAAATTTTCAGTTTCATTACTTGTTGGCTCTCTTTTAAGCACGCTTCCATTAATCCAATGATGAATAGTCACCATGAATGTATTTTCGCTATGATCAGTTGATATTTCTGTTACCAGATCACCTTGAAGATTTCTGACAGGTGCAGGTACAACGAGATTTGTATCTTTAACCAAAGCTTCAAGCCAAATAAGCTCTGATGCGATATTACCTTTTGATTGAATGGAAATCGTTGCGATATGGATTTTGATAAGAAACTTTTGATTATCATCGTTGGTCTGAACTCGAAATGTAACATTATCACTCTTTCCGAGATACACAAGTTTTTCCCAAATAATTGGGTATTGACGTAAAGCTTCTTTCGCCACCTTCGCATAATCTTTTTCAGAAAGCATAGTATCCACTCCAGTTAATGTGATTTTCACTTCACAATTTTACCCAGTAAACGTTATTTTATGGTGACAAAAGTTGATTATAACTAAACTTTACTGCCGGGTAGTTGAATAAAGGCCGCCGATCCTGTTGATCGGCGGCCTCCTTTGGTTTAATGGAACTATTGTTTCCCGTAGCTCAATGAGTACCCTCCATTTAGTGGTTCAAAACTCATCGATCAACGAGATACCTTTAGTAATCCTCATTCTACTATCTTGCAAGAAATCGCGGGTCCAATCATCTGGTTTGCTTAAATTCCAGCTCCGATGCATACCGACAATCACAATGATTTCACGAAGTCTAAGGAAAAGCTTCAACAAATCCTTCCAGTTGTCTGGCATTCGTCGGCCATCCTCTGTATAGCCTAGCTCGAAGTGCTTTATGAAAAGTTCATACTGGTCCTTTCGTTCGAACTTCGAATCTTCTCCGAATACATATAGCAAGTAATACAGCTGGATAGCAATATCCTCGACATACCAACTGTACTGGCACTCATCGAAGTCAAAGAGAGTTAATCCCCCAGCTTCATCGATCGTGAAGTTTCCCACATTAATATCTCCGTGGATCAAACCAAAATTATCCGCATTAACAGGCAGACTCGCTAATTGTCCTTTAAGTTCATCAAGGGCAATAAGGATTGGTCGAAATTCTGACGGCAAATAATCCTCGGCTCGTAAAAGGTATTCATTAAACTCCCAAGTGTGCCTTTTGGCTTTGATAGGCTTGTAAAGCTTCGCTAATTTATGAAGACGGCCCGTTATACGTCCACACTCTTCATAAAGTATAGAATTGCCTAGACATTCTGGATATCCGATTTTACAGCCTGGTGCATATTTAAAGGAGGTTACGTAAAAATCAATTGTATTTCCTTGAATTAATTCGTAATACTCTCCATTAATTGAATAAATCGGTTCTGACACTGATATACCACTCTCTGAAAGATAACGAATCCAATCTATTTCTGCTACAAGTACTTCCGACGTGCGAAGAGTGCTCGGAGTGAAACGGAGAATATATTTGAATTCATCGCGATCATAGGAATAAATAAAGTTTTGAAAGCCTCCAATGAAAGTGAGTTCCTTTTGGCTGACTCCATAACGCGCGGCGCCTTCTGCGGCATGTTCGTCCAAGAACAATAATTTTATTTTTGGGTCCATTAGTTCTCCTTAGTAAAAAAGATTAAATTATGGCCTACTCACTGCTGTTGCCTAAATTTAATGAATGCCTGGTGACATGCGAAAGCCCCACTTTCAGATTTTTCTATTCCATAGCAATCATACTAATCCAACTTTTTACAGTCAACCAAAATGGTTGATCTATTGCGTTAACCTGCCCGTTAACTTAATAAAAAGAGCAGGGTACCGAAGTACCTGCTCATTAATGTATATTATTCCACTAACGTTTCCCTTTAGTTCAATCTGGACTGACATGAATCTTGTTCATTGCAAGCCAATCAAGAGTTTTAAACCGAGGGTTTTCTCTAAACCTGTTGATGTGCTTGAATATCGCTCACACCTTATGAACAGAGGGCGAGTAAAATACATCCGCATGCATATGTTGAATTTTGTCCCAGTTACCAGGATTGGTTGTGTCTGGAGTGCGTTGGTCCAAAATGGCCTGATATAGCACGGTCTTTTGTTCTAAGTGTGCAATATGCCGTTTGGCTTCTTCTAGCTGAACGAGGGCCGCTTCTTTATGCTCCATCATGAGTGCGAAGCGTTGCGGGATGGTCGAGTCCCCTTCGAGACATAGATCTATATACTTTTTGATAAATTCAATTGGCATCCCGGATTGCTTGAGACATTTTACGCCATGCAACCAGTTGATCGATTCATCGTTGAACATCCGAATGTTGTTTTGATTGCGCTGTACGCTCGGCACCAGGCCCTTATCCGTGTAAAAACGCACGGCGTGCTCAGTGAGTCCCGTTATCTTGGCGGCTTCTTTAACCGTATGCATGTGAAACCCTCCTTGAAAAAAAATTTATAAGACGCTTGCCTTCGTGTAGCACGAAGGTTCTAAGCTTATTGTAATGCAAATTCAGCCGTATGTGGAATTAGCGTTGCAGTGCCCGATTCCCGGGATACGCGCCGTTTGCTGTTTTACACTTAAACCCTAGGAGGAATTACAATGCAAATCGTAACATTAAACAATGGTGTGAAAATGCCGATCATCGGCTTTGGTGTCTACCAAGTTCCAGATGCTGAAGAATGTGAGAACTCCGTATATGAAGCGCTGATGGCCGGTTACCGTCTGATCGACACCGCCTCCGGTTATCTGAATGAGGAAGCGGTCGGACGCGCGATCAAGCGCAGCGGCATACCGCGTGAGGAGCTGTTCATTACGACCAAGCTCTGGGTTCAGGATGCCGACTACGAGCGCGCCAAGCTGGCTTTTTCCAAATCCTTAAAAAAGCTACAGCTCGACTATCTCGATCTATATCTTATTCACCAGCCGTTCGGCGATTACTACGGCGCTTGGCGTGCGATGGAAGACCTGTACCGCGAAGGTAAAATCAAGGCGATCGGTGTCAGCAACTTCCTACCCGACCGTCTTATGGACCTTATCGTGCATAATCAAATCGTGCCTGCCGTTAACCAGGTCGAAACGCACCCGTTTTATCAACAGATTGAGAATGGTGCTTTTATGAAGGAGCAGGGAGTGCAGCACCAGTCGTGGGCACCATTCGCAGAAGGAAGGGGCAACCTGTTCGGCAACGAAGTGCTGACATCGATCGCGTCAAAACACAATAAGTCTGTCGCCCAGGTCGTGTTGCGTTGGCTGGTTCAGCATGAAGTCGTTGTAATTCCAAAATCGGTAAAAAAAGAGCGGATCGTCGAAAACTTCAACATTTTTGATTTTGAGTTGAGCGCGGACGATATCGAACAAATTTCCACCCTCGATACGCGGGAAAGTCTTTTCTTATCGTACCGCGATCCCGAAGTCGCCAAGATGATGGGAAACTGGAAAATCGATTTGTAAACCTTGATCGACCGAAACTCATCACGTTTTAAACTCTTTTATTAAGAAAGAAAGGACAACTTTCTGCCCCTTAGTTTAACAAAAAGCAGCCGATTACATAAATCGGCTGCTTTCGCGTTTTTATTTAACTACCCTTTCCCGTAAGCGTAATGATGTATTAATTCATCAATGGGAATTGAACCATCATTATAACGATAAGAGTAGAAATAAAGCTTAGTATTGCAAGGAGAATATGAAGACAACTGAATGAGATTTTTTCTAGAAAAATTCTTTCTTTTCTTTGAATGAAGTATGAGTAAATTAACACAGTGATCACAATGGGGAAATATTGATGAAGATCCGGTCCATCCTTACTCGGTAATACTTTATTAATATATCCACCTATTGTTTCATCAATGATCATAAATGTATATATAACTCCGATTAACGCTGAAATAAAAAACTGAAATGCTATCTGAATTATTCTATTCTTCAAAAGGAATGGACCACGTTTCCGGTATAGGTCATTGAACATTATATATTTGTTGCCTCCTCAATATTTTTGAATACTTCTCCTATATTTTACCACACAGTTCGTTCTAGTGATCTAGCGCAGTGAAATCACATTCGAACTAACCTGCCAGTTAGCTTAAAAAAGGCAACTGATCGCTCTGACCAGATGCCTTCTCTTCTTTATTCAACTCTCGTCACCCGTTAGTTCAATACACGATCCCTTGTACAACTAAACACTCCTTTGAAGCTTGACATTAAATTCTGTTGTTGACGCAGTGACATACTCCATATAATTCACAGAGCCGTTAAAGTTCAAATAAGCTTCATAACGCATGCGGATTCCAGGTAAAGTAATCAAATCCAGAACATTTTCCTTTGGAACCCACCTGCATTCGCTCGTTTCATTAGAAGTAGCTAACTCTCCACCCACAGCTTTACACACGAAATCAAACATGACCTTCGTAGGGACATCAGTCACACCGTCGTACCACTTATGGATTGCTGTATTCGAAACAACACTAATTAAATGGCTAACCGTGGCGTCTATTCCACTTTCCTCTTTGATTTCACGAATCACACCATCAATCAGGTTTTCTCCCACTTCAGTTATCCCACCAGGATATACCCAACCATCGTCATGGGCTTTTACTAAAAGGATATTTCCAGTTCCATCTTCAACAATTCCGCCTGCAGATACAATATGTGTCGGAAACGCCATTTTACAACCTCCAAAAAAGATAAAGTTGTATATTTATTCCACATGATTTGCATCCTTTCCTGCCTTTGTGAGTTACTATGAGGTACTCTCGACATGATTGAACTAACCTGCCCGTTAACATAATGAAGCTGCCGGTCCAACACAGGCAGCTTCATTTTCGTCGTTTAATCAATTATAGTTTCCCGTTAGCTGAAAAAAATTTTGATTTAATTAATTAAAAAAGAAGACGTTCTTATACAATCACCTTATTTATTTTCCTTACTGCAAACCATAGCTCAACAAAATTAAGCCCGTCTTTACCTCCTGTAATCTCAAATTCCATTCCATCGACCTGTTCGTATCCAGCAGTAGGAAGCCATTCGGAGAAGAAGCGTTTATATAATGTCTCAATTGTTTCATCAAATTTATTCCATGTGAACAGATCAGATGGGAAAATCGCCCATGTTTGAGCTGGTATTGTTATACTTGTGTACCCATCAGTTTTACTTGAATCCCCTTTAAATGCGGACAGCATATACAAAAAACTATTCTCATCTGTTTTTTTGCAACTACAAACAGCATGCACTTTATGATAGTCCTGATTTAAAAACGCTGGTAAATCGCCTGCATTGTCCGAAAGCCTTTCAACCTCGCCGTTAGCATGGCTTTGCTTCCATAATTCTGCTGGAGTATCTACTCCGCTTAGTTGAAACACTTTTTCAATTCCGAATACTTGAAAGGATTCTTTTGTCTCGATACGGTAGTTCATAGCCTTTTCCCCTTTAATTGAAATAAGGAAGGAAAGCCGAGGATAGGCTTTGAGAGCTGTCCCTTCTTCTCGAGCCGTTGCTGGGTTAACACCGTGCAACGATTGAAAAGCCCTTGCGAAAGAAACTGGAGATTCATAACCATACTTTATAGCAATGTCAACAACTCTTATATCACTATTCTGCAATTCAATTGCAGCGAGTGTAAGCCGTCTTCTCCTTATATATTCCGCAAGAGACACCTCAGTAATGAATGAGAACATTCTCTGGAACTGATGTGAAGAACAACAAGCACATTGAGCAACTTCCTTCAATTCGATCTTTTCGGTTAGATTCAATTCGATGTAATCCAACGCCCGATTCATCCTCATAAGCCAATCCATCCTATCCCTCCTCTTAACAGAAGTATAGTTATGCTACGTTTTCATTTCGCAACTATTTGTGCACAATTAAGTTTCCTTGGAGAATTCATGTCGATTCCAATAATTAATTACAATATAACGCAAAGATGTACTTATTGAAGGTAATTCTGAACGTTAAGATAATCTTTTATGCTAACCTGCCCGTTAGCTTAATGAATCACATATGTAGCCTTAATGCTTGCAACCTACCACTATTCCATTAATCTCACCTTACTTCATAATCATTCGGAATTAACTCATACAAGGCACGAACATCACAACCGACGGAATCGGCGATCGATATGGCAATTTTGAGTGGCATCACTCTTTTGTTTTCAATAAAGTCGTAAACTCGTTCCGGTTTAAAAAGTAATTCTTTTGCCAGCCATTCTGCTGACTTTCCGGATTCCATCAATCGTTCATTCAGTAAGCAACGTCCTAGTTCAAATTTCAAAAAGCGATGCCCTCCTTCATAAGATCACATTTAACCTTAAGCGTAGTCCATTAACAGCATGAATATACTTCCTTTTTTTCAAAATGGGAAGTGATTCTCAATCTGGTCAATATCATCTTTTTCTAATTCCCATCCTAAGGCATTTAGATTATCAACGATGTGTTCCTTGTTCGCAGCTTTCGGGATCGTAACTAATCCTTGCTTTCTTAAAACCCAGTTTAATGCAACTTGATATGCTGTTTTACTGTACTTGTCCCCTATTGTGTTCAATATATTTCTTTCTATTGAGCCCACTTCAGGGAAGCCTTTCATACCAAATGTGTGTATATGAGGAGCAAATCCAAAGGGTGAATATCCCATAATTGTGATCCCATTCTCTTCTGCAAAGGGTAAAATCTGATTCTCTATGCTTCTATCGTTTAAATGGTACGGTACTTGATTACATATTAAAGGCACCGTTCCTAAATGGTACTGAGCTTCATTCATTAATTGAATGCTAAAGTTACTCACACCAACATATTTGACTAATCCCTTATTGACTAATTCAGCCATAGCACCCATCGTCTCTGAAACATCATGTTGTTGACTAGGCCAATGCTGTAAATACAAATCAATATGGCTTGTTTTTAAGCGTTCTAAACTTGCCTCTGCCGCTCTAAGGACACCTTTGTAAGAACAATTTTTTGCAGAGACTTTAGTCACAAGAAAAACATCATCTCTAATACCATGGATGGCTTGACCAACAATTTTCTCTGCTCCTCCATCCCCATATTCTTCAGCAGTGTCAATCAGATTAAGTCCATTCCTAAAACCAAAACGCAACGCCTCAACTTCCTCTTTTTCTTTCTGCTTATCTTCACCATATTTCCAAGTCCCTTGACCTATAACAGGAATGCTTACTTCCGTGTTACCTAGCTTACGATATAGCATCTACAAAACCTCCTAACAATAATGATAACTTATTCATATCCTAACATTTTTTTGCTATTACTTATTGCTATACAAAAAACAAAAACTAACACAAACTCCCAGTCGTAATGTTTTTAGTAGGTCAAGTGGATTTAGAAAGAGGAAAGGCATAGATCAAGGACTTCATTTTACAGTATATTTTTTCGATATATTATGTACAGACTTTTACTTTAAATTTTAACTATTGAAGTTATGGGAGCTGTAAATTGTTGTGTTGAGGGGGAAATACAGTGAAAACAAAGATTGTATCCATACTAAAAATGAGATCTTTGAGAACAAAGTTAGTCACTCTATGCTTGGCTATACTAATTGTGCCCACGATCGTGATAGGGTTCACTTCGTATACGGTTTCGAAAAATGAAATGAATGAATCAGGCAAGGCAGCACTTGAAAATAGTGTGAATATGGTTATTGGCATGATTAGCCTCCTCAATGAGCAAGTAGAGAGCGGAGATTTAACATTGGAGCAAGCACAGGAAAAACTCCGCGTCGAACTGCTCGGTGAAAAAAATGCAGATAATAAGCGGCCTGTAAAAAGTGAATATACTGTAGGGGAAACAGGATATCCATGGGCAGTTGATAAGGGTGCTCATTCCGTGATGAATCCTTCCAATGAAGGTCAGGATTTGACAGATGTCGTAACGGAAGATGGCGTGTATTTGGGAAAAGAGCTTGTTAAGGTTGGATCAGCCGGAGGGGGATTTGTCACCTACAAGTGGGCTCTACCCGATACAGGTGAAGTAGAAACGAAAGTTTCATATGTTGAAATGGATCCACATTGGGGCTGGATCATCGGTTCAGGTGCATATTTAAGTGAGTTCAACAGCGGTGCAACGCAAGTTCTTTATCTTGTAATAATGGTTACGGCAATTGCAGTTGTTCTCGGATCAGTTATCGTCAGCATCGTCTCAGGGCGTCTAACGAAGCCTATCCTTATGATCGCAAAGCGACTGAAGTCAGTTGCGGACGGTGATCTGACCGTTGAAGAAGTCAAAATGAAGTCCAAAGATGAAATAGGTGAGCTGTCTAAAGACTTTAATGAAATGATTAAAAACATGAGATATCTTATTAAACAAGTCGATCTCTCCACAAAGCAAGTAGCTTCATCCTCCAAAGAATTGAACCTTGGAGCAGAGCACACCAGTCAAGCAACTGAGAATATCACCATTTCGATCCAAGAATCAGCAGTCGTTGCACAAGAGCAACAAATGATGCTTCAAAGAACAACCAACTCACTCGAGGAAATATCAATTGGTATCCAGCGAATAGCGGAAAGTTCATCAACTATTGCTGATTCTTCTGTCGATGCGATGGAATTAGCGAATATAGGTAGTACTGCCATAGAACACACAGCGAAGCAAATGAACCTGATTAACCATTCCGTTAATGAAACCGATGTAGTCATGAGGATGCTTGATGAACGCAGCCAGCAGATCGGTACAATGCTACATGCCATTACGGATATCGCAAACCAGACTAACCTTCTGGCTTTAAATGCTTCGATTGAGGCTGCCCGTGCAGGAGAAGAAGGCCGCGGTTTCTCCGTAGTTGCTTCAGAAGTAAGAAAACTTGCTGAACAATCGAATCAGTCATCCGGGCAGATTTCCACGTTGATTCATGATATGCGTACAGATATAGAACAATCTCTTAAAACATTGGAACGAGTTAAACAGGACGTCGACTCAGGCATACAGATTGCTAGTGAGACAGAACAACAGTTCAACAAAATTGTGGGGTCCACAAACTTTATCGCGCAACAAACGGAAGAACTCGCCAGTGTTACACAGCAGATAACTGCAAGTGTACAGGAAATAACAGCGGGTCAAGAGAAAGTCTCCAATCTTGCGCTTCAAGCTGCAGACAATTCACAAAATATAGCTGCATCTTCAGAAGAACAACTGGCTTCAATGGAGCAAATTACGAGTCTAGCCACAACCTTGTCGGATATGTCACAGAAGTTAGAGCGTTTGACAATCCAATTTAAATATTAAACTCTACAATTTGCAACTGCAGATTCAATATTTAACAGGAACTTCATTTTAAGCTCCCAATGCAGTAAACTTGCAGTTATGAACTAACCTGAGTTAGTTGAACAAAGGCAGCCGATCACGTAAACTGCACCCCCATTGCTAGATGGTATCTTACAACAGGGGTGCAGTTTACAATTGATTAGCTGCTTTCTTATTTTAATTTCCCTTTTACTGAACTTCTCTACTGAAATTCTCTAAAACATCATAAAACCTCGTATAGATACGAATAGAGAAAATGCAAATATGATCATCATTAACCAACCTTGCCGCTTTTTATTTTGCTTAAATTCTTGTAGCCCCATCACTAACATTGATAACCCTAAAGCTAGAATCATAAATGGTTGAAAATCAAAATTGTTTGACATTATTCCATAACCTGCTATTGCTACTGCGATAATTGAAAATAGTATCCGCAAAAAAATTAACAAAGCCTATGCCCCCTTTAATGTTAAGCGCTCATTTCTTGCTTTGGTAAGCAGTTATCTTAATTATACCAAACGATTACTTACTGGTAATGTTGACAAGCGATTAGCTGCTATAGCTTAATGGTGGCACGTTAGAAGACAAAGTTGCCAACACTATCTCACTAACGAGTTATCTCCTTGCATTTAATAAACTAATGTTTCTCGTTATTAAATGAATAATTGTTAGAGGCAAACAGGATTTCCCCGAAGGCCCCTGTGTCTTGTTTAATCTTTTCCCTCTGACCGGTGCAACGCCTCAACCAAATCTACAAAGTGACGCCCGCGCTCTTCAAAGTTACGGTACTGGTCAAACGCAGTGCATGAAGGACTAAGCAGCACAGTGTCTCCCGGGGAGGCCAGCTTGTGCGCTTGCGCCACTGCTTCGCCCAGGCCTTCACAGTAGATAATAGGCGGGTAGCCCGGCACTTTACGCGCTGCAGCCTCGATTTGACTTGCCGCTTCGCCGATCAACAGCAACACCTTAACATGATCAGGCAGTAGCCTAGCTACCTCGTCAAACGGTACTTTCTTGTCTCGTCCGCCGGCGATCAGCAATACTCGGCCCTCATGAGCGTGCAGCGTGGCGACGGTGCGAGCGGGGCTGGAACCGATTGAATTGTTGTAATATTGGATACCGCACACCGTTGCCACCCACTGGTTTCGATGCTCCACGCCCGCAAAGTTGCGCACCGTCTCCAGTATTGCCTCATCTGACACGGTCCCCCGCACAGCACTCATGGCAGCCATCACGTTTTCTACGTTGTACCACCCCGGTAAACGGATGTCACTGATAGGTAAAAGACCGTCGATCACCCCGTCGTGAACAGTATGCCCGCCGAAATACTTGGTCCGCCCCCGTCCGCGCAGTGCAGCAGTCGCCGGATTATCCCCGTTTAAGACGGCAAAGTCAGCAGCAGTCTGAAAATCCAATAGGCGGCGCTTCGCGGCGGTATATTCATCCATGTCGTGGTGCCAGTCAAGGTGATTGGGCGAAAGGTTGGTTATCACCGCTACATGGGGTGAGCGAGTCATGCCCATCAGCTGAAAACTGGACAGCTCAACCGCGCACGCATCCAGAGGTGACATCTCACCCACGCGCGTCAGCAGTGGCGTGCCAATGTTGCCGCCCAGATGTACTGTACGTCCTCCGTCAGCCAACATGTCTGCAATCAGGGACGTGGTGGTGGTCTTCCCATCCGAACCGGTCACACCGAAAATGGGGCATGGACACAGCGCGAAGAACTCCTCCATCTCGCTGGTCACACGGCTGCCGCCCGCGCGGGCCGAATCCAGCGCCGGATGGTCTGGGCGCATGCCCGGTGTACGGAACACTATGTCTCCCCCGACGAGATCCAGGTAATTCTCCCCTAAATGCAACATAACCCCCAGATCATCCCACTCCTCTCGGAGAAGGTCCTGGTTCCTATCACGCACTGTGACGCGCGCCCCGGCCAAGCAAAGCATACGGATCAGCGGTGCGTTACTGACGCCGGCGCCGACGACTGTCACGTCCCGACCGGCCATTGATTGGATATAGGTGTCAAACGCAGGATTCATAATATAAGCACCTCCTCTTAGGAATTTTCAATACATGAAATATACCACAAATTGGAACCAACCTATCCAATAATTGAATAAAGGCAGCCGATCACGTTGATCGGCTGCCTTCATTCAATTATTGAGTTATCATTTCCGTTAGTTCAGGGCGGTTATGATACGGTTTAGCTTAACGGATCTATCAGTAAAAATAAGTTTTAATTTAAGGTTTTCCTTATTAGGAAATAAATCCATACCACTTTCCTTTCTGCAACTGTGACTGTGAAGGACACTTCTTATGTATCGGAGAGTTCGATTTACTCTTTGACATGTTACGTTTACAATCGTAAACTTTACATACCGTTCACAAGGGTAACAAAGAAAAATTAGGAAGGTGAATTCGATGCATGAGTCTCCACACATTTCCGAGACCGAAAGCGAAGTGATGAAGCTCCTCTGGCAAAAGGAGCCTTTGTTCATCAATGAGATCATTTCCGAATTAACCCATAATATGCAATGGTCAGATCAGACAATTAAATTAAAACCTATTCTCAACAAGCCTCTCCTCAAATCAGCCTATTTCATTTGGGGGACAACAATATGAAGCGAAACGGGAACGATGATGATCACCAAGTTTAAGAAAGGTTCATACAAGCTATCCGTCGTTACTATTCTCTTGGTTATTGTCTTGAGCGCCATCTTGCTCAATAATGCGTCGGATGCTAGGAAGAGTGCCGAGCTAGATACTGCTCCCCAAGCAGCTAACCATAATTTAGGGTTTTCCCCTGGGTACAGCGATTCGTTTAGATGGTTTAGTAGTCTCGATCGGGCACTCGATTTTCCGAAGTATAACTATAAAGTACCCGATTATCTTCCTGAAGGTTATCAGTTTGAGAATATATTATATGATAAAAATTTCTCCAAACCCAACGATGTCGATCTTATTGATGTAGCATCCATTACTTTCGTTGCTAACTTTGGCACGGAAAATGAACAAAGCATAGAGGTGAAAGCCTCCAAAGGCAATGGCAATTTGTTGGAGCACAATCAATTGCGGGGGGCTAACGACACTTCTGAATACCTGCTGGAAGCTGTTACGATTGGCAATGTCAAAGGCACTTTATTCACGGATAAAAGACGCTATAAACAAAGGCCAGAAACAGGGAAAAGCTTTTACTGGCAGGATGACAGTTTTTGGTACGCAATCAATTATTATAGCGAGCACATCTCGCAAGAAGAGCTCACAAAAATGGTGCAATCCTTTGTTTTACCGCAGCAAGTTCAGCATGTCCGCTACGACGGAGATGGAAATTCATTTCCTCTTTATGACGAAAAGGATTTGCTTGCAGCGAAGAACATTCTCGGCTTTAAGGTGAAAATCCCTTCCGAATTGCCCGGGCTTAATCTGAATAGTTCAATACTGCTTAAAGCCGACGATCAGAATACCAGGTATGCGTTCAGACAAGCGACGGACGCTCTATGGACAGACTATTACGCACCGCTTAATTCTTCAATCTATGAGGTAAACGATAATTTCTCACTTTATCAGAGCAAGGAGCCGCTTTTTGACACGTCCAAGCTCTCGCTCACTCGGTTGCTGAAGATTAATGGCGTCGAAATTTCCGCATATGAAGACAAGAACCATGTTTACTTCGCATCCAGAAAAGAAGTGAAATTGCCTTATTACTTGTGGAAACAAGACGATATTTATTACACTGCCATTTTCTCTAGCATGGACAAGTACCAGGAAGACAACCTGAAAGCTATAATTTCAGCTCCTGTGCAATAGGTCCGAGGGGAGAACGTTACTCGGAAATAGACTGAATACGCAAGCCCCTCTCTATCATTTTTCGAGAGGGACTTTTCATGTAATCTTCTGCAATATAGTTCGCCGTTACTTTGTGATATGGTTCAATTCAACATTGATTTTGCTAACGCGATCATTTCCTCTTTAGTTAACTCTCCGCTGTCGATTTCAATGAAAGTATCCTTTTGTACCCATCGTAGGTATCCTCCTGGTATATGGTTAGCCCAGGGTTCAAATCGCCCTTCGATTCCGTTTATGTTAATTTTCTCTCCACGTTCATTAAATTTAAATTCTTCGACTATAGTTCTTGTTGTACTTGTTCGATTACGAACATCGATGTTAGTGACAACTCGGTTTATTTTATATCCAACCGCCTTATGTTCTTCAATTCCAAACAAATAGGTCTGTCCTGATTTATCAAAGAAATGAAGTCTAACTTTTGAAACTGCTTGATTAAGAACAAACGGATATGGTTCCTTAATTTCTAATTTGTAGCTTTGAACTGAGTAAGACGGTGCAAGTAATTTGAAATCTGCAACAGTTTTCAGCTTTTCCAATTCAACATTTGAAAAAGCTGGCGTATGTTTAGCTGATGCGATGAGTAGGTCATTGTTAATTCCAACAGAAAGCGTAAAGATAAAAATTAATGAAACAATCCATCTAGGCAAAGGCATTCCCTCCAAATTTTTTGGTAATATTATGTCATTGTTTAATTCAACTATTCTTCCTTTTACCTTAATAAAGTAAATCAGTGAAAGTAATTCCTTCTTGACTAACCTATCCATAAACAAAAAAAATCCCAGAGTCGGTTACTCTGAGATCTCCGCCATCATTCGAGTTGATCAGCTTAAATGTTATTCTCTAACTCTCTCCAGCGTCATCATCTACTCTGAGGTATACCGATCCAAACATAGGAATCATTAATTGTTTAGTCTTATCGTTGATTTGATTTAATTCAAGGGCTATTTCGGATTCGTTGAAAATTGTCTGTTTTTCTGCCCATGCAAAAGTACCATGTTCTGTAGATATCTGAGCATTAAATCTGAATTTATCCGGATCTAAGTGTGGACTTAGATCCGGATCTTGTACTGGTTTGCTAGAACTTGTTGATTTTAGTTCCAAGTCATTTTTAGCCTCTGTAGGTTTTAATATCGGAGTTAATGGATGAGATTGAACATGATGTTCTTCAAATAAATTTGTAGGCTGCGTTATTCCTGTGATCAGCATTATTACAGCAACATTTAAAAATATTTTTAGTAACATACTTATTCACCTCCAGGTTAGACTACTAAAACAAATTATTTCCATCTAGCTCTTAGATATCCATGAAATTGGTCACACAGGTCAAATTATTCCTGAATAAGTTGCAAAAAAGATACGAAAATTCGAAGTGATTTTCGGATCAGTTTAGTAGGGCAGATGAGCATCTAGCCGACCACAAATGAACTACACTCCAATTGTTGTTAGATACCACTTGGCAATCGGAGATGCAGTCCAACATTGATCGGCTGCCTTTTTGTTTTAATTCAACTACCCTTTCCCGTAAGCGTATTGATGTATTAATTCATCAATGGGAATTGAACCATCAATATAACGATAAAAGAAGAAATAAAGCTTAGTATTGCAATGAAAATATGAAGACAGCTGAATGAGATTTTTTCCAGAACATATCTTTGTTTCTTTTGAATGAAGCACGAGTAAATGAACACAGTAATCACAATGGGCAAATATTGATGAAGATCAGGTCCATCGTTACTCGGCAATATTTTTTGAATATATTCATTAATAGTTTCATTAACAATCATCAATGCATATATAACCCCGATGGTCGCTGAAACCAAAAACTGAAATGCTAACTGAATTATTCTATTCTTCAAAAAGAAAGGACCCATTTTTCGGTATAGGTCATTAACCATAATATATTTGTTGCCTCCTTAATTGTATTGATATTCCCCCTGTATTTTACCACATATATCCATTCATACAGCTCATTTTTTTCTAAATAGGAAGATGGCAAGAAGTAAAGCTATGCTTACAGCGGCAAAACCCAACCAATTCAATTGGATTGCCATTGATCCTTTCACCCCAACCGCATGTGCCGTTAGAATATCGGTATCCCAACGTCCTCTCCCTTTGTTAGATCCCTCAATCTGATTGAGATTTTAATTTTTGTAGATCTTTGCTATGCTGAGTTAAATATTTGGATACGGGAGACTGAGCATTGATGCATAAAATACTGATTGTCGACGATGAAGTAGACCTTCGAAAGTTGTTGTCCGATTATTTTGAAATTAACGGATATTCCGTCCTAACGGCCAAGGATAGCAGAGAAGCGCTGAGGAAAGTGGAACAACAACCTGATCTTGTTTTGCTAGATATCAACATGCCTAATCAGAACGGCCTTCAATTATGCGAGAGGATCCGAGACTTTGTATCGTGTCCAATTTTATTTTTAACAGCTAGAATTGAAGATAACGATAAAATAGCTGGATTTCGGGCCGGGGGCGATGACTATATCCTAAAGCCATTCAGCATTCACGAGCTGGGGGCCAGAGTCGAAGCGCATTTGCGCAGGGAGCAGCGAATTCACACCAAATCTTCGGTAAGGTTTAATAATGATTTGGTTATTGACTACACAGCCCGGGAGCTTTATTACCTAGATAAGCAAATTCCACTGGCTAAAAAAGAGTTCGACATTATCGAGTTGCTGTCCACTCATCCCAATATCGTGTTCGAAAAGGAACGCATGTACGAAAAAATTTGGGGGTTGAACAACCAAGGAGACGCAAGTGTAATCGCAGAACATATTCGTCGGATTCGCTCTAAGTTAAAGGAACACGGCTGTGATGACCGAATCGAGACCGTTTGGGGAGTAGGATACAAATGGCCAAGCTCATGAATGGACTTCTGCTCAAGCGATTTACCTTACGGCAATCTTTTATTCTGTTATGCGTAGTTACGCTTATTGCCGTGCTTGCTGTTATAACTCTGGAGTTCACCTGGGCGGAAAAGCTACGGTTGCATTTCGGTGAATCGGATTGGGTGCTTCCCTCTCTCGTCGCGGCGGTTATGCTAACCGTGGCAACCGGAATTCTCACCATGGCCATTCTATTTTACAGATGGAAACTAAAACGTCCGCTGGAGCTGTTAAAGCAAGCCTCCGAGAAAATTTCGGCTAACGATCTCGACTTCAGTATCTCCTATGACAGCCGGGACGAGATGGGCGAGCTGATCACGGCATTTGAAAACATGCGCTCAACATTGGAGAAAAACGTAAGGTCACTATGGCGTTCAGCTGAAGATCGCAAAAAAATCAATGCAATTTTCGCCCATGACTTGAGAACGCCGCTGTCCGTGTTGAAAGGAAACACCGAGCTTCTCGCCGCCTATCTGCCCGAGAAAAAATTGTCAGAAGAAAAGGTGCTGGAGCTTATCCATACCATGAATCTTCACATCGTGCGTCTGGAGAGCTATGCGGAGGCCATGAACTCGATTCAGAAATTGGAAGACGTCCCAGTACATCGCCAGCTGACAGATATCATCTCGTTGACAACTCTGCTAAACGGCAGTGCCGAACAAATCGCAAGGCAATCCGGCAAAACCTTCGTATCATCTATGGAATATGATAATGCAGCAATTAACGTGGACTCCTATATCGTCATGCAAATTTTCGAAAATATGGTGGCCAACGGGGTTCGATACGCTAACAGTCAAGTGACCGTTCACTATGACATTCAGAAAAACTTCATGAAAATTACCGTCTTAGACGACGGGCATGGTTTCTCAGATGAAGCACTTCACAAGGCTGTGCTCCCTTTTTACCGCGGCGAGGTGTGGGATGCGACTGAACATCGCGGGCTGGGCCTTTACATTTGCAAGATGTTTTGCGAAAAACATGCTGGGAGCCTGCAGATCGAAAACGGCCCCTACGGCGGCGGGAGTGTTACTGCAAGTTTTGGGATCCAAGTTGATAAATAGTTGAAAAAGTTCTGATAGCATTTCCTTATCTTGAATTCTAGGAGTGCTATGATGCTAAAATTGAAAAAAAGAATGTTTATTGGAATCAACTGTTTACTATTGTTATGTGCTCTTTGGCCAAATCCTGTATCCGCCGCGGGAGCCCTTGACAGGTCACAAATTCTGCAAGACATTGACGAATACATGAATCGGAGCATGAAGGCCAATCACATCAAGGCTGCTTCACTGTCTATAGTCAAGGGCGATGGGGTCTACTACGCAAAAGGCTATGGAACATTCGAAGATGACCAGAGCGTTATGAACGACACTCCTTTCCCCATTGCTTCGTTAAGCAAATCCTTTACCGCATTGGCTGTGCTGCAGCTAGCGGACAAGGGACAGATTGACCTGGATGCGGCTTACGATTCTTACTTTCCAGCGCAATCTCCACAGGATCCTCGCGTTCATGACATCACAGTCCGCCAGTTATTGAATCAAACCAGTGGCCTCAATGACAAAATAAATCCCGATATGACGAGATTACCGCAATTCCAAACCTTGCATGAAGTGAACCGGTTGTTAACCGAGGTGCAACTTGCCCATAACCCTGGAACAGTCTACAGCTATCATAATCCCAATTATGTGCTGCTGGCGAACCTCGTAGAAGGCGTAAGCGGAGAGCGCTTTTCGGATTATCTGAGCAGCCATATTTTCAAACCGCTAGGAATGGACCATACCTTCAGTGTCAGCACGACGCAGCAATTCTATGGGAATGGAACTATTCCGCTAGGACATTACTTGATTTTGGGACGTGAAGTAGGCCAAACGGAACCGCTCTGGTTCATTGACGGCCCGGCCGGTATTGTTTCAACTGCGGAGGACATGTCCTTATGGATGCTTGCCCAATATCACAGCCCCCTACTTTCTCCGACCCTATTGAAACAATATCACGCAGCTGGCGCCATCGGTCCCTACGGCATGGGCTGGCTTGCAGACCAAGACGAATCCGGGGGCCGAATGATCTCCCATAGCGGCATTCTCTGGACATACAAGTCCGAAGAAAAGATTTATTTGGATGAGCAGATGGGTATTGCGGTAATGTTTAATTCTGGTTTAAACGCTTTTGTGGATTACTCGACTTTTATCAATGAAATCGCGAATATTATGAGGGGGAAGAAGATTGAAACCTCATTTGTGAATGGTCAGAACTTGGAAATGATCATGATTGCGCTGATCTGCGCTACGCTCGTATGGGGCGGTTATGCCTATTTTCGTATCCGCCGGAGGAACACAAGCCTAACGATCAGCAAAATGATTCTGATAACCGTCGGAAAGATGATCCCGCTCCTAATTCTCTTGTCACTCTCCCCATTGATGACATTTATCGGCGGAGGACGCGTGCTGCCTTGGTTCGGCATCTGGACGACTCTGTCGTCTCCAATCTTATGGCTTGTTGTATGGTCGCTTGTCAATGTTGTGCATTTGACTTGCTATTATTACGTTTATGTTCAAAATAAAAAGAACGATCGTCATGACCTACCTCAGTAGACTATGTCATCAAACGCTAGGATAACAAACTCATTGCCTGTTTGTTGAACGAAAGCAGCCGATTACGTTGATCGGCTGCTTCCTTAAATACTCATTTTTGTTTCCATATTATCAAGTGATCACCCACATTACTAAAAATCCGGTTATCGGCATTGATTTTTCCAGAATAGGTTATTTTGTAGACAGCTTAGCGATAAGCAAGTTCCTGACACAAAGGGAGATGTGTTTTAATGGCAACTACTTATATTGTAGTTTCATCTTAAAACTGCATAGTAGGCATATGCGAAAAAAGCGGGATAACGTCCGTAGTATTTGGTATGCCATCCAAATTAACCTTTCGTGAATATTGCTGTTTGCAGATACGATGAAGGTCGTATCTTTTTTGGTCCTGATGCCGCGTGACAGCAGCTTCTTTAGAGGCTGCTGTCACGCTCCAAAAAGTCTATGAAATGAAAACCAGCCCGCTGGGTTAACCCTAAAAAAAGAACCCCCCGATAACCCTTGAATCTAGTGGGTTTTCGGGAGTTCTTTTTCATACTCTTTTACCATCCTGCTCATCAACGACATTATTCACCTATCTAAAAAGAGATCTAAATCAGTTCCTGCTTCCGCTTCAAATACCCATACAACACCACTCCAGATGCCGCACAGATCACAGCGCATATGCCGATAAATCCATACCCCGCCTGAAGTCCGCGCAATAGCCCCAGCTGAGTGGTTGCACCATACGCCTTCTTCACGCCCTCAATCACCCAGCCAATGGCATAGTTGCCAATAACGCTGCCAATCCCCATCAGGGTAACCGCGAACGTAATAGCAGTGTCACTGCCATTCGGATATCTGCGTGCGATAAATGCCATGACTGTTGGATAGATCATCGCAATACCCGCTCCCGATACAGCAAAGAAAAATGCCAGCCCCTCTCCGCCCGCGATCGCGATGAACGTGCATACTGCGGAAAAAGCAGAGAACAGAATCAGTGACAATACGAATCCGATCCGGTCCGTAAGCGGCCCTAGCAACAGTCTGCCCAACGAGAAACTGAGGAAGAACGCAGACAGCAGCCCAGATGCTTTGACCGTGTCCCACGTATAGGCTTTCTCCAGAAAGTTAACAAGCCAACCCCCAACCGCCAGTTCCGATACCACGCCAAAAGAAAGAATGAGCACCATCAGCCAGATGGCTGGATCACGTGTTAATGTCTTGAGTGAAGTCCGATCTTCATGAGGAAGATCATCCCCTGGAAATTTGCTGCGGAGCGCCGCGATGATCGGCAGCAGACAGAGGGACAACATGACCAGATACATGCCGCGCCAATCCAGTACATGTCCGAACACGCTCAACGACATCACACCTGTCGCCAACAAAGGCGCTACCGTTGAACTCAACCCATAGAAGAAATGGGACAGGTTCATCATCGTACCTGTGTTTTTCACAAAGATCCGTGCACCCAGAATTGCCAAGGCAATTTCCAGCATGCCGTTACCGATATACATGAAGAAGTATGATGAAGCAAAGAGTGGATATGTATGAGACACATAAATGAACACACCCGAGAGGATCATCGATGCAAACGATATGATGCTAACCGCTTTGATTCCCCATTTACGCACCAGGATGGCGGTGAAGGAGCAGGCGATCAGATACCCCAGTGCGTTCAGGGACAATAACGTTCCGAGCTGTTTCTCATCCAGATTGAAGTCAAACTGAATGCGCGGAATGGCTGGTCCCTTAATATTTTCCGATATGCCGAATACGATAAAACCAATAAAGATCGTCGCCAGTTGCATGGCATACAATTTGTTGAACTTTTTCTTGTTTCCTTCTGTACCTGCTTGCTGATTCAAAATAAGTACCTCCTGTTAGTTCAGAAAAAAATATCACACTTTACCACTACGATTGCCGTCCCTCTTCCGATCGCTTGTACGTATAAACCCAGGTTCATTTATGCCTCTCCTACCATTTTTTCTCGATCAGTTGGATACGGTAGGTCAGGCTCTCCAACGTGACAGCGATCAACCCGGCAAGATATTCGCGCCGTGTGTCATTCTGAATGATGAGTTCCGGCATATGCTCCTGTGGTATGGTATCCAGACAACCCCGGGTCAGATCATCCAGCATGGAAGGGTCCATCGTGTCCCCTGTAATGACGATTGCTGCCGGGTTAATAATCACCATGATGGACACCAGCGTCTTGACCACAAGATGATGCAGTCCCTCAGAAGTTTGTAGCAGCTGAAGCTGTTCTTCTGATGACACACCAAATGGCAGATAGGACACCTCACCGCTAAAATGCGTGTTCCCTTTCAAAGGATGGCCGTCAATGATGAAACCTGCTCCGGGAAAGTGATTTTTCGGAAAAGTGACAACCGCAAAGTTCTTCTCTTCCTCAAAATGCTGCTCGTTGTACAATCCGTACACCGTCAGATTCATGTCGTTGTCAATGATGAGTTCCACGTCATCAAAGCGCTCCTTGAGCCTCGGCCCTAGCGGCTGTCCTGCCAGCCCCGGCAAATCGCAGATACCAATAGTTCCGTTGTGCGCCACTCCCGGTATCCCGATGCCAATGGCCTGCACATTGTTGTACTGCTCGATCAGCGTTGCAGTCAAATCTTCCACCGTTGCCACAGTAATCTCATCCAAAGTAAGCGTCTGTTCATTATTGATCTCGCCATTCAGATTGGCCTGTATATGCGTGATCGAGTGAACGCTGCCCTCTGTTCGAACAATCAGACAGAGCACACTGGCGAAATCGGCATTGAATTGATAGCGGCTGGCAGGTCTCCCCCCGCTCGATTCATCCGGACCCAGATCAATAATCTCTCCTGTCTGAAGCAACTCGTTCAGGATGGTGCCACACGTAGCCACACTGAGCTTCGTCAGGTTCGCAATGGAAGACTTCGTGCCCACACCCGTTGATCTGAGTGTGTTCTTCACCAGTTCCACATTGATTCGCTTGACCTGCTGGGTGTTGTGTGATGTAGGTAACATTCTGAGATTTACGCCTCCTTCCATATTGGTTTAGAACAATTCCTGATTGTTTTTAAAAGTATTTTAATAATTGAAGTGTAGGGGGATTAGTGGGGAAAGTCAATGCTTATTTAGGGGTGGAAATAGTGCTGGTGAAAACGTAAAGGGACAGTCTTAAGATCACCCTAAAATGGTCCTAAGCTGTCCCTTATTCAAATGTGATTTTATGTAGATTGGCTCATTCGGTGCGCTAAGATGCTCTTCTCCAGTCGGACTTTAAATAACTTTCGGTTCAGATCCTGTTCCATGGCATGAAGGTGATAAGCAGCCTGTTTCACCGTATCCATCTCAAGCACACCTGCCTGCTTCGCGATGATGTCCATGGCGTCTAGGATGAGTTTGTTGCATGTGACCAGTTGGTCTACATAATCGTCTTCTTGTTGAACGAGTTGTGCGTACTGCGAAGATAGGTCTTCGCTGTTGGTACTTGTCATGTCACCACTCCTAAAATTGGTACGCATAAGAGTACCAGATATACAAAAAGTATATGGTACGCTCATGCGTAACGTCAAGACCATATGGAAATTTTAGGAGTGATTCGAGATGGCAAAGAAAGTCGTTGTTAATATTCATAAACTCACGGAAAAACATAATATCTCACTGCGCGAACTGGCACGATTGTCTGATATCCGTCACGCTGCGTTAAGTGAGTTGCAGTCCGGTAAACGAGAGAACATTAACTTTGCTCATATTGAGCGGATTGCTGAGGCGCTGGGTATTGATGATATACGGGAGATTATTGAGATTCGCAATTCCTAATCTGATTCTACTCACTATAATTCCCCTCTATAAAACCATATCTACCTTTATTTTTAATTTTCGAAAATTCAATATAATTAATTTTTTCTATTACTTGTTTTGGAGGAGTTTTGTTCTCAAAGATAATAACTTGTTTTGAAGTAACATCTTCTGATATAAATTCAAAAAATTTAGTCTGAAGATCCTCAGATGTTTTATCTTCAGCTTCGTCTTCTTCCTTGTAAGAAGTTACTGGTGAATCAAGCACCACTATTCCCGGATGTGGAAGACCTTTAATATTACAATATCGCATTAACCCTAATATAAAAGCACTGTAAGATATTGAACGATAGCCTTTACCAAATAACCTTCTGGGCTTACCGGAAATTAGTATATCTTTCTCTTTCATATCAAAGCTAATTTCTTCGTAGCCTGGATACTCCCATCCGGCTAAATAATGTTTAATACACTTTGAAAGCTCCTCATAATTGTTATTGTGATCAATTAATGTTGGCACAGTTGATTTTCTATCTGAGTCAAATTCAACATCTGTTCCTAGTATATTTTGTATTTTCTCTTTCTCATCTAATAATCTCGTTAATATAACATGCTTTTGTTTCAGATCGTTGATATCTTTCTGCATTTTTAGAACGCTTCGCAATTCTTCTTCTAGTATATAATTTTGAGGTGCTAATTGCTCATCTAGTATTCTACTTAATTTTTGATAGCTAGCTTCTTTTTCGTACAATTCCTTTTTTAAAATCTCTAATTCCTCATTCATTGTACTAATTGTATTTTTTAGATCCTCAAGATGAATCAATATTTTATTAAGCTCAATTTTATAAGATTCTTTCCTCTGCTCAACTTCAAAATGGGAACAATCTAGTTCAGATTTGTTCGTCTGTTGGCTGCAAAGTGGACATCTCTCAACACTTAATAAAGAGAAATAATGATCTCCTTCTATTAGAAAGTGTATTCTATCTATATCTGTCTCATACTGTTTTTTTAGCAAATAAAACCTATTTAATAATTCTGTCGTTGACAATATTTTTGAATTAACTTGTTGAATCTCCCTCCACAAAGTAATCCTTGAATCAGATAACTCTTCAATCTCAGAGCTAATTCCACTTCTTTTTGAAATTAATTTTTTTATTTTTTCTTCTAAGTTTATCTCTGTTTCTTCTGGGACTCTCGGTATATCCAATTCCAAATCATCAACTAATTTTTCTAATAGCCCAATCTGTACTAAATGCGTTGAATCTAATCTGTTTAGATCTTTATCTTCTGTCAAACTACTATCATCTTTTCCAGTTAGAATCAACCTGAAAGCAGATTCCTCTGATGTTTTAGTTTTATTATTATCTGAATGAACTGGCGACTGTTTAGAGATTATATCAATTTCATCTATTAGGATGAAATCATTATAATTTCTATATGTAAATCTATTTAATTTATTTAATTTGTTTTTCTTAATAAATAAATCGGTGTTTTGATAACCCGATAAAGACATAAGGAAATTTGAAATACTTTCCTTATTCTTACTATGTCTAGTGGAGAGGATTTCAGGTTCTACCCCATAATGTATTTCATCTATAGAACAATTGTATTTTTTTACACTTTTCCCTTTTATATCTCTTTCTATTGTATAATTACGTCCCTCTGTGTTTTCTAATTCTAAAAGAATAAGATCATAGTCATTTGTTACAACTTCTTCAATTGGATCAGGTACATCTTTACCGCCAAACATAAAGTTAATACATTCAAATATAAAAGATTTCCCCGTGTTAGTAGGTCCAACAATGACATTCAAGCCCTTTTTAAACTCAATCTCTGAAAATAATCCATTCTTATTGATTAGACGCAATCTACTAATAAAAAAGCCTTTAGTAGTCATTCAACACCACTCCTGACATATGCCTCATACATAAACTCTCCGCCCCATTTTTCAATGTTGCTTTCAATGAAAATCTTGAGTTCTTCTTCTGAATATTCTGAGAAATGATTCATAACCCATAAAGCATTTTTTCTAAGTTTATGGCTGTAATTAGAAATAATTAAATCAAGAAATGGTTCTGTTAAATGAGAAGCTGCGTATGATACTCCCTCATTATTAAATATGATATCTATAAGGCTCTTACTATACATTAAATCTAAACCGACTTGCATTGCTTGTCTTCTAACAACTAGGCCACCTGATCTATGAGGAATATCAGGATGTAACGAAGGTGGACAATTTTTTACACCAACATCATTAGAGTGCAGAATTAAGTAATCATAATAAATAAGCCTTTGAAGATTAAGACTTCTTGGTGAATTTACAACAACGATTGCTAAAGTCCTTAATCCAACCTCAAATGGAGAATTATATCCCTCACCATATCTTATTTCCTCATTAATCATTATTCAGTCCACCCAACTTATTTTATCTTCATTCGCTAAGTGATGACATAATCCGTTTAAGTCATTTCCTTTAATTGAGGTATATAATGGATAACTCGGCATATTAAGATTTCTGGCAGATTTGCATACCTCTTTAACTCTCACAAACCCATTAGAATGGTCTGACTCAACGATATCAATTATCCCGTCATAAACCTCTTGTTTTAAATCTTCGAAAGCATCTACTCCTGGCGGAAGAGTGTCTCTTTCAAACTTCATTAACGACTCCGCAGAGTAAAAACATTTACGTTGCCTATTAAAATGATTAATATAATTAGAATGAGCTGATAGATGAGAAATATCTTGAATGACAGATTTATGGTGATCAGAGTACGCTTCAAGTAATTTCTTGACATAGAGTAATTCATCAGGAAATATCTTATCTGGAGGCTCAATAGCTTCTGGGCGTGTCCTATGAATCCCCCCGAATCTATAGTAATAATATTTTGTTTTTGAATGTTGTTCAATCAGTTCTTGAGGATCGATATCATTAATAATTGAAAAATCGAAGTTTTCAACGTATGTAAGAAAATCATCAATTAATTCTATCTTTTTTCCTGATGTAATGTTATTTTGACATTTATTTACCCATTCTTTGATCAGCCCTTCTTTTAATTTATCTGGATTATCAATTAAATTTGAGAGCTTTGTTGATATACCTTTAGGCGTTACAAAGTAGTATTTTCTTGGAACTGGATATTGTTTTTCGAAAGTATAATAACACAGTTTTCCCAATTCTATCCAAACTGCACTTGGAGACAATGGTGAATTATAGTGTTTACATTGATAGTTGTCCCATACTAAGTTCTTCCCTTTTTCATTATTCACATAGGCAATAACGTCTCTGCCCATATCCCCAGCTCCACCGCACCGCTTTACTTTTACATATGTATCTTTTAAATAACCACACGACCACTCTCTAACTAAATCTTCAAAATCAGTGTCGGAAATAACTTGAAGTCTATTAATAGGTTCAATAGGCTTACCCAATAATAGATCGGTATTCGACAATTTAGTTTGTAATATTGGTTCATCAATATCAAATATATTTTCCCCTTCTTCTATCATTCCATTCACCCACACTCAATGATTTTATGTAACCAAATGATAACACAAAATCTATTTTCCATATATGGGAATTTGACACCCCCCACAAAAAGGTCTATCCTAATAACGAATCATCCATTCACTATTAAGGAGTCGTTCCCGATGGTGCAAGCCAAGAAAGACGAAGTAAGGAAAGAAATTGAATACGCGGCGCTCAAAGTCTTTTTTGAAAAGGGCTATGTAGATGCCAAAATGAGCGATATCGCGAATGAGATCAACATTTCGGTGGGCAATATCTACACCTATTTCAAGAACAAGAAAGAACTATTCTACGCCGTCGTGCCGTCGGATCTGGTGGATTATTTGAAAAACGTGCTGGTGGAGACGATTCACTTCGATAACCAGACCTTGTTCGAGGAAACGGATAGCGAGCGAAAGTCGGCGCTGTTGCAGGAACAGGTGGATGTACTACGGAAGTACCGGAATCAGATCGTGATCATTTTCGAAAAAAATAAAGGTACGATCTACACCAACGCCAAGAATGAACTTGTCGAGCTGATGATCGAAACCAAGAAGGCCTATCTGAAGAATCAATATAAACGATACGAGATTGGGACCGAGGAGAACTTGATCTTACTGAACATTCTCGCACACAATGTAATCGACATGAACCTGGATCTGTTGAAGCGGGATATGAGCGAGGACAGCCGCAAGCAAATATTTGAAGCGTTGTATGTATACCGACTGTACGGCATGAAGAGTTTGAATGAATAATGCTCGAAGGCCCACAAGCCCATTTCCTACGAAAGATCACCAGTCGTCGCACAGCGTGCAGATCAGATGAATTTCGACTTGGTTTGCACGCAAAAAATAAGCACAACGATTCACTCTATTTTTTTGTCCCAAAAATGAATTTATAATTCACTTTTAGGACAAGAAACTGCTCTCTACCATTTACCAACCTATACAAGCTACTGTCCTATCCAAACTAGATGAGTTGAACCTACATGTACAAGATAAAGGACTTATATAGCCTCACCCACATCCAAAGGAGGAACACTATATGAACACCGCTTATGCATTGAAAAACGTAAATCTGATCCATGGCGACTCAAGCCGCAATCTGCAAAAAAACATGACCATACTAGTCAATGAACAAGGACTTATCCAGGATATAGACCGAGATCATGATCTGAATATCCCAAGTCACTACACAACCATCGACCTCTCAGGGAAATACGTGATGCCTGGATTGATTAATGCCCACGTGCACCTCTTTGCAGATGGTAAACCGTTCAGTCTCTCGGTCAGTGAAGGCATGTTAAAGTTCGCATATGACCGAATCCTGAATACCAAATTCGGCAGAAACGTTTTGAAAAAACGGATGAAACGCAATGCGCTAACCGCACTCCATGCGGGTATAACCACGATGCGTAGTGTCGGCGAATTCTTTTACACCGATGTCCAGCTGCGGGATGAGATTAATAGCGGTGAATTCGTTGGTCCAAATCTGCTTGTCTCTGGATTTTTCCTAAGTGTAACGGGAGGACATGGTGCTCCATTCCTGGCTCTGGTTGGCGATTCCCCTTGGGAAGCCAGAAAAAATGTACGGATCAATGTGAAACACGGCGTGGATTGGATCAAAATCTGTGTGACGGGCGGTGTGACGGATGCAAAAATGGTCGGCGAAGCTGGCCGTTTACAGATGACAGTGGAGGAAGTTGCAGCGATCTGCGATGAGGCGCATAAAATCGGTTTGCGGGTGGCTGCACATGTGGAAAGCACGGAAGGCGTAAGGGTCGCGTTAAAAGGCGGCGTCGATACGATTGAGCACGGCTCCGAGATGGATGATGAGATTATCGGCTTGTTCAAAAACAATCCAAATGCCCTGAACGGCTATACTGCGCTTATTCCTACCTTTCTAGCTGCTTTTCCATCTGCTTTACTCGATACCAGCGTAACGAAGGTGAGCGCAACCGTGAAAGAAAACTCCAGACTGGTGTATACCTCCATGTTAAAAGGTGCCCAACAAGCCATCGAAAACGACATTACTATCGGTCTTGGCACCGATGCCGCGATGTCGTATGTGACTCACTATGATATGTGGAGAGAGATGGACTACTACATTAAACAGGCTAACCTTAACAACAAGCAGCTGATCGACATGGTCACACGTAACAACGCGAAAATCTTGGGTGTTGAGGACGTTACAGGTACGGTCGATATCGGAAAACAGGCAGATCTGATCGTGCTGGACCACAATCCGTTAGAACACATTGAAGCTTTATCCAATGTACATATGGTTATGGTCAAAGGAAATCTAATTCAAACACCATCTGTGACGAGAATAAAAGAAGTAGACGATGTTCTAAACTCAGTTTGGTGAGAGTTCAGAATTGAGAATAGGGATCAGAAGTGAAATCATGCTAGGAATATTAGTCAATTGCTTTTCCATTATATGCGGAAGTACCCTTGGAGCCATCTCCAAAAGGTTCATGAATGACGGATACAAAACCATACTCAATCAAGTAATTGGGATCAGCGCGCTCATCATAGGCATAAGTACAACCACGAGCAGCATCTCCACCAGTCAATATCAGATTATGTTTATCATTTTCCTAACCTTAGGCGGGATCATTGGGCAATTTATTAATTTCGAAAATATCTTATCCAACATGATGAATAAGTTCTCGTCCAATGGATTACAGGATTAACTGTAGCCATATCCTTGTTGTCGTGCCTGCCTTATTTGTTCCTATCTTTTTGTTATAGAATTAATTATTCAATCCCTTGCCCCCAGGATTGGCTGCATATATTTCTCTATTCGTGACACTTTCGTTTTGGATTGCTTTCACTTACATAATAAATGCTACATACTGCAAGTACATTGAGGAAGGATGAAAAGATTGAAAGCAAAAAAAATTGGGCCCTTTGTCTGGATAAGCAGCTTTGTCGTGATGCTTCTGGTAGTTGTCTATTTTGTATTTTTTTCGGATTTTATGAAAGGATGGCCTTCACCAGCAAAGGAACAACAATATTACACAGGCACCGTCGTTGAAATAAAAGAGCAAAACAGTAAAGTAGACGGAGACAAGGTACTTTACTCCATCGTCCTGGATAATGGGGAATATCTGAATGTAACGAAAAATTCGAGGTTTTATGTTACTTCGAGTGACTTCTATCAAGCAGATGCAAAATTCAGTAAAATGCGAATCGAAGCTGATTTCAACGATGTTAATGTAGGTGATAAAATTGAAAGTTGGACGAGACAAGTAAATAATCATTTATTTGAAATATATGAGTTAACTATAAAATAAACAAAGGCCATCCCTCTCAGGTGGCCTTTGTTTTTCATTCTTTTATTAAAATTACACGTACATCGCCATCAACAATTTATAGATCATTGCTGCGGCTTCCGCACGGGTCGTCATATTTCCAGCACGAACCGTATTGTCGGTATATCCGTTCACAATCTTGGCCTGAACGGCTGTATTCAGTGCTTCTTGTGCCCAAGACGGCGTTTGCGTCGCATCAGTGAAGCTTGGTTTTACAGTATCTCCACTCGCTCCCGACTGTGCATCTGCACTTAACTTCAGCGCATTCGCCATCATCACAGCCATCTCGGCACGAGTGATCGTCTGATTAGGCTTGAATGTGTTATCTCCATAGCCCTTCACGATTCCGGCTTGTACTGCTGCGGCGATGTCGCTCTTCGCCCAGTCTGGCAGATTGCTTTGGTCTGCAAATGTCGTATCCGACTGCACAGACTTCAAGGCCAGTGCCTTACTGATCAACGTAACAAACTCTGCCCGTGTAATCTTTTTGGATGGTTGGAATGTACCATCTGTGTACCCCTGGATTACGTCCATGCCAATCAAACGATCTGCATAGTCGGATGCCCAGTGTCCGTTCAGATCGGACAAATTGGCTGGTACGTAACTAGACACCACGAAGGTTCCCAGATGATTCACATTCGTCGTTACCGATCCTGCTGCGTCTGTCTTCCCGCCAACAAATACCCAGCTCTGACGAGCTTCATTATAATAGTAGATTGCTGGCTGTGTTCCTTGAGGTAGTTTGGAAGCATCATATTGCAAGCTAAGTGCTGCCTGCTCATTCAATGTCCGTCCGCCAGTGCGGCTGATTTGTACCGCTTGACTCAATACGTTCAGCGAAGCTGCATTCTGCAATTGGTTCTTGGACACGACAGATAGCTGCAATGTATCTTTTTCCCCAATGGCTCCAGCCGGAGCGTTGAATTGCACGATGTCTTTGAGACCCGTTTGTACAGGTTGATTCGCTCCTACCTCTACTTTCACTTCAGTTGATGAATCTGACCCCGTATCCGGGTTGGTTGGTGTGGTTGGAACGGTAGGCGTTGTTGGCTCACTTGGTGTGCTTCCCCCAGAATTCCCGCCTGAGTTGCCCCCATTACCATCGCCCTTGCCCGAACGGGCTTGCACGGTAACCGTACGTGTCACTTCTTGTGCCGCATTTCCAGCAATATCTTTCACGTTATAACGAAGGGTGTAGATCCCCACTGCTTGTGTGTTCACTGTGCCGGCAATCTGCACGGAACCACGGATGCCCACATTATCGGCAGCCTGTGCTCCAGGCTCGTTATACGTATCTCCCACCGTTAATGTCATCTGGCTGCTGCCTTGCAGGGTGATGACAGGGGTTTCGCGGTCTATTTTGACCACCAAAGGTAAAGTATACGTTTCGTTCAAATCGTCTGTCGCTCTGAATAACAGCTTATGCTCTCCAGCCTCGGTTATCTCCAAAGGTGTATTCTCCGTATACGGCTCATACGTCTGACCTCCGTCAAGAGACAGCTCGATCGTCGCCGAAGTGGCTGGCGCGTATACTGCGCTGGTTACACTAACCGTTACGGACTGGTTTGTCCATGTATCCGTATGATACGGCTGGCCGTCAGCAGTGGTCATGTTGCTTTTTAACACTAATACCTGATTATTTGTTCCTTCCACAATGACAGTGAACGTTCTGGTATCCGTTTCGCTGCCACGTTGTACCGTTGCCGTCAATTCCAGTCGCTCATTATTCTCAGGCTGTGTAAGTAGTTTCCCCTGTGCATCCATCAATTCCGGGTTGGAGCTGGACCAGCTAATCGTGGCTCCATGTTTTCCTTCAACAGGAAGGGTAAGGTCGGAAGTGACCGCGTTCAGATCGCCCAGATCAATCGCTTGAAGCGTATCCGTTACCGCCTGTGCATCACTGTAAGGTGTGGCACTCACGAAGATCGGATTGGAGTAGAACCACAGATCGCGATAGTTCTGATCATTGATCTCGTTGAAGCGAGTCTCTGCATCAGCTGTTGTGATTTTGGGATCAAGCTGCGGTTCACCGTTTACGGTCTCACCAATAACGTCCATTCCCAGGTTCGTACCGCGCAGGCGGTAATATTTATCCTGGTCTGTGGCTTTGATCTTGTACGTGATGACATTGTAACCTTCGGCATCTGTTGTCCAATCGTTGGACGTGAAGGTTGCCAGCACTTTGGTGGAGTCGTTAGTGTCTTTGGAATAGGCAGCAGTGCCCTTCTCCGCCTTGCCCGTCACATCTCCCGCGATGAGATCTACGTGATCGACCACCGGAATTTGTCCAGCGGACGTGCCGCTGTTGATAGGTTTTTCATAGTTGTTGCTCGTGGTTGGACTCTTGAAACGGATTTTCAGTTCCACTTCGTCGCCTTGGGTCACACCCAGGTCTCCGCCCATTTCAGCCTGAGTGCCCGCGCCGGAAGCCGTGAAGTCCAGTGCGTTGATCAGATCACCGAATACGGAAAATGATTTTCCCGAACGCAGTCCTTCCAGCACGGCTTGCATTCCTGTACCATCAACCCACGAATAGGTCTTGGCATACTCGCCCGGAAAATAACCGCTGGAATTCGTGCCAATCGTCTTGAAATGGTAGTCCGAATTGCCGTAGTTCCAGAAGTGACGCCCTTCTCCCAGCAATGCATCCCACAGACCGCCCACCTTGGCGACCATATAGTCCACACCGCCGTATGTGCGGTATTTGTATCCATCATCTGCTGTTGGATTAGCAACGTTGTATGTTGTGTTATACCCGCCGCGATCCGGTTCCATTTGGTTGCCCAGCATGCCTTCGATCCCGAATACAACTTGCGGGGCCAGATCGTTGAACTCACGGAAGTCCGCGATAGTATATTTGTTTTTGCCGCGTGAAGGATGGTTGATCATCGCATAACTTGTCGTTGGATACTTGGTTGCCAGCCAATTGATAGCAGCCAGTGCATCCTGATGAGTCGTATAGGCACGTCCCCCCGTCAGATTCCAATTCGCTACGTCAGCCGCATCGAACAGATTCGCATCCCGATTGGTAAAACGATACTCAAATTCGTTTGCAGCTTCCAGCGCTTCGGTCGAATTCGGCTCATCCGTCAGAATCCCCACCCCAACGTGTTCATGCGTCGGCATGTCCCATTCGAAACCGGAGAAAATCGTCTTGCCTGCGTATTTGCCTGCTTCCTGAAGTGCTTTGATCTGTGGCACCTGATATTCGTTCATCCCTTGGGACATCGGAATCGATCCGCCTGGAATGTCTACTCCGTTGTGATCCCGCTTGGATAACCGCAAATGATCCGTAAGCGCGATCCAGTCCAGACCATACTTCGTCAGACCCGCGTCGAGTACATTTTCCAGCGAATTCTGCGCATCATCGGACTCAAAGGTATGTACGTGCAAATCTCCCGTTTGCCATGATCCCGTACCCGAGCTGCTTGTCAGCAAGTTATTTCCCGGATCCGCATACGTTACTGCAGCAGGAAAAGCACCCATAACCAGGCCTGTAGCCAGTGGTATAAGCGTAAGCATAGCGAGCATTTTCTTTCCTTTATTAGTGAACAAAATCATCCCACCACCCGTTCTGAGTTGTTGTGTCGGAGTAAATATAAGAGACTTTGGGGGCAAGGTCAACGCAATGAAAGCGCCTATTAAAAATTTGACATATATCTGCATGGCTTTACATTTCGTTAACGATGTCTTTTGTTTTGTATATGAAGATTATGCTCAGTCTTACTCCATATTAAGGTCTTGAAATGTGCTAGAGAGAAGTTGCAAGGGGGTGAAGAAAAATTCAGAATTTGTTCACCATTCAGGAAATTTCCACCACTGCTAGCGGACGATTAGGAAGATAACTGACTGGCGTATACATACTGTCCGAGGACAAGAACTTGTACCGATTAACGCGTCCTTTATACAATCATTCATCCCAATAGAGAAAGACCGAAGTCATCAAATTGAAAAACCTTTAGCACGGCGGAATATGAATGTAGCCCTATCGGGTCTTGATTATAAAAGGGAATAGACCAAAGTCCAGTACTCCCCTCCTGCGGTAGCCAAGTCCCCCACCCGACCGCAGTCCAGGTGTGTAGTTGATTCTGAATTGGTATATCTTTTGAGGTAATGATTTTAAATTTGGGAAGGGGAACTGGTAAGTGAAAGTTGTACTACGAATCTTGATGTATGTCCTCGTTTTTATCATCATTGTGGGAGGGGCAGGCGCCGTCGGTTTCACCCATACAACGAATGCTGGAATGTCGCTCTATAACAAGAATACTCCTGCATTGGATCATGTAAAGATACCTACATATGATGCTGACAAACCAACCGTAGCTGTTTTGCTGGCAAACGAGGTAACAGAAGTTTTTGATTTTTTTGTCCCGTACGAAATGTTTGCCCTAACGGGAGCTTACAATGTGTTCAGCGTGGCACCTGATCACAAGATTAAATCTTTAACCGGAGGACTGGATGTTGTCCCGCATTATTCGTTTGCTGATATGGACCTGATGCTTGGCAAAAGTCCAGATATTATCGTCATACCGTTTATGCCTATTTTAGATGAGAAGAAATATGCACCAGTCCGTGAATGGATCCGCAAGCATTCGAGTGATAAAACCATTCTTCTTTGTATATGTAACGGCGCGGAAAATTTGGCGGATACCGGCTTGCTGAACGGAAAAATGGCTGCGACTCACTGGGGAGATATCAATCGTCTAATCAAAAATTATCCTGAGATTCAGTGGGTGAATGAAAGATCAGCGTTATGTTTCCCAAGGTAATATCATCTCCTCTGCCGGCCTTACATCGGGAATTGACGCGACCCTTCACGTGATTTCCCAGCAGTTGGGCGAGTCAGCTGCGAAGAAAGTGGCAAGTGAAATTAATTATCCCTCTTATCATTATGTAACACAGCCTAAAATGGAACCATTCACGGCAGGGTTGAGTGATATCACGTATATTTTAAATCAAGCTTATCAATGGAAGAAGGACAAAGCAGGGGTACTGCTATATCCAGGTGCAGATGAATTAGATTTGTCCGCTGCCTTACCTATGCCGCTTCTGGAACGACGACTACATTAACTGTGTCTCGTGAAAATAAACCGATTGTAACCAAGCACGGCCTGAATTTGGTTGCACGTTATCAGATGGAAGAGGTCCCCGCATTATCAAAGATGATTATCGTCGGTACTCAAGCCGAGTCTGTAGCTGCTGAAGATATCCAACAGCAAAATTTGCTGCCAAGCGACTCGAATATCGCGCTACCGACATATCGAATGAACTCTATAGCGGAACCATCTGTTCAATCCGGAATGAAACAGGCTATCACATTGAATGTCTTATATTGATGTCCACCTATTTGCGGCACCTCGGATTCCACCTACTGGTTATGACCATTCTAACGTTACATAAATTCCTAGTAAAATGAGGAAAATTCTTCGCCTTAGTGAACTCCCAGCGCCTGTATATATTGCTGCGAAGTTGGTCAATCTACTTATCCACATTTTCGAGAGATTCTATGGTTTTCGGCTAAGCTCTCTAATCTCTACGTTAGTCATATTTCTCTACATGACTTCTCCTCTCATTTACACATCTTATTTCAGATAGAGTGGGGAAACCGGGCACACAAGCGCCTCATTAATCCGCTCCGAGAGACTTAATCTAGATACAAAATCTCAATCTCGCCCGGAGCATAGGATTGCCCTGCGTAGTTCCCCCCCCAATCACAAAGCGATCTCAAAATGGGTTCAAGTGATTGACCCAGTTCCGTTGTTGAATATTCCACCTTAGGCGGTACTTGATTGTACATTTTTCTGCGAATTAATCCGTCTGTTTCCAGTTCCCGAAGTGTTTGAATCAGCATCTTTTGCGATATATTATTAACGAGTCTCTTAAGCTCCCCGGTCCGTTTAGGTCCTTTTATTAAATAGTACAGAACAAGCCCCTTCCACTTTCCTCCGATAACCTCTAATGTAACTTCCAGTTCACAGTAAAAAGTTTTCATATCAATGCACCATCTCCCAACCTGAGAATATCCCCTTCATGTATCGCTTAATCCTTCAAGAATCACTGACGGAAAAATTGTATGTTACATGGAGGGGATAATGCAAGCGCGTTAAATTTATTTATAAATCTTTGTCGTTTAATAATTATTATGTCCTGGTTAAACTTGAGCCACTCCGCCATCTACGAATAATTCAACGCCGTTCATATAACTGCTTTCATCAGAGGCTAGGAACATGACCGCATTTGAGATCTCTTCAACCTGTCCGACTCTGCCGAGCGGAATATCATTTTTTGCCTGTTCCAGGAAATAATCTAGTTCGGAGCCAAATAACTCATCGTACGCCGGCGTTACGACTGTTCCCGGACTAAGGATGTTCATACGAAGTTCGGTCCCTTTCATATCAAGAATCCAGCTGCGGACGAGCTGTCTGATCGCTGCCTTTGAGGCACCATAGATACTAAACGCTGGCATCCCCGTCGAGCCGGCAGTGGATCCCGTTAGTATAATCGAACCTTTTTTATTTGGAAACAAAGGTAATGCCTTTTGTACTGTAAAGATGGTTCCTTTCACGTTGACATCGAAAGTCTTGTAGTATTGTGCTTCTGTAATTTCTCCTAATGGAAGCAATGACCCTAGTCCGGCATTTGCAAAGAGAATGTCCAAGTGTCCCTTCTCTCGCTCTACTGTTTCGAACAATTTATCTAGATCTTCTGACTTTGATATGTCACCTGGAACACCTGTAACATTCTTACCGATCTGCTTTACTGCTTCATCTAGTTCACGTTGTCTGCGTCCCGTGATAAAAACGTAAGCTCCTTCTCGTACGAACTGCTGTGCCGACGCGAGACCGATACCGCTTGTACCTCCGGTTATAACTGCTACTTTTCCGTCAAATTTCCCCATTCTATAACACTCCTATTATAAATTTTTATATTGTATAGGATGCTCTGTCTACCTCATGAACTTCCTATGAACGATAGTATGGAGGAAAAGTTACAAGAAAAACAGTACCCACTTTTTAGTGATATAGTCACCAAAAAGTAATAATTGAGGCGGCACAAGCGTTTGTTTTATCCGCCTAGTAGATGGAAGTAAACTCCGTTAAGTTTGATATGGTATATGTTCTTTTAATTTCTGCCGGAATTTTCTACCTCTACAAGTCACCTATTAGTTGTTATTTATTTCTAATATGGCTAATGTAGTTCATAAAGCAGGTACTCTGGGTTTGACTGGATTTTGATTTAGCTTTACATGTTTACTTCTGTGAAGGGGAAGTAAATGGTTTATCAAATATAGGGTAATCTCTACTTTATATTTAAACTAGAAAAATTCTCCCAATAAACCGATAATGATGAAGATGGCTCTGGCTCATTATACATAGATCATAATACATAGAAGGAGTTGCACACTTTTGAGAAGATTATTTCAAGGTTTGGGGCTAACTATTATAGCTTTAATTTTACTATTACTAAGTTCTACTACAGCAGAAGCAGCATCGAAGAAAGTAAATTTAAAATTGTCAGATGGAGCGACGTTTTATGGTGAAGTTTTAAACGGGAAACCTCATGGTAAAGGGACAGAGAGATGGGGAGAAACCGAAGTGTACTCTGGGGATTGGGTGAATGGTAAGCGGCAAGGAAAAGGCAAGTATACATATAAATTAGTCGAAGGTGCGGGTGTACCCTTTGATGATTATGATGAATCTAACATGGGTAAAGGAACAGGTGAATTCACCACAAAAACCTACACCGGATCGTGGAATAATGATACATATCATGGAAAAGGAAAAGAAATTACGCAATGGTTAGAAGTACAGTATCTTACTTCTGATGACAAGGTTTATCCTATACCTGGGAGTTACATAAACACCATTAACGATGGAACATTCAATCAAGGCAAGATGTCTCAGGGTTATTACGCAATCCACTCCTCAGATATTGTCTCACTAAGATATACAGATTACACGACGACACTCACCCTCGAAAACTATTATTTCAATGGAAAGTTAACCGGGGACCAGTACTTTTTTGACACGATTATCAATTATAAAAAGAAAGACGGCTCTTCAGAAAAATATATTGGAATTAAACCTTCCGAATTCTCCAAAGGTACATTAACTAGTGGCAAATTCACGGGGTTTACGCATCTAATCGATTATGGTAATTCAGTTAGTTATTCTAAACAAGTTGTAAAGAGCGATAATGTATTAAAAGAGAATTACATAACATCAGCTGCCTTTGATAAAGATCGCAAGAAAATTCTTAATGAATTCATTCAAGCGATTAGACCTTATTCAGTAAAACTCAAATACATATCCAACGAGATCATGTCATTAAAAGACATGAACTATATGGGGATGATTCCCTAGGTAGTGGAGATCACAAAATGAGAAAAAAGCCTTCCAGATAACAATCTGAAAGACTTCACCTCTTATCAATCCACCCTCAACCAAATCGGCCACTAATATAGTCCTGCGTACGCGAATCAACGGGCTCGGCGAACATGTCTTGGGTAGCGGAGTATTCCACGACCTCCCCATTCAGGAAAAACACCGTCTGCTGGGAAACCCGAGCTGCTTGCTGCATATTGTGCGTAACCATCACGATGGTATAGCGTTCCTTCAATTCATGCGTCAGTTCCTCAATTTTGAACGTCGAAACGGGATCAAGCGATGCGGTAGCTTCATCCATCAGTAGAATGTCCGGCTCGACCGCGAGTGCACGTGCGATGCAGAGGCGCTGCTGCTGCCCTCCGGACAGGCTTAGTGCTGAACGCTTCAGGTTATCCTTCACTTCGTCCCACAGGACAGCGGATCGAAGGCTCTGCTCCACAATTTCATCCAGCTTCTTTTTGCCATGAATACCGTGCTGTTTTGGGCCAAAGGCTACATTTTCATAGATGGATTTCGGAAAAGGATTCGGTTGTTGAAACACCATTCCGATTTTCTTGCGTAAGGATTCCACGTGCACTTCACCATTGTAGATATCCGTTCCGCCCACAGCCACCTTACCTTCGATCCGTGTTCCAGGGATCCGGTCATTCATGCGGTTGAGTGTACGCAGCAGCGTGGATTTCCCACACCCGGACGGCCCGATAAAAGCGGTAATAGCCCGCTCCGGGATTTCAATGGAAACATTCTTAAGCGCTTGAAACTCGCCGTAATATAAATTCAGTTTGTTGATTTCAATGATTGGCTGCACAACGTGCCCTCCCGGTGTTGAATTAGAATATATTGCTGGATGAATACGGTGAGCTCCACATGATTCTTATATTCTGTTGGTATGATGCGTCTATTGAATGCGATGCACCCGATAGGTCTGATCCGTACGCCTCTGACGTCTTAAACCTGTGTTTTGCGTGCATTCAGCCAAAGGGGCACACGGAACAAAATATTAATGAGCAAGGCCACAAAAATCAGCACTGCCGTAGCCTTCTGGGCAATTTCCTCCGCATCCGGCACAATCGCTTCCGATTGGATATACCATAGATGCACGGCAAGGGTTCCGCCCGGCGACAACAGATTAAAGTCCCACATCTCCCCGGAAGTCGATACCCCCGCAGTCAAAATGATGACGGCACTCTCTCCGAACGCTCGACCAGCGGTCAGGCAGATGCCCGTCATAATGCCGTTAAGGGCGACCGGCAGCAATACATGGCGGATGGTCTGAAGATGCGTTGAGCCTAACGCAAACGATCCATTACGAAGTTCAACCGGAACCGCACGGACCGACTCCTCCGTAACCCGGGTCAACACAGGCAGATTCAGAAAGGCAAGACTGACCGCTGCGCCCAGAATCGTAAGACCAATCTCAAAATACTCGACAAACAGCGCAATCCCAAACAATCCGAAGATGATTGAGGGCACCGAAGACAGACCCTCCACGCAAATTCTAACGATCTCCATGAGCTTGTTGTTTGGCGCAAATTCCGCCAGATAAATCCCGGCTGCCATACCAATCGGAATGGAGATGAGCAGGGAGAGAATCAACACATAGAACGAGTTGAACAGCGCCGGGCCAATTCCGCCCCCTTCTTCAATCTCGCTCGGCACCCCGTACAGGAAATCCCAGCTCAGCAAAGGCAGCCCCTTTTCCAGAAGCAAGAACAACAAGCCGACGATAAATAAAATGACGATAATGCCTATACCCCATACCAAACCTGTAAAAAGCTTGTCCATGAACATGGAACTGCTCCGCCGTTTGGCAAATGGATAGGTGGGGACCGGAGTTGCCTGCTTTTTTATACTCATGAGGAGTGTCCCCCTTTCTTCTGAAGCATTCTCACTGCTACGATCATCAAGATGGAAATGGCGAGCAGGATAAAGCCCATCATGTACAGGCCATGATTCCAGGTCGAATCGAATTCCACACTAGAAATCTGCATGACAATATTGCTGGTCAGCACTGCGGTGGGCGTGAACAGACTGTTTGCAAGCTGTGCCGTATTTCCGATAACCATTACTACAGCCATCGTCTCCCCAATGGCGCGGGTCATTCCGAGAATGACAGCATACATAATCCCGCTTCTCGCAGCAGGCAGAACCACACGGATTACAGTTTGAAACCGGTTGGCACCGAGTGCATATGCAGCATCCCGGTACTTGTTCGGTACAGCGGATATGGCATCATCACTGATCCGGCTGATTGTGGGCAGCACCATGATCGTAAGAACGATGGACGCCGCAAGTAAACCGTCCGCCAAGTCATGCCCACTGAGATTCCGGAGCCAGGGAATGAGGATTGTCAGTCCCAAGAAACCGTACACCACGGAAGGAATACCAACCAGCAAATCCAGGACAGGACGCAGCGTTTGGCGAAGCCATTTTGGCGTCATCTCGGCCAAAAATACGGCAATAATGACGGAGATCGGAACGGCAAACAGCATGGTAAGACCGGTCAAGGCCAGCGTTCCCAGGATAAAGATTAGCGCCCCGTAATGTTCATTTTCCGGGTCCCAGTTGGTGGAGAAGAAGAACTCGGTCAGTGAAACGTCCGCAAAGGTGAGCACACCTGTGCGAAGCATAAGAACCAGAATGCATAACAGGACCAGGCAAACAAACAGTGTACTGCCGATGCAGACCATACGAAACAGTTTGTTGGACCACCTTAAACGGGCCTTGCGGTCGAACCTTGTTCCCGAACCGGGAGCCTTGCCAAGGCTCGAGCCGAGCTCACTCGGAGCAGCGCTGTTCGAGGATGGATTTAAATCGATCATGAAGGACTCTTCCTTTCACATAGAGAAGCCAGCTTGGCGACCGTGCGCAGAAGCTGGCTATCCCTTTCCTTATGAAATACACAAATGGCGAACGTTCGCAGCCTAGTTATTTAACAGCAGCAAGCGGAATGAATTTCAGCTTTTTCAGGGAACCGTTCTGGAACTTGCTGCTTTGGATGTACTGGATGAACGCTTTGGTTGCTCCCGTAGGTTGACCTTTGGTCATGTAATATCCAATACCCCATACTTTATATGTTTTGTTCAGGACGTTTTTCTCAGTTGGTGCCACGCCATTGATCGATACAGCCTTCATTTTGCTAGTTACATAAGGAAGGTCAATATAACCAATCGCATTAGGTGTCGTTTCAATCGTTGTTTTCATATCACCGCTGGAGCCAACTTCTTTGTAGTTATCTCCTTTGCTCATGAAGTCCTTACCATCCAGTGCTTTTTGTTGGAAGTTAACTCGTGTGCCGGAACCAAACTTACGGTTAACCACAACGATGTTGGCATCCGATCCGCCAACTTCCTTCCAGTTTGTCACTTTGCCGGAGAAGATGTCCTGCAGTTGTTTGGTTGTCAGATTGCTTACACCCACATTGCTGTTCACAACAGCCGTGAACACTGTTACAGCTACCGGATTGGCTACCAAGCCATCAAATTTCTTGAAGCCAGGTACATCTTTGGATGCATCCCAGTCCACTGCACCAATGTCTGCGATCCCTTTACGAACGGATTGAGGACCTGTGATGGAACCTGCTGCGGAAGCGGAGATTTTGACTTTTGGATTATCTTTCTTGAATTCACTGGCAGCCTGAAGCGTGAGCGGAAGCAGCGCTGAGGAACCGTTAATGACAATTTTGCCTTTCTCTGTGCTCTTGGCAGCAGATGCCGTCGTTGCGCCACCAAGTCCACCAATTAGAGATACAGCCATAAGCATTGCTGTGAAGGGTTTGATCCATTTTTTCATGTTAATTAAACTCCTCTCGAATTAAAAAAGCTTTAATGTTACTTCATGTCAAACCTTACTTCGTAACAGCTCTCCAGCTGCCGCCAGCTTGTACCAGAACTCGGCCGTTCTCCACCACTGAGATTTGCGATCCGGCAACGGAAATGGAGGATACGTCAGAAGATACGGTGTACAGCTTGGTTTGTTTGCCAGTTACCGGGTCAATCGAAAGGATCACACTATTGCTGTCATCCTGGGCAGCAAGTACATACAAGATGCCACCCGACAGAATCGCTTGTTCTACATCGTACTCGGCATACACCGACGTAGACTTTTGAGATGAATCCACAGACAGCAATGATGCTTTACCATCTTCGGAAGGTACACTCACGTAGTAAGCTTTTTGTCCGTCAGCAGACCATACAAACACCTTATCATCGGTTGATGTTGTAAGCTTCACAGCCTCTGGTTTCGAACTATCTGTGTTATACGAAAATATTTGCTGTTGGTTGGATGAAAAGTCAATGGAGACATTGTCTTCATCTACATTGGTTGTATCCGAAGTTACTGTACCAAGCGTCGTTACCGTATAGATGAATTTCTTGCCATCAGCAGAAACATTCAGGTTTTCCTTATAGTCCACCTTGTCTTCGACCACTTTCGCAATCGCGCCATCGGCCAAATTCAGCTTAGCAATGACGGAACCTTTATCCCCTTGCAGGAAGTAAATTGCATTCCCGTCAGCAGACCATACCAGTTCCGGCTTAATGCTGTTGTCGCTCGTGATCAGTTTGGAAGACTTGGTCTTCAGATCAATGACGTATACGGCTCCTTCGGCATTCGTATAAGCCGCTTGATCACCGCTCGGAGAAGTGACGAGATCTGATCCACCATCTGTAGTTAACAACAGATCGTATTTACCGCTTGTCGTATTCACGAGATAATCCGTTCTGCCATCGTTGTTGCTCTTGGAAACAATCAACTTGTCCGCTCCGGCAAAACGTGGATTCTCAACTTCTTCGAGCAAGGATACCGTGCTGATTTCAAGCAGTCCGTTTCGTTTGACGATCGTACCGCCAACGCCCGACACCAGTGGACGAAGTGCAACGTAACTTGTACCACCAATAATGGTAACTGGTTGATTCAAATTTACTTTGGCGCCATCTACAACGATTTGTTTGCTTTTGTTTTGCAGTGTTACGGTGTGATCATTCAACTTGATCACTGTCGTTCCACTATTTACTTCTGCTTGCGCGCCAATGGCTTTGATCACATCACGAAGTGACACGAGAGTCTCGCCATTTTTAACGATGGAACGGACGATGATACTGCTACCGTTTATTGTAAGCGTGGAATTTTGTACCTGGGCTGCACTAGCCGCAGGTTTGACTGCAGGAGCAGCCGATACTGCACTAACCACAGAAGTTCCTAACACTGTGGCTACCATGGACACTACTAACGCCTTTTTCATTGACATTATCTCTTGTCACCCTTCTCTATTCCATTTAATTTGACTTGTTTTGTCGTGCCCTGCTGTCTGGTATTCAATGCATGTATCGTCTTTATGAGAGCTTGTCCGGCTCATCCCCCCAAACTTCCACGTTCATAGTAAAAATTACCTATCACGATTGTAATTATAGGAGAGATTTGTAAACGGGAAATCCTGGAATTGTTAACGAATTGTCAATGTTTTCATAACACACAAAAAAGAGTCGCTGGAATACGACCCACGACTCGTTTTTTGTCTTATTTTCCTAGATAAAAAGTTTCATTAATGTATTAAAAACCGGATTCACAATATAACCTGTCGGTTGGATCGAATACCTCTTGCCCGAATTCAGACGACTAATCTTCTCCATTTCCTCGACCGACAGTTCAAAATCAAAGATCTCACTATTTTCTCTGATCCGCTTTGGATTGGATGATTTGGGAATCAAGATGACGCCCCGTTCCAGATGCCAGCGCAAAATGACCTGAGCCACCGTTTTGTGGTGATGATCAGCGATTTCCTTCAATACAGGATGCTGCAACAATACCTTGTTCCCCTGCCCCAACGGACCCCACGCCTCATGTAAAATCTGATGTTTGTCCATATAGGCACGCAGTTCGTTTTGCGGAAATTCCGGATGCGTCTCGATCTGATTGATCATCGGCAAGATTTTCGTGTGCTTCCTTAATTCCTCCAGATGCTGAATCTCAAAGTTGGCGACCCCAATGACTTTGATCTTGCCTTCCTCGTATAATTCCTCCATCGCTTTCCACGTTTCAATATACTTTGGCGAGGCAAAATGGATTAAGTACATGTCAAGGTAATCCACACCCAGTTTGTTTATCGTTTTCTGGAAAGCGTTCTTGGTCGCTTCATAGCCATGATCCGTATTCCAGACTTTCGACGTAATAAAGAATTGCTCACGCGGGATCTGGCTATGCCGGATCTCTGCCCCCAGCGCTTTCTCATTCCCATAGATTCGGGCAGTATCAAAATGTCGGTACCCGACCTGAATGGCCTCGCGAATCGCTGTTGTAAATTCTGCTTCTTTCGTTATTTTGTATACCCCAAAACCCAGTTGGGGAATGGCAACCCCATTTTTGGCTTCAACCACTTTGGTATGCAAATTCATTTTGACCGCTCCTCTCAAAAATAAATCGTAATATACTTGATATATATTATATCTAGTTAAATCCAAAAAAAGAGGTTAACCCTTTTTCTCTTCATGGAACAGATCGGTTAACCGTATTTCTTTTAAATAATTGTGCATTGCGATCTCCGCACCTTCAAGATGATGAATGACCTTTCGTTTCACGTCGTCCACGTCTTGTCCCTGGAGCTTTACATCGGTATGAATTTTAAACAAGTCTTTGCCGGGTTCAACTGCCAGGAATACATCCAACATTGTGATTTCCGATAAAGGCTGAGCAAGCAGTATGCCGCCCTTGGCACCTTCTTTGGCCATCGTCAGTTTGGCGTTATTCAGGTTGCGAATGACTTTAACCGTCGTAGGAACCGGAATATTTAGCTGCTCCGATATCACTTTGGTCGATAGATAATTGTAACAGTTCTTCTCGGTATAGGAGTGAACGTAGAGAAGAATAGAGATTCCCTGTGATAAGGCTGTAGAATATGCCACTTTGATTCATCCTTACTATTTCTTTTCTGAATATACTATATATCTTTTATGTTTAGTTAGCAACTACGGGATCTCCATCCCTTAACTTTACTGAGTTTACTCTACCCTCGATTTCATCGCTGCATATTTACTGGGCGTGATGCCTACAGCAGCCTTGAAAGACCGACTAAACAGATGAATACTCGAAAAGCCAACCTCCTCGGCTATCCGGGTTAAATTATGTGTTCCTTCTATAATTCTTTTCTGGGATTGCTCTATTCTGATATGTGTAACATATTTGTGAAGGGTAATCCCCAGCTTGCTTTTGAACAAATGCGATAAATGGTTCGTCGATACACCGACATGTCTACTGATGGCAGCATTATTTAATTGAGGGTCGGCGTAGCATTCATGAATATAACGAATCGACTTTTCAATGAATGCCCACCCCTTGGTCATGTTCCCCTCTTGGTCCTGATCTTCGGATTGATTTTTGAAGAACAGATGCAGCAACTCCAAACATATGGATTTCGTGATTAACGAAGATCCTCCCCGCTGCTCCTGAAATTCCTTATGCATGAGCGCAAATCTCTTTTTCCATTCGATTCGATCGGCTAGCTGCAAATGAGAGATGGGACGTATGGAAGCCAGCTTCATTTCCCTATCCGCCATATCGGGTCTATCCTCATGGGTCGCACTCGTGTTCTTCAATAAACTTCGCTCTTCATCATAATACAGATCAAAATGAAAAATATATTGAATCAATGGCTGCGTGGAGGTGGACCGAATGATATGAGACATGAATGGATGCATCAGCACCATATCGCCTTCTTGGACCAGGTATTTCACACCACTCAAGAAGAACTCTGCTTCCCCTTGTTCAATGTATGTATACACATGATCGTGGTCTATCCATTCCCCTGCCAAAGAAAATGATTCCGTCATTCTCGCCGCCCTTACGAATGGCGAAATGTTATTCATCCATGGCTCATACACATGTATTCCTCCCTACTGCCTTCTCGCTGTCTGATTTATATCTTGGCAAATACGCTATCAAAGCCTGCTTTGGACTTGGCAAACAATTCACTTGTATCAAGGGTTGAAGCTGGTGCCAGCACCTCTTGCGATACGACGCCTGTGTAACCAATCGCTTGCAGGTTCTTCAAGAACCCCGGCAGATCTATTACTCCCTCTCCAGGGTATAAACGCTCATAATCCAGCAATTCTTCAATGGGCAGATCATAGGCATCATTAATATGGACGTGCACAACTTGTTCCTTCTTTAGATTCAACACTTCTTCGATCGCTAAACCGTTCGTATGCCAATGGTAGGAATCCACCAACAAACCTACATTGGGAGCATGGATCGTTTCGATCCAGTCCAGCGTATCCCCCACACTCCAAATAAATGGATTCTTCCATTGGGTTCGCAGATGATGGCAACCGACAAACTCCAATCCCAGTCGAATTCCATATGCGTCCAGAATATCTGCACACAGTCTCAATCGTCTGGTAGCTGCCGCCATAAACGATGCTGCTGGCTGATCCGTGGAAGGTAAAATATAGGTACAGCAGCTGTAACAGTTCAACGAAGCAGCGGCTTCTGCCATTTGAACCAGAGATTGAAGTCCTTCGCGGAATTGTTCATCTGTGGTTCTCCAATCTACGGTCAGATCGGATGAACCGATGATCACCTGATTGCTTTCCAACAGATGTTTGGCCTGTTCCTGACCCACCTCTTGAATCAATGAGAGCGGATTCAAATCTACAGACTGAAATCCGTATTTTGCAGCATTCGTAATATATTGTTCATTGGACTCGATATTCCCCAACCCAGCTCTTGTTAACCCTCTAATCATTCCAATCTCCTCCTAGGACCAGTCAAACAGTACACCGTTATACTGGTCTTTATTTATTCTTAGGCCTTCGTATGCTTCTTGCGCTTGATCCGGCTTCATCACATGACTGATCAATGGCTCGATATGCAGCTTGTTCTTTAACATCAGTTCAAATACAATGTTCGAATTTCTCACCAGGGAATGCTTAACGAATTCGTTCGGTTCCACCGGGAAGCGCCATTCATGTGCCCCCTTAAACGTAATGCAGCCTCGTCCATACAGGTGGCAGTAGTTCAATATATCGGTGACATCCGTGTTATATTCGCCTCGTGGACTGCCCAGGAAAATAATCTCCCCCAGCTTTGCGATCCACTCCAGACTTTGAACACCTACACTGGGCACACCCGTCGCCTCAATGTGGGTAGAGACACCTGTTCCATTGGTGATGGCGTGTATCTTGTCTTTTACTTTATCTTCTCCGCCATGAAGCGTATAGTCAACCCCACATGCCTGAGCTGTACGGATTCGTTCCGGTGACAGGTCCACACCAATCACCGTTGCACCTTGCAGGCGCGCCAATTGAGCAGCCAAGTTCCCTACCAATCCGAGCCCCGTCACGCCGACAACATCCCCAAGTTCAATATTGGATACACGAACCGAGGTGAACGCCACGGTTGCCATACGGGTGAAGGGAACCCACTTCAAATCCAGCTTTTCAGGTACCTTGATGAAAACGTGCTCTGTGGATACCACTTGATATTCAGCATGTTGACCATAATGGAACACAGCGTCCCCAGGCTGAACATGGTGTACACCATGCCCCACCTCGATCACTTCACTTACACTCGCATACCCCGGACATACGGGAAGCTTGGCCCACTCTTCTTTTCCCGATAACATCGCCAGCTCCGTTCCTGGACTGATAAGGGAGTAGATCATTTTTACCAATACTTCCTTCTCACCTAGGGCTGGCAAAATAAAGTCCCCTTCTACCGTCTCCACTTGGAGCGGACGAGCAAACATGATCTTTCTATTCTTCATCACCTTCACTCCCTTCTTATCATTTTAACTTCAATATAAGACTTTTCATTAGCCATGTCTTTGATTGCAAAACCGATTTTTTATCTAAAACAACGATTTTAAAACCTTTGTAAGTGAATCCAGCATAAACGTAAAAAGACTCACAAGATCCAATGATCTGTGAGCCTCAAGTTCAATCCTATTCAGCCGTGGTGTGATGCGGTGCCGTACACTCATTAGAAGACAGGATACTTCAGGGATATCCAGCCGTCATTGAAACCGTATTGGCCGCATGGTTCCTTTTTTGCTAATTTCACAGCTACACTTGTCACTTCTCAACCGCCAACTACGGCTGCAACCCTCGAATCTCAAACTCATAGATTCGGGCTGCCGTATCGCCGCCCTGCGTTGGTTTCACCACATTCAGCTTCACATAACGAGCCTTAACCAGCGCAATCGCGTCCGACGTTTCGGCTGCCGTGTTCCCCCGTACTTGAACTACATCGGACCAGTTCACACCATCAGCACTGACCTGGATGGAATAGTCGCTCGTATTAAAACCGGACCACTCCCCACCACTCTCCGCATGCTTGATGACAAAACCACTGATCTGATGTTCATTGCCGAGATCAACCTGCAACCAATGCTGCTGATTCCCCAGTGCGCACCACTTGCTGTTGTCTGTCACCTTGCCGTCGATCGCCTTTCCCGCGCCTTCAGCAGGTCCGCAGGCATGGTCCGCAGTCGCCGTTTTGCCAAGTGCGACATTCTTGACCCCGGAAGCGCCCTTGCTGACGGTGATCAAAGCTTGCTTCGTTACCGTATCCTGCCCCGAGCTGTTGGTAGCTGTAAGTGTCACACGGTACGTGCCTTCCTTGTCATACGTTACCACTGGATGCTGCTCCGTGCTGATCCCTGGACTGCCGTTCTCGAAAGTCCATGACCAGCCTTCCGTCACCTCGGAAGAGAGATCGGTGAAATGCACCTGCTGACCCGGTCCGATAAGTGTTGCATCGGCCTTGAATCCTGCTTCCGGCTTCGGATACGCTGGCCACTGGATGGTCACGCTGGCAGCTTGGCCGCGCTCATATTTTGCATTCACTGCCACGACTTTCAGTACAGTCGCCTGTTCCGCATTGATTCTCTTCAGCTCAGGCACATAGAACACGTTATTCGCGGTTGCACCAACCCAAGTCTCTTTGCCGTCGGGCAGCACGCGGTAAATCTCATATTGTTGAACTTCCTCGTCCAACGCTTTCCATTGCAACCTGGCATCGCCGTAAATGCCCCCGCGGAAGTCGGATTGGATGACATTTAATTCTTGAACTGCTTCAAGTGGCTTCACTGGATTAGAATTGTTATGAATGGAAATCTGACCGATATGGATGTCATAATCCGATATGATTTCCTTGCTGTCAAAATACAAAGACAGTGCCACAATCCGCTTTCCTTTGTAAGGCGTCAGATTCAAGATGTCCGTCGTCCAACCCGATGCCATTTTGTCTTTTACATCCAGAAAGACGAACTGGTCAGGATGGTCTGCAAAAGCTAGGCCAACCTTCATGCTCGGCTTGTTCTGTGTTTTGTACGTGATCGACAGCTTGGTAGCTGGCTCAATCTTCAGATCGGTTTGATACAGCTTTAGATGGGTGGTATTTGCTGAACTTAGCGTACCCGCTACCTTGAGGGAACTGCCGCCATAGTAGGCATCCGACCAATCGAGAGAAGGCTTCAACGCCGTGCCTTTACTCTCTGCTAACCAGCGCCATGTCGGAAGCACATCCTGCAAACTGCGGTTATTCCATCCGGTCTCCCGCACCTGCGTGCCATCCACATAAAATTTCTCGCCACCGCCCGTATTGAAGCTGGTGGTGAATGGCAGCTGATCTATCGGCGATGATTCAACCACATTGTTCGCAATCCCTTTCCAAGCCTGGCTTGTCGCCGTATTGGCCGGGTTGCCGTTCTGTCCTACCCAGAATTTATTTTCACGGGCAAAGAAATCAGTCATGCTGTCCGCGCTGTTGAACGACCAATCCGGTCGGTAAATGCCGAGGGAAGTCACAGCCGGTTTCCCCTCAGGAAACAGCGAATTCCATTTCAGACTGGTATCGTATCCTTTAGCTTCGACATCGATGCCTGCGAACAGTTCGAATGGTGATCTGCCCAGGCTCTTGGCTTTGGCAGCTGAACTGCCAAGGTCATTCCACCAAAAGTTCAGGAACATGCTGTCTGATACCTTGTTCCCGTTATCCTGAAGGAACATCGCGTTCCGGTCCGTCAGCGCATTCTGCCAGGAAATATTGCCTTCCTTCGTCATGGAATCATACCAGATGATCTCCATACCCGCGGGCTTATGATCCTGAAGATAACGGAGGAATGCCTTCATCAACTGTGCGTCTGCGGCTGTTCCACCCTCGGTTTCCTGGTTGATAAACCAGCCGTCAAAACCGTAGTACTCAGCGACCTCGATCAGTTTATCCGCCGCCGGGAAGGAACCGTCGCTGCTTTGCTGAAGCATTTGCTTCACCCACTCATATTTGCCACCGTACACCGATGGCGGGAAGAACACCGTGCCCATGATCGGCACTCCGTTCCGGTGTGCCGCATCAATCGTATCAGCGCTTGGCGGCACAATAATACCTTCTCCCGCCGAGCCGCCCCAATATACGAGCTTGTCGACATACTGCCAGTAAGAGAACGTATTCGCAGAGAATGTATCCGAGCCCTGCGATGGAACGCCGCTGGTTCCCTGGTTCAGCGCAGACAACGCCATTACTTTCGCATCTTTCGTTGCATTCGGGTTAACCCCCTCCCCCGTGAAACGGCTCTGGAGCGGAACAGTGCTCCGGTTGAAGGCCGCATCCGGGTCAGAAACCGGATTCCATTGGAGCAATTGATCCGGCAACCAATACGATGAATAAGGTTGCTTCGCCAATGCCGCTGAGGAAAGAGCAGCGCATACCATTATGACCAATATGAGACTAGCACCAAGCTTTTTCATGCCATACCCTCCAATCCAATTTTGGCAATCCAATCAGGGTAAAAAGAAACGCCTGTCAAACCGGACAGACGTTTCCATGTCTACGTTATAATTCAGGCTTATTTTGGATTTGCAGCTTGCCATTCATCGTATTGCTTTTGTGCTTCTGCAATCACTTTATCCAAACCTGCCGCTTTCAACTTCTCGATCGCTTTCGGCAGATGCTCATCCGGATCAACCGCACCCGTCATGATGGATGGGTAGAATTCCTTCACGATGGCGGAGATGGAAGCTACTTCCGTCTTCACCGGGTCAGGATTGAAGTTGAAACCAAAGCTTGGAGCAACCGTCGCGGAATTGTTGAACTCTTTGAACGCTTCCCATTTATCGGCTGGATCTTCCTTGTGCATGTAGGTCAGGAACAGGTTACCCAAGGCAAAGCCAGGCATCTGGAATCCGTCCTTCATCGCTGGCAGGTCCTCAATGACGTTATCCGAAATCTTTTTGTAATGTGTACCTTCAATGCCGTAGTTGATCAGGTTCCGCAGATACGGATCGGTATTCAGCAAGTTCAGGAACATCATGGCCCGTTCCGGGTTCTTGGAGTTCGCCGAAATCGCATGCATAGCGCCTGTTGCCGAGCCGGTGAAAATAACCGGATCCTGCATCGGTGTAGTCACGATATCATAGCCCGCGCTTCTGGACCATCCCAGTTCGGCGTAAGGCTGAGTCTGTTCACGGTCAACAAACCATTTACCCGTCTTGATGTTGTCGATGCCTTCCAATGTCGCTACATCCTTGCGCAGATAACCAGCTTGATAGTATTTGCGGATGGTTTTCAAGGAACTCTTCAGCTCTTCGGATTCCAGCACATTAACGTATTTACTAGTGTCACCGTTCATATTGATGCCGACTGGGAATTCGTCACCCAACAGGAAGTCGAATGCCAGATAAGGCTTAAAGCCCTTCGGAACAGCCAACGGAGTGATGTCGGCCGGCTCATTGTCCTTGATTTCCTTCAGGTAAGGCTCCAGATCCTCTAATGTACGAATCTTGGTGATGTCCATGTTGTATTTATCCACGTACTGCTTGTTGAAGCGCCATACCCATTGCGAAGCCAACTCTTTGTTAACTGGCACGGCATAGTTTTGACCACCGATCTGTGAGCCTGTAAGGAAGCGTGGATCAAGCTGTTCTTTAATGCCCTGACCATACTTATCCAACAGATCATTGATTGGCAGGAATGCTCCTCTAGTAGCATTTGGCAGATAGTCATAAGCCCACGAAGACGTGAAAGCGATATCATAATTTTCGCCCGAAGCGGTAATGACCGGCATCCGTTTGGAATAATCACCCCAGTCAATCATCGTGATGTCGACGGTTGTATTTATTTTCTCCATTAAGTATTTGTTCATTTCTTCCTGTACCATTGGCAGATCGCGTTGTGGACCACCAATCAGATATACCTTGAGCTTCACTGTGTCCTTATCGCCGGATTCTCCCCCGGATGCCGCATTCCCGCTTGTATCATTGGTATTACTGCCACCGCAGCCTGCAAGCATCGTAGCAAAAGCAAGCATCAAAGCAGCCATGAGCAGAGCGATTTTTCTTGTCTTCATGTGTATCCCCCTTATTAATGTTATTGTTACTGCCCTTTGGGGGCAGGCATAACCAGACTTATTCTTTGACCGAACCAATGGTCAAACCCTGTATAAAATACTTTTGGAAAAACGGATACGCCAGTGCAACAGGCAGTGTAGCCAAGACAACCATCGCCATGCGGACGGTCTCCGTTGGCAGTGTCGAGGCAATGTCGTAGGACACGACCCGGCTGCTGTTTTGCACAACAAAATCCATATTGTTCTGTATTCGAATCAACAATGTCTGGAGCGGAATCAATTTCGCATTGTCGATATAGAGCAGCGCATTGAACCAATCATTCCAGAATCCTAACGTACTGAACAATCCGATAGTCGCAATGCCCGGCAACGAAATCGGCAGTACGATGCGCGTATAGATACCGAATTCAGTAGCTCCGTCGATTTTGGCCGACTCAATAACTGCATCCGGCACGGTGGTCGTGAAAAATGTACGCATAACGATAATGTAAAAAGCGTTCATGATCGACGGCAGGATCAGCGCCCATATCGAATCCCGCAAGTGCAGCACCTGCGTAACCACAATGTAACTGGGAACGAGACCGCCGGAAAATAGCATGGTAAAGAAGGCCAAAAAGCTGAAAAACCGACGCTGTGCAAAATTTTTGCGCGAGATGGCATACGCATACGTAGTGACCAAATACAGTGTCAGCGCGGTTCCGACAACCGTCACCGTTAAGGTAACCCCAAATGATTGTGCCATCTGCTGCCCGGATTCCATAAGGAATCGGTAGGCATCCAGCGTCCAGACTTCAGGGAACAACTTAAATCCATTGATCGCCAGCGTCTTCTCATCGGTAAATGAGATGATGATGATGAACAGAAATGGAAAGATACAAGATAAGGCAAACAGACCGATGGCTATATTAAAAATCACATTGGATAACGGTGAAATGGCATTCAGATCTTTTGGTTTCTTTCTACTCCTCTTCGCAGGGGCAGATACCCGCTTTATCGGTTCGCTTAAGTTACTCATGGATAGCACCTCCCTTGCCGCAGCCTAGAATACGGCATAATCCTTCTCAATTTTACGCACAGCATAATTAGCCAGCAGGACAAGAATCAAACCAACAACCGATTGATACAATCCTGTAGCCGTACTCATTCCCGTATCGCCCATAATGGTTAAGCCGCGGTATACAAACGTGTCGATGACATTGGTGACCGGATACAGTGCACCGGAATCTCGCGGAACCTGATAGAACAATCCAAAGTCGGAACGGAAGATACCGCCAATCGCCAGAATGGTCAGAATGATCATTAGCGGCCTGAGCAGTGGCAGCGTAATGTACCTGATCTGTTTCCACTTGGTAGCGCCGTCGATCATCGCTGCCTCATAATAAGAGCGGTCGATACCCGCGATTGCTGCCAGATAGACTACGCTGCCATAACCTGCACCTTTCCACAGGCCGAGCAGAATGAGAAAATACGGCCAATACCCTGTCTCGCTGTACCAACTGACCGGATCTCCTCCGAAATAGGTAATGATCTGGTTGAACACACCCTTTTCCACACTCAGAAACGAAAAGACGAAATAACTGATAATAACCCAGGACAAGAAATAAGGCATAAACATCGCGGTTTGGTAGATCTTCGCCAGCCGTTTATTCAGCAGTTCGTTCATAATGATCGCAAGCGTCACTGCGAGCACCAATCCGAGAAAGATGAGACCCAGGTTATACAGAATGGTATTACGTGTGATGATATAGGCGTCACTGGTTGAGAACAGAAACTCAAAGTTCTTGAACCCGACCCAATCGCTTTTTAGAACGCTTTCAAGAAATCCGCCCGGATGAATCCGGAAGTCCTTAAAAGCAATAATCGTTCCGAACATTGGCAAATAGGCAAAAATGATAAACCACGCTGCTCCCGGCAGTACCAGCAGAAGAAACGCCTTGTTCTTCATCAGACTTTTGAAGATGCCCAGCACGGCTGTCCCTCCTTATAATCGCATTCACTGTCGCTTAGCTGCACCCAGTATTAATCCCCTATAACCAACACTGGCGATCTAAGCCCTCTTGGTGCTTTGGATTCCTCGTTCACTCCTTCCTCCATTATGCAAGCGCTACCAATTTGGGGATAGTTGAAAAACCCAATAAATTGATGGATTAATTAAAGATCCAACCTTTCTTCCGCAACAAAAAACACACCCGCACGGGGTGTGTCTTCATTCTGCCGGCAAGCCCGGCTTATTTTTTCATGTAGATGGAGCGCAGTTCCGTGGGAGAAACACCCGCATATTTCTTGAACTGTCTGTAAAAATAAGTGGAGTCCCAGTAACCCACCTCGCCCGCGATTTCTGCCGTCTTTTTGTCCGAATATAACAGCAAATGAGTGGCGCGCTCAATTCGGTACTGGTTCACATAATCGGAAAAAGTGGTGCCGACCTCTTGCTGAAATAATTGGCCGAGGTAGTTCGGATGGAGCTCCAGCCGCTGACTGAGCGTCTTTAGTGAAAGCTCATCCTGATAGTGATTCTTCACTACCTCCAAGACAGCCATGATATGCGGGCTGTACGTTTTCTCGGCGGTATGATATGTATTCAGCGTACGATGAACGGTTTTTCTCACCAATTGTTTCAGTTTGCTGAGCGTATGAATTCTGGACAATGGTCCGAAGATTTCCCCGTAGTCAGGTGTTTTCTCCAATTCCTTGGCAGCCAGCATCAGCTGGATGGCAGAATTAAAGAACGGTGTTCTCGGGAAGCAGCGTTCCTTACCCTCAACCATGAAGAATTCGTCGATGAACCGATCCACCTCTGTACTTTCCCCATCCCGCAGCAGCTTGTGGAACTGCTCCATCGCTGGCCCAGGCTTCTCCTGATGCGGATTGGCATCTTCTTCGCTCTCCACTCGCATGATGAAGGTATCACCATCCATAAACAAATGATTCTGAAGCCACAGCTTTACAGACTTGCAGCTCTTCGGAAAACCCAGATAGGTCGACTCCGATTGGCCGATGATCCCCCATGCACGTGCACCTGTGTCCTCGGCGACCACTTGCTTCATCCTGCTGAGTGCCTGAAGCTGCCATTCATCACGATCTTCCGTACGGGCTGAAACGAACAGCACCATGATATCTCCTTCTTGATCGGGAAAGCAGATTACCCCGCAGCCATCCGGAAGGCCTTGATTTCCGAGCAGCTCGCACTTCTCAGCGATTCCCGCAAGGTGTATCTGTGGATCATTCCCTTCGTCATCCCCTACAATCCGCAGAGCGGCTGCACAATAACTGGACTTGTTCATGGGAATCTCCAGCAGCTGCGCACGCTCCCGAAATTCTTTGGCGTCAATGGTCTCGTTCGCCCACCGCTGCAAAATATTGTTGCGCAGAATTTTCCAGCTCTGATCCATCTGAATCTGGCGGATTTCCTCCTGCTCCCAGTCGCGCTGCATATGCTTGATGGTTGCTTCCAATTCGTCCATATTGACTGGCTTCAGCAGGTAGTTCTCTACCCCCAGCGAGATGCCTTCCCGCACATATTTGAATTCTTCGTAACCGCTCAAAATAATGAATTTGGTATACGGATTGCGCTCTTTGATCTCCCGGATCAGCTCAAGTCCGGTCATTTGCGGCATCATGATATCCGTAATAATCAGATCGACATGGCCTTCGTCCATCATTGCTAGCGCTTCCAACCCATTGCAAGCCGTACCCGCAATCTGCATATTATTCTGATCCCAATCAATGATGGCTTGCATTCCTTTTACAATGAGCGGCTCATCATCGACCAACATTACACTTCTCATCCCGCTTCCTCCCTTGTGACTGGAATACTGATCGTCACCTCACATCCTTCGCCCTCCACACTGTTCAGGTGAAGACCATAATCACTGCCATAATTCAGACGTATGCGGTCGTGGACATTCTTAAGACCCAAAGATTGATCGGATGTCCCAGAAGTTTCATCGCCCGTGTGCAGCGCGTCTTGCAGTTCAAGCAACCTCTCCGCAGAGATCCCCTTTCCGTTATCCTTTACACGAATACGGATCACACCATCTGCTTCTGCGGCGGTGATGGTAATCCGGTTATCATCATCATTCGTACGAAAACCATGCACAATGTAATTTTCAATGATTGGCTGGATTAACAACTTGACGATCATGCTTCCCGCCGCTGCATTTTCAATATGAGTCTCCACTTCCAACTTGTCCTCATACCTGTACTGAACCAAAGCCAGGTACATGCCGCACAGCTCGATTTCCTCTGCCAAGGTTACATGCGTCTGCTTTTTGATCAAATGCCGGAACATCGTGGCAAGAATATAAATCATCTGTCCAACATCCCTGGCTCCCATGCTGATGGCTTTCATACGGATGCTTTCCAACGTGTTGTACAGAAAATGGGGATTGATCTGGGCTTGCAAAGCCACGAGCTGCGCATTCTTTTGCTTGATCTCCGACACATATACCGTCTCTATGTAAGACTCCAGTCGATCACACATATGGTTAAATCTCTGCGAAATCTGCTGTAATTCATCTTCACCCTCCATCTCGATCCGCTTACTCAGATCCCCCTCCTGCCAGCGCCGCATATAAAGGACGAGCCTGTGAATTTTTTTGGAATATCGGCGGATGATGGTGAACGTTACCGCAAAACTAACAATGATGCACAGGATAACAATCCCGATAAGACTGAGACGAATCGCTTGAAGGCTCTGTTTAATGTGCGACTCCGGAATAATAGCAGCCACGACCATTCCTGTATTTCCGATATTCAGCAGCTGCACCTTGGAGCGTTCCTCCAGATTCACCCAATCTTCCGGTAAATTCATCTGCCCCCAATAAGGGTAGACGGTGTTATCATACTTGCCCTGCGAATCGAAAATCACCTGACCTTCCCCGGTCATCAGCATGATCCTGTTGTCTTTGCCGTCGAGTCTGTCTCGCAGCAGCCCTTTGATCCGATCTGTATTCAGTTCAAACATAATTGCACCATACTGCTTCAATGTCACGGAGTCCTTGAGCACATTGGCGTAGCTGTATGGGGTAGGGACATCATCTATTTTCCCTTCGAAAAGCGGTTCACTGCCCATGTACTGCCACGGTGCACTTCGCAGCCGCTGGAACCAGTCCTTATGCCCTGCTGACAGCTTGGGTTGATAATAAAAGTGCTGGGTCTCCCGATTGAGAACATAGAAGAAATCCTGATCCGTGCTGTATAACATGACATTTGCAATCGAGGCTTCATCCTTTAGCAGCAGACGCAATTGATAATCAAAGTTCCCACGCTCCGTACGGTAGCTGTAAGCATATTGATTCAGGCGCCAATTGAGAAAATCCTCATATTCATGAGTCAGAAAATACTTCAAATCGTCGCCGATCATAGCGTCGGTATAAATCTGCTGCACGGCGTTATACAGTCGTTCGTACTGCTGGTTCAGATTAATACTGACAATATCCAGTTCCTGCAGACTGGCATCCATCTGTTCCTGTACAACCCGTTGCTCATAGTACCGGTAGGCCAGCACGGAGACACTGATGAACAACAGGACCATGACCATGGAATAAAACAACAGAATTTTGTTAAACATTTTTTTCTTCAGGTAATTTCTATACATGGTTCGTATCCTGGACATTCGTGCCTGAACACCTCCTTCAGACCCATTTCCAACTCAGTGTATCACCGTTTGGTTAAATTCGACAATCACCTGCTCCCAGGTATGTAATCCATATTTTGGTTTGTCAAAAGCGAATGGAAGCGCTATAATGGGCGCATTCCCCTATGAATATATGTAATACATACTCGCTTTGGATGCTCTCTAACTATGGATCACTCCCCGATAAAATGTACTGGGGGTTCTTAATGATGTTTCTTACTGAAAACAAACTTCAAGCACGTATCAATGAATTATCCGATCTCCGTTACCGGGATCGTTTACCTTTACATGCTTTTCTAGCCTGCGAAGACCGTAGAGAAGAGATTAACCCTGCCCTTCCGGGGGACGATAGCGATTGGAAGCCTATGCATACAGGAGAGAACTGGACTGGTCGAGATCTCTATTTGTGGCTGAGAACAAAAGCCGAGTTCCCTTCCTCTTGGAAGGATAAACGAATTGTCGGCCTGTTTGATTTTGGCGATACCGGCGGTGGTAACAATTCCGGCTTTGAGTCGCTGTTCTACTGGGATGGCAAGCCTTATCAAGGCGTGGATTCCAACCACAAGGAAGTGTTCTTTCCAGCCTCTGCAGCAGGCAGCACCAGCGAGTTGGTCTTCCGATTATGGTCTGGTCTGGAAGGTGGCGGTCAGCCCCGCAATCAGACACATACGTTCAGACAGGCTGAACTGTGCTGGCTGGATGAAGCTGTGGATGATCTTGTATTTACAGGGTCAGCGATTCTGGAAACGGTCCGAATTCTGGATGCCCATGCACCGGAACGTACGAAGCTGCTTCATGCGCTCCAGCAATCCTTCCGCCTCATTGACTGGTCGCAGCCTAAGTCCGATGTCTTCTATACTTCTGTGCATGAGGCAAGGGATGACCTGAGTGCCCGATTGAGTACGATGGACAAAGCCTCTGATGTGACTGTCACCTGTATCGGCCATACTCATATTGACGTCGCCTGGTTGTGGCGGCTGAAGCATACGCGTGAGAAATGCGCTCGCTCCTTCTCCACCGTTATGCGCCTGATGGAAATGTTCCCGGAGTACGTTTTCCTCCAAACACAGCCTCAGTTGTACGAATATGTGAAAGAGGACTACCCGGAACTGTACGAATCCATCAAGGAACGTGTCGCTGAAGGTCGCTGGGAAGCGGGCGGCGGCATGTGGCTGGAGGCTGACTGTAACCTGACCTCGGGCGAATCCCTGGTCCGACAATTGCTGATTGGCACTCGTTTTCTTAAAGAAGAATTCGGGACGGATTGCCGATATCTCTGGTTGCCCGATGTATTCGGCTACAGCTGGTCTCTGCCGCAAATTCTGAAAAAATCCGGCATTCATACGTTCATGACGACCAAAATCAGCTGGAACCAATACAACCGCATGCCATTCGATACATTCCACTGGCGCGGAATTGACGGCTCAGAGGTGCTGACCCACTTCATTACTACACCCGAGCCTTGGTCCGAGCCGGGGTCATGGTTCTATACCTATAACGGAAAAATCATTCCGAAGACGGTCAAGGGTATTTGGGATGCCTACCGCGATAAGGAGATGAACCAGGATCTGCTGCTGTCATATGGATATGGCGATGGCGGAGGCGGAGTTAACCGCGAAATGCTGGAGATGAGACGGCGGCTGGATCAACTGCCCGGACTGCCCAAAGTCAAGACAGGGCGCGCGGATGATTATTTTGAGAAGCTGCAGGAGACGGTGGAGAAGACCGATTCGTACATCCATACATGGGATGGCGAGCTGTATCTGGAATATCACCGCGGAACGTATACCAGCCAGGCGTACAACAAACGGATGAACCGCAAGCTCGAGCTGGCTTACCGTGAAGCGGAATGGCTGAATGCATTGCAAAGTATTGTGCACAATGACTGGAATCTGTATCAAGCGAAGTCCTTGACCGAGGGATGGAAAATCATTTTGCGCAACCAGTTCCATGACATCATTCCCGGTTCCTCCATCACGGAGGTGTATGAGGACAGTAGAATTGAATATGCAGAAGCTGAGCAGATTGGCAGTCACGTAGACACGCAGGCTCGGATGGCTATCGCTGGCAGCGGAGAATCTCCGCATACGTATACCATTTGGAACTCCTCCCCATGGGTCGTTACAGAGATCGTGAGCATTCCTGCGGCTTCAGGCGAACCGGAAACAGGGGCTTGGCTGAGCGATTCCGGCGCAATCCTGAACGCTCAATACCAGGATGGAGATTGGTCCGTTGAGGTGAAGGATATCCCTTCGCTGGGGTATACCACAATTCACTTCCAGAACAGTACGGTAAACGACAGCTTTGTGCATTCTTCATTCACCCATACAACGAATGGGATCGAGACACCGTTCTATCAGCTCGAGTGGAACGAGGATGGACAGTTGACCCGCCTTTACGATAAAGAGTCACAACGTGAGGTGCTTGCCAAAAATGCAAGAGGCAATGTGCTTCAGGTATTCGAGGATAAACCGCTGGCCCATGAGGCCTGGGATATTGATATCTTCTATCAGGAAAACATGCGAGAGATTACGAAATGCACCAGCATTGAAGTCATAGAGACTGGACCGCTTCAGGCCGTGATCCGCTTCGCTTGGGCATACCTTGGCTCGACCATTACGCAGAACATGACTTTATATGCCGGGCATCGGCGGATTGATTATGACACTGAGGTGGATTGGCATGAACAACAGCAACTGCTGAAGGTTGCCTTCCCTGTCGGTATCCGCTCCACCGAAGCCACCTATGACATTCAGTTCGGCAACGTTAAACGGCCAACGCACTGGAACACAAGCTGGGACTGGGCGCGTTTCGAATCCGTTGGCCATCAATGGGCCGATCTGTCTGACAGAGGTTATGGCGTCAGCTTGCTGAATGATTCCAAATACGGTTATGACATTAAAGATAACGTGATGCGGTTAACCCTGATGAAGAGTGCGACTCATCCTGATCCACATGCCGATCAAGGACTGCACTGCTTCACCTATGCTCTTCTTCCGCACCAAGGGGATTGGCTGGTGGGTGGAACCGTGCAGCAGGCCTGGCTTCTGAATGCTCCACTTCGATATACACAAGGCCAATCAGAGCAGCCAAGTCGCTCCATGTTCACCTTGTCCGGCAGCACAGCCATGATCTCGGCGGTCAAGAAGGCCGAGGATTCCAATTGTGTCATCGTACGCGTTCATGATTATTCCGGCAGCATGAATACGCTGGAATTGACAAGCGATCTGCGGATTCACGCGTGGAGAGAATGCAATCTAATGGAAGTGCCGGATGGCGAACTCCTGCATGATACGCCGGTAACTTTTACACTTGAGCCGTATGAGATCAAGACGTTTGAGATTGATCTGAGAGTATAATCGTATAACTACAACAGCTTAACCAAAGAAACCAGCAAGTCCCCGATGATGGGCGACTTGCTGGTTTCTTCGTACTGTCGTTATGATAGGGTCTCTATGGATCGCCTTTAAAGCATTCTGAACTGGAAGCAAGTTCGATGAGCCATGATTGATTTATTTTACCGTCTCCAATGAATAACGATTGCGTGGAATCTCAAGACCCAGATTACCCCGCAGTGTCTCATGCTCATACACGGTACGGAACAGCCCGCGCTCTTGTAAGACAGGCACGACCAGATCCACGAAGTCCGCCAGTCCGTTCGGTACGACCGTACGGATATTGAAACCGTCTGCGGCTTCGCCTTCGAACCACTCCTGAATCTGATCTGCGATCTGATCCGGTGTACCGATAAAGGATGTGCGAGGCGTCGATGCAAGCAATGCGACTTGGCGGAGGGTCAATCCCTGATCTCGTGCCTGCTGCTTGATCTTGTCCGTTGTACTGCGGAAGCTGTTACTGCCCAAATCACCAATCTTCGGGAAAGGCTCATCCAATGGGAATTGGGAGAAGTCATAATGATCGAAGTAACGGCCCAAATAATTCAATGCCTGATCGATGCTGACCAGCTCCGCGATCTCCTGATACTTACGCTCGGCTTCTTCCTCCGTTCTGCCCACGATGGGACCGATGCCAGGGAAAATCAAGATATCTTCTGCCTTACGCCCATAAGCCACCGCTCTTGCCTTCACATCACGATAGAACTCCTTAGCTTCCTCCAGCGTCTCATGCCCCGTGTACACAGCATCCGCTGATCGGGCTGCCAGATCCTTGCCGGATTCAGAAGAACCTGCCTGGAAAACGACCGGGTGTCCCTGCTCCGAGCGCGCCACATTTAGTGGCCCCTGAACGGAGAAATGCTCTCCTTTGTGGTTCAGCGTATGTAACTTGGATGGGTCGAAGAAAACGCCGTTCTCTTTATCTCCAATAAACGCGTCATCCTCCCAGGAGTCCCACAGCCCTTTGACCACATTCAGATGTTCTTCTGCAATTTCGTAACGCAGCGAGTGGTTCGGATGTTCGCCTTTGCCAAAATTCAGTGCCGAGCCTTCCAGTGGTGAAGTCACTACATTCCATCCGGCTCGTCCTCCACTAATCTGATCCAGAGAGGCGAATTGTCTTGCGACTGTAAACGGTTCACTATATGAGGTGGACAACGTCGCAACCAGCCCGATGTGTGAGGTTGCCCCCGCGAGAACGGAGAGCAGGGTCAAAGGCTCAAAACGATTTAGAAAATGCGGATTGGATTTCTCGTTAATAAAGAGGCCATCCGCAATAAAGAGCAGATCGAATTCCCCCTCCTCGGCCTTACGCGCCTGCTTCTTGTAGAAATCCAGATTAACACTGGCATTGATCGGAATATCCGGGTGTCGCCAAAAAGAGATGCTATTGCCGACTCCATTCAAGTTTGCTCCCAATCTCAATTTTCGTTGTGACATATGAATTCCTCCCTAAGTTATGGTGATGACCCATTCAGTCCGAGTATCCTTTTTTCACTGAGAGTCGTTTCATCATTTCTTCATGCTGTTTCCGCCTGCTTCTACTGGTGCCATGCCTAATCCCATTTTATTCGCCTGGTTCCTACCGCTTACTCGGACTGTCCAAGCTGCTCCCAGAAGGACAATGCCTGTTAAGAGAAAAACAAAAGGAATCCCCGTCCACCCGCCCAGAAAACCGCCGAGTAACGGGCCGAGTACAATACCGAATTGATTCGCGGTCTGACTCAGACTGACAGCCCTTCCCCGAAAATCACGATCCGCATATTGGATAATCAACGCATTTAAGGCTGGATACACTGCAGCGAAGAACAGGCCATAGACAAATCGCAGACTTCCAAAATAAATGAGGTTATACGCCGTCAATTGCAGCAAACTGCCAATGCCGCCGCCCAGCAGACCGATAAACAGCGTTTTCTCGTAGCCGATCTTCCCGCCAATTCGTCCCCAGCGTGGACCCATAATGACCGTTGCCACGCCAATGGCCGAGAAAACGATTCCTGCACTAAGTGTTGCACTACTGACGTCTCCGCCAATCTGAACCACATAAAGCGTCAGCACAGGTTCGATAATGAGCACGGAAGTCGAAACGAGTAAAATCAAACCATAGATTCGCATTAATCCGGGAGTGGAGGCTGCTTTTTTCAGATCACCAAGAATACTTGTGCGAACCACAGCACGGGGACCACGGGCTTCTTTTACCCATATCACCATCACGGCTGAGAGCAGTGTAATGATTCCCGAGGCGATAAAACAACCGCGCAGCCCAATCCAATGACTTAGAACACCACCCACAAGCGGTCCCAGAATTCCCCCGGCAGCCGTGGATGTGGAGATGACGCCAAGCGCATAACCTACATGCTTTTCCGGTGTATTGGTGCCGACCAACGTAATGGAGGCGGGATTGAAGCCGGCCATGAGTCCCTGAAATATCCGCACAGCAATAAACGTGTAAGGATCATAAACGAAATAATTAGCCAGGTGAGCAATGGCGAGACCCACACCCGAACGAATCAGCATCAGTTTGCTGCCGTATCTGTCAGCCAGCGATCCCCAGAAGGGAGCACATAGTCCACTGATCAGGAAGCTGATTGAGATCGAAATGCCAGACCAGACTTCTAACCCGCTCTGAATACCGAGATCATTTTGCAGAAACAGCGGAAAGAACGGAACAGACAAGGTGTAAGACATATGATTGAAAAACAGGCCAAACCACAAAATGTACAGATTTCGCTTCCAATGCGGCATCTTGGCATTCTCCATACTATATAATTCCTATATTAAAAGTAGGTTATTCTCCATATTAGGATACCGTCACTGGAAAGTATAATAGAAAAGTTCAATAGACCCATTCAACAATTAAATGAATGGATCTGTCTTATGTTTATTATTTGGACCGTAACGATTATTGTACTTGAACGGACATGTACACATCCACCTCATCTTCACTGTCCACCACAAATCCAAAGCGTTCATACAAACGCCGAGCAGGACTGCCCTGTAATACATTTAAAATAACACGTTTGCCCCGGACCACATCCCTTTTCAGCAGCATGTTCAGCACTTGGGTGCCTATTTGCTGACCCTGAGCATCGGGATGGATATAGAAATGTTCCAGTAGCAGCTCCTCCGACTTGGGCTTCAGAGCTACACAACCTACAAAAGAACCCCCAAACTCAATAATCCACGTGTGGACAGGGTCGAATGTATTACGGAAACGTTCGCGAACTCTCACCTCATCGTACCTTCCCAGCCTGTGTAGATCATCATACAGAACCAGGGCTCGCAACTCAGCAAGACTCTCCTGATCTGCCTGCTCGGATTGACGCATCGTGATCTGGATCATTGGATGACCTCCTTTTCCAAATTGATATACTCTGGATTCGACTACCTACGTTGCTTCGTCTTCATCCTCTTCTTCCATGCACTTCTGAATAAATTCAAATAAACCCGCAGCCTCAACCGACCGATGTCCCCAATCATGCCAAAAATATAGTACCTGTCCCACCGTCCCCGTTCCTGACGGATCGGTATCCAGACACAGATAATCCCCACCGCCATTTTCAGCAACAGGTATCCATTTGGGGTTCCACAGCTCGGGCTTAATGGCAGCATCGTCAATCTCGGGTTCCATCTCGTCCGGGTCGAATTCCTCCTGCAAAAACACCCAGTTCTCCTTCACCTGATCCAGAGGTGACAATGTCAGGTTACGAACAAATGGAGCTACGCCTATATTCCAGGCTTGTCCGTTATGCACACGATAAAGAGCCTTCATCTCTTCAGGCAATGTCACACCAAGTTGATTTTCCACGGATTGAATATCTTCATCCGTCGCACCCGGCTGGAGATTGAGCGTAACTCTACCATCTGCATTTGCTCCCGTCCCTTTTGCAATAATACGTTCCCACAGCAGTTCTGCTTGCTTGATCATTCTCCATCCTCCTTCTTGTGCGCTTTATAGATTGTCTATATCAATTGAACTAAAGAATATTTACACTTGCCACTCCGATGACAGAACAACCTTCCGATCGCTGTTATCCCCAGATTTTTTTGAAATCCCTTATATAAAGGGGAAAATCCGGTGATAAAGGCGAACGTTCCGCTTCTTCAGGTTATTTCTGTCCTCTCCGTTATCGTGTATATGTTTAGTTCAATTTTTTATATAGTCTAATAATATAGAAAATCTAGACTTCACGTTTTTCCTCCGGGGTATAGATAATTCGCTGATAATCCATGTCCTTGGTATCCATATCGCCCAGGTACATCCGTTGATGTTCAGGCACCTGTTCATATTTCTCCTTCAGCTGAGCCCGGTTAAACTCACTAGGGTCTTCCAAAAACATATGGTAGGCGTGGCGGCACTCCTCCAACGTCGTTTGTGCTCCACTCAGTTTCTTGTACATATCCAGTAGCTCCAGATACTTGTCATCCACATTTTCTGCGTAGCTTTCCTCCGAGAATGTAACCTCTCCCAAATCCAAAATATTGATAACTATTGGGCGTTCGATGGTTGTAAAAAAGGTTCCGTTCTTGAACCAAACCGCTAGGTCATCGATTGAAGCCATCACTGGATTTGGCAAGTTATAGATGGCCACCTGACCATCCTCATACACAACCAGAAGGACCAGGTAGTGCTGACCTTCGTACGTCATGAAAATGGAGAATCCATCCCCTTGTATCGTTTTATAGAACAATTCGCTCACAACTGCAAAATCAATCGCTTTAGGCGAATGTGAAATTCTTCTTGTCTCCATCAGTTGCTGCTGACGTGGTGTGATTTCAGCTATATTTCGGAATTCCGGATTGAGCATTCTGATCTTACACTGTATATGTTCGTAGTAGTCATTTTCGTTATACGCCCAGTTCGCGTGTTCGACTAGGTAGGCACCCAACCCATGGATGGAAAGCAACTCTCCATTCGGTATATGTGAGCCTAACCAGTAATCGTCAATCTTCCGCTTCAATCCCTTCAAATCAACCAGTTCCCAGCAATTAATCATCCCGTCTTCATAGATCTGCACCGGAATGAGAAAATGCTGGCCGCCATTATGTATGATGCCAGGGGTCGTTGTGCCCTCAATCTGTTTTGTTCTTCTAATCTTTTGCATCCATGGCACCTCACTTTATTACCCCACATTTTTTGGTTTATGTACTTCATCTCAAACTCTTACATTATTTCGTTATTAATTCTCTTGGCTTGTACAATCTCCTTGATAATCTTAGAACGATTCCATACAACAAACTTGAAGACATGTCCACTGTCTAATGTAATAGTAATTCCATTCGGGATTAGTCCCCATGTCGCACTTTTCTCAATCTTAGTCATAGCCCAAATCTCGATTTGAACCCATTCCGTCTGAAAATTAAGGCCATGAGGAATAAAAACTAATCGTTCATTAGTTAGAAAAAGCTTTCCTCCGACTCCTTCAAAACCTCTTAACCAGTTTGCATGAATCCTTTCAAAAATGACGTGTTCATGAGGGCCCAATTCTTCCATTTCTATCAGTCTCCTTCTTCAGTTTATAGCCGATCCTTTTTGCTTGAATCTCTATTATTATAGGTCGTTTTGACCGATATAGGAATATTTTGCACATGTTCATTTGTAAAAAAAGCACTGCCCAACGGAAATACTCCGTTATGGACAATGCCTCATACACGACTGCTTTGAAAGCACCCTCTCGATTACATATTACATCTCTTTCAAAATACCTTTGACCAGTCCGATGAAGGTTGTTTTCACTTTTGCCGCGACTTCAATCACTTCATCATGACTTAACGGCTGGTCCAGAATGCCGCAGGCCATATTGGTCAGACAGGAAATGCCCAGTACCTTCATGCCGCCATGAATGGCTACAATCGCTTCAGGTACCGTCGACATGCCCACAGCATCCGCGCCCATCGTCCGAATCATGCGAATCTCCGCTGGGGTCTCATACGCCGGTCCGCTCCACCATGCATACACACCTTGCTGCAAACTTACATTCTGCTCTTCTGCAACCTTCAAGGCAATGCTGCGCAGCTCACGGTTATATACATGTGATACATCCGGGAAACGCACTCCCAGCTCGGCGTTATTCGGCATCAGCGGATTATTGCCTACCAGATTGATATGATCGGTGATCAACATGAGCTGTCCAGGTTCGAAGCTGGTATTGATCGCTCCACACGCATTAGTGATAATCAGCTGCTCCACACCCAGTGCTTTCATAAACCGAACCGGGAACGTTACTTCATCCAGCGTAAACCCTTCATAATAATGAAGGCGGCCTTTCATAGCAACGACGGTCTTGCCCATCAGTTCTCCGATAACCAATTCGTTGGCATGACCGATAGCTTCGGATTGAGCGAAATACGGAATGTCCGTGTATGGAATGACGGTAGCATTCTCGATTTCTTCCGCGAGCGCTCCCAGACCTGAACCCAGAATCATGCCCACGACAGGTTTGGCGTTAATCCGGTTTAATATGTAATCTCTGGCTTCCTGAATATGTGCGGATTGATGCATGAATATATTCCCCCTGATAATCCGAGTTTGGATTTAAGTAGTAGCTATAAACCAAGTGTAATGAACAATAGACATGATGTAAACGGGAGCCGGATAAAGGAGGACTCTGGCTTGCTACCATAAGCCGATTAAGCTTTTAGTCCGGACTGTAACACCTCGAAATATTCTCTCAAAATCTCATCAAAAACAGACTCGTCATATTCCATTTGTTTTGATGCCCATACAGTCACCTGACCGATAGCATACTCGGACTCATGAACAAATCCGGTTGAAGGATCAGGGATAAGTTGTTCATCGACGTCCCCCTGTTTGGCCTGCTCCGTTGAGATACCCAACGATTGCAATCGTTCCGCCTGAAGCTCTGCCCATTGATTAAATTGGTTTCGAATCATATGAAAAGCTTCCCCACCTTCTGACTTGACCAACCTTCAGATCATTCATGCTTCAACATTACACAAAAAACCGATCCTCTGTCGAGAATCGGTTTCATTCATTAAAATAGACAAGGTATTTCGCACCAAAATGTAATGGCAAGCTGGCTCACTGCTGCTCAAGCGAATGCTGATTTTTGCTTTTCATGAAATCCATCCCCATACTCAGCAACAGCATCAGTGCAGCGAATATTATAGATTTTCCAATAGTTCTTTCAGGAAAGATCATATAGGCAACTGCAACGTTGCCTGCAATAACAAACAGGTAACTGCGGACGCGATCCATTTTCTCATCTCATTTCGGAATCAAATTCAGGACTCACTGTAACCTACTGAACCTACTGCTCTACCTTATCATATTTTTCCATATTAATCCAGAGTTCAACTTACTGCTTTCCACCGATTCCCTCATAGACAGCCTCGCATAGTTCAGTTGTGAACCTGCCCGACATGCCCTCCAGAGCCGTATTTGTGAACGCGACAACGCTCAGTTCTTTTGCAGGATCAACAAACCACGAGTGACCATAGGTTCCGCCCATGCGCCATGTTCCGGGGGACTCTGATGTGTTGGCGGCGACCGGATCTTTCAGCAACGTGAACCCCAGGCCAAATCCTCTGCCCGGCCAATAAGGCATCGTAAGATCGCCAATCTGATTGGTCGTCATATCGGTGACCAGCGCTTTGGGAAGAAGCGAACCTCCACCTTGACGCAGCGTTTCAAGCAATACAAGAAAGTCTCCTGCACTTCCTATCATCCCCGCACCACCTGAGAGATAGGCCGATGAATCAAGGTATCTTTCTGGAGCAAGACGGAAGCCCGCCGTTCCTTCAATAAAAGGAACATGGTCCTCATCACGCAAGCGACGTGGTTGCCCAGAACTGTCGGCATTGTCTGCATAGGCAGCTGTTATTCTCTTCGAATCTACAGCAACAAAATCCGTGTCCTTCATGCCCAATGGATGAGTCACGAGCAATTGTACCGCCTCTCGCAGCGATATCCCGGTCACCTTCTCAATGACTGCTCCGAGTATATCCGTTGCAATCGAATATCTCCACAGGGTCCCGGGCTCATATAGCAGCGGAGCAGAGGCAATCCTCAACACATTTTGTTCTAGCGTAATCCCAGCGAGATCCATCCCATCCGATACTCCCGCAAGTTCATAGGCTCCCCCGTTCTCCTGAAAGAAACGATATGTCAGGCCTGCGGTATGCGTCATCAGATGACGTACCGTTATCGAAGCAACCTCGCCATCGGGCTGTTTGGGGCGAAATTCTGGCAGCCATTTGGCGACCAGATCATCAAGCTTTAATTTACCTTGGGATATCAGCACCATGGCAGTTGTGGATACAATCGGTTTAGTTACGGATGCATATCTGAATAATGCATTTTGCTCCATGGATCTGTTTTTCTCCCGGTCAGCAAGGCCCGCAGCGCTGTTATAAACTAGCTCCCCTTTCCAGACAATCTGAACAACAGAACCTACAATTCTTTTTTCTTCCAATGTACGGTGGATCACTTCATCTACAGATGAAGGATTAAACTTCATTTCTTTGTCTGACATACTTCTCTTCCTCTCCAGGCGCTATCCGCTTGATTATTTATAGTAAGTGTGTTTATTATATAAGTGATTTCATCGTTGTTACATAAGGCGATTAAGTTATGCGGATCAATTCCCAATGAATATAAAGGTATTTACACACCATATCCTATAATTTAAAAGGAGGTCGTCTCTTGGACCAAATCGATACCAATATCCTCTTCCATTTGCAAAACCAGGCAAGGCTATCCATGACCGAATTGGGCAAATTGGTAGGATTGTCTCAACCAGCCGTAACGGAACGCGTGAAACGAATGGAAGAAAGCGGAGTGATTGAGGCTTACCGTACAGTCATTTCTCCACAAAATGTGGGGAGGTCGAGTACATCCTATCTTCTGTTTCGGACAAGGGAATGTCATGCCTTTCTTGATTTTTGCCGCTCCTCACCCGAAGTGGTGGAATGTCATCGTGTGAGTGGAGAGCATAATTACTTATTGAAGGTGATGACGGATTCAATCGCAGGTCTGGAAGCCTTTGGAGATCGATGCGATCAATACGGCACCTATACCACCCTCATCGCGATGTCTTCACCTATTGCACATAAGAACTGGATCGAGGGAACGAATATGCTGTAAACGGGTGTACTGTAGACGAACGAACAGCTGATCCTCTAAGCCATTTAAAAAAGGCTGTGCCTTACGAAGAATTACTTCTTCATGGCACAGCCTCTTTCATAATCTCCTTATTGGCGCTCACCATGTAACAGCCGGCTCTTAACCAGACTTAGGAAAACCATGCTTTCTGGCGCACCAAGCAACGATCAGAGCCAGAACCAGCAACAGGATTAAGGAAATCGGCAGAAAACGAGCACCCATCTGATCCAAAAGGACAGCTCCGACGATCCCGCCTCCCCCAATTCCCAGATTCCACGCTGTCACCAGCATGGATTGAGCGATATCGGCACTCTTGCCCCCGGCCTGTGCCATGGCAGTCTGCAGCAACGTCGCCGCCCCTCCAAATGTAAGCCCCCAGGCGATCACTCCAAGGATGATGATGAATGGTTGATGAATGAATATCCCCATGGCCAGAGATGCCAGTGCAAATATGACTAGACTGAACAGGACCAATACCCTCATATAACGGTCAATCAACAGCCCAGTCAACCATATACCGATCACCGAAGTCACTCCAAAGATCATCAGCACGAGATCCACCCGTTTGGACAGCATCGTCTCGCCCAGATAAGGTGAGATATACGTATACAGAATGTTATGGGCCAATACCCAGGTCAGAACGACAAACAATATGGGACGGACTCCCGGTATAACAAAAATCCGATGAAGCGCAAGCTGATGACGGGCAGGCTCCCCTTCATAGTCAGGCACTTTCCAAAGCACCCACAATACAAGCACTACCGTTAATAATGAGACAGTTCCGAAAATAAGACGCCATCCTGCATAATTGCCCAAAAAGGTTCCCAATGGAACGCCCAATGCAAGCGCGAGCGGTGTGCCTACCATAGCGACAGCCATCGCTTTTCCCTTTAAGGAGTCTGAAACCAACAGACGTGCGTAACCCGCAGTAATTCCCCACAATACCCCAGCAGATACACCCGCCATAAAACGGGCAGCAAGTGTCAAACCATATACCGAAGATACAGCCGTAATCGTGTTGAAAATCAGAAAACCAAGAATACATAAAAGCAACAGCGGCCTGCGTCTCCATCCACGTGTAGCTGTCGTCAAGGGAATCGCTGCCAGAAGAGATCCCACCGCATATAATGTGACGAGCTGGCCAGCCAAACCTTCCCTGATCTCCAGATCTTGTGCTATTTGCGGCAGCAGCCCCGCTGGCAAGCTTTCTGTAAGAATGCATATAAATCCAGCCATGGCCAAAGCGAGCAGTGCCGACCAGGGCAGGCGTTCTTTCGCCATTGTGTTAGGGTTCACGAAAACTCTCCTTTATCCTTTATTTTGGTATAGTCCAAAAGCCTGCGGTCTACAGAATAAGCTTATAAAATCGAGTCCACATTTGGCATACTTAATCAACGGCAGATCGATCATTTTAAGAGGATAATTCAGTTAATTTCGACGTTTCACTTTGAATTTCAATGTAAACGCTATTAAACATTCATCATGAGATGCAAAATCACTAGAGATTTGCAGCAAAAATAAAAAAACAGGCATGTCATTTACACAAGGAGATAGCGATCCACCTCCAAGGTAAAGACTTGCCTGTTTTATTTAATTTTTTCATTTTAATGTATAGCCCCCGAGATAGGTTTCCATCAGTTCATTAGAGAGCTGAATGGCTTCGGAACGATTCGTTGCGGGCATGGATAGCATAAGACCATCTTCGGAGCTCCAGCTTTTACTGTTCTGCTCTCCGTTCGAATCCTCCTCCGAAATGGCGATGGTGAGTTTGCTGAATGCTCGATCTACGAATAGTGTTCCGTATACGAAGATATCCGTTTTCTCATTTTCAGAAATGATGTATTCCATCAATCCGTATCCTTTATGAAAACGAATTTCGAGCCTCTTTTGATCTTCAGGTACGGGTAAAGGTTCACCTTCAATATCAATGGTTCCTCTGAATATGTAATCACCCGAGGTCGTTAGATAACGCTTTCCATCCATGTTGATATGAACCGTTTGCTCTGGTTCCTTGTTGTCTTCTCCCAACCGATATTTTACAGCCTCTCCATCAAGATGAATCGTTCTGGGCAGAAATAGCAGAACCACACTGATCACAATCATCAATACCCAGATGGCAAGTATAATCGAAATGATTTTTTTCTTCATGGTCCATCTCCTCAACTCATCGTTCTACAACTTTTGAAGATATACAGTCTCTTTCTGATCTTCATTCCATTGAATATGGACAGGGATAGGGAAGTCTTCATTCTCCAGATATTTCGGACCCGAGGATTGCTTAATATCCCGGAAAGGCGTACCCAGATTTTCTACCAATCCGCTGGCTGTTAGATCTTTACCGCCAAATTGATAACCAACATCTTGCACCATATTTTCATCACCGATGTATCTGATCGTAAATTCAACCATACCGGTTTGAAACCTGTTGGTCACCTCAACTTTCCAATGATCACTTTCCCCTTTCAGAGATATTATCCTGTCAGAACATCCTGTTAGGATAAACAAGAGCGTAACAAAAGCCAAGTACTTAATCTTCATTTTCTCCCCTCCTTATCGAAGATGGTACATGAATTAATTACAGATTATAACATATAAACTACTTGCATAACGGTTTAAAGCAATTCGCTTACTTTCATTACGGCACTAAATCAGGCCTATGCTTACAGATGCCTTAAAACGCCCGGCTGAAATTGGCACACAATTTTGCATACAACAAAAAAACCGGCCACATCGTGACCGATTCAATCAGCTCCTCGGGGAGCGTTGGTGTATATGTGTAAATGAAGTAGTAGTCTATGATTGATACTGCTTATAATGATGTGCCAAAACGACTCCTTGGGCTGTAGTTGCTGATCGAACATAAAGACCAGTTTTTGCGTCCACGCACGGGGAAATTCTCCGGTTACAACTTGTCCACCTGTAATATAGTTACCGGCTTCACCGTACAAGCTGGACTAATCTGCTCTTCCGTCAGTATGTTCAGCTTGATCAGGCTTTTCAGCTTATGACTGTCCACCTTGGACAGCAGTCGCCAGATGTCAGGATCGGGAAGAGAAGCGTACAGCTTCTGATCATCATATTCCTTGCGGTGCTGAAGCACCGTTTTGACGGCGTATTCCCCAACCTTCGTCTCATAGACCCCCTGCTCCTCACAATACCCTACAATCTCATCTCGTAGTACAGAGAGCTGTTGTTCAATTTCTTTTTGCTGCTGCTTTAATTCAAAATAGGTTTGCACTTTCTGTTCCATACCTATCACACTCCTCTATACCATAGGTATGCTAATGAGGACGATTTAGGACAGGACCTTGAGGTTTATTTCAATGACTCTTGATGAAATAAAAGTGCTTCATTTAAATAGGGATTATTTTCAAGGATTGTTCTAATTCGCTTTATTACACCTGGTCCATCAGGGACATATGCCACTCGCTTCAAAAGAATCCAGCGCAAACAGGCCATAGCTTCAAAAATCTCCGCATCGTCTGGTGTGTATTCCGTCAGACTCTTGAATAGAGCACTGTACATCTTACCGTTTCGTTCCCCCGTATAGATCGTCATCAAAAAAATGGACCACGCCATATCGTATCTGGGATCACCGCGCTGCCCGTTTGTCCAATCGATGATCGTATATTGATCACCTGCCTCCAGAACATTCCCCAGGTTATAATCACCGTGGATCAACGTATCCTGTCTAAGCTTAATCCGTTGAAGAAGGCTTGTCAGAATCAGATGCATATCCTCATGAAGTTCAATGGAGGGAAAGAAATAGCCAACAAAATCATATTGTGGTATGAAATTTGCATCCGCGTTACCCGTATCATTTACATCATAACCATGGACTTGAATTAACTTTTGAGCCAATTGCTTCAGCTTGGCTTTGCTTAACTTGGCTATAGGCTCACCGTCATAACTGGTTAGTAAAACTTGATTCTGATCTTTGTCAGTACCCCAACCGTAGGGCTTGGAAACGTGTATTCCACTTTGATAAAGTTCAGATAAAAGTCTGTATTGATTGCCAATATCGGGTCTGGAGTCCTTATTCCATACCTTTAACACGTAAGAGCGGTCAGCACATTCGATCTTCACAACGTCTGCTTCAAGCCCTGGTGACAGGGGTAGCATCTTGTATGGTTTTTCTAGCAGGAAGCGAATCTCTTCATTCAAATCAACCCAACGGATACTTTCCAGAGCTACAATCATTTTGCCCGACCCTTCTTTGTAAATTTAGAATTTGGATCATACTGTTTCCTCTTCACTCTAGTTATAAGGAGCAATAAGTCCTTTACCAATGAAATTGGCAGATACGGGCTTCTTGTCCAATTCTCTGGACCATACCGATAATTGCCCCATATGGTGAATTTCATGAGCAATCACGTGACGCATCACTTCTCCCCACGATTCCTTGACGACGGCGCTATCCAATTCGGGATCGATGAAAGGTCTCTTTTCCATGCTGGGGACCCAGGATAGAACAAATGCTTCCACATCAGGTCGCAGCTTGCGATCGAATTGTCGTACGGCCTCCAGTGTTTTATAATTATCAAAATTCTCCATACCATCCGGTTTGCCCTGCAATAATTGAAGCCAGCTCCACTCTATATCGATGATATGAAAAAACGTTTGCAATATATTGCCTACTCCGCCCGTCCGAGGCCGAAGCAGCTCTTCAAGCGGCACATCCTCACACCACTGAAACCACTGCTCACGCACGATCCAGTTATAACGAAAGAAAGATTCCATTTAGCCATTCTCCTTTACTACATAATTGAACTAAAGAATATTTACACTTGCCACTCCGATGACAGAACAACCTTCCGATCGCTGTTATCCCCAGATTTTTTTGATCCCTTTTTCAACGGGGAAAATCCGGGGATAAAGGCGAACGCTCCGCTTCTTCAGATTATTTCTGTCCTCTCCGTTCTCGTGTAAATGTTTAGTTCAATTTATATATCATGCGTTTTAAGAGCTTTGATCAGTTCCATATTGGCAAAAGTTTTGTCCGAATGTTCAAGGTCTCCGTATATCCTGCTAATCTGATCAAATCCCGATTTGGTCCAAAATCGTAATGCAGGCCAATTTTTGAGTGCCACGTTGATTCGGATTTCCATATAACCAAGCTCAGAAAATAATTGGGTCAATGCATGCATCATTTCTTGTCCATAACCTTGCTTCTGAGTCTCACTATGGATATACAAAAATTCGAGGTAAACGGAATCCTCTTTGGGGTAGCCATGGTACAGGCTCAGCACACCTATACTTTTGTTTTCCTTACTCGTACGAATGGTCTGAATTCGGTAGTTTTCCAACCTTCCCCCAGGAGGCAGATCGCCTTTCTCAAAGCACGTTCTCACATAATCCGGCTCATGATCTCGTCCGTCCCATTCCTGCACATAGCTACTCGTTCCAACAATGTATTGAATATCAAAAATCTCAGATTCTTTCAAATCGGACATGAAGAGTCGGTCTGAATTCCATGCTGCTGGAATCTGTTTCATATCATCACTCCACTCTATTCGTGCCTTCTATCATAACCCATGATATGGTAAAAACAAAAGAGCCGCGATCCTCGCATCTCCCTACTCTTTTGGCGTCGTCATTCTCTTCTTTACATAGAGTAAAACATGAATTCCAGCGTAAATAAACAGGACATTAAATAAATACATAAGAGCATTCACATGTACATTAGAAAGGAACCATATTGTATCATCAGGTTCCTTATAGTGATAATCAGTAAAGAATCGCAATGGAAAACCATACTCTGTTCGTAAAGGCCCCTCCGTATAGGCTGTTCCGGGAATAAAAATGACTGCCAACACTGCAAGCCAGGCTGAAAGATTAAATATTCTTTTATTAAACGTCAATTCATCTCATCCATTCATGACATTTTCGCTATCCACCACATTCGCAAACATGCTCAGAACCGAATTGTGGTGTTCTATTATCTGCTCAGCTTGAAGAATGTTGGAATTCCATGTACTATGAGCATCTCGAACCAAGGTTACTGCATAGCCAAGGCTGCTTGCTCTGCGACAAGTCGTATCCACGCATATCTCCGTCTGCATGCCAGTCAGAATAAGATCCTTCACTTCGTTTTCTTGTAATTTCAGATCCAGATCTGTTTCGTGAAACGAGTCCGGTGTCTGCTTTTCAATAACAAGGTCACCAGTAATCGGCGCAATGGACGGGTGAATCGCCCAACCTGCCGTTCCACGTTCAAGGGGACTCCCAGCTCCTTCACTATGCTGAATGTAGATGACGGAGTGACCTTTTTGCCGAGCCTTGGAAATGATGTGTTGTATTCTCTGAAGCAATAAGTCCCCTTGATATACGGGATCTACTTCATCGAACATGGCTACCTGAACATCGATTACAAGAAGTGCACAGTGGGTTGGCATCTAATATTCCTCCTGACAAATGATATTACTCCAGCACTTGATATAACTACGTCTTCCGTTTTCGTACCTTTAACAAACTTTCCAAACCCAGATCGACCAGTACAAACAGTATAGCAGCCATGACGCCAAATAAGGTCAAATTTAATGACTCTCTAAAATTTAAAATCTCTTCGCCAGCGCCCATGAGCAAATAATAGATATACATCCCTAGTACTCCAGCACATCCATAGCCAAGTATCCTCGTAGTTAGATACAAGACATAATTGGCGAATTGAATTCGGCTCAACAAATAATCCAGCAATAGGGATAAAGGTAGCCCGATAAATAAGATCAGGGGAGTCGCGTATACAAAATAAGCAATAATATAAAAATCAAAGCTGTAGGAATCATTCATGGATATTATACTTGCAATTAAAGTAAAACTAATGATGGTTAACACGGTCGTCAGCAGCTTTCTTCCAATATTCATCTCACCACTCCCATTAGGTTACTTGTATTCGTGGAATATTCCTATGCATCAGATTTTGCCGGTTGCCATCCGATTTCTTGGGACCATATATGAGCCTTCTCTAATATGTTCCACACCATCGGTCCTTTGCCTTCCATGTACTTGGTCCGCTGGTCTTTGTATAATGACATAAGCCTGTGCTTCTCTTCTGCATATTTCAATCGATCCTCTGGATGTACTCTCAAATAATCTCTAAAAAGCAAGTTCATCTGCTCAGAGAAACTCCCGGCTTGTCTTACATGTACATGCGTTCTCCTGCATCCGGGTACTTCGCGAAAATATCGCTTGGTTTTATCCGGATTTTCTCCTCTGAATATGAAGCCGACCGCTTCGATTTCATGCTTGTAATTTAGCAAATCATCATAATTAGATACGGAAATTTGTATATCTATGATCGGCTTGGCATCCATTCCAACGATGGAAGTTGATCCAACATGATCAATCCGCAAAGCCTTTTCACCCAACGCTTCTCTTAATGTCATCCCGGCTACAAGGAACAACTGCCTCCAAGCAGGATCATATGATGCAATTCTCCATTGATCTTCCATGTAATCCTCCCTTCAATTCCATTAAGTATAGTTTCTATCATCATCTCTCTGCACGATCTCTATAAACCAAGTGAGATGTTTCCTCTCCTGAAAGAAAACCTAATTTGGTATATAAATACTCAGCCTTATTTCCTATAGTAACGAACAAACGAATGGTTGGAGAGAAACCTTCCAGAATAGAAATCGCCTTGTATAACATATATCTGCCCAAACCCTGATTACTATAACCCGGCTTAACCGATATATCATACACAAGAGGCATATCCTCCCACGTCGAAATCAAACAAAATCCAACGACCTCGTTCGTCTTTTTATCTACTAAAACCGATGATGCATTCAACAGCTCATCCTGACGGTTATGTTCAAAATAATAACTCACGTCATTCCGATATGTATCCAGGCTTCCTTCATCCATTCCTCCACGATATGATTCGTTCATGACTTGAACCATGCTTGGCAAATGCTCCAATTTGGGTTTAATAGAAATAAAATCAGTATGGAGATTATTTTCAATCTTCTCTGTAGGTCTAATCATACATTTTCTTGTGTTTAACACTTCAAAACCAGCCGACTTCAACACATCAATATGTTCAGCCAGAACATTGTACGCATCTACCTTTGACTGATTCCCTGAATTTTGAATGGCATAATTCTTTAAGAAATGAACCATATCTACAGTCAATGTAGACGGAGGAATCATGAAGAAAGATCCGAGCTCACTGCTCGTCAAAGAAATCCCGCCCACTCGTTGATTGTCTTGATAGATCCAATAACAATCTCTTGCGTCTAGTATCATTTCTTGAAGTGATGCCCAGCTGGGTCTAAACCAGATATTCTTTCTATACGTCGCAAAGTACTTGGCATAGCTAGTTGGATTCGCTGCGACTAACGAATATGAAGTATTATCATTCATTGCTTTCTCCCTCTCATTACAACTTAAACATTCTCGGTGGTTTATCCAAATGCAGTGTATTATGTATTCTATTCTTAGCATACGGCTACATAATACTAAACAAGTGCTACTACACTTTTGTTTGAGAAATCACGAGAATTCACAAAAAAAGAGAAGGAACAAAAGTCCCTCCCCTTACATTTTCAAAGATAATCGCACTTAAATTTAGAAAACTCAGCTACAGAACCTGCACCACTCGCGTACAGACCAATGAGCACCCCTGTAAATCCTCCAGCAACTTCCGAGGAAAGGTATTTCGTCTGAGCTGTACCTAAGAGGATGTCCTTGCCATCTGCATGAATAAGGAAGCTGTAACGTTCATGACTTGCCTGTATAACCAATGTGGCATGATGATCACTTCCCAGTTCCACTTCATTTTCTACTGATTTGATATCCCCAATATTCAGACGCTCAATCACCTTATACCCACCCTGCTCTTCTTTACGAATGGCCAAGTCATAATGGTGCTGTTCATCCATGTAGATGGTGATGCCTGCCTCTCCGTTCGTAAGACTAACATCAACAGAGATGGTCACGTCAAAGTCTTTTTGACGTAAGCCAATAAATGTCGGGGATGCTGGAACATCCAGTGTCACTTCGGTTCCTTTTAACTTTATGTTGCCTTGCTCTAACAAATAATTTTCTGTATTGGGATGACGAAGATAACACCAGTCCAGATTCCAATCTGTGTTCTCAAATGTATAGCTTTTCTTCTCTTGTTGAATGACTTTGTCAGAAATACGATCGGTTTCAAAACTCATAAGCGTCGTACCTTTATGTCCTGCCGTAAACCAGCCTTCCTCGTCAAAGGTAACTGGCGTAAGGAATACTTCTCGTCCGAGATGATGATACGTAAGCCATTGCCCACTCTGACGGAATCCCAAATGGAAGATCCACCAACTGCCTTCCTCGTCTTGAATCAGGTCGCCATGTCCAACCCCTTGTAGTTCATAACCGCCCAGATTACGGTTGGTCAGAACAGGATTCTTGGTATAGGGCTCGAAAGGACCGGAAGGAGAATTTCCACGAGCATATGTGACCATATGACCGTATTCAGTTCCGCCTTCAGATGCCATGAGGTAATAGTATCCATTGATTTTATACAAATGTGGGCTTTCCAGATAACGTCCGCCTGATCCTTGCCATACTGAACGACTGGGGGTCTTTTTGCCACCTGTTTCAATGTCAATCTCACACTGAACGATCCCCCCAATTCCTTCATCGTCAGTCCCATTGCTCATAAAGAATGCCTTATCGTCTTCAAAATACAAATCCGGATCGATTCCCCCTTGATCCACAATAATTGGTTCTGACCACTCGCCGTATATATCATCAGTCCATATGTAGAAATTCTGACGCGTGGTATCATTGGTCGTGGTCATATAGAATCGTCCGTTGTTGTATCGTATTGTAGGGGCAAAGACGCCACCTGAGCTGCTCACCGTCTCCAGATGAATCTGGCTTTTTCGAGTTAAACAATGACCGATTTGGGTCCAATTCAATAAATCCTTGCTTTCAAAAAGCGGGACACCCGGAAAATACTGGAATGAACTGCACACTAGATAATAAGTGTCATCCACCTTGCAGATGCTCGGATCTGGATAGAATCCTTTAATGACCGGATTATTGTATTTCATTTGAGCCACCCCATTTTCTATAATTCACATATTTAAGAATCCAGCTTCATAAGCAGATAAAAAAATTAAACACTATCGCAAACATACTTTCAATGCGTTAGAGTTGAAGGATCAAGTTAATTTTATTAAATGAATATATATATGATTTCAATAGATCCGGTTAGGAGATTGTTCAAGATGATCAAAGCGAACGGAGAAGCAAAATTCATACCGTTATATGAAGCACTGGCAAGCGAGGTTAGATGGAGAATCATGGATTTGATTGCAGATAGCGAAATGAATGTAAAGGACATTGCCGCTGCGTTAGAACTTAGCCCCTCCATCGTCACGATGCACATACGGAAGCTTGAGCAAGCTGGACTGATCGATAGCCGCAGGATACGCCTGAATGGAGGCACGCACAAATTATGTTTCCTCAAACAAAACAACATCGAAATTGAGCTTCCATCCGCCAACCGGACAGCAAGGATTAGAGAGCAGACAATTTCAGTGGGTCACTATACTGCATTTGAAGTCCATCCTACCTGCGGTCTTGGAACGCATGAGAAAGAAATCGGTGTTTGGGACGACCCACGCTACTTTCTCGATCCTGAGCTGGTTCACGCTGCCATCCTCTGGTTTGGAAGGGGGTATGTCGAATACAAAACGCCTAACTATATGCTTCCTGATGAGACTGCCAGTACCATTGAAATTTCAGTGGAAATAGCTTCTGAGGCTCCGGGTTTACGAGATCATTGGCCATCGGATATCTTATTTACGTTTAACGGAATTTCGCTTGGAACCTGGACAAGTCCCGCTGATTTCGGACGAGCTGCTCGTGGCAAATATACGCCAACATGGTGGCACCGAAATGTGAATCAATATGGATTATTAAAGACGATTCGTGTTGATGACTCGGGTACGTATATGGATGGAGAACGAATGTCAGACGTGACGATCGAGGATATCAAACTGGAGGAACCGTTCTGGACACTTCGTTTCACGGTTGACGAGGAGGGGGCTAACGTCGGTGGATTAACACTCTATGGTTCCGGGTTCGGCAATCATGACCAGGATATTGTCATACGCGTACAACGCTAATCTTTCTTTATGTATTAAAGAATAAGCCCGTTCTTCGCTTCAAAATATATACCCCATTTGAATGAACGGGATACTGCTTAACGTAGTTAAAGACGCTTTCTATACTCGACCCCATGAACATGAATTAGCACGTTCTGTGCTGCCAACTTTTCAAAAAAATCCAACATATCCCCAAAGGGATTTTCAAAATACGTAATCAGGTGTTCATAGTTTGTAGTGGATTTCAAAAAGTTATAAAAAAAATAAGGGTCCATGTTTCCCACATCATCTTTACTGCCGAGAGAAACCTCCAACGTTTGCCCTGTTACTGCATTCTCGAACATGCAATGCTCTCCATGAACATCAAAATGCCATTTACCACTCAGATGGTCTTCACCGTTCAAGACTTCCTCATTGGAAAGCAAGTAGTAGGCTCCATCGATGATCTCTGATTTCTCAGCCTGGCTGGTTTCCGAGATCAATTTGTCGATCAGTTCTTGTGCAATTCTTTTGTACGTGTCCATCGCTTCCAATAATGTATCTGTTGTTTCTTTGGTTAAAGCGTGCATTTCTTACCTCCTGCCTGTAACGGTTGTCTTGAAATCCCTTCAATATAGCCATATCACTTCTAGGCATTGAAAGTTAAATGATAGAGCTATTGACGGCTCGAACGCATCGCCTTTACATGTTTTAAACTACTATCATTTAAAAAGTCTTTATATTCTTCCGATTCAACAGCGTAGATCGCCACTTTTCCTTGTGAATTATGATGAAGGCCCCAACCATAACGTTTACCCAACGAAGAAGTGCGAAGACAGGGTTGTCCCTTGGAGAAAAACTTGGTTCTCTCTATAGATCTTTGTTCGTCTGGAATATCATTGCGCTGCGCGAATACTTCAAACATAACATCCTCTTGTGTGTATTGATAAGGATGGTTTGCAATCATTTCATACTGTAGAACTGGAACGGTTTTGCCGCCATTTTTGGCTTTGGGGATCTCTGCCACTTTAACAGGACAATCTTCTGCTACTGCAATAAAAGTTTCATAATAGTTCATGTCTTTCATCTATATATCCTCCCATCTTCATTAAAATATTGACACGAATATACAATTAAGCTTGAGCTGTTTTATAAATATTTCTTAAAAGCCTTGCTGGATTCCCCATGGTACCCTAACTTCGTATAAAAGCCATGTGCCTCGTATCTGGATGAACCACTGGTGAGAAATACCTTTATACAATTTTTCTGTATGCATACATTTTCTATATACTTCATAAGGTCAGATCCATATCCCTTGCTCTGCACATGCTCCGTAATGATAACCCGCTCAACTACGCCAAACGGTCTATTCTCCACCAATGCATCCAGACAAATATGTAAATGCGCAGTCCCGATCACCTGATTACCAACTTCGTAAACAAATAAGAAGCTGTTGGGATTATTCCTTACTTCTTCAATCCGCTCAGCCAGTACCTTCGTATTCAGGTTGTTCGGTAATAATTCATTGTATAGCCTTTCAATTACCTCGACATCTTTGGCTTCGGCCTCTCTGATCATCAGGTACCACTCCTCAACTTAAATCGTAACTTAATATGCTATTACCATTGTCCTCGAACCAACTCACGCTCAAATGCTGACTACGTCCATCATAACCCAAAAAGTGGTATATGCGAACAGTTCCTTCCTCTTTTCTCACCTGCTGATTAGTGCTCTTTCCTTACAGACCCAGAACAAAAAACCACGGTTTCCCGTGGTCCATCATTCCATTATGTTCTATCCTATACCGACCCACTTACCAGATTCCCTTCAAACCATACCGCTTGACGCGCAGACCTTCTGGCAACCGCCTCTGCCGAGCAGCTGGCTTCTACCAGTACAAAACTAGCCGTGTCCCCTACCTTCGGCCATACCTGTTGCCCCTCTGAATCCAGTGGGGTGATGCCATTTGTTACAAATGCAAGCGATTGAGACAAGGACCGTTCATCGCTATATCCGTACAGTTCGGCGAAACGGCCCGCTTTTTCCAGTTGATCTCCATTACCAAAAGGAGACCAATGATCCGTCAAACTGTCTGTCGCCAGCTTCACGTTCACCCCATGTTGATGGAGCATCGGAAGGGGCATCATCATTTTACCGATAGGCACGGTCGAAGCCACGCTCATACCAAGGGAGGCCATTCGCTTGGCCATGTCTTCCGCGTCCTGCTGCTCCGCATGAGCAAACCAGAACGCATGGCTTACGGTAACTTTACCCTGAAGTCCTGCTTCTTCGGTCAGATCAGCCAATTGCAGCAACGTTTGTTTACCCGGTTCTCCCGCATCATGCAAATGAATATCGATGCCTGCCTGATACTGAACAGCCAGTTCGACCATTACATTTAGTGATTTCTCGATATGCTCGTCCACAGTGTGAGGATCAAGTCCACCTACATGAGTGGCCCCTTCTGCCATGGCTTGACGCATCAGTTCTACCGATTTAGAGCGGAGCAGCCCATGCTGCGGAAAAGCGACGATTTCAGAGGAGATTTTGCCCGAAAATGTTTCCAATGCCTGCTTCGTCGCTTCCAGCCGTTTTAACCCGCTGACCGGCTCAATATTGCAATGAGTGCGCACATGGGTGGACCCATACCCCTGAATCAAGGTCAGAATACTTTCCGCTTGACGCTTCGCATCGGGTAACAGCTTGGGCAGCAATATTTTCTCTTCTTCGATACGTTCGAAAATGCTGGAGATGCGTCGAACCGCTTTCCATGGTGCATCGTAATACGTTTTATCCAAATGAATATGGGCTTCCTCGAACGAAGGCAGCAGCAGAAGTCCTTTACCATCAACCTGCGGCAACTCGCTTGTTAATTCCGAATCCCCATCCATAATAGCTGCAATGACTCCATCTTCAATCCGCAGATGACCAAGGTTTGTTCGGGTGCCAGTTACCTGCCCGTCTTCCATTACATAATCTTGCTCCAATGCTACGTTGGTTAACCAATATTTCTGCTTCAACCTGGTCACTCCCTCTTTCCACTCGGTCTATGTGGTCAATGGTACCATAGGACTTCATTCAGCAAAAATAGTTAAAACGTTGGTAACCCATACGATTATCGTTTAGATATTATTGGACTTCCCCATTAGCATACGAAGTGTAATATATCCAAAAATTTGAATCACAAATACCATAGCCACAAATTCAACCAGAATGCTGTTGCCTGCACTTAAGTCAGTCATGATATCCTTCAAAATGAGGCCAGGCTGCTTCAGGACATCCCAACTATTCCACCGATTAAATCTGCCGATGTACACCCCTAAACTGCTCAGGAGTAAAGTAACACCTACAACGACCATGCAGCTAAATTGGCTTAGCCGTCTATTTAATAATCCATGGATTTGATGTATCGAACAAATGGACAGAACTAAACCTAGTATAGCTACGACAAACGTCAGGGTGAGACTATACCAAAAATCAATATTAACCCAAAACTTAGCTTCCCCTTGAGGATCAAAGTATCTGAATGCATGCAGAATTTCTGTGAAAAGATATGCTGAATTCGGTAGAAAGAACAGCCAGCCTGTACACATCACTCCAACCAATGCGATACTCATTCTTGTAAGTTTTTTATGGCATACATAACGAATCGTAGATGAAATGATGAATGGAACCCATGCCAAGAATATGTCCCACGTTAAAAATTGATACATGTTCGTGTTTGTTTTGGTACGCAAGTATAGAGCAACAAGTAGACAACCTATGGTAGCAACGATTAAAACACTACTCATTTTTAAATATATTGTATTTTTATTATTGTTCATTTCTCCGCTTCGATTTCCCTTTCCTTGTTGGTATGCCTGAGCAGTCCCAATCAACTGATCATCGATTTTATAAAAGAACCGTCAATACGCCTTCCTAGTAATCCACGTACATCATAACCCAAAATGTGGTATATGCGTAAAATTTATAATCAGGTTCTCACTGTATTAAGGCTGCTGATGTTCATTAGGTTTTACATGTCACGTTATTCCTCACAATAAGGTGTAGGAGATTCGTTAGCGCCGTGACCCAGAAGGAAAAGACCAACCTCCGCGATATTTCCGTTTATCCTCCATTCTTCTATCAATAGAGAATGCAAAAACAGGCACTAGAGAGTGCCTGTACATATTTAGAATTGAGCGAAGCCTTGGCCGCAGGAGTCTACCGCTTCGTTTTCATATAATTAATCAAAAATTAAAACGCGCATGCCCGCCATCGGTCACGCCTTCAATCTGTTCAATGTCCAGCAGTCTTCGCTTCATTTCCAGTCCTCCGCGAAAACCGGTCAGCTTGCGGTTGGCACCGATGATGCGGTGACACGGCAGCAGTACCGGAATGGGGTTGGCTCCATTGGCGGCCCCAACAGCTCGCACCGCAGAAGGTCTTCCCACCGCAGCAGCAATGTCGCCATAGGTTCTTGTCTCACCATAAGGAACACGACCCAGTTCGGTCCATACCTGCTGTTGGAATGTTGTTCCGATCAGATCAAGCGGTATTTCATCGGTAAAGGCTACTCTATCTCCGGCAAAATAGGATTGCAGCCAATCCATCATACCTGTCTGCTTCAACGCTGCTTCATTCTCTTCGAGCTCCGCGCCAGGTGCAATTCGACCAATCCAGCTGCCCCAATCCTCCAGGGTTTCATTGGGCATAATAACCCGGCATAACCCTTTTTCGGTGCCAAGCAATACCCACGGACGACCGTCCAGTTCCATTTTTGTCCACATGATGCTCTTTCTCATACGTCTATCGTCCTTTCCCTCGTAGGTTTATATCTGATTTCTTTTCACGTTATGCACACATACTACACACGAACCGGTTTCTTCGATTTTCGTTTCATACTGCGGATGATCTGTTTGGTCTCCGAATCAACACGATAGGACTCCGTTATTTTCTGAAGAGCCTTATTATACGTAAAGTCGTCCAAGGTATTGTCCTGCAAATAACGCAGCGTGGCTTCGGGCTGTTTCACATAAGCGATGGAGATGGCCCAGGCCACTGCCATTTTCACATAATAACCATCATGACGAATGCGATCTAATGAGATAAGAACTTCGCTGATATATTTTTCTTCCATATAAAAGTTCAACAGCATCACAACACCGAAGCGAATGTCATACTCCTGATTGGATACCAAATAGGGCTGCAAGAATTGCCACACCTGATCCAGATGTGCCTTCGTATATTTCAATCCACCGCAGAAGCTGTCGCATACGGACCAGTTATCTATTTTGGGGACAAACCAGGCGATATGTTGCAGCAATTCTTCAATATCTGCTTGAGCATGACCGATGACCATCGCTTGCAGCATGACTTCTTCAAAATAATCATCATCAGCGGTTTTTAGATAGGCTCGCCAGTCCTCTTTGACAATTTGTTTCGCCATCTTGCGTATTTCAGGGAGTCTCACACCTAACAGATTCGTGATATTCGGAATGAGCGCAGCCGAGAATTTCTGATATTCCGGTTCGACCAGAGATAACAATTGTGTTCTTACAACCGTTTCCACATGTCTCCTCCTCATCGGGTTTTCTACATCAAGTATATCCCGGCAGCTTTCATTTGTAAGCCCATATCGAATGCATTAGCAAGATTACAATATCCATTTCCCGTGGTCGCTGTTTAACTTCCATCCCATTTCGTTTAAGAATACGGAGTTGAACCCATCTAGAAAGGAGACTGCATATGAACCCATCCCATCACAAAAAAGATTTTTCGGTTGAAGAGATTACGGAGCTCCTTGTGCAATTTGTGCAAACCCAAAACCTGACCGAATTTTATAAATGGGCCAAAGAGCTGCATCCATACGACCTTTCTCTCATATATAAAAAGTTCCCTGAACAAGAGACGAAACGCTTCTTGCTTTTATTCAAGCCTGACGTTCTCGCCGATATGGCAGAAGCGCTCACGCTTCAAGAACAGGTACATCTATTCGAACAATTAGGCCCGGAACGCACCCTTGAAGTCATGCAGCAGATGGACAAAAGTGATCTGATTCGCTTCATGCATGATCTACCTCTCAAACGCAGGGAAGAACTCTTGTCTACGATGAACCTGGATCACTCTTCGATTATCCGCGCCGTGTTGAACTATCCACCGGAGACGGCAGGGCGAATCATGACCGATCGTTACCGCACCCTGTTATCACATGAAACAGCAAAAGAAGCACTAAGAGAATCGCAGGCATCGCTGCTCATTCCAGCGACCAGTTACCTGTATGTCACGGATGTTGAAAGCAAACTGGTCGGAGTCGTGAGTTATCAATCCCTTGCTGAGGCAGATGATAAGACCAAAGTGGAAGAGCTGATGACGCGGCGTGTCATCCATGCAACCGTCGATATGGACCAGGAAGAAGCTGCACAGCTGTTGCAGCGTTATGAGTTTATGGCTCTGCCTGTCGTGGATGAGAATCACAGATTATGCGGCGTGATCCAAATGGATGATGTCATTGATATTATTATGGACGAGGCCAGTGAAGACATCGCCAAAATGGGTGGCGGCAGCAAAGACATCGATTTTGATACCAAACCGCTGGTTGCTGTCAGACGTCGCCTTCCTTGGCTGATTTTACTGTTATTCATCGGACTGATCTCGGGAAGCATTGTGGATTTTTTCGAGGACACACTGAATCAGGTTGTGGCCCTGGCGTTCTTCATGCCCATGATAGCCGGCATGACGGGGAATACGGGGACACAATCCCTCGCTGTCGTTGTGCGTGGACTGATTGGACGCAAGCTGGACAAGGCCACAGTGCTCGCGCTGATTGGCCGGGAGATTAAGGTAGGCCTAATGATTGGACTTATATGCGGCTTGATGATTACGGTCATCGCCTATTTCTGGCAAGGTGACTGGCTGCTTGGAGCGATTATCGGCGTATCGCTCTTCTTCACTCTCGTCATCGGAACACTGACCGGCACTTGCATTCCCCTTCTGCTCAGTCGTTTCAAAGTAGACCCTGCGGTCGCCTCCGGTCCATTAATTACAACACTGAATGATATTTTGTCGTTGTTTATCTATTTCGGCATCGCTACCCGTTTTCTGGATGCCTTGATGTGAATATCGAAAAAAACAGAAAACAGACCTAATCCTGCGGATGATGGTCTGTTTCTGCTTTTTCATTTGTTGTTTCAAAGTATCCTTTTCATCTAGCCTTCCGATGCATCCAAAGGATGTATTACGGAGAACTCTGCCTCTATCCAGCATTACAACACCGGCTTATGCCGATCTTTTGTTTTTGTTATAAATGTCAAACGCCACCGCCAGCAGAAGTACCAATCCCTTGATCCCTTGCTGCCAGTCAATACCCAGACCAATGAGGGACATTCCGTTATTCAGGACCCCCATGACCAGCCCGCCGATAATGGCGCCAAATACCGTTCCGATGCCGCCAGAAGCGGAAGCGCCGCCAATAAAGCAGGCTGCAATGGCATCCAGCTCGAAGTTGGTACCGGCTCTTGGCGTCGCTGCATTCAACCGGGCCGCAAAGATCAGTCCGGAAATGGCGGCCATCACGCCCATGTTGACGAATACCCAGAACGTCACTTTTTTCGTTTTGACCCCGGATAAGCCTGCAGCCTTCTCATTGCCTCCGAGCGCGTAAACATGACGACCCATGACAGTACGATTCATGACAAAGGAGTAAACGATGATCAGTACAAACAGCAGAATCAGAATATTCGGAATGCCTGCGTAGCTCGCCAGCATAAACGTAAACAGATTCGTAACCGCAGCCACCACCACCAGCTTGAGTAGGAACAGCCCCTGAGACACCACCTCAAAACCGTATTTTCGCTGGGAACGTCGTTCGCGCAATTCATTCACAATATACCAGACCGTGAGCACAAGACCGACGATGATGGAAACAAGACTGAGGCCTGAAAATTGGATATCCGGCAGGAAGCCTGAGCTAATTTTCTGGAATCCGCCCGGAAAAGGTGAGATGGACTGACCTTCCAGCACAATCATCGTCAAACCGCGGAAGAGCAGCATGCCCGCCAGGGTCACAATAAATGCCGGAATTCGCACGTACGCGATCCAGAAACCCTGCCACGCCCCGATTAATGCCCCAACCACGAGTGAGGCAATGACCGCCAGCCAGGCCGGAAGCTGCCAATCAACCATCATAATCGCGGCAACCGCCCCGACAAAGGCGGCGATTGAACCTACCGACAGATCGATATGTCCGGTAATAATGACCAGCACCATCCCAATGGCCAGTACCAGAATGTAGCTGTTTTGCAAAATCAGATTGGTAATGTTGATCGGCTTGAGCAGCAGCCCGCCCGTCAACACCTCGAACAACAGCATAATTACGACCAGCGCGATAATCATGCCATACTGGCGTATATTGTTTTTGAACAGTCTAGTTAACATTTCCATGCTTCCCGCCTCCTGACTTGGTCATATATCTCATCAACGTTTCCTGCGACGCCTCTTCCCGGTTGACCTCCCCCGTAATTCGCCCGGCATTCATCACGTAGATTCGGTCGCACAGGCCCAGTACCTCCGGCAGTTCGGACGAAATCACCAGGACACCCTTGCCTTCTGCGGCAAGCCGATGAATAATCGTATAGATTTCGAATTTGGCGCCGACATCGATGCCGCGCGTTGGTTCATCCAAAATAAGAATATCCGGCCCGGCAAATATCCATTTGCTGAGCACTACCTTCTGCTGGTTACCGCCGCTAAGATTGCCGGTTTTCTGCAAAATGCTCGGCGCTTTGATATTCATGCTTTTTTTCATCTCTTCGGCAACAACTACTTCTTCACGCTCGTTTACTACGACGCCTCGAGTCAGCTTGTTAAGACCCGTCAGCGAAATATTGCGCTTGATATCATCCATTAAAATGAGGCCATACTCCTTGCGATCCTCTGTCACGTAGGCAAAGCCATTCTGAATGGCTTCTGTAACGCTGTTGTTCTGAATGGGTTTGCCATCTTTGATGAGCTGTCCCGTGATGTTGCGTCCATAGGATTTGCCAAAAATACTCATGGCCAGCTCTGTGCGTCCCGCCCCCATCAGACCGGCAATGCCTACGATCTCTCCTCGTCTGATGTTCATGTTGACCTGATTCAGCACCTTGCGATCAGCATGATGCTCGTGATAGACCGTCCAGTCCTTCACCTCCAGGATGACTTCACCGATGTTCGCATGGCGCTCCGGATAACGGCTGGTGAGATCACGGCCTACCATTCCACTAATGATCCGGTCTTCAGTTACGTTGTCCTTCCTCATATCCAGCGTCTCAATCGTCTTGCCGTCCCGTAAAATGGTTACTGAATCCGACACCTTCGACACCTCATTCAGCTTGTGAGAAATCAGGATACAGGCAATGCCCTGCTTCTTGAATTCCAGCATTAATTGAAGCAGATTCTCGCTGTCATCCTCATTCAAGGCAGCGGTGGGCTCATCCAGAATGAGCAGCCGCACCTTTTTGGAGAGCGCTTTCGCTATTTCGACTAGCTGCTGCTTGCCTACACCGATATTGGATACAAGCGTATTCGGATTTTCGGTCAGCCCTACCTTGCCCAGCAATTCCCGGGTACCCACATACGTTTCCTTCCAGTCAATGATGCCCTTGCTGGCACGTTCGTTGCCCAGATAGATGTTTTCTGCAATGGAGAGGTAGGGAATAAGAGCCAACTCCTGATGGATAATGACAATTCCCAGTTCCTCGCTCTGCTTAATGTCCCTGAATTCACATGTCTTTCCCTCAAACAAAATGTCCCCGTCGTATGTTCCATGCGGATATACACCGCTCAGCACCTTCATCAGCGTCGATTTGCCTGCACCGTTTTCACCGCATAGCGAATGAATTTCGCCTTCTCTGACCTTGAGATTGACGTTTTCCAGCGCTTTGACGCCAGGGAAGGTTTTGGTGATTCCTTTCATCTCCAGAATAATTCCGGCCATGGGACCCGCTCCTTTCACTCGGTTATTTCAGTCCAATTTCTTCTTTGGTGTAATATTGACTGCCCACAATATCCTTCTCCACATTGGTTCGGTCCACTGAAATGGGATCAAGCAGATAAGCCGGTATGATCTTAATTCCGTTGTTATATGATTTATCATCATTCACTTCTGCCGGTTTCCCTTGCAAAATGCTGTTGGCCATCTCTACCGTCTGTTCCGCCAGCTTGCGGGTATCCTTGAATACAGTCTGGGTCTGTTCCCCCGCCACAATCGATTTGATTGATGCCAGCTCGGCATCCTGACCCGTGATCACCGGCAGCGGCTTGTTCGCTTTACCATATCCCACGCCTTTTAACGATGAGATGATCCCGATACTGATCCCATCATACGGGGATAACACCGCATCCAGATTGTCTCCCGAGTAATAGGCACTGAGCAGATTATCCATTCGTGATTGGGCCAAAGCGCCGTCCCAACGCAGCGTCGCAATCTGGGCCATCGTCATCTGCTTGCTTCGCACGACCAGCTTGCCGGAATCCATGTATGGCTTCAGGACAGACATAGCGCCGTCAAAGAAGAAATATGCGTTATTGTCATCTGGTGATCCCCCAAATAGCTCAATGTTGTAAGGTCCCTTGCCTTCTTTAAGCCCAAGTTTCTGCTCAATGTAAGAGGCTTGAAGCACACCCACCTTGAAATTGTCGAACGTGGCGTAATACGTTAAGTAAGGGGTGTTGCGAATCAGGCGATCGTACGAAATGATCTGTATGCCCTGATCATGCGCCTTCTTGATCACGTCCGTCAGTGTATTGCCGTCCACGGAAGCAACCACCATGACATCCACACCCTTGGTAATCATGTTCTCAATCTGAGAGATTTGATTTTCGACGACGTCCTCAGCGTACTGTAAATCAGTCTTGTACCCCTGTTCCTGGAACAGGCGGACCATGTTTTCCCCGTCCCCTACCCAACGTTCGGAGGATTTGGTTGGCATTGAAATGCCGACATACCCTTTGGCCTTGCTGCCTGTCTCACTCTCGGCCAGATTGCAGGCAGAGAGGACCAAAGTCATCACCAGAAGCCAGATGAACAGTGCTCCTTTTTTCATATGAAGTTCCCCTTTCCTCAAATCATACAGACTTGAACGAATTATAAGATAACGCTTACAATATGTCGGGTACATCCAAGCTGTAAATCCTGTCTGAACCCATCGTAGCATTCGGGAACAGTATGGTCTTTGCTGCATTTGAACTTTTTTTATAAAATTTCAACTTTTGAATACGCTCAATTAAAGCTCCCAGCTAACCTGGTTTGTAAGACATCTGTAAACAAAAAAAGGATAGTCCTCCTTCATGGAAGTAGGACATATCCTCTTGATCCAATTGTATCTCTCTGTCTTTTCCTAAGATTGATTAGCTGTATCGTTGCTGCTGCCTGTTCCCCCGCTTTTGCGATATTGTACAGGCGACATGCCCATCGTTTTTTTGAATGCGGTGCTGAAATAATGCTGCGTATCGTACCCTACCTGCTCTGCAATGTCGTGGATAGACCATGCTGTAGCGTCGAGCAGTTGTACCGCCTTGCGGATGCGGGCGTGTGTAACCAGAGTAACAAAGGAATCGTTCAGTTCTTTCTTGAGCACCCGGCCCAAATAGACCGCAGATACATTCAGACGGACAGCGAGCGATTCCAATGTCAGCTCCCGATCCGCATAATTCTCTTGAATGAGCTGACGTGCCCGGCGAACCAGCGGAGACAACCGGGCTTCTCCAAATACTTTCTCACGGCATCGTCGATATGTGTCCGGCGCCTCCTCCAACGTCCCTGCGTGTTGCTCCATATAGGCATGAACAGCGATATTCAGGCAAGAACTGATTTTCTGCTCCATTGTGGACTCAATCCCTTCCGGCGCCTTCTGCCATAGACATATGCCAATCAATCCATTCACTTCCCTGAACAGGACATGTGGAAGCTGTCCCAGCAATTCGTCAACAATATTTTCTGCTGCAAAAAGAAACAATTGGCGGTCACTCTCATGCATCACCGTCTGACGTGCTTCTGCAGCAGGCCAGCGGACGATTCCAATCTGTACAGGCGGCGCAGGTGGCAGACGCAAAAACGCGAGTTGTCCCGTCAACTCCGTCCCCCTGACTGAACCTTCCAGCCAATCCAGGCAAAAACGCTGGCGTAGCAGCGGGATATTCCGTTCAATCTGGTCGGCAGCCTGTTGCACATACGTGGTTCGCATATGTTCTTCATCCATATGCTGGCGCAGTCGCGCAAGGGCAGCATACAGCTGTTCTGCCTGAACAGGCTTCAATATATAATCCTCTACCCCAAGCCGAACGGCTTCTTGGGCATAAGCAAATTCATCATGTCCGGATATGATGAGACAGCGGCAATTCGGGCAATCGTCCTGAAGACGACGAATCAGCTCGATTCCGTTCAGAAAAGGCATATTCATATCAACCAGTACGATATCCACATTCAGGCTGGCAGCCAGTTCCAGCGCTTCCTCCCCATCCTCTGCTTCTCCGGCAACCTCCATGCCCAGGGCCACCCAGTCGATTGAATCCCGAATGCCCTCACGAATGATCGGCTCGTCATCGGCAATCAGTACCTGGTAAAGCTTCTCCGCAAGCCTGTCCTCCGTCGCAGTTAACGGAGCCGACCTTTTATCCTCTGCGGTGTTTGTTGTCGTTGATATGAATTTCTTCATTCGCTCTCCTGCCCCCTTTCCCTATCAAATGACTGTCCTGCCGGAAGCTCTCTCAACAGCGGAAGAATGACCTGCACACAGGTACCCACACCTTCCCTGCTGTCCAGCACAATGCCATATTCGATACCATAAACCAACTGTATACGTGCCTGTACGTTCAACATGCCGTAGCTTTTGCCAGCCTTTCCGGACAAGGATGCCGTTTCAAGACTTTCCAAGGGTGCTGCCAACAGCCCTTCCATCTCTGCAAGCCGCTCACTCGACATGCCCGCTCCATCGTCCTGAATCCGCAGCAGCAGTCTTCCCTGCTCTGTTTTGGCCTCCACCCGAATCTTGCCTGGCCCTCGTCTTCCCTTGATGCCATGATAAATCGCATTTTCAACAAGGGGCTGAAGCAGCAGCTTGAGTACGAACAAATCACGCAGATCGTCCGGAACGATTAGCTCGTATTGCAGTCGGTCACGGTACCGGGTCTGTTGAATTTGCAGATAACTGGTTATGTGCTCAAGCTCGGAATGCAGAGGAATGAAATCATCCCCTTTGCTGAGTCCGATGCGAAACAGTCTGGAAAGAGCGCCAACCATGTTCGATACATCGTCCGCTCCTTCCTTACGGGCCATCCAATGAATTGTATCCAGTGTATTGTATAGAAAATGGGGTTTGATATGCTCTTGCAAGCTGCGCATTTCAGCCTCACGCTTCTGCCGTTCCTTTAATTCATTCAGGGAGATGAGCTGACGGATCTGTGCAAGCATCCGGTTAAAACTTCTGCCTAGCATGCCAATTTCATCCGCCCTGTCGCTCCAGCGGCCCGCCCTGAGATTTCCCGTCTCCGCCCTGCGCATATAAGACATCAGCCGAAAGATGGGCTGCGCGATGGAACGCGAGAACCAAGAGGAGGCGCTCAGACCGAACAAACATACCACGAACACAAAGCTGACCACATAAAACTGGATCTGCCGCACTTCCGTGATCGATTCCCGTGCAGGAAATACACCCACCGTTCTCCAGCCCGTAAACGTAGAGGACTGGTACATGAATAAAAGCTCCTTTCCACCCGCCTCAGCATTGAACGTTCCGCTGTCGCCGGATTGGAACCATTCCGCCGGAATCTGTTCTACCAAAGGGTGTTCAGGCATATATACGCTCCTCCCTTCCTCATCGGTTACCATCACATAACCTGATTTACCCAGGGTTACATTTCTGGCAGCCTGAGAGACAGACCGAAGCTTGAGATCAATCATAACAACGCCAAGTATACGTCCCGATGCTTCATCCGTTATGGAACGCGCAACAGATACAATCTCATTATCCTTGTACCTCACATGTGTGGTTATATTCCGATCCAGCGGCTGCCCCAGCACCGTAAAAATGCCTGGATTTTGAGAAGCCTTCACATACCAGTTTTCCTGGGTGAGGCTCTGCTTCGATCGGGGGTACATCTCATTGCTGATATAGTCACCGCTTCCATTGACGAGAACGATTCCGGCGATCTCCGGATAAAGCGTCGTAAAACCCTGCAAGGTTTGCTTGATCCCATACAGCTGATCTTGTTCCGCTTCCGAATTTCCTTCCTGGCTCGATGAATCTGTGCGTGTATCTTTATCCGATGCCGTTTTTCCTTGCATAAAAGCATCCACGTTCCGATCAAACGCAATCAGATACGTCATGTTTTGCAGGTTCTCCATCTTGCTGTCGAGCGCTTCATTCACTTTGCCAATGAGCTGCATCGTATGCCCCTCAACCTGCCGCTCTACAATCCGTTCCACGGTCCAGTTCACCAGCACGCCCAGTCCTACGGAAGGCACGATGGCAAATAGTAAAAACAGCAGCATTAACTGATAACGCAGCGGCATATTGCGCAAACGCAAACGTTGCAGTCTCCCCATCATTCGAATGCGTCTTGCTTCCCTGCCCCGGAAATTCTCCTGTGGATCAGCGTTATTTGGCATAATAATCATCCACATTCGTTCGGGTCACCACGGAAATTCCGGTATCCACCGTGACCGGAAGTGGTGCATTCTCATCCAGAGAGGATGGAGCGGGTACCGTCAACTGGTGATGCAGATGGAACAAATATTGAAGTGACCAATATCCCATGTTCCAGGTTCCCTGTGCGATGGTTGCGGAAATCGTGCCTCCCTTGATCATGTCCAGTGTGGCTTTATTGGTATCGAAGGATATAAGTGCGAGCGAACGAGCCCCCTTCAAATTCTGTACCGCTTCACCCGCACCTGCTCCTCCGGTCGCTTCGGTCACGAAAATGCCAGCCAGCTTCGGATGAGCCTTCAGCAGCCTGATCGTTTCGTCTCTTGATACCATTGCGTCTCCATGTCCATCGGCGACTTCAACAATTTTCATTAAAGGATAACGCTGCTGAATCGTATCGCGGAACCCCTTTGTTCGCTCTTCATGATTCTGCTGGTCAGGAAGGGTCAGTACTGCAACTTCCCCTTCCCGAGCCATCAGTTCAGCCATTTTGTCAGCAGCCGTTACGCCTGCCTTGTAATTGTCCGTCCCGAGAAAAGAATAGGCCTGACTTCCTGGTGCATCGGCATCGAACAACACGACAGGTATGCCCGCGTCCATTGCTTTGCTAATCACCGGAATCAGCGATTGCGGGTCGATGGCTGATATGGCCATTCCTGCTGGCTTGCGAGCAATGGCCTGCTCGATAACCGTCGTCTGTTCCTTCGCATCATACCGGGTAGCTCCTCGGTATTCCACGGTTACACCAAGCGCATCCCCTGCATCTTCGAAGCCTTTCAGGGGACTCTTCCAATATTCCAGTCCGGACTGGAAAGTAATCATCATGTAAGTTTCGCCAATATCTCCACGCAGCCCCCGGTCTTCCCAGGTACCATTCACCTGACCGGCGTATTCAAACCGAAACACATACAACACAAACGCTGAGATTAACAAAATATAGACCAGCAGCATTTTTTTCATCCGTTCACTTCCTCAAGTGGTCTGTCAGCTATAACATTCTGCTTAAATTGTAAACGCAATCATATAAAAAGGAAACCGTTTTACCTATTCCGAATTCATCATTTTTTTCCTGCTCTAATGTTAACTGCTGCAATAATGTACTATAAGATCATCCCTTCGCATCGTATCATTCATGGAATAAGACGAGTCAGAAAAGAGGCGTTCACCATGAATTTTACTTCATTTTTGATCTATTGCATTGTCGTTACCTTCACACCAGGCCCCAGCAATATTGTGATTCTTTCTTCTTCGCAACAGGTTGGTGCTAAAAAAACAATGAAATATGTGTGGGGAGCCACACTTGCATTCGGGCTGCTGCTTGCCGCTTCAGCTTTTCTCAATCATGTTCTTGCTGGCATTTTGCCTGGCATTCTCCGTGTGATGCAGATTGTTGGCGGTCTATATATGGTGTATCTGGCGTATCAGGTCTACAAAATGGGTTCTACCGAAACAGCAACGAAGCAAGTTACCGGATTTTGGAACGGTTTACTCATGCAATTTTTGAATCCAAAAGTGGTTCTGTTCACGTTTACGGTCATCCCCAGCTATGTACTGCCCTATTACGACAGTTCGCTATCATCGTCACTATTCGTGCTGCTCATCACCCTCATCGGTTTTCTGGCATACTCTAGTTGGGCCGTCTTTGGCTCCATGTTCAGAACGCTGCTGAATCGTCATCAAAAAGTACTGAGTATCCTTATGGCCCTCTTTTTGTTATACTCAGCCATTATGGTATCGGGAATCATTTAAGGTATGGGAGGTGCATAGCGCGTGGAATGTTTCAACTATAAAAAATCACAGGATGTACTGGCTCTATCCGCCAGCTTTACGGATTTCGCCTATAAAAAGCATTGTCACGAGGAATATGCGGTTGGAGTAACCCTGCGTGGTATTCAGCAATACCATCTGGACGGTCATTATCAAGCCTCCCACAAAAACGGCGTGATGTTATTCAACCGGGAACAGTCCCACGATGGAAGCTCCTATGACAAAGATGGTATAGACTATGTGATGCTTTACCTGAAGCCGGATTTGGTCGAAGAGATTCTCGGGAAGAAGGAATTGCGGTTTACCACTCCCATCGTCTATGATCCTCAGCTCGAACGAAGCATTCTGATGCTGAACGAGGCTGTTCAGAACGGACAGGATGAAGCGAAATGCAGTGAACTGTTCTTTGACCTAGTGCAGTTGCTCTCCCAATCGGAAATGGAAACCAAGCTATGGCGGCCTCAGGACAATCTGGTCCGAAAAGCCAAGGAAATGATGTTTTGCAGCATTGAAGATGTGCTGAAATTGGATGACCTATGTGCTGAATTCAACATGTCCAAGTTTCAGTTCATTCGTGAGTTCAAATCACATGCTGGCATATCCCCTTACCAATTTTTCCTGAACTGCAAGGTAGAACATGCACGGCAATCCATCGAGAAACATAAGGATATCTACTCAGCTGTAGCCGAATGTGGATTTGTCGATCTGACTCATCTGAACAGACACTTTAAACGGGTATTCGGTATTACGGCGTATGAATATATGCTGCAACTAAATGAATTGAATTGATTTCCAACAGGTTAATAAAGCTCCATACAAACGAAAGAGCATATTTTTAGCCCTCTTACTTCCTATTAGGAAACAAGAGGGCATTATTTGTGTTCCGGGACATTTCCGATACTAATCAAAAGGCCCGATATGGGATGCTTTTTCGAACTATTGCTTGGGTTGTGGTCCTGTTGTTTTGTTATTTCAGAAAAGACTGGGAAATCTGTTTCGCTGTATCCATCATGACTGAGTCACCGGACATCACCGTTAAAATACTCGCTCTTGTATTCACGTCCATTTTCTTCAACACCTCTATCGTTTTGGCAGAATCCGTCTGGAACAATTTTTGGATAAGACGGGCTGCACTTGGGGAAGACATCTTGGAGAAGGTATGTACCAGTTCCTTGACCGATTGATTGGCTATGTTGCTGTTTTGCTTTTTGATTTGACGCTGAATAAGGGCAAGCTCATGATCGGTAGCCGAATTGCGAGGCTTCATTTGCACCGAAAGGTCGGCAACCCGGTCCGGGTCCATTTTGCTCCAAATTAGCGCTCTCTGTTCTGTGGACATCTCGGTCATGGCATACACAATCTCCAGATCGCTCAATTGAGCCAGTGCTGCAGCAGCTTTGCTTGGAGGCATATTGGCGTAAGTCTTGGCAATATCCTTGGCTGCAGCAATATGATTTGTTGACTGTACAGCCGGAATCGCTGAAGTTGTGGTTTGTGACTGAACGGTTTGCTGTGCTTGCGACGATACTGTAGATGATGGTGATTGCGCTTGTTTGACTGGATTGGCAGATGCAACAGGCGGTGTGGCTTGAATTCCAGCCACATTCTCCACAGCATGCAATACGGTGTTTTTGACAGAAGGGACCAGAAAAAATAATGCTGCCCCTGCAGCACCAATACAGATTAGGGCAACAAACCACCTTATCCCCGATGATTTTTTCTTTGTTGAAGTTTTGGATGAACTCTTGGCAGGCTCAGGTTTGATTTTGTTATTAGGTGTGTTGGCAGATGTTGTTGCATGAATAGATTGGACCCTATTCGACTGGCTCATCATGATCACTTCCCTCTCGTTCTGAAGTAATCCCCAGTCTATACCTTCTTCATTAAAATTTGATAAGAAAATCAGATTACATTTTTTAATCTTTTCCAATTTGAATGTTGTACACTGGACTTGGTAAGCTTAACCTACAAGCTCAATCTAGCTTCTCCAAATTAAAGGAATGGATCGATTTCTAATGAAAAACATATTACTGATTGAAGATGAGAAAAACCTGGCTCGCTTTATAGAACTGGAACTGCAGCATGAAACCTACACGGTCAGTGTAGCCTACGATGGAAGACAGGGATTAGAACTAGCACTCGAAAAGGATTGGGATCTGATCCTGCTTGACCTCATGCTGCCGGGAATTAACGGGGTAGAGGTGTGCCGAAGAATACGTAATATCAAACAAACGCCCATCATCATGATTACGGCACGGGATGGTGTGATAGATCGGGTCATGGGACTCGACAGCGGAGCCGATGATTATATTCCCAAGCCTTTTGCCATAGAAGAGTTGCTGGCACGGATGAGATCCTTATTCCGCCGTTCCAACGCGGAGAGTAAGCAATCCTTGCTTGAATATCAAGGATTGCAGCTGGACCTGGAGGCGCGAATTTTTCAAAAATACGGAGAAATTGTTGAATTAACCAAACGCGAATTCGATCTGCTTGTCATCCTCATGCAAAATATTGGTCGTGTCATGACTCGGGAAGTGCTGCTTGATCTTGTGTGGGGATACGATGCTGATGTGGAGACCAATGTGGTCGATGTGTATATCAGTTATTTGCGCAATAAAATCGATGCTCCAGGCTCCCCCAGCTTTGTGCAGACGATACGAGGTTTGGGTTACGGGATTCAGAAATGATGCGCTGGATTCGGAAATATCTCCCCCATACCCGTGGCTCTATTCGCTGGAAACTCACGATCTGGATCTCGCTCTTGCTGGGCACACTGTTTATTGTGTATAACATTGTCCAATACTTTGTCATCATTGAATGGCTCACGGTTCAGGAAGAACAAAACATTGAGAAGAGCATGAATGAGATCGAAGGTTACCTCCAAGAGAAAGAAGTATCCGCAGCGCAAATTGCATCTAACCGTTCTTTCATTACCAAGTTGAATCAGGAGAATCAGATGATCCGCATTCTAGATCAGAACGGTAATGCGCTGCTTGAAGTAACCAACGGCCTTCCTAAACAGTGGGTCGAGCCGCAAAGGGTGCAAAAACGCATTTTGATCACTGCATGGCATTACGAAGATCACCTGCTAATCATGAGATCCCCCCTCATAACCACACATTTCAGCGGGACGATTGAAATCGTGAACAATCTCGAAAATACGGATCAATTAAGCGATATGCTGGTGTTGGTGATGTTTGGCGGGGGGATTGCAGCTGTGGGATTAAGCCTTCTGGGCGCATTTTTGTTATCACGCCAATTCGTCAAGCCCATTATGACTATGAATGCAACGATGATCCAGATCCAGCAAAAAGGACTTCATGAGCGGGTTGATGTGCCGGATCAACACGATGAACTGTCCAATCTTGCCCGGATGTTCAACCGCCTGATGGATGAACTAGAGCTTTCTTTTCAGCAGCAAAAACAGTTTGTCGAAGATGCTTCGCATGAGCTGCGTACACCCGTGGCCATCATTGAAGGGCATATTTCCCTGTTAAACCGTTGGGGCAAGCATGACCCGACTATCTTGAATGAGTCCCTTGATGTCTCGGCCCAGGAACTTAAACGGTTAAAAAACATCCTGAATGAACTGTTAATGCTTAGCCAATCCGAGTACGGTCACATTACAGTAGAAGCTGCGGTCGATCTTTGCCAGACTGTGCAGCATGCGCTCACCAACGTGGTGCAGCTACACCCGGACGCTACCTTTGACATTGATCTGGAGCACCTATCCGGTATTGAAATGGAGATCCTTCCTCAACATCTGGAGCAGGTCCTGCGGATATTAGTGGATAACGCCGTTAAATATTCACCACTGACCAAAGAGATTCAGATCTGTGGAACGCGACGTGACAACGATGTATCTATTCAGGTATCTGATAAAGGCATGGGTATTCCTGTAGAAGATTTGCCGTATGTTTTTGACCGCTTCTACCGTGTGGATAAAGCCCGTACCCGTGAGCAAGGCGGTACGGGCTTGGGACTCTCCATCGCGGAACGTCTCATCAAACGATACAACGGAAAGATATTCATCTATAGCCGGGAAGATGAAGGAACCACCGTGACTATTCTGCTTCCCGTATACGTGCATCCTGAATAAATTTGAATCGAAACGGGATATGGATAAAGATCCGTCCAATTCCCCAAGCGCTTGCCACACCAACGAGTGCGCCTGCAATTACATCCGAAGGGTAGTGTACTCCAGACCATACTCGGGCAAATGCAATACAAGCGGCAACGAGAACCCACCCCCATCGGTATCTGACGTGACCCAGCCAAAAGACAGTGGCACATGCAAAGGCAACCGTCGCATGATCACTTGGAAAGGAAGCATCTGCGGTATGGCTGATTAATTGGATGACCGAGTGGGATACAAATGGCCGATCTCTGTATAGCAAGTGACCAGTAATAAAACTGACGGCGGTACCGGAACATGCTGCCAGAATGGCTTGAAGCACCATCATGCGGTTTCTTTGACTCTTCGATATCCAATACACAATCATTCCCACCGGGAACATAAAAAGTGAAAACTGCGCTAAAAATATCATGATGCCATTCAAGTATGTGAGCTGACCCGCTTGCTGGTTAACCCAGTGAAAAAGTTCGTAATCGAATAATATGAAAGACATAAGCATCCCCTTTTCCCAATTTAAAAAGCCTGTTTTTGATCATAGCCCTCTTTTCTGGGAGCAGCTTAAAAGGGAAATTAGAAAACGATAAGAAAACAGACACCCTGGAGGAACATAACTATTGATGCAAAATTTGAAAAAGAACATTTCCATCCCACTACTCTCCGCAGCACTGTGCCTTGCTGTGTTTTCAATCATTGCCCTGTCTATTAGTGATAATCAAATACACCGATTTGACGATTCCCTGATAACGTGGATACAGGGCATGGAATCACAAGGCATGACCCGCTGGATGGAGCTGTTCACCTGGATTGGCAGCGGTATACCTGTTGTTATCATTACGATCCTTTCAATGGTCGTATTGTATGTCTTTTTGAAACACCGACGTGAACTTCTGTTTCTGGGCTGCGTCATTGCAGGCTCAGCGATATTGAATACCCTGCTGAAGCTTATGTTTCACCGCGCCCGACCAACCATTCACCGGATTATTGAAGTGAGTGGTTACAGCTTTCCGAGCGGACATTCCATGGCAGCATTCAGCCTGTATGGTGGACTGGCCTTCTTGATTTGGAAGCATATCCCCACCGCAGTTGGCCGTGTACTGATGATTATCGTGAGTGCAATGTTTATATTAATGATTGGAATGAGCCGAATTTATCTGGGGGTCCACTATCCCAGTGACGTGGTGGGAGGATACTTTATGAGTGGATGCTGGCTTGCCGTATGCATATGGTTTTATCAGCGATACCTGGAGCGAGTCTCCCTACTGCAGTCTAAGCCCCTGGCTTAGACTCTCTTTGTTTTCATGCATATGATCTGCCCCATACCAGAAGCGGATCAAGCAAAAAGAACCTCACGGGTGCACCCAGCACCCGTGAGGTTCTTTCAAGTCATAAATCCATTTTAAAGTGAAAACTTATAGCTCCTCGCCATTGGATTCAATGACTTTTTTGTACCAATGGAAGCTCTTCTTCGGTGTTCTGCTCAGATCACCATTACCGTCATTGTCCTTGTTCACATGAATGAAGCCATAACGCTTCTTCATCTCGCCCGTGGATGCGCTAACCAGATCGATACATCCCCACATCGTATAAGCGATAAGATCTACACCATCGGCAACGGCTTCTTTCATTTGTTCAATGTGACCCTTCAAATAATCAATACGATAGTCATCCTGAATGGAGCCATCTTCCTCGACCACGTCCACTGCACCCAGCCCGTTCTCCACGACCATCAATGGAATCTGGTAACGGTCATACAGGTGGTTCAGGGTGTAACGCAATCCTTTCGGATCGATCTGCCAGCCCCAATCAGAAGCCTCCAGATACGGATTTTTGATGCCGCCAAGAAGGTTTCCTTCTGTTTTCTCCAACGAATCATCAGCACTTTCAACCATCGACATGTAATAGCTGAACGAGTAGAAGTCCACGCAACCTTCACGCAGTGTTTGCTCGTCTTCCAGCTGCATCTCGATCTGGATGCCCTGTTCCGCAAAGAAGCGTTTGGCGAAGCCGGGATACGCTCCTCTAACTTGTACATCCCCGCAGATCATGTTGGAAATTTGATCCTTCTTCTGTGCCAGCAAAATATCGTCTGGATTACATGTGTTCGGATAGGTTGTCATGAAAGCAACCATACAGCCGATTTGGAAATCAGGGTTGATCTCATGTCCCAGCTTCACCGCTTTTGCACTTGCTACAAATTGGTGATGCAGTGCCTGGAAGCGGGTCTGTGGATCATCAACGCCGTCAACCAGCGTTTCTTTGCCTTCAAACAGGATGCCTGCCGCCATATATGACCCCATTGGCATCGTCAAACAGTTGATCTCGTTGAAGGTCAGCCAGTATTTCACCTGATCCTTGTATCGGTTGAAGAGGGTTGTACAATATCGGATATAACAATCAATGACTTCGCGGGAAGCCCAGCCGTTATATTTCTCGGTCAGACCGAACGGCGTCTCGTAGTGGGAAATCGTCACAAGCGGCTCAATATTGTACTTTTTCAGCTCGGCAAAGACGTTGTCATAGAACTGCAATCCCTCTTCGTTTGGCTCCAGATCATAACCGTTCGGGTAGATGCGGGACCAGTTGATCGACATGCGGAACATTTTGAAACCCATTTCGGCCATCAGGGCAATATCTTCTTGGTAATGACCATAAAAATCAACCGCTTCGTGGCTTGGATAATAGGTTCCCTCTTCCAGTACTGGTGTAATCCGGCGCGGTGTCGTGTGCGTTCCACCTGTCATCATATCGGAAGTACTTGGGCCTTTGCCACCCTTGTCCCATCCACCTTCAAACTGATTGGCAGCCGTTGCGCCACCCCAGAAAAATCCGTCTTTCATCGACATCATCCATTCCTCCTTATCATCTTCGTAACACTGTACATTCAGTGTACCACCCATACCCTGACACCTATTGTCATGGTATAATATCGGCATGGAAAATAACCGATTATTCAGAATGCTATTGCTGTTATTGGAGAAAAAGAAAGCTACCGCCCCCGAGCTCGCGCGTTTGTTCGAGATATCCGTGCGCACGGTGTACCGTGATATCGACAGACTGAGTGCGGCAGGTATCCCCGTATACACAACCACGGGAAAACATGGCGGTATTCATCTGATGGACAACTTTGTCATGGACAAATCCCTCTTGTCGGAAGACGATCAGAATGAAATTTTGCTAGGACTATATAGCGTCAGCGCCATACCTCATCTCAACACTGCCCATATGCTCAAACGTTTAACCACCCTGTTTGATCATAAGCTGGATTGGATCGAGTTTGATTTCTCGCCATGGGGCAGCATTCCATTGCAGGAAAGGGAACTGTTCAATCAGGTGAAGCAGGCGATATTTACGAATCAATGGATCACGTTTCACTATGTGGACTCCAACGGGGAACCCAGCGATGAGACGATCGCCCCCATCAAATTAATATTTAAAAACAATACCTGGTATTTCAAAGGAAAGGATCAGAACAGGCCAGGTCAGACGGAAGCCCTGACCTTTAAGATGAAGCGCGTTTCCGAGCTTAAATTGCTGCAACGGCCACTCGATCAGCATACAACCACCGGACCTACAGATAGCGTGCAGCCTGTGCCCAACACGCAGGTTCCCATGGAAATGCTGTTTTCCAGTGCCATTTCGTACAGGATATATGATGTTTTTGAGCCGTCGCGCGTTGAAAAAGTGCCTGACGGCAGGCTTCGCGTCGCTCTTGAACTGAATGAAGGCGAATGGCTGTATTCCTTCCTGATGTCGTTCGGTTCAGACCTGACCGTAGTTAAACCTCCTCACATCGGACAGGAATTGCTCAGACGACATATCAAAGCGGTAGAACATTTGCAGCAGGTCGTTAACAACGAGTTGAAAAATGAATGATATAATGGAGCTCTGATTACGTTTTAATTCTTTTGAATCTATTAATGCTTTTGATTTTAAAATCTTTTGCTTTCCTATCCGTTCATATCCTGAAGGAGGCTTGTCCATGCAAGACATTAGACGTAATAATGTGGAACGATTCAAAGGTTTTGGTACGTTATATGACCAGAACCGACCTGCTGCGCCCACTGAAGTCGTGGATATTCTGACGAATTATTTGGGCAGCAAACCTCGCATGGTCGCGGATGTTGGCTGTGGTACCGGATTATCTTCGTGGATTTGGTTAAATGAAGCAGAACGTGTTATTGGCGTGGAACCAAGCGACGACATGAGAGCTGTGGCGCAGTCCAAGTGGGAAGCTGCGGGCAAGCCGGACCATCTCCGCTTTGTATCCGGCCTGTCCCACGAACTGGGACTACCGGATGGCAGTGTCGATATCGTAACTTGTTCACAGTCGTTCCACTGGATGGAGCCCCAATCCACACTGCATGAATTTGCACGTGTACTGCGTCCAGGAGGCATATTTGCAGCCTACGACTGTGACTGGCCGCCAGTGATCGATTGGCAACTGGAACAAGCCTACCTGCATCTGAATACGGAGGCAGATCACCGGGCAGCAAGTCTGGCGCCTCAGGAAAATCAGGCACATAAATGGAGTAAAGACGGGCATTTGCAGCAGATAGAGCAGTCCGGCTTGTTCCGTTATTCGCGTGAAATTGTGTTTCATCACCATGAAACGTTCGATGCGGATCGTTATGTCAATTTGGCCCTGAGCCAAGGCGGCTTGCAAACGGCAGTGAAACTCGGAGCCACTGATTTGCTCACAATCGCAGAGGAGTTCAGACAGCTGGCAGCCCGCATATTTGCCGGTGAATCAAGAGAAGTTTTGTTCTCTTATCGGATGCGCCTTGGGATCGTTTGATCTTAAGCAAAGCTCATCCAGATTCTCACCAAAACAAAATACACAAAAGAACCCTAGACCGTCACTTGAATCGTGATGGTCTAGAGTTCTTTATTTCAGATAGCCATCAGGAGGAGAACAGGTCACTTAATTGCCCCTCTTGAACATTCAGTGCCAGCACCACTTTTGATGGGTCCTGCTTCGAATAGATCACGTTAATGATATGACCTTGCTGAACCTGAGGCAGAGCAGATGGATAAATCTCCTTTTGAGTGGTGACCTTAAACGTCTCTCCATTTGACTTTGTGACACTAAGCGTAAGCTGAAGTTTGATTTTGCCATTACCTCCGCTTCCAAGTGGAGTAACATCCAAAATTTTGGCCATTGCTTTCTCGCCCGTTCTGGCAATATCCATCATCTCAGGTGCTACACCTTGCTGCACCATCTTCTCATTCAGCAATTGCTGCATATGTTCCTGCGACAGATGGCCTTTCAGATCAAGCCCTACCTTGCGCTCATCCTTCACGGAGACCACTAAGGGGACGAAGCTGCCTGGCTGGAACTGGGCCATGGATGTCAACGGGATAATGGTTCTCAGTTCGGTATCGTATTTCTCACGGCCTTTGCGCGAAACGGTCAGACCCAATCGGACTTCCGGCTGTTCATTAATATACGTTCCCGTCTGCTGGACGCTCTGAATGACTCCAACCGCCGGTAATCCTGACTTCACCCGCCCTACGCCCAAGATATTACCCAAAATGGCAGGAATAAAAATCAGCCCGAATCCGGCAAAAATGGCCGGTTTATACCACCATGCCTGCATGATAATAAAAGGATCATTCCACAATTGTTGTGCCAGAAATGGGGAGAACCCTACCCCGAATACAGTCAGCACACCAACCAATCTCAGAAATCCCACCATCTGCCCCACCCTCTCTATATCTCTATTTCTCGTTGTTAATTGTATTTTCTAAATGATAGAACTCTCTCTTCCCTCAAGAACCTTCTAGTCAGACAACAATCCCATGTAGATCAGCTCGGATGGATTCGCCGGATTTTGGCCCAATCCCACCCGATCTCCCACGCGTGGAATCTGCATCTTGGACACCAATGTTTCCAGTGTTCGCTGATACTGATTGCCGTTCGTCTCTGTCACATCCAGAACAAGCACAACAATTGGATCAAAATTGATCAACTTGCCTGTATCGGTTATCGTGATTACCGTGGCTGTTGCAGTTAACGGAAGGGAGCCGCTTCCTGCCAGTTGTGCCTGCTTCGCCGAATCGAGGCTCTGATTGATCAACTCCCGATGTTCCTTAGATACGAAACCTTTCATCATCATGCCGCTAAGACCTTTGTTCATCATTTTATCCGCCTTGGCAATCGCATCTTCCTGTTTGTTCTTTTTACCAAACCATCCCATAATAAGCACCTCGTTTTTTTATTTTTGGTTATAGTTAAAGTATAAACAGCACGGTTTGTCCTTGAATACCCTTTTGACTGCATACAAAAGAAACGAAACTTCGGGCGTTTAAACCACTGGATTTTCGTTTCTTTATCATGCTTTTTGGTTGATTACGCAAAAAAAGAGCCGTAAAACGACTCTTAAATGAAAGGTTGGGAGGCATATTTTGTGCCTAATGCACGGATATTGAACAAAATCAGGCAAAAAAAACGGCTGTTCCAAGCCATTTTTGATCTATTTTTTGCGTAACAGGTAGACCAGCTTTCGATAATACATGGCAGCTTCCTTATATTTTCGCTGATCCTCAGACACCACAGCCATTCCCTCATATAAAGGTTCAAGTCGCATGACATGCTGTACGGACTCAAAATAAGGTAGACACGCGAGCGCACGCTCCATGAACACTTCACGATCTCCATGCGCAAGAGCCAGCTGGCTCTGGTAGAACGTTGCACTCATCTGCTGATCCGGAGTCGATGCACATTGGAGCAGTTGATCTATACTCTGCGCAAGTACACCCCAGTCCTTACGTGCCAGAGCCACTTCACACCGATACACACTCACTAACGGCTTCATGGCCTGCTGGGTTTCTTCGGGTTCCTGCTGCAAAAGGGAGTCGAATCGATCGATCTCCGACTGCGCCTGATCCAGCTCCCCCGTCATCGTTAACATAACAATCCGATTATTCGCAATGGCGGTGACCAGATCGCCCTGATTCCCGGCATACACCAGATTCGCCTCTGCCATGGTCAATGCCGAGAGTGCCTCCTGTACCAGTCCCATCGCAAAGCAATATCCGCTGTACGCCACATATAATCCGGACAAGCGATGAAACAGCCGCTGATCATAGACATGTCTCATGGTGAGATCAAACACCTGCTTGGCCTCTTCGTACTGTTTGACCTGAATGTAGGCCTCCATCTTGATATTTTGCACAGACAGCCAGAATTCACTTCCAGGAAGGACCAACTCACTCAGTCTGGTTGCATGTGTTAACACATCCACATAGGCGAGCTTGGAACGATAGTATTGCACTTTGTAATATAATAACGCCTTTGCCAGCGGATGCGGCAGATCTACATCGTCAGGGCGACCGTACTTCTCCAGATAAAAATTCAAATAAGATGTATGTATATATTCATGAGCTGCTGCATCATTTAGTTGCTGATAGTAGACTGCCTTCATCAAGGCCGTGGTCAGCTCTACTGTCAGCGCATCATCCCGATCCTCCAGCGCGTGCACGATATCTTCTGCTAACACTGAAGCTGGAACTGACATTTGATCAAAAATAGCCTCTGCCCGCGCCAGTGTTTCCTCATCCTGTGCAGAAGCATTTAACAGATAGGAAGACGTAACGCCAAGACGTAACGCAACAGCCTCTGCCAGATCTTGAGGGAGTGGATAACGATCAGCCAGAATATTGGCAAAGTGAGCCTGCGTGACCAGACCTTCCACGAGGTCTTTGCGAGAGATTTGCTTTCTTTTGCTCAGAAATTCAATCCGTTCCTTCAGCATGGCTAGTCTTCCTTTCAGGATAAAGGCGAACCCTTGGCTTCTCCAGTTTTGTTCTGTCCTCACCGTTATCGTGTAAATGTTTAGTTCAAATTATATAATAGCACCCCGGATGCGAAGTCGAAATACCGCCTTATAGCCAAATCCATCGAAACGGTTTCCGTTTCGGAGGCAATTGTTTTACAATAAGAAGGTATGTACAAGAGCATGATCCATTAATGATGAACAAGAGTTGAATATGAAAGGATGCAAATGAATGATTATCAAACCAAGAACACGTGGTTTTATTTGTACAACTTCCCATCCTGTAGGCTGTGCTGCACAAGTGCAGGAACAAATTGATTATGTAAAATCCAAACCGCAATTGAACGGACCACGTAACGTCCTCGTCATTGGAGCCTCCACTGGATATGGACTCGCTTCGCGCGTCGTATCCGCATTTGGTGCCGGAGCCAATACCATTGGCATTTACCGCCCGAGCAGCTCCACTGAAAAACGTACGGCTTCAGCAGGCTGGTACAACTCCGCTGCATTTGAGAAAGCTGCGGAAGAAGCAGGACTGAAATCGTACAGCATCACAGGTGATGCCTTTGCCAACGAAACAAGAGAAAAAACCGTTGAACTGATTCGCAGTGAACTCGGTCAGGTTGACTTGGTCGTTTATAGCGTAGCCTCGGCACGCCGTACCGATCCAAACACAGGTGAAGTATTCAACTCCGTGCTTAAACCGATTGGACAATCGTACACCAACAAAACAGTCAATTTCCATACGGGAGAAGTAACGTCCGTTACGATCGATCCAGCTTCCGATGAAGAAATTCGCCAGACCGTGACCGTGATGGGCGGAGATGATTGGGAACTGTGGATGGATGCCTTGCAACAAGGTGGTGTACTCGCCGACAATGCAACAACCATTGCCTTTTCTTATATCGGTCCTGAACTTACGCATGCGATCTATCGTGATGGTTCCATCGGTCAGGCCAAGAATCATCTGGAAGCGACAGCACACAAGCTGAATGATCGTTTGAGTGCAAAGGGTGGTCGTGCTTACCTCACGGTAGCCAAAGCACTGGTAACCCAATCAAGCTCCGCAATTCCAGTGGTGCCGCTGTATATCTCTGCACTGTACAAAGTCATGAAAGAAAAAGGCTTGCACGAAGGCTGCATCGAGCAATTACAACGCTTGTTTGCTGACCGTCTGTATACGGGTGGAGAGGTTCCGACCGACGCAAAAGGCCGCATCCGTATCGATGATTGGGAGATGAGAGCGGACGTTCAGGAAGAAGTAGCGAAGCTCTGGAACGAGCTGAACACCGAAAACATCTATGATCTGTCCGATCTGGAAGGGTACCGTAAGGAGTTCTTCCAACTGTTTGGTTTCGAAACCGACGGCGTGGATTATGAAGCAGATGTTGATCCGAACGTTGAAGTACTGCATCAGCGTTAATTGAAAACCAATCTTGCTGAGGGACTGTAGTAACCAGGTTTGGTACAAGTCCAGATCATCCTTTGGGGAGCTATTGCTCCCCTTTTTGGTGTCTACCGATTCTACAAAATCGACTTGAGCTGCTTTTTTAGCCCCTTGGGTACGGCCTTCTCTACCGTAATGGATCGTGCTCCATGTATGGTTGCAAATAATTGGAGCCCCTCTCGAAAATCGGCAATCCATTCCTCCACAGGCGGAGCAGTCTCTTCCATCGATAATAACCGAACCGTTAGCACGCTCGTTTTGCGATCCAGTCGTGGGTCCATGCGTCCAATCAGCCGATCTCCGTGAAGAATGGGCATCGCGTAATATCCGTAGGTTCGTTTCACCTCTGGGGTGTAAATCTCCCACTTATAATGAAAATCAAATAAATCCACAACCCGTTCCCGTCTCCACAGCAGGTTATCCAGCGGGGGCAGGAATCGTACCGGGCCTGATGGATCATAATGCGTTTCTTCCCTTTCCATCTCACGCAACATCTCTTCATCTTCTGCGCGAATGTAATAAGGCGTCGCAACGTCCTCCACCTCCAGCGGGATCATTCGCCCATCTGCGACACGTGCAGCTATATCATTCCGACGTTCCGCAGCGGTGGATTTCATCCAGCCCAACCGTGGATCTCTCGCGTCCACGACCCGATATGCGTGAATGTACTTATCCATCAGAGCCTGCTTTTGAGTCAATATATCGATATCCGATGTCATGGATTGGCCCTGCTCCAGCAGCCCGGATTCCGTAATATGAAAATAACGTTCATTCCCCTGCCTTGCCACGACACGAATGGCGGCCGAATCCAGCAGCAAGTTTAACGCTAACGTGGTATCCTTTGTTTTCGGTACATCCGCACTGTCCCAATATCCGCTTACTCGTTCGATGGCACGAAATGCTCTTGAGGGTAACGGCCCCTCTTCCTCCAAACGCTTCAGCACATGCTGCACGGTATTTTCCAGCCCTTGTAGGGAAGGAGCCAAACGATCCCGTAATCGGGCACGAACGGGTTCAAACAGAGCATAGTCTTCCATCGGAATAACACATGCGGCGTTAGCAAAATATTCAAACACTTTGTGATCACTCAGCAAGGTATGTAAATCATCGGAGGTATATCCAGAATCACGGGCACTCAGCACCAAATGCTGGTTTCCGGTTACGGCAGCGACAGGATCAATCTGAACACAGCCAAGGGATCGAATCAGGCGCATGACCTGTTCAGGACCCGAAGGCAAGGAAGCGGCGGGCCAACGTCCCAATAAAGATTGCGTTTGCAGCAAAAATCGCCGAACGATTTTTTTATTCATGCGCAGCGCTGTTGTCATATGTAGAATTCTTCCCTTCTTCGAAGATAGGAGGATATGTAGCGATAGCAATCCAATTCAAAAGCGATATATTGATTTTAACAGTCCATGGGATACCATTCCAACCGAAGGAAAGGCTTTTTTTTCAATTGGATGCTTATGCAGCACTCCGCACATTATAGACAAAATAAAAAGAAGCACCACCATCCTGGGTCCGCTTCTTGTGTTTAACCTTTTGCAATTTTTCCTGCTTCGTGGGCATGATTCGAACATGCTGGGATAATGCTCCATAATCTCCATTTACTCTTCGACCTTGTTCCGGACACCATTGTCCAGACCGCTCTGCTTTGCGCAATGTTTTTTGCGTTTGCGTACGTGCCATAGAATGAACACACTCCCTTGATTGGTATGCACTCAATATATCATGTGCAGGCAGACAAGTGAAGGTGATCTACGCGGATTCAACTCCAGTTTATCCACTAACGCGGAACTCTTTTTCGTCGCGACTGCCAAGTCTCCACAGGCTCCTGATCGTCTTCCTCAATCAATTCCAGTGCTTCTTCCATTCTTCTGGACTTAAACAGCGTGATCAAGTCCATCAGATCTTCCCGATCCAGCAGCTTCACCCCGTTGACTGCTGCCAGCGTCCGACATGCTTCCGTATATCTGGCTGAGGTGAGCACAATGGATCGATCTGCCTCATAATAACGCATGGACGTGTAAATCTCCTGTACTGCGCTGAGTCCAACCGGATGATTCGCTCCGTAACGCTTGGCCTGAATGACATTACGTCTGCCTGCTCTATCCACAAATACAAGGTCCGCTCCGAAATCACGACTGCTTGTCGTCTTATGTACTTCGGCATAACCGAGCTGCTGGAATAAATGATACAGGTACAGTTCAAATTCCGATCCATCCTGCATTTTATCAATATCCTTCATCGTTATCTTACGCGGATTGGCCTCACTTCGTATGCGCTGCCCTCGACGAATGACTCGACGAATGATCCAGGCGATGAGCAGTAAAAGGACAATAACGCCTATACCCACAGTGGTTATATTTTCATTCCAGTTCATAGCTGTTCTCCTTGTCGTTCCTCTAATCTGGCAGACTCGTACCCTTATCAGCCCTCGTCACCCGACTAAATATAGCAGACTTCACTCTTAACAGAAAGAAGATGAATTCCCTGTAACCCTCGAACTTCCCCAAACAACAATAATATTATATATCAATCATAAAAGGTTACAGACACTCAGGTTGAATTTCACATGTATGAAATGGTAGAATTCAACAATCGGTTCTATTTTGAATCGAAGAAAGGTGGTTTATAACTTGCATACATCCAACAAACGAAAGTCCAAAACATGGGCTGCACTCATTCTCAGTGGCATGCTCCTCTTCAGCCTGCATACACCAAGCTACGCAGCAGAGTCTAATGCCCCACTGCCCAAGCCTGCGTGGACCTCATCATCCCTGGCACTCACTGAGGTGAATACGGAGAAGGACGTCATCATTAAGGAATTGAATGCTGTGCCTTCCAAAAACTTGGTGTACGTTCATTCTTCACAACCCGTGATCAAAACAAGCAGCAATACCAAGCTGGATTGGCAGCTGGATTCGCTCCAGGCACTGGATGCCACAACCGGACAATTGAAGTGGAACGTGATCTTCCATGAGAAAAGCGGCCCTTATACGACTTATTCCAACTCCCTCTATTCCAGCTACGGCACAGCCTATGTCTATATGGAATATTCCGATGGAACCAAGAAAGTATATTCGTATAATACATCCGGCAAAACCAACTGGGTCAAAACCGTAAATAATTCATCATCCATCTACCTTCTGGATAACGATACATTACTGGTTGCCTCAAGCGCGGGTGTCCAATCGAACGGTTCCGTACGTTCGGCCATCTCGCTATATGACAAAAAGGGCAAACTGATTACAGAAAAGACCATTAACGGTGCTGTACTCAAGGCAGGCAGTAATCGAATCGTTGTAGACGCCAGCAAACAAACCAAAGTCGGCAACTACTGGCAAGCAGCGGCTAATCCAAAAGTGGAGATCTATGATCGCACTCTGAATCGTCTTTCCTTCTATCAGTTCCCTAGCAATGCCAACACCCTGGGAGACGGTGGCGGTGAATCGCTGGCCATTCTGGACGATGGCTCTGTGATCATGCGTGCCAATTTTGCAAACACAGGCAACAAACTGATGGGCTTTGGCACCGATGGCAAGATGGCCTGGGGTCGTGCCATTGCAGGTAATGCCTATGTTCAAACTGCAGGCAGCGGATATACCGTATTTACAGGTCAGAAGCTGGAGCTGTACACCATGAAAGGCAAAGTCACAGAGCGTACGTTCAAAGATCAACAGGAACCGTTAATGGTCGTTGAGCGTACACAGGATGAAAATTACAAATTGAATTTTGCCAAGTCTGGCTACATTCTTGATCCGCAAACATTGGAAACGGTCCATGAATATGCATTCGCATCAACTCCTGGTGTGCTCGATGGTTACTCAACATACAGCGATCATATCATCTACCAGATCAATGACGATGCATTATCCAAGTATGTGTTGAAGACTGCCTCAGCAAAATAATAAATGGAGCGCTCTGGTTGACCGACTAACGGTTAACAGAGCGCTCTGTTATTTTACACAACGATGTAGAGTCTCCTCCCTTTTGTCCTCTCTGCTCAAACTGTTATAATAGTATCGTCAACTTTTTCACCCTACTCTTGATTGGCAAAGGAGCGTAGTCCTCCCATGATTATTCAATTCATTCGATACAGATAACTTGGGGCATAACATAACCTCTTTTTTTAAGATGTACGATAGAGGTTTATTTGTTATGCCCTTTTCTTTAGTTATCCATATCTGAATGAATGGGGTGCTATTTCATGTCAATCCATCGCAGAGAACGTAGTGCTGCGCTTATTTATAGATACATCCATATGCTTAAATGTCCCATCTGTCATCACTCAATGACAACGATTAGTCGGGACAATATTCAATGTAGTTCCAGTCATACCTTTGATTTGGCAAGACAAGGCTATATTAATTTCATGACACGTTTTTTCAAAGGCAACTATGACAAACGTTTATTTACGGCTAAAAGGAATATTTTATCTCATACGGCTATCTATACGCCTCTGACAGATATCATTCGTCATTGGATTGAAGATTACTCCAACGGCAGCAGTCATCCCTTGCATATTCTGGACGCAGGTGCAGGAGAAGGATCTCTTTTGCAGCAGATTACACAGAATACTTCATCCGTGGGATGGGGGATCGACATCGCCAAAGAGGGTATTGCCATGGCTTCTTCTACTTACGACCAGCAAGTCTGGTTTGTTGGTGATCTTGCTCATAGTCCGTTTGCAGAGGGGCAATTGGACGTGATTCTGAATATCCTCTCCCCTTCGAATTATGAAGAGTTCGAACGAGTGATGAAGAAGGATGGCTGGATCATCAAAGTGATCCCCCGTAAGCAATATCTAATGGAAATGAGAGAGCTTTTGTTTCGGGGCCGATCTCATCAACTCGACGGCAGGGAGCACGTACTGGACCGATTTGCCAGGCATCATTATCTCATAGACAGTATTCCGCTAACATACACTATGCCTGTAACGAAAGTCATGATGGATTCGCTGATTCATATGACGCCACTCGCCTGGCATGGAAAAGAATCAGCCATAGCCAGTATTCAAGAGACCTTGACGCAGATTACGATTGATTTAGAAATACTGGTGGGAAAACGCAGATAAGCTCTGTGTCCATTAAGGCATCATTTTCATCATCATTGAACAATCAAAAAAAGCCGGGGAAGTTCCTGTTGGAACGTTTCCCGGCTTTTTCAATGTGATCTGAGGGCAACTCATCTGATGTATTGAAATCAATTATTTCCAGTTGTCTTCAATAAATTCATCCCGTCCAGATATCGCACGGTCTTCCTTGTAATGCTTCTCATTTTTCTTGTGGTAATCCTGATGGTAGTCTTCTGCCGGATAGAACATAACTGCATCCCGAATCTCCGTTACAATCGGTTGGTTGAATCGTCCACTTGCTGACAACTCTTGCTTGGACTGCTCTGCGAGCTCACGTTGACGTTCATTATGGACGAAGATCGCTGTCCGGTATTGAGTACCACGATCCTGAAATTGCCCTCCATCATCGGTTGGGTCAATCTGAGGCCAATAGAGCTCCAACAGTCGTTCGTACGGGAATATCTCTGGATCAAAGGTAATTTCAACGACTTCGACATGACCGGTCTCCCCGGTTTTGACCTGCTCATATGTTGGATTATCGACGTGACCGCCGGTATAGCCGGATATAATACCATGAATGCCTGGCTGTTCTTCAAACGGTGTAACCATACACCAGAAGCATCCGCCGGCAAATGTAGCTTTTTCCATTCAGATTCATCCCTTTCTTTTGTACATCTATATCTTAAAACAAAAAGAGGTTGATGGAAAGCCACCTCGTGGACTTCCATCAACCTCTTAAGATCATTTGTTTGTATTAACCGTCATTCAAATTGCTCGTTGCCGACTTAATATATTCAAGAGATCTTGAACGCGTTACCCGCGGCTGCGACCCATGGAACGGAAGATCAAGCTTACGATCGCTACAAGTACGATAGCACCGATTAATGCCGGCACAATGTAGAATCCGCCCATTTCAGGACCCATATCTCCCAGAATCACTCCGCCTAACCATCCGCCGATAAAACCGGCAATGATGTTACCGATAACGCCGCCGGGAATGTCACGACCAACAATCAGACCTGCCAACCAACCAATGATACCACCGATAATTAATGACCATAACCAACCCATATCAATCACCTCTAATTAAAGTTTTTGTTGTTGTCTGTCTACTATTAACCGCTACAGAAGCATTTAAACAGTTGGCATAAAAATTGTTGTATATTACCTTTTGTTCATATGCCCTCTTCTCTGCCAAACAGCCCTTAACACAGGATTGAAAACAGATCGCGTCACTTCCCGGCATCTTACACAGTTCAAGACTGCGTTATGTACCTCCCGAAAGTCATTGTATGTTAGATCAGACCGCCTTAGTATAACCAATTGAGGTGAGAATATTTTTGGTCTATTTTAAAAAGTTAGCGTACAGCAAGGAAGCCGTTCCGGTTACGAATCGTTCTTCCGATCGCTGTTATCCCCGGATTTTTTTTCATTCCCTATATAGTAGGGAAAATCCGTTGATAAAGGCAAGATAATGCTTACGAAGTAGCTTTCTTACAGAAATCTTTTGGCTTCGCTTCTTCAGAATCGATTTCGTACCCTCCACTAGATTGTCCTTATCTATCCAAAATTTTTAAGATCCTTAAAATATTTAGATATTAATAAAACCCTGCACGCCCCTTGCCTGGCTGGGCCAGCCAGTTGTGTTTATGGCTCTTGTCCAGCTCTCCTCGCATCGATTGAATGATCTGCACAATGTCTGTCTGTCCATTCTGATGCCATTCCAGCGCTGCGCTGACATACAGCTCTCCCAGCTGTGCAAGTGAAAAGGTATCCGTCAGTCGCGCAGCTTCCTGCGTGCCCTCTTCCCCTGCGAAGACAGCAAAGCCTCGCTGGTTCAAATATTGCAGGCGGAGCCCTTCATCCGGCAGCGGTATTTCATACGCCCGATCAAACCGTCCGGCACGGTTCATGAGCCCCGGGTCTATTTTCTCCGGATAATTCGTTGTGCCAATGAGGAAAATGCCCTCTTTGGATGTTGCCCCATCCAGTGTATTTAGGAAAAAGGAACGGACTTCATCCGGCATAGAATCGATATCCTCAATAATCAGCACCATCGGCGCCAGACGTTTGGCTGCTTCAAATACTTCACGTACCGATTCGCTATTGGTGTATTCGGTAATTTGCCAATATGCAGCAGGACCCGGAATGCTCCCGGCAATGGATTTCACAAGGGTCGTCTTACCGTTCCCCGGGTGTCCATAGAGCAGAATCCCCCGTTTATATGGGATATCGTAATCTCGATAAAAGGAGCGATCCGCCTCGAAAAACTGGTCCAGAGAACGAAAAATATCCTGTTTAATTTGCGGAGATAGCACGACCTCGTCTCTCCCCACAGAGCGGGTAATGGATTCGACATGACGGTCACTGCCATTGCGGGCATCCGTGTATACCGTAACCTTTTTCATATTTTGCTGCCGTTCCCGTTCTCTTACACTGCCCAGAAACTGCTTCAATTCCTCTTCTCCTGTAGCAAAAACAAAATCCTCATTGTAGATCCCGTTCTCCCGGAAGAACGGAATGCGGACAAGTGCTACGCCCCAGTGGGGATAGGCAAATACATTGTTGCGAATCGAATAATGTATACCATAGGTTGGCGCATCTCCATCGTCTTCATAATGCAGTGTGCGCAGCTCCAGATCTTCGAAAATCCGGGCAACCAGCTCCACTTCGGTACTGTTGCTTTGCAGATCTTCTTTAAGCAGATCCCAGTATTCACTGTTTGGATCATCGCTGGCATAGAGTTCATAACGAACACCATATCGATTGCCTAGCGCTTCAATAATGCCGCGAATCAAGCGGGCATATATGGCATAGCCTTCGTTTCGGATTTGACTGTCTTGTTGCTCATAGGAATAAATAACTCCATTAGGATTCATTTGTTTTTTCTCTACGGTCATTACTTAGCTCCCTTCACAGCGGCAAGTGGTTTACATTTGGCTACAACTTGAGCCAGACCTGCGCCGGTCACACTATCCATAATTTCATCGACATTTTTATACGCTTGCGGCGATTCATCTATAATGGATTCAAGCGAACGCTGGTTCACCACAATCTCATCTTCAGTTCCTACGCCCAGCGCCGAGGCAAAATCCTCCACGGTAACCAGGCGCTTTGTTGCTGTACGCGAACGAATGCGTCCTGCCCCATGACAGATTGAATAATAATTATCCTTCCCCTCGGGTTGGCCTACCATGATATAAGAAGCAGTCCCCATTGAACCGGGTATGAGCGCGGGATGACCTGTTGCCAGGTATGGCTTTGGATTATCCGGATGACCTGCAGGCAATGCACGTGTTGCCCCTTTGCGGTGTACAAAGACGGAGCCCTGATCCGCGTGAGATTCCTCCCATGCATAGTTGTGCATCAGGTCATAGAGGGTGCGGAATTCGCACTTCGGACCAAACACATCCCGAAAAGCTTCGCGAATCGCATACGCAATCAGATGGCGATTCACTACGGCATAATTTAATGCAGAGTACATCAAATTGACGTAATGTCGACCTTCCGCATGATCGAGCGGAGCAAAAACCAGTCTTGGATCGGCTGTTCCCAGACCATTCCGCTGCATCACTTTGGCAATCGCCGATGAACTGGTTTGGCTTACATACCCGCCCCATGCCCGGGAACCGGAATGAATCATAACAACAATTTGGCCATCGTACAGGCCCCAGGTTTCCGCAATCTCCCGGTTATCCTCGGCAATCTCAATGGCTTGAATCTCGGCAAAATGATTACCTCCACCCAAAGTCCCTAACTGGCGATGAGCCCGATGCCATGTCATATCTTGTACCATATTCAACACTTCCTCGTCAAAGGCAAACTTGCTGCTCTCGAAATGAGTAATGGAAGTAGATTTTTTCGGTGTGTAGCTGTCCGGAATATATTTCTTGGGTAAGCCATGCAAGCCTTTGCGCACGATATGCTCCAGGCGTATATCCGAGTAATGACCGCGCTGATTTGCCTCCATCGGCAGCACCTTCTCAATAGCTTTCACAAGTTTACGGCGCAGCTTCACGTCTTTCAGGTCGTCCTTATGCAAATTGGTCATATGCACCCGCATGCCACAGCCGATGTCGCTGCCTACGATGGATGGAGATACAAAACCACTCTTGGCATCCCATACCGCTGTTGTGCCGATGCAGGTACCTACACCGACATGCACATCAGGCGTGTAACTCATGTAGGAAATACCCGGGATTTGAAGATTGTTGTTCGCCATTTCGAACACCTTATAATCCAATGAGGAGAACAGCTGTTGTGCCGCATATACCGTTAAGTCCCCAGCAGGCAATTTGACTTTATGTCGGTATCCACCTGTGAGTTCGTTTTGGCTTGTAAATAAATTGGGTTGTGTATTCATAAATGTTTTTTTCCTTTCCGTACGTTCAGCTAATTCAGTTCAATTCAAAAATCGAACGCTAACTCTTTGTAATTCATATCCATATTCAGTTAAACAAAAAAAGAAGCCACGGACAGTTCGCCCGTGACTCCTTCATGACAATAACAGAAAACAAAAGCTGCATGAACATGCCGCGTCTGTTCTCCATTGCTATATACGCTGAGAGTAGCATATCGATTAATAACGTTCCAGTGATAAACGATATGCATCTTCCCCTATGTCGCCCGTATGAGGCCAAAGAGACGATGAACTGGGTATACAATTGTGTCTGTGCTTCGTAGTGTCATTGTGAGTTTCAAATCATAACCAACCATCATGTCTCTCGGCCTCCCTTCGTAAATATTATGTTTATATTAAGCGGACTCGTTTCAATGTGTCAACCCTTTTCTTGGAAAATCCCTATTGTGGATATGCACTAGATTATACTTCATACTAATAAATTTTATAAAAAAAAGCAGGATCTGAAGGAACAGACCCTGCTTACTCAAGCATATCATGATATTAGATATTGATTATTATTTTTGACAGGGTTGACCATGTTTTCGTCATTTCCCTGCTTGTTGTTCCAGTTCTTCCACCGGATTCTCATCTTCTTTTGCAGGAACCTTAGAGGACAAGAACCAACCGCATACCGCAATCGTAATCAGCACAATGTAGAACCCGAATTTCCAAATTTTATTTTCCGGGAAATGCTCATCCAGAACGCCCAATGAAGGGTGCGCCAGTGTAATAACAGCCAATTTAACCCCAACCCATCCCACGATAACGAAGGCTGCAACTTCAAGCCCTGGACGTGAATGGAGCAGCTTGACGAAGAAGGAAGCCGCAAATCTCATAATCACCAGACCGATGAATCCGCCGAGGAAGATAACGATAAACTGTCCACCGTCAAGTCCGCCGATCGGAGGCAATCCACTTGGTGGCAAAGCAACAGCCAACGCCACAGCTGCGAGAATCGAATCTACCGCGAACGCGATATCTGCCACTTCCACTTTAAATACAGTCATCCAGAAACCAGATTGTCTTTTTGGTTTTTTGGGTGTGGAATCCGCTGCTTCATCTGTTTTATTTCGGCTGCCCATAACCTTTTTGACAATGTGATTAATGGAGATGTACAAGAGGTACAGGGCTCCAATCGCTTGAACCTGCCACACGTCCACCAGGAACGAGATCAGGAACAATGAACCCAATCGGAAAATGAATGCACCCAACAAACCATAAAATAACGCTTTTTTGCGTTTTTCGTCAGGCAAGTGCTTAACCATAATAGCGAGAACCAATGCATTATCAGCTGCAAGCAATCCCTCAAGGACTACTAATACGGCGAGAACCCACCCATACTCCAATAATAATGACAACTCCAAAATTGACTCCTCCTTAGTATCCTTATGATGTACAAAAAAAAGGACCTTTACCATTACTGGTAAGGTCCTTTTTATTCACAAAAAGAGACCTTTACCCAGTATGAAAACTTGGTAAAGGTCTCGCTAACAACAAAATTGCTGCCAATAAAGCCGGGGATGGAATCCCGAACTGACGACTTTACTGTGAAAGCTACTCCCCTTTAACATAAGGAATATGCGGTTTTTAGTTGGAACGGGTTCAATAACCTGTTCTCATCATATTCATAACGATAAGCAAAGTCAAGCTTTATTTGACAGTCTTCGATCCAGCTTGCGAAAGACCAGCAGATCATAGATGAAATTGCCCAAAGGGATAAACGATACAAAAAATAAAGCGATCGGACGACGTAAGCGCCATTTTTGCGTGGTATACATACTCACCATAAATAATAAATACATCAGAAATAAAAAACCATAAATGTTCCCAAACCATGTAACCGCCTGCGGCATGATCCCCGCATTTCGCAATGGAAAAGCAACAAATAACAACAGCACATATGAAAGCCCCTGCAACCACAGCAGCAGTCGAAAGCGACCAAGTGTAGAATGTAACATTTTTTTCCTCCTGCTTCTAAATACGCGCAATGAATTCACTGCAACCCGTACAGTATATCACAAAAACGAAATTTACCCTCACGCGCAGTTCCACAGGAGCCAAACCCAGCCGAAGCACATAGGATATATGACTAAGATTGTTGCGAATATGGACAAGGAGGATCCTGTTGATGAAAATAGCCCTAATAGCACCAGAAAAATTGCCAGTCCCAGGTAACGGATCTGTCGAAATCTGCATTCTGGGCATTGCTCGCGAACTTGCGCTTCGTCACCAGGTGACGATTATAAGCCGTCAGATGCCCGCCCTTGCCATCACAGAGCAAATCGATGGAATTACGATCCGGCGTGTGCCAGCATCCAGCCCCAACGAGTACACAAGGGCCGTTATTCGTTTTCTGAAAATTCAACCCTTCGATCTTATTCAGGTAGACAACAGACCCCATAGTATGGCCGCAATTAAACGTGCTTTCCCTTCGATCCCCGTGGTGCTCTATCTTCACTCGTTAACCTTTGCACAACCTGGGCCAGCAAGATTAGCACTGCTAAAAAAAGCGAATTGGATTGCCGTCAACAGTCAATCCCTCAGGCAAAGGCTGGGTCGCAGATTCCCATCCTTGAAACGACGGATGGGCGTGGTGCCGCTTGGCGTGGACCTAAGCCGCTTTTTGCCAGCAATAAAAGGAGAGCAGCAGCTTCTGCGCAAGCAGTTCGGTATTTCAGGGCCATTCTCCATTCTGTATGTAGGTCGACTTATTCCTGGCAAAGGTGTGGATGTGCTGATTCGTGCCGTAGCTATTCTTCAGCAGCAGGTACCCGTACAACTGATCATTGCAGGGAAAGGACCTCAGGTCTACGTCCGCAAACTGCGACAGCTTGCCCGCAAATTAAAGGTTGAGGCCGCTTTCCGAGGTCAGATCGCCCATGAACACATTGACCGTTTGTACCGGGCTGTGGACTGCCTGGTATGCCCTTCCCAAGAACATGAAGCCTTTGGACTGGTGAATGTTGAAGCTATGGCTTCGGGACTACCCGTCATTGCTTCAGACAATGGGGGCATTCGTGAAATCATTGACTCCGGGAATAATGGATACCTTGTGAGACAGTATCACAACCCCCGAAGTTTCGCTGCATACCTGTATAAATTGGCAGACAATCCTTCTCTCGCCCGCTCTCTCGGAGAAGCCGGTCGTGCAAGTGCAGTTGAACAGTTCAGTTGGGCTAGGACAGCCATGCATCTCGAAGCAGCTTATACAAGGCTCATCCGGTGATTGATCTGGTTAAGGCCGCGCTTTCCGTCAGGCTTTTTCACGCGACTGCCAGTCTGCAATAAAGCTATCCATATGCGGAACAGGGACATACAACATTTCAATTAATTCCACAATTATCATCTCTTTCATGGTAAACCTCACTTTAGCACAGGTCTGTTGGTGGAAAGCATCATAGATTCCTGAGCCTGTCCAGCAGCCGTGAGGAGCGAGCAGAGGGTTATTAACAATATATCCAACCGTCCCAATGGGAGGAACGACAACCCTAATGGCTTGAGAATCTACCCGATTGTCGGGATCTTTGACCAGAAATAAGGTATCCCCCACATTTAAAGCTTCTACGCCATGATAATGTTCCATTCCATACATGGCGGCAAATATTTTGGTTTTCATCACAAAAGCTCCTTTTACACATTATTTTAAATTTAGAAGGGTCGAAATTATTGATCTTCCTCATAATGCTTCATCCACTCTATGAGTTGTTCACGAATTTCTTTACGATATTCACGGGGTTCAATTACCTCCGCTTCGGGGCCAAATTGATATAACCATTTTAGGAATTCACGACTACTGTTCAGCGTTACTTCAAATAACAATCCGCCATCAGGCATATCCGTCATTCGTGGACGAACAAACATCTCTTCTTCTTTTATGTAGGGGGCCACCTCTTTACTAAATCTTACTTTAAAATGAATCAGTTTATCCCCACGATCAATGGACCACGTGTTTTTCATGAACTGCGTTATGTTGAAATCCCCCATAACAAAATGGGTATTAGTTTGTATAACGTCCAGAAAGCGACTGATCCGAAACAAACAAACTTTCTTCAGCAAGTGACAATAACCAATCAAATAAAAACGCTGGTCGCGCGGAATGAGGTAATAGGGGTCAATGTCGCGGACCGTGATTTCATTTTTCGTAAGTGTGTGATATTGAGTTCGAATCGTTTGTTGATCCAGAATGGCTTCAATGACTGGAATAAGCAAATTGGGATACTTCCCTTCTTCCCGGTATGCAGGTGTGCCCATACGAATAATACCTGCAATATTTTCTACAATGTCACTGTTTCTCGATTTCATTTTGGTATGGGCCGTCATCACCTTATCAAAAGCTGAATCAAATTCAGCCGGGAGTTGCGAAGTATCCACCACGGATGGAAGCATGGAGAATACCATGGCTTCCTGTTCGGTAAAATCCAGAGGATACATGGCAAATTCACCAATGAACCGATACCCTTTGCCATAACCTTCATTCATGATAGGGGCAACCCTGTCCAAAATTCGGAGATCGCGATAAATCGTGCGCACAGTTGTACCACATTTCAACGCCAATTCTTTGGCGGAAATTCCGGGATTCGCTTGTATAGCCTGAAGTATACGCAGAAGACGAATTAATTTCTCTGTCATGTAGTTTCTCCCCTTCGATATTTTATCGGCAAGGAAAACTAGTTCCTTTAGTCCGGTACTAAATCTTTAGTCCCAAACTTGTTTTCGCACTTTCACCTTATATGTATAGTCCAATCGCACTTATTCGGCTTACTAAATATACAATCTCTTACTTGCTTGCGTAAAATTTTAACCTCAAGTCCATATACCTACGCCAGATAGCCTACTTGGCATTCAAAAAAAACGAAAAAAAATCTTGCCTCTTTGACCAGAGACAAGACTCTTTTTCATGTTTATTTGTGCAATTGCAATAATTTAGTCAGCACATTGACCATATGGTCGCACAGTTCAGGAATATCTCCCATCTGATCTTCATTTACACTGCGATCAAAATGTACTTCAGCTGTGACAGCATACGTTGCTGGCTCATCTTCAAAAATATAATGAATATGCTGCTGCTTTCGTTGTTCCGGCCAGCTCTGCTGTATTATGGAGCTAATCGCCAGACATTGTGTCTCAGGGTCCTTAATAACCATCCTGAACCGAAGTCGCAAACGGCAACCGAATTGACCACCCGGTGTTTCCAGAATTTCAACTGCAAGCTCCTCAAGCGATGTGCTCAGGACCACTTCACCTGTTATGTTAGGGCAATCTCTCAGGCAGAATTGCAACACGAACTCTCTGGACATACGCGCCATCTCCAGCTGATCCTTCCGGTCCGTTATGGAAATAAGTTCATCCAAATTATCAAGATCATACAGGTGGTTTTCAAAGCCTACTTTCAAATTGTCATAAATCGTCGGATCAAACATGATGCGAAACCTGCCTTCTTGTACAAATTATTCCGATTAGTTGCTTTTCCGGGGCAAATAGCTTGCCAATTTGCCTAACTGCGCAACTTGCGAGAGTCTCATTCGGCCTTACCATCATAACGAATAACGCCACTATGCGGCAATCTCTCATAAGTAAAACGGCATACGATACCACACCTTGCCCGGCCCCCCCCCACTTAGGACAGAACCTTTCCAATATAAAAAAGCCCGGTCATTACGACCGGGCTTGGTTAAGGTCAGAATATTGAATATTCTGATCCCTTATTCTTCTTTAGCTGGCTCTTCCGATGCTGCCGGTTCCGCTTCATCCGCAGAAGCCGTAGGCTCTGCCTCAGCCGCTTGTGGCGGCATCACGGAAGCGATGATGGAATCAGCTGCCGTCACCAGTGTCAGACCTTTATCCAGCTTGATATCCGCAGCCGTCAAACGATCACCAATTTCCAGTCCGCTGACATCCACCTCAATGGAGGTTGGCAGATCAGCTGGCAGTCCTTCGACCTCCAGTTGAGTTTCCTGCGTCTGGAACACACCGCCTGCCTTCGAGCCGGCTGCGGTGCCTTGGAAGTCGATCGATACACTAACGCTGATCGGCTTGTTCTTCGAAATCTGCAGGAAGTCCACATGCAGCAGACGTCCGTTACGTTCCTGCTGGTCCTTGATCAGCACTGGAACCGTTTTGCCCCCCTCCAGATTGAGGTTGAACATCTCGGAGCGACCTGTACGTGCTACTTTCAGCATTTCTTTTTCATCTACATGTATCGCGGCACCTTCCAATCCCGGGCCATAAACGACTGCCGGAACACGTCCGCCTTGTCTTAACAGGCGCAATGCTGCACCTTTCTTTTCAGTTCTTGGTGTTGCCGTAAGTTGAGCCATTTTTCCGTTGGATTTCATGATTGAACATCCTCCTTCAAGGGATCCTTACTTCATATTTGTTAGGAAGCCATAAGCTTCTCTTTTAGACCAGAATGGCCTTGTTCATGCTTGGCCGAATCTGGGGCCATATCTATATTTACCCCAATGAAAGGCCATCTCAAACACTGACTTGTACAGTTTTTTTATTTTCCAGGTGAAATGTATCTTTCTGATGAACAAAAAAGCCGCTAGATAGCGACTTTCAATAAAATAAAAATAAACGACAGCTTTCTATGGTTTAGATCGTATTTTTATCCAATGAGATCCAATCAAAATCAATATATCCGTTATTCTCCTGTTGTCCTTTGTTGATACAAAATAATCCGATCTTCGAACCAACCCAATGGTCGGGTTGTGCTTCAAACTTTGGACCAAGCTGGTTAAAATGTACGTTGTCCAGACTATAACTAAAGATACATAGGGCATTTGGTGCAATGCCTACTCTTAAATATAAGGGTTTATCTGCCGCCACTCTTGCATATTCATATTCATTTTCCCTGCCTTCTGATGGAAAACCCAGGATCAACGATATTTTTAAACGTTCCCGATCGTCTGAACATCGAGTTAATGAAACACTTGCATATTCCCTTCCGGTTATGACCACGCCTGCTTGATCATTTTCCTCAATGGAGGAAGCCATAAGCTTAGCGGTTACCGTATAAGAGGGAGACGATATTTTTTGGCAGAGCACATTGGGCACATCATATAAAAGTGTTTCTGGTCCATTGGGCGGTTTTACCGCATACAGCCTTAGAAACCCTGCTTTTGCAGATAAAGAATACCATTCCGGTTTTTCGTTCGCTGCCCACTGCCACTGCAAATGCAATGATGGATCATTAAAATGGTCACTCACTACAGGAACGTTAATTGGGTAAGTCCCACCCACGTCAGGCTTTGCCCATTCCTGGACAGGTTCGCCGATCCCCTGTTCATTATGGTTATGCCCCATTACAGGCCAATTATCTACCCACTCCACAGGCTGTAAATGTATAATTCGTCCATATGCGCCCTTGTCCTGGAAATGAAGAAACCAGGATTCGCCCGATTCCAGTTCAATCCATCCTCCTTGATGGGGGCCATTAACGTTTGAGTTACCTTGGTGCAAAACGATTTTATCTTCGTATGGTCCATAGATGTTCTTTGACCGCAGGATGGTCTGCCACCCGTTTCTGACCCCTCCCGCAGGTGCAAAGATATAATAGAATTCCCCGCGTTTATAAAGTTTTGGCCCTTCAATCGTCGGATGGTTTACCGTTCCATCGAAAATATGAACAGGATCATCCAGAAGCCCCGTTCCGTCGGGCTTCATTCGGCTAAGCCCCAGCACGCTTTTCAAGCCACAGCGGCTTTGGGCAAAAGCGATGACCAGATAGGCTTGCCCATCCTCATCCCAAAAGGGACAAGGGTCAATCCACCCCTTGACCTCCTTAACCAGATGAAGCTTGGACCACTTCTTCATTGGGTCTACGGCGCTGCTCATAAAAATGCCATGATCAGGCATGCTGAAAAACACCCAGAACTGTCCGTCATGATACCGAATGCTTGGTGCCCAAGCGCCCTCGGAAGGACGAACCGTATCATAGTATTCGTAGGGCAGTCTGTCATAAACGTAATTGATGATTGTCCAATGAATCAAATCCTTTGAATGCAAAATTGGAATGCCAGGCGAGCTGCAAAAGCTCGAGGCAACCATATAAAAATCACTCTCAACTCGAATGACATCCGGATCTGCGTAATCCGTATGCAGAATCGGATTTTGGTACCTGCCGTTTCCGAGATCGGCCAACCAAACATGCTGCTCTTGTATGGATATTTTCATTGAAATCCTCCACTCATTCTTTGTAATCCAAAGGCGCATATTCAAAATAATCGAAATCTGCATAGTTCGCGCTGGTTTCACCATTGCTGCTTGCGAACAAGCCAATATAGGTTCCTGAAAAACCCCCTGCTACATCAACGCTTAATATGGTTCCATCGGCATGCTCAATTAACGACTTCCATTCTTCGGGCTGCGTGCCAAAGTAAAAGCTGAAGTCTTGGCCTATCGCTTCCACTTTGAGGTATAGCCTCCCGATCGATTGTGCAGGTGCAACATCATGTTGGGCCAGTAATTGATCGGTTCCTTCAACACACTGAATGAGTCGAACAGTTTTATTCGTATCGTTGATTGTGCATTCCACACGGTACTGAAAATCGTTATTCTGTAGAAGAATCAGCCCTGCTGTTTCCTTCGCAGAATGCGGAACGAATTCAAGTACTGTTCTTACCGCAAAACAAATATGCTGCTGTCGCCTGCCAACAAAGCTGGGATTGCCACAATCAGTCATTTTTTCAGGCTTAAGTCTTAATCGCAAATGTCCCGGGCGTTCCGATAGGGACATGAAGTTCCCGAGTGGAGTTCTGATAAAATTCCATTCCGGTGCAAGACATTCAGCGTCGAAATGGTCGCATATCGGATGCGATGGCCATCGGTGTTCCGGAAGGCATGGCCGCGGCAGCTCAAGCTCAACGATTCCTTTGCCAGGATTAACAACGGGCCACCCCTCCTCCCAAACCAATGGCACAAGAAAGGTTTCTCGACCCAGGTTTCTGTAATAGCCTCCATAAGGGCGCGAACCCAAACAAAACATCCACCACTCGCCGTTTTGCGTCTGCACAATATCAGCATGTCCAATGTTCGTAACAGGGTGATTAAGTCCCAAATGCCGATGAGTAAGAATCGGGTTACGTTTGCAGTTTTCGTATGGCCCTGTGATGCCTGTACTGCGCGCGATAGTAACCGAATGGGTATGGCCTGTTCCGCCCTCCGCGATGATTAAATAATAGTATCCGTTCAGCTTATACATATGCGGTCCCTCTTGAGCGTGAATAAACTTCATAGCCCCATCCCACAAACTGAATTTGGACCCAATCAGGCAACCTTTAGTTACATCCAGCTCCTGCATCCAGATCTCCATGTGCTTTGGATATTGCTGTCCATCCGGTGGAAGACGGTTTGCCATCATGTAACATCTTCCATCATCATCGAAAAATATCGAGGGGTCGATACCTGGAGCATCTTGAAGCCATACCGGATCTGACCAAGGGCCAGAAGGGTCGGTTGACGTTACATAGAAGTTATTGCGAGCACCGGTTACGCTTTCAACAAAAGTGGTAATCACGTAAAAAATGCCGTTATGATGCCGGATCGTTGCTGCGTATATTCCTTTGGAGCAAGGTGTGCCTTTCAGGTTGAGTTGAGACGGGCGATCCAACACATGTCCGAGCTGCCGCCAATGGACAAGATCCCTGCTATGAAAAATCGGAACACCGGGAAAATATTCAAACGAGGAAGTGACTAGATAGTAGTCCTCTTCGACTCTGCAGACGGAAGGATCAGCATAACAGCCCGGGATCACGGGATTGCGAAACGTACTCATTTTGATGCCCCCTATTGATTAAAGAATATGAATGAACTCATTATAGGGCAATAAAAACAAAAATAGTTCTGTTTTGAAGCTGAAAACTGCTTTATAATTTGTTATTATTGTCTTTTTAATTTACATACACCGTAAAGGATGAATACGATGAAGGAGATAATTGGAACCAAATTTGCTACAGAAGATAACGAATTTACCATTCAGTATCTACATCAGACCGGGCATGTTTCTATGTTTAAGCCACACGCCCACCCAACCTATGAAATGTATTATGTCTTGAATGGCGGACGTGTCTTTTTCATTAATGGAACCGTTTATACCGCAAAAAAAGGAGACATGATTTTTGTTTACCCAAACGACATACATCGAACGACCAGCTCTGAAGCATTAAAGTGCGAACGTATTTTGGTAAATTTCAGTGAATCGTTCCTGTCTTTAGAACTATCACGTTGTGCTGTCCCTTTATTAATCGGGAGCTGCGATACTCCATTGCTCCATTTTCCGGTTGATATGCAAGCCATCGTTGAGGAACTTTTGCAAAAGATGCTGCGCGAGTGCGAGACACAGCAGGTCGCCTACGAAACCAGTGTCCGAGCGCTTCTTATTGAATTATTAATTCACATGCACCGTCTTGGGAGCAAGGGAAGTTTAAAGCAAATGATGTCTACCCATCCCATGCATCAGAAAATGACTGAAATCTCCGCGTATCTGAACGAGCATTTTCAGGACAATATTTCGTTACAGGAAATTTCAAAACGATTCTATATAAGCCCTTCCTATTTAAGTCGGACCTTCAAGAAAGTGACTGGATTTCAGTTCAAAGAATATGTGCAAACCGTCCGGCTGCGGGAAGCAAAGCGTTTACTCAGAGAGAGCAAGGAGCCGATTTCAACTATCGCTGCGAAAACTGGTTATGAGCATGCAGCTAATTTCAATGTTATCTTTAAAAAAATCACAGGCGTTACCCCCAGCTACTATCGAAAAAGCAGTCGTTAGTCCTGCTAAACGTGAATTCCGTAAAGTTACCCATTCGTTATACGTATAAGCTTAATAGGCAAGCGCTCCATTCCATGCCCCTGCTCTGTTAATAATCTCATTGTAGGTCGCTATGTCTGACATGGAGCTTATAACCATACCCGGGTAAAGATTGATTGTAACGCCGGAGTTGACCTTGATATAATCTTCAATGGCCTCCATGGTTGAAGGACTAGTCTTATGGTAGTTGCTTACGAACATTATCGAACCACCAGGATTGGAAATATAACGTTCACTGGCAGGTACGCCAGGGCCGAATACGTTCTGTGTTGCATATATAATTCCTCCAGTTCCGGTATCCGAACCTACTGCCGCGTTGACGGCGTAACCACCCCGCTGCCAATTCGAAATTTCATAGATATTTTTGTTGGTCACTGCTGCAGGGGAGATTTCCTGCGCTACATTGTCGTATACATTGTTGAACGAGTCCACAATAGATGAATCTGCAACCTTGGGGATTCTTTGATTGCTGTAATGAAAATAGTTATTATACAAACTGACCCTGGAGGGTGTTGAAGTGGATTTTGAAAAAATGCTCAGCACCTTGTCGATGTACTCGAATTCATTGTTTGAAATCGTAACGCTAGGTGAATTAATAACGTCGATTCCTCCATCCTCTGTTTTCCAGATCTTACAATGATCGATCCAAACCTGTGTTGAATCTTGAACCAAAATTCCATCTGTTCCATATAAATCACCCACCAATGCTTGATAAATCAAAAAACCGGACATAGATCGGTTTGCGGAATCCGTATCAATCCATTTGGCTGCTTTTAATTGAGTGTTAATATCATCCGATTTCTTGAACGTGACTACCGTTCCGGCAGTTCCTGCACCGTTGGCATTGGTTTGCAGTGTATAAGTGAATGTATCCGGATATGGAAATGCTGTCTGACTGACAAAGCTCTCACCAATGCCAATATTTCGAACAATTACATTCGTCGCTTTATCTATCATAAGCCCGCAATGATGAAGCATATATCCGCCTTCGCTATATAAGGTGAAATTAGAAGGCAGGTTAATCAAGGCAGCAGTGCTGAATGTATAAGGCTTGTTGTCCGACATGTCTGTTTTTGTTCGTGTGCCTCGGGTACATACGATATCTGAGTCTATACGGATGACCCTTGACAAGGAGGAATCTGCTTTGATTGCTGCTATTCGCGTAATAAATTGATCATAGGCTGTTACCGAATAAGGGGTTCCGCTCCCCCCGCCCGTTGTGCCAGCACCATATCCGTAAGGGGTGTCATCTCCGAGCGTATAGGCTTGAGCAGACCATGGGAATAGGAGAAGAATGAATATTGATCCAAGTAAGACTGATGAATACTTTGTTAGCATATCAAGGCTGAAAATCGATTTGATCATTAATATCATTCCTTTCTTTAATTAATGGGGTCCCATTGATCGCTTCCAGCAAGCACGGATTGGGTATTGATCACGGCAGCCTGAGCAGGGCTCAAAGAATGGGACCAACTTACGCGACTTTCCGTAGAAGCACCAGGACCTGAGTTGCCATATTCGGAATAACGTGCCGTACTCTTATTTGCTTCGTTCCCCCAATAATCCCAACCTGTCGGGTTAATATGCGATTCCAAATATGAGCTCACATAAACTACCGAGGCATACGGGCGCCATGGTCGTCCTAAAAAGACAGTACCCGTCAGCGATGCCGATTGAGTCAGACTACTATTAATAAATACATAACCATGTGCTGCAGATTGATCTGTTGAAGCCGCTGTTATAAAACCGTTATTCAAACTCTTTATCTCACAGCCCTCAAACACAGCAGTAGCTGAACCAAAAATAAAGTCAACGGTTCCTTCAATGTAGGAATCGCGATAATACTGCCTGCCACTATGCGCATACAAAGTATCCTGATTCCCTAAGATGCGCACATTGTTAAACGTTGCCCTGTCACCGGATACGTAAAGCGCAACGGCTTGACCCGCTGTAACTCCGGCTGTATTTCGAATGGTAACGTTCTCTGCTTTGAAGTTTTTCCCTTTCACGTAAACGCTCGCACTATTGGTTGTTCCGCCGGCAGAACTGGCTGTATCGTCATAAGTCAAAATCGTTTCAAGCGCGCTTTCACCGATAAGTGATATATTCGGTTTATTTGCGGGAAACGTGATCTTCTCTCTGTATACCCCGTTCTTGACATAGATCGTCCGGGAGGTGGTCTGATTAACAGGGATGGCATCTACGGCTGCCTGTATCGTCGTGAACACACCGCTTTCGCCACTCTTGCTAACGACAAGTGCATCGGATGGAATCGTTGCTGTAGCATTCTTTACAAGAATATCGTCTAAATAGTGGGAGCTTTCGCTGGAGTTGGGTGTAAAAGATTCGTACCCGTCAATGTGATTAACCGTTGTATAAAAGCCAGCACCACTTGTTTTCAGCAAGCCGTTGACATATACGTCAGCTGTATTGGTAGCGGTGTTGGCGACAATCCGAATACTGTACCAAGTATTAGCTGCATAACCACTTTGAAGTGTGATGTATGAGTTATCCATGTTTCGGTACGATATGTTTCCGCCTACCGTTTCAATGGAAACGGCTGCTTTTGTACCGTTAAGCAGGCGAAAAATTTTCGTGTTGTTTCCCAGTGCAGGCTGCATAAACTTGAATTCAGCGTCTATGTAACCTGTTTGAGCAGTAATCGTTTTTTTTAAACTGGAAATGGCTGTGATGCTTGTATCGTTAAGAAAAACACTTCGATTCGAGGGGCTTGGTACCTCTGCCGCGCGGACCTGACCGCCAGCCTCTGAGATGGTGAAACCGGAAGGCAAAGCGCCAGACGGAGTAGTGTTAAAATGGCTGTGATCCAGGAGCGTGGATGCCAATGCATCATCTGTGGGAATGATGCTGAACAATGGAACAGAAATTAAAACACTTATCATAATAGTACGCCAATTGATCATGTTAAAATCTCTCCTTTACATTCCGATGTGTACGTTGTGACTTGCACATATCAACCTCCCTGAAATTATTGCATCGCTTTTTATGTTAGACTGCGACACAATGTATCCGCTTTCATAATTGTCAACTAAAGAATTAGCAGAAACGATCTCTTCATCTAACATGTGCTCATCATACTATAAAATGAAATTTCATTCGTTCGGTTTATTGCTTTGTTTTTGCGGATTTTTTGTGATTATTGTCTGCATCTAAGTCCTGAGTTAAAAGTAAAGAAGCCGCTGTTAACGGCTTCTTAAGCAATCATGGTTCTATTTCAGACAGATTCAATATTAAGGTGTGTACACGCTCTCCATTTCTCGGGGAGTATTCGGAAGTTATTCTTCAAGTTTGTTCAGCTCTACTCCGCTGAAGACAGACGTATTATAACGGTTGACCTCGTTATCCACTTTGGCGGCATCCGCTGCCAAACCATAATAAACGGTATCATTTAGGTCAAGGGCCACTGTTCCGATCTTGCTCCATGTCTCCTTATCCGTAGAAATAAGCCCTGTAACTTCATTTCCGTTTCGGACCAATTTGACCCAGTATGGCGTGTTGATGAAGTTTTCAGGTTCTATCTTAACCGCTTTTGCACCTATAGATGAACGGGTAATCAGAACGCCCTTTTTCCCAAATTTAACATAGGGTATGGATAGAAAAGCCATTTCAGAGCGATCCCCAAGTGAGTTACGAATCATTACACCCGCTTTGGCATAGTTGTCAGTTGGTGTTACTGCTTCAATCCGGGCGATAATCTCCCCATTTCCTTCTAGAGACTGATAAGCAAATTGAAAATTATCCACCTCGCTTTCGCTTTCCGCGGTAGCTCCAATCAATCCAGCCGATTTGACAGTAATTGTACCGTTCTGCTCCTGTACAGTGGTATGCCCCGGAATGCCCGGGTTGCCAATGTCTACCGAAGTCCATGGAAGAGTGGAGCCGGTCGTATTAACATGGATGGCCACATTGTCGGACTGGGTTTTTAATCCTTTGTTGTCTGTGGCTTGAATCACGAGATAATGTGTACCATCCTGGACGTTTTTCCAATGAAAACGATAGGGTTCGGTTGTGGCTTCCCCCTGTTTCTCACCATTTACAATAAATTCAACCTTTGCAATACCGTCACGATCGCTCGCAGAGGCGGTTACACAGATATTACTGCCCTTTTCAAAAATTTGATTATTAAAGGGATAATGGATAGCGGTTTCAGGATTATCCGTATGCCTTCCCTCTGCTTTGCCCTGAACGATTAGGTCGTTTAGATAAACTTCAAGATTTGTATATCCTACTTCGGAAAGCGTTGTTTCGTTGCCATCTTTGGGGTCCGAAGGAGACAGGCCATTGGCTAACTCCCATACGTCATCCATTCCGTCATGATCTCTGTCGACCACACTGGACAGCGTCTGAGAATAATCAGGATATCCGCCAATCTCAATTGGAGAGTTGATATGCTGCCCGGTACGGTTTTTGACATCCTGGATGATACGTGCATCGTAAGAGTCACGTCTGGGAAGAGTAGCGCCGGCGTCTGACAGTACATTACCATATGCATCCACCGCGGATTCAGCCGTATACGGGTTTGGCATATTGGCAGGCTCCGTCAGCTTCGATATATTGGAGTACTTTTGTACACCAGCCCAGTTATCCGCTGTAACTTCCGAGCTGCCATCCATGATATTCCCATCAATAAACAATCTGGTTTCCGGAGCAACTTCACCAAATAATTGCGATTTAACGTTGTTATACGTATTTGGACCGTACTTGTAATAATTATTTATAATATTATATCGATAATCTTCTGCTCCGCCTCCATAGGTTGAAGCAAATCCCCAGTTATAAATGACATTATTCGTCATTTCCGTCAGATCAACGAGCTTCGTCACTGTAGGCAATCGAGGGTTGCGGCTGGTGCTGTGAGCAATTAGATTGTGGAGGTAGCTGGCATTTTTTCCGCCCCAGATGCCGCCGTATCCATGGCGACCTTTTTGATGGGTTGTCATCAGCATGCTTTCAGCGGAAATTGACCATTGAACTGTCGTGTTCTCGTTATCGTACAAACTGATCACTTCATCTACCGACCAACTGAATGAGCTATGGTCAATGATAATATTTTTATGATACCTGGAGCCAAAGGCATCATCTTCACTCACAACACGGTCACCCAGCCGGAAGCGCATGTACCGCATAATGATATTGTCAGCTTCTACGCTTGTCGTGTAATCGGCTACCGTAATTCCATCCCCAGGAGCAGTCTGACCAGCAATAGTCAGGTTGGAACCGGTAATTTTGAGGGCTTCTTTCAAATGTACCGTTCCCCCAACACGAAAAATAATCGTTCGATTACTTCCGCTTACAGCATCCCGAAGGGAACCTTTAATGGGTTTCTCCTTTTTGCTGTAGTCGTCAAGCGTTGTTACTTCGTAGACAGTTGTGGCCCGGCCCCCCGTCACATATTTGCCGCCGCCTTCCGCTCCAGGAAATGCAGGAAGCGCTTCCGATGACGCGGCTTCCACGCCCCCAAACGGTATACATGTTGTGAGGATACTCGCGCTTAATGCCATGGCTATCCACTTCTTTTTCATACTCTACCTCCAATGTAGGAATTGGGAAAACAGGTTATATCCCCGCGTCAGTGCTTTTTCATCTAACTGCCCAAATAAGAGAAGGTCAGCTAGAAGCGTCCACTAATGTCATCCCTGGTTATTTATCTTAATATACCGAGGGGCAGAAAAATTATATATAAATTACTTTATTCTCCATATCGCAATGTTCTTTGTCGGAAGCAAAGGCTAAAGGCTAATGGAATACCCGTTTTCAATCTAGACCTTTCTACCTCTCACAAAATGATTATGTAAGAGTCATCATTCTTGACTTGCGACCTACCCGAATAAAAATTAAGGAAACAATATGCCTTTCTTGTTTAGATCGTTATCAAGTTGGTAATCATCCATAAAACAAAAAAGCAGCCGGAATACCTTCCGACCGCTTGTTAAGCATACACTTCTCAACTAGTTGTATGAATGTTAGTACTTAAGCAAAATTATGCACTGTTACGATCATCCTCTGCATCACTTTCACGGATAACTTGCATCTGATCCGACCCACTGTGAACGATAATCTGCACATCTCCGTCTTCAGGACCGATGTCAACATAACGATCTCCGCAGGTATCTTTGGCTTCCCATTCATTCAGTCGAATGATTAAGCCCAGATGATGCAGTCCTGGAGCGACCCGAAAACGGGCTTCTGCTGTATTGCCCACTCGCTCAAACGGGACAGCCCCATCCTCCATACCTGTGCCCCATACCCAGACATCCCATCCCTCATAACACTGATCTTCCCGTTCATATCGCAGAGTGACAATTCGGGAAATGGATTTGTGGATTTTGATATTCAGCGATGCCTGAATCCCTCCCGCCTCCGCGATTATCTGGGTGGAACCTGGTGTTAAAGCACGCACAATTCCTGCTGTACTGACAGCTGCATGATCCGGGTGCGACGAGCTCCACCGTATCTTCATCCCTTGTAAGGGCTGGCCGAATTGATCCAGAACCAGGGCTCGGAATCGATTGACACGTGTCGTATACATCACAGACTCCCCTACAATTTCAATTCGTTCCGGATGGAGTTGATCCACCTGCAGCGTACACTCTGCGGTAATCGTGCCACAATGGACGCTAATGGTCGCTTCACCGGTCTCCCCTGTATGAATGGTCCCATCGGATTGAATCGCAATAATGTCCGGGTTCGAAGAGCTCCAGGTCACCGATGCGTTCTCCACCACATTACCAAAACGATCTCTGACCGATGCACGTAAGCCAGCAATCTCTCCGACACTGTACACAAGACGCGGCGAATGAATCTCAATCACAGCGGGTTCAGCACCGCCACCATACTCCGTATCATACAGTACCATCAATGACCACCGTTCTACCATTACGGTTCCGCTCACCGTCTCAATGAGGTCTGTACCTGCCTGATGATCGTTCACCACGATATGCCAGTCGCCCTCCGGCAGACTCACTTGCTGCTGCTGACCTGTTCCGTTGTAGATCACCACGATCTGATTCCAGGTATCCTGATTGGCTCCGTCCTCCAGTGTAAATGCAACCACATTTCCTTCTGCACGCATCAAACGAAGATGATGACGTACCTGCTCGGCATTCATCATGCGAAAAGCCGGATGTGTGCGGCGCAGATGGATCAGGCCACAATAATAGTCAAAAACAGGTCTGAAGCGAGACTTGTTCGCCCAAGTGATCGTATTCACGGCGTCCCCGCTGCGATAACTGTTGTGATCTCCTGCTTTGGATCTCAATATCTCATCCCCTGCATGGAGGAATGGAATACCCTGTGAGGTAAGCAAAATTCCCGTCGAGAGCAAGGAACGGCGGACCATCTCATGGTCAAGCACATCATCTGCATTAACATACCGATAAGGGTCTGCCGCCTTAACCGCCGATTCCGCACTGCCTCCTTCCACAGGCTGACCATCCCTCCATACCGGAAACCCGAGATCATGTCTGAGGTACATCGTTGTGGCGATTTTGTCCCACAGATTGAGATTATCATGAGCTGTCACATAATTGACGGATTCCACAGGTGAAGACGTAAAATCATCCAGCGCTCCGGCTACACCCTGGGCAATTTCGTACTCCTTACCGTCTGCTCCGGTAACAAAACCTTTGCCGATGCCATCACTGTCCCCTTTGATGGCACTACGGAAATGATCGTTAAATACGGCAAATCCCTGACCGCGCTGTGTTCCTTTTAACGTTTTCCGCTCCAGAGGCGAATCTCCGCCTGTCCACGGCTCCCCGTAGATCAGAAAAGCCGGATCAATCTGTTCTCTCAGCTCGCGGGTCAATTCGTTCATTGTGTCTGTATCAATCAGACCCATCAGGTCGAAGCGAAACCCGTCCACATGATATTCCTCTGCCCAGTACAGGAGAGAGTCCAAAATATATTTTCGCACCATGGGCCGTTCTGTAGCCAGTTCATTGCCTACACCCGAGCCATTGCTCAATGTGCCGTCCTCACGATAACGATAATAGTAACCCGGTACAATTCGTTCAAAAGGTCCCTCATCCACGCTATACGTATGGTTGTAAACCACATCAAGCACAACACGAATGCCTTGTCGGTGCAGGGAATGAATGAGCGCCTTGAACTCCCGGATCCGAACCGCAGGATCACGAGGATCGGTGGCATAGGAACCTTCCGGCACGTTGTAGTGCTGAGGATCATACCCCCAGTTGTATGGCAACTTGGCATTCGAGCTGGTATCCGTTGTTGCTGCCAATTCATCAACCGTCTGATAATCCGCTACAGGCAGAAGATGCACATGCGTAATGCCAAGTTCGACAAGATGATCTACGCCGATGGAGTTGCCACCTCTGTCCGTCAACCCGGAGGCCGTAAATGCCAAATATTTGCCCTTATAAGGAATATCGGCATGAGGGTCGGAGGAGAAGTCACGCACATGCAATTCATACAGAACAGCATCTGCCGGACGCAGAAATACGGGCTTCACATCCTCTTCCCAATCCACTGGATCGGTTGTATTCAGGTCAATTATGGCCGTTCGCTGCCCGTTCGCGGATACAGCACGTGCATATGGATCGGGTGCCACGGCAACATGCTGATCATCATGCGTGATGGAATACATATAATAATGTCCGGCCCAATCCCCTTCAAGCTGTACACTCCATATTCCGTCCGATTCACGGGTCATCGACCGCTTCTGTCCATCATCATGTTCGGTTACTTTTCCTCTTGCATCATAACGTCCCTCATCATCAAAAATGAGTAGGGAAACCTGCTGTGCTGTAGGTGCCCACAGCTTGAATGTGCTTGCCGCACGAGTATATGTTAAGCCAAGATCGTTGCCTTCATATCGATAAGCTGTCCATTCCGGCATCGTTCCCACCGCCTTTATATCCATTGATTTCGTGTTGTCCCGATGTTACGGAGCAGGACGTCATTTGTCAACCCGGGGTTGTCTGTACTCAACATTATCGGTTGAACAGAGGCTTTCAATTAGCATGATAAAAGTGATGCAAATCCTGATAGCAATCGCTTTCAAGATATAGCATATGTAAACAAGTGCCATAGATTGACAGCATTTGTACCTGTCCTGATGAAAAAAGAAGAGAGCACACCAAATGGGGTGTCCCCAAGTCATCAGCATGACGGGAACACCCCTTTGTAGCCTTATTCCATTCTAACGAATCGAGGACTCAGTATTATAATTTTGCAGGGGCAGCTTCTCGCGGAGCCGACATGAAACACGGATGTCGATCTGAGCCAGCTTTAGACCAAGGGAAAAGGTTCATTCGTTTGAATACATAACCATCATGGATATCGCGGGAATGCTGACCTGACCGTCCTTGACCGTGCGCAGCACCTGGGTGCCGGCTTGCCCCTGCTCTGCAACCACATTCCATATACCTGAAGGGACGGAGGTTGTACGGGTTTCTTTGGAAGCATTATAGATAATGATCATCCGTCCCCATGAATCTCCGACAGCCGTTCCTGCCAGTTCATAGGCCAACATTCCTTCTCCTTTTTCAAGCAATCGAATATGCGCCTCAATCTCTTCCCGGGTGCGAAGACGAAACGCAGGATGCTCGCGCCGAAGACGAATCAGGCCACGATAATAATCATAAACAGGCTTAAATGCTTGCTTTTGCTCCCACCGAATGGCATTAATTGAATCCCCACTCTCATGGCTGTTGGCATCGCCATACTTACTTCGCAGAAATTCATCTCCAGCAGCAATCAATGGAACCCCTTGGGAAGTCAACACGATGCCACTAGCAAGCAGACAGCGCCGGACCGTCTCGTTCTCCAGTATGCAATCCGGGTCAACGTACAAGTAGGGCTTCGCATGCTTTACAGCCTCTTCCACGCTGTCGCTGCCTTTCACACGACCATCCTCGCTATATGTGATAAATCCCAGCGTATCGTGCAACCCTTGTGTCCGTGCGACTTTGTCCCACAGGTTGAGATTATCATGTACAGTTACATAATTAATCGTTTCCGATGGGCTGGCCGTAAAATCGGTAATGGCTCCCCGTACGCCTGTCCATATATCGTCTTCCTTTCCCTCCGCTCCTGTAGCAAATCCGGTTCCCGTTCCATCGCTATCGCCTTTGATTGTTCCACGGAAGTTATCGTTAAATACAGCAAATCCGGCTTCACGCTGTGCTCCCTTAAGGGTCATTTGATCCCCGAGTGGTGATTCCAGTGCTCCCCAGGGTTCGCCGTAAAAGAGGATGGACGGTGAGACCTCGGCATGCAGTTCTGCTGTGAGCTCTTTCATAGTTGCCGTGTCAATCAGACCCATCAGGTCAAAACGGAACCCGTCCAGATGGTACTCCTCAGCCCAGTACCGTACGGAGTCGATGATGAACTTCCTCACCATAGGGCGCTCTGTAGCCACTTCATTGCCTGTACCCGATCCATTGCTATACGTGCCATCCGGATTCTGACGGTAGTAATACCCTGGGACAAGCTTCTCAAATGAACTGGCTGCGGTGTCAAACGTATGATTGTACACCACATCCATAATGACTCCGATTCCCTTCTCATGAAGGGCAAGTACCATCGATTTGAACTCACGAATTCTGGTCTCGGGCTCATCTGCACGTGAAGCATAGGAACCTTCTGGGACATTGTAATGAAGTGGATCATACCCCCAATTATAGCGTGAGTCATCGGAAGTCCCGTCATCTGGCTTCGATTCATCTACGGTCGCAAAATCAAATACCGGAAGCAGGTGTACATGAGTGATCCCCAGCTCAGCCAAATGATCGATCCCCAACGTATTCCCGTGTGAATCGCGTAAACCTGTCTCGGTAAAAGCCAGGTACTTTCCTTTGTGTCTCATGCCGGATGACTCATGGATCGAGAAATCGCGCACATGCAGCTCATATAAGACCGCATCTACCGGGCTCACCAATTCTGGACGGATATCCTCATTCCATCCATTCGGATCGGTCTGTTCCAGTCTGACAATTACACCCATTTCTCCATTCATGGTCACAGCCCGTGCATAAGGATCAACCGCAATCTCCTGGCGTCCGTCTTCAAAGGTAACGCGGTACATATAACGATATCCTTGCCACTCGCCTTCGAGCTTCAGGGACCAGATACCCTGATCCTGTTCGTGCATCGGTATTTCTTTTTGTATTGCCTGATTCTTCGGCTCATTGGGAGTCCCCCCTGTTGAAGGCGGATATATTAGTACATCCACCTGTTTTGCAACAGGCGTCCACACTTTGAAACTACAGGCTTGTGGTTCCATCGTTACACCCAGATCTCTACCCCGGTATGTATCCACTACATTCATTCCTTCTAGCTTCTGATGATCATCAATCATGTTGTGTATTCCCCTTTCAATGACAATAAAATAAATGTGGAACGAATGCTCCTTACTTTTTATACCCCTTCTGTCACTTAACCATAATCTTGGGGATGAAAAAGACCATAAAAAAAACAAGCCATGCTTCACGTCATTTCACGTAAAACACAGCTTGTTCCGCTACTACTTCCCATTCAGCTCCACATAGGAAGCTTCCAGCTCCTTGATAAGCTGGTCTCCGCCGGATTTTCTCCAGTTCTCCACTTCCTGCTCCCATCCAGCATCATCGATTTTGCCCATAATGTACTTGGTCTGTGCATCCCAGATCATCTGATCCAGCTCCTGGCCGCGCTCCGTATAGATGGCAGAGGACAGGGTCAGCGCCGGATTCGGAATGGCGTACTGCTCATTCTCACGCGCCATCTTCGTGCCCTTCATACCGATCGGTACATCGACAAGCTCAGTCACGTTATAACCTTCAACGCTTAGCAGATTGTCACGATACGGCTTCACTTCGCGCTGATACCCGTCGAAGTCCTTGAACTCGGTTTTGCCATCCGAAGTCTTCGTATAGTGTACATCCTCAAGACCCCGCAGCTGGAGCGTACTGAGCGGTTCGTCCATCAGTTGATCCAGGAACGTCAGCACCTGTTTTAACTGATCTTCGTCCGATACGGAAGCTTTGGGAATGACAAGCATGCCATAATTCCCCGGTTCCCCGGCAATTCGAATGCCATCCGGTCCCTGGAACGGGGCCACATCAATCTCGCCATCCGGCACGTTTGGTGTCAGCCGCTGCTGGAATGACTTTCCGTTCTGAGCAACACCGTTCAGCTTCATGGCTACCAGACCGGAGTCAATTTTTTTGTCCGCATCGGATGGGTCCAGCGCAGGAAAGTCACTGTTGATCAATCCTTCACTGAACAGACGCTTGAACAGCTTCATCGTGTCCACATATTCTGTGGTCAGGAATTCGGGCGTAAGTTTGCCCGCGTCGTCCACACCCCACTTGTTCACCCCACCGATACTTACGGCGATCCGTGTGAGCGGAGAGGATACACCTTCGTTGTACTTTTTGAACAGCACCGTTCCATACGTATCTTCCTTGCCATTACCATCAGGATCATCCTTGCGAATGGAACGCATCACTTCGTACCAGTCATCCAGCGTTTTCGGTACATCCAGCTTCAGCTTGTCAAACCAGTCCTTGCGGTACACCATGGCTGTACGCCCGATATCGCGGAAGTTGGGTACCCCGTAGATCTTGCCTTCGATCTTGATATTGTCAAAATAAGCCTTGGATTGAGCTGACAGGTTTTTATAATCCTTCAGGTAAGGTCCAATTTCCCAGAACAGCCCCGTCTTGGCTGCGTTAAATGTTGTGGGTACATAATTCACCCGCATAATGGTTGGCATCTCGCCCGAAGCTACCATGACGTTCACTTTATCATCAAAAGCAGACTGCGGAATCCACTGTACATTGACATCCGTGTTGGTATATTCCTCAATCTTTTGTTCAATCCCATTCTCCTTGGCCGGCACATCACCTACCTGCATCAAAGAAATCGAAATGGGAAGCTTGCCCTCCCCTGCCGCAGGCGCTTTTTCTCCCCCACAGCCTGCAAGCAGTCCAGCAGACATTGCACCAACCACAACTAATCCGCCTAAACGGGACATCCGACCTTTTGGACTCATGAACCATCTCTCCTTTGGATAAGGTTATATACACAAACCACTCCAATGACAGAACAACCTTCCGATCGCTGTTATCCCCAGATTTTTTTGATTCCTATTTTCAAAGGGGAAAATCCGGGGATAAAGGCGAACGCTCCGCTTCTTCAGGTTTTTTCTGTCCTCTCCGTTCTCATGTGTACATGTTAGTTGAACTTGTAAAGTTCCATCTCCACTCCTGCCAAAATAAACGGAGCAACCGATTTCGGATCATTAATCCGAATGGATTCAGTCACGTAATACTCGTATGACCCGTCACGATACGGGGTACCGCCCAGACCTGCCCCTCCGTTACACTGCGTCAGGGACAATACGCCTTCGCGATCCGTTTGCAGCAGATGCTGCAGCAGACCCTGATACCCCTTTTCTGCGATCGCTTTGAACTTGCCACTCAGGTAACCCTTCCGTACTCCCTTAGCCAGTGCGTAAACAAACATGGAGGTTCCCGAAGCCTCCAGATAGTTGCGCTCACGGCCCGGCTGATCGAGCAAATGAGGCCATAGCCCGGACTGTTGGTCCTGTACATGTACAAGCGCATTCGCTACACGTTCGAAGATCCCCACAATCTGGCCGCGCTGCTCATGATCTACAGGCAGATGATCCAGTGTATCCACTACCGCCATCACATACCAGCCCATCGCCCGGCTCCATACATGCGGAGAACATCCGGTTTCTCCCGAGCTCCAGCGCTGTTCCTTGCTCTCATCCCAGGCATGGTACAGCAGACCGCTGCGTGGATCCCGTGTACGCTTCTCCACCAGCAGCAGCTGTAATGCCGCCTTGTCAAACCACTTCTCTTCGCCTGTAACGCCACCATACTGTGTTAGGAACGGAGTGGCCATATACAGCCCATCGAGCCACATCTGGAACGGATAGACCTTCTTATGCCAGAATCCACCTTCACTCGTACGGGGCTGCCCCTTAAGCTGGACCATGAGCAAATCTGCGGCTTTACGGTACTTCTCTTCACCGGTTTTGTTCAGCAACAGGAACAATGATTTTCCCTGGTTAATCTGGTCCAGGTTATACTCCTCGACTGCATAGGAGCGAATTGAGCCATCTTCCTGAATAAAATTATCCATCAGTTCACGGATGTAATCGAAATATTTCTGTTCACCGGTATGGGTGTACAGCTCTTCCAGCGCTTTCAGCAGACAACCATTTTCATAATGCCAGGTCGGATACAGCTCATGATTGCGATAACTTTCCATGAACTGTTCAGCCATCCGTACCGGTGTGAATTGCATTGTTTCTTTCATGGGGTTCCTCCGCTTCCGGCTTTTTATTTAGCCTGTTTTTTGTAGTCCTCGGCATATTCCTCACGAATTTTGGTACCGCCGGCATTGCCCCAATTCTCAATTTCCTGTTTCCAGCCATTTTCATCGATTTTGCCCATAATATATTTGGTCTGCGCATCTGCAATCATCTGATCCAGATCTGCCCCACGGTCACCATACGTAGCCGAATACAAAGTTAATGCAGGATTTGGCACAGCATGTTCTGCCAGCTCTTTGGCAAGTTCCGTACCCTTCTCACCCAGTTCGGTATCTTTCAACTTCGGCACATTATATCCTTCGACGTAAGGCAGGTTGTCACGATAAGGCTTCACTTCACGCTGGAATGCGTCGAAGTCGCTCATCTCCACCTGATCTTCGCCAACCTTCTTGTAATGTTTATCTTCAATACCACGCATCAGCAGCGTCGCCATCTCGGGGTCCATCAGTTTATCCAGGAAAGATAACAGGTTTTTCAGCTCTTCCTCCGATTTCACCGTTGCTTTCGGGAAAGCCAGAATGCCGGAGTTACCCGTCTGCCCTGCAACGCGGTCACCATTCACACCGAGCAGACCTTCAATGTCTACCACGGCATTCGGGTCGTTTTTGGACAGACGCTCTTGCTGGCTCTTCCCGTTCTGGGCAACACCAACACGGATGCCAGCTACGCCTGTATCAAATTTCTTCTCCGCTTCTGTGGAGTCAAATACGGCAAAGTCCTGATTCAGCAGCTTCTCACTGTACAAACGCTTCAGCAAATCCAGCACCTGCATATACTCAGGTGTCATGAATTCAGGTGTAAAGCTGCCGTCATCCTCTACTTTCCACTTGTTTGGAGCACCAAAGCTCACGCCAAGACGTGTAGTGAAGGAGTATTGATCCTCGTTATATTTTTTGAAAAGCATCAATCCAAACGTATTATTCTGACCGTCTCCATCCGGATCGGAGGTTGCCAGCGTCTTAATCGTTTCATACCATTCATCCGGTGTCGTTGGTACCTTGAGATTCAGTTTATCGAACCAGTCTTTACGGTAAATGACCGTTGCACGGGCAATATCAGAAAATCCGGGTACCCCGTAGATTTTGCCTTCCACCTTGATATTGTCAAAGAAACGCTCGTTTTGTGCAGACAGATTTTTATAATCCTTCAGCAATGGTCCAACTTCCCAGAATACGTCGTTACGCATTGCACTCGTCACAGTAGGGTTATACTGTACTTTCAAAATTTTGGGCATATCGCCAGATGCAATCATGACATTAATTTTGTCATTGTAAGCCGAAGCCGGAATCCACTGAATGTCCAGCTTGGTATTGGTATACGCCTCAATCTTTTGCTGGACCTCATTCCCTTTGCTAGGTACATCTCCCACCTGTACGATTGCAATGGACACGTTCTGAACGCCGCCCTCGGCAGCCTGACCTTCATCCGATCCACACCCTGCCAACAGACCTGTCACCAGTGCCAGTGTGCTCAAAACAGCTGCGGCTTTCTTTATTGTTGCTTTCATCAAACGAAAACCTCCCTTTTTATATACAGTCATGATCCAGTTCCAATAGTCAAACGTATACCAATTTAACCTTTTACTGAGCCCAGCATCACTCCTTTGGCAAAATGCTTTTGCAGGAACGGGTAGACCAGCATGATTGGAATCGTGGAGAACACGATAACGGCCATTCGAATGGTAAGCGGCTGAATCTCGGTCTCTTCGATACTCGTATCTCCGATCCGGCTCTGGGCCAGGATGACAATCTCACGCAGCCACACTTGTACGGGCCACTTTTCACTATCGTTGATATAAATGACAGCGTTGAAGAAGCTGTTCCAGTGAGCCACCGCGTAAAAGAGTGAGAATGTAGCCATTGCCGGCATCGACAAAGGCAGAACAATTCGGAACAATACACCCACATCGTTACATCCATCGATTTTGGCGGCATCCTCCAGTTCGTCCGGAATGGCCTGGAAGAAGTTTTTAAGTACGATCAGATTGAACGCACTAATCGCGGTAGGCAGCATCAGAGACCATAACGTATCGGTCAGGTGCAATGATTTTACGACAAAATAGGTAGGAATCATCCCGCCGCTGAACAGCATCGTGAACAGCACACCCAGCAAAATCGGCTGACGGCCACGCAAGTATCTTCTGGAGAGCGGATACGCCATAAGCGACGTAAACAACAGGTTAAGCAGCGTACCAATTACGGTGATATAGATCGATACGCCCAGACTGCGAATCAATGTGTCTGTAGAGAAGATGTAGCGATAAGCGGCGAGGGAAAATTCTTTCGGAAAAAGAATGAATCCTCCTTTGGCCACTTCATGCGGGCTGGTAAATGAGACGGCCAAAATATAAATGAACGGGATAACGGTCACGATTCCGATTAATAGCAGAAAGCCATGATTGAGGATATCAAAGATCCGGTTGCCCCACGTTTTATCCTGTTGCATCTTAATGTTCACTCCTGTCTGGTGAAGAACGTCTGCTGCCAAGCGTTAGTAGACGCCTTCCTCCCCGAATTTTTTGGCCATCGTGTTGGCACCTAGTACAAGCGCAAGTCCAACCACCGACTTGAACAAACCGACAGCAGCACTATAACTGTACTGTGCCTGTGTGAGACCTTTGGTGTAGACATAAGTATCGAATACCTCACCCACATCCCGGTTCGTCGGCGTCAGCATCAGGAAGATTTGTTCAAAGCCTGTATCCAGAAAGTTGCCCAGACGCAGAATGAGCAAAATAATAATCGTGCTGCGGATGGCAGGCAGCGTAATATGCCACGTCTGTCGCCAGCGATTGGCACCATCCATCCGTGCAGCCTCATAGAGCTGTGTATCTACACCAGACAGTGCCGCCAGGAAAATAATCGTGCCCCAACCGACCTCTTTCCAGATGGATTGTCCAACAATCATCGTTCGAAACCAGCCGGGCTCCAGCAGGAAAGCCACTTTTTGTCCCGTCAGATTATAAAGTAATTCGTTAATGGCGCCGCCCTCGGTTGTGAACAGCATGTAGAACACACCCACCACCACAACCCAGGAAACAAAGTGCGGAACATATACTAGCGTCTGTACAAATCGTTTGAACCGTTCACGGCGAACTTCATTCATCATAAGCGCCAATACAATGGGCAGTGGAAAGAAGAACACCATATTATAAATCGCTAGCAAAAACGTATTCCGGAACAAAGTCCAGAACTGCGGTTCCCCGAAGAAACGCTGGAAATGCTTGAACCCTACCCAGTCGCTGCCCAGAATGCCCTTGTAAGGCGTGTAATCCTGAAAAGCCATCGTAATACCGTACATGGGTATATATTTGAAAATAACAAAGTAGAGCACGCCCGGTATCAACATAATATAGAGCCACCGGTTTTTGATAATGTCCCTCCACAGCAGGTTTTTGTCACTGCGGGTAGCGGGCCGTGTCCGAGCCGCCGTTTCGGCTTTCATAGTGTGTTCCTCCCCACATTGGAAACGATTACAAAATATCACTTCCTGAATTCATGTCTTCATTGTGGAGGATAAACGGGTAACTGGCTATCGTCTCGTTTTAGCTTCTTGTTTTCCCTTATGTATCAAGGGTTTAGGACGTTTATATCCCTGGGCTGCTCCCCTCAATGAACCCCATTTAACCTCTGATATTCCTGTCTTAACTCTGCTCCAATCACAGTAAAAAGGCTAACCCTGAAACAAAGAAAAACCTGCCTGCCATGGCAGGCAGAGCAGGTGGCTATTATCGCTGCTGCTCCCGGTATTTCCCGGGGGTAGTTCCTGTAATTTTACGAAAGGTTCGGATAAAAGCGGTGGGGTTCGTGTAATTGAGTTTCTCGGCAATCTCCGATATTTTCAGGTTGGTCGTCTGCAGCCAGGTTTTGGCTTTTTCCATCCGATATTCGGCCAGGTATTCCGTAAAATTCACACCAGCCTCCTTCTTGAACACACGGCTCAGGTAGACTGGATGAAAATTCAGTTCTTCTGCGCAAGCTTCCAGTGACAATTCGCGATCATAACGCTCCTCAATCAGTCGAATCATCCGGCGGGCTATATTCAGATATTGAGACTCTTCCTGTTCACGCCAGAATCGAATGACAGGTTGGAATAAACATTTGCGGAACCAGTTCGTCATTTCATCCAATGTGGACAACTTCAGCAATCGAGCCATGGAGGCTTTTTCACCCAACACTTCCGCAACATTACCACCCTGCTCCTGCACGAGCTGGTACACACGGGACAACAGCTGAACCATGATAACGGGGTACTCGCTGAAGTGCAGCTTCTTGTCTGCGAGCAATCCGAGATACCGCTTAAAGTACACATCCGTTTTCTCCTCATCTCCTTGCTTGAGTGCAGAAGCCAGCTGGTCTTCAATCATCCTGAGTTGTGTATATAACGCTGCCTCCGTCTGACCGCGCGGCTGAATATCCTCATAATGCAAAATAATACGGCTCCCCAGACTTACCCTGCCTTGCAGAGCCTCACGACTCTCCTGATAAGCCCTTGGTGAATCACCTATTGCAGAATAGGAGCGGCTGATACCGATACTTACGGGCAAATTCAGATAGGTTACGACCCGCTCACGAATCAATTCGGCTTGGGAATGCATCCATTCTTTGAGCTGTACTTCATCCTCCAGCACGGAGGCCAGCACCGTAACCTGGGCGTCATCAATCATGACAGGGGCAAATCGAATATCCGAAGGCAGCAGCTCACCGACCATATTGTTTAACGCGAACAGCAGCAGGTCCCGGTCCTGCTCTTCATACCTTGTCCCTTCAAGGGTATCGATCTGAAGCGTGAGTACCCCTAGCCGTGACCAGGATGTCGGAAAATCATAGAGCTGTCCCTGATATCTGAAGTCATCTTCCGATATTTTGCCTGTAAGCAGTTTGGTCATAAAAAATTCCTGCAAATGAACATGCTGACCCTTCATCTGCTCACGCATCGTTTTCTCCGAACTGAATAAAGTCGATAATCGCTCTTCGATGTATATAAATTCATCCTGACGGCGTCCCGACGGAGCCACTGGAGAATCCAGTCCTTTTGTAAACTGCAGAAGTCTGGAAATCGGAGAATACATCTTGCGGCTGCCGTAGATGGCTACCAGTCCCGTCACACATAACATGACCAGTGTAGCCACTCCCGTAACCAATGCAATTTTCTTCGACTGAGCGGTTATCTGACCCAGCGATACAACGGACACATACAACCAGCTATTAAGTGGGGACTGCCTGTAGCTAACCGCCACCTGGCTTCCTTCCACCTCTGCACTGAAGAAGCCCTCCGAGAGTCCCGTCGTTTGTACCTTTTCATGGATTTCCTGATTCAGCGCATCGTATTTCCCGTCTTGCTGTGTATCGTTGAGAAAATATTTCTGCTCCCGATCAAGGACGTACATATCTCCTAAATTTGAATTTCGACTCAGAAATGTACTTAGCTCTGTATCGGCTATGTCTATAACCAGAAATCCCTTGGGTTTCACATTCGTTGGGATCATCGGAATCTTGAATACCATGCTGACCACATTGTCGGATGAAATAAGGGTAGGCGCGGGTTCTTGTCCCGCTTCACCCACTCCGGCCGATACTGGCACACTACTTTCTTTGGTTGAACTCACATTTTGCGTCACCCAGAACAGGCTGTTAGTATATTTCATATAGGAGCCAATCCGGTCCCGAATACTAAAATCGTCCAACTTTCCAAAGGATCTCATCGAAACGACCCAGTCTTCATCCAGATTCACGAGATAGGCCTGATCAATATTTGTAACCGATTGCAAATTATTAAATCCGGAGGTCAGATCACGAATGTCCTGGAATTCGCTGCTGTCCAACGGTTTTTTCATCGCTTGTAAAACCAATGGAGAATTCACATATTGGATGGACGACAATTGCAGACTGCGCAGCACTTGCTCTACCCGCATTTGGGTCTGATGCAGAATCTGCAAATTACTCTCACGCACCTTCTGCTCAATGTCACGCGAAGCAATCGAATAGGAGACTGAACCAATAACAATGACCGGAAGGGCTCCAAGAATCATGGTAAAACAGAGCAAACGCAGCAGGTATTTAGGCAAAAAGAGCATCCTCCTTTGTGTTCATTTTGCGTTATTTGAACGAGAACGCTTTCGGAATTGCTTCCCGATCTCATGCAAAACGTATGTATAATATCGCTTTCATTGGATTAATTTACTATTGTTATTTTAAAACCCATTGTTATTCAAGTCCACTATTTATTATTGAAGGTTGACTTTAAGGCAATTTCCAGTTTATATTGGTTGCATATTCCTCAATCAAAGGAGAGATTTTGATGTCGGTGAGCGTTCTTAACTAACCAAGTTTCATATTCAGGAGTTTGGCCTTCGATTCGCTTGTGCCTTGTGGCATACGTGTATTTCTTGATGCGCCATTACCCTGTACTTAGTTAAGAACAGCGGATATCATAAATCGCCTCCGGGATTGTACGTGTCCGGGTCTATTTCCGCGCTGTGTTCAGCGTGGATTTTTTTGTATAGACCTATAACGGGCCCTGCTTTCCCCTACGTTAAGGGCGGAGAATGACGTTTGTTCATTCTCCGCCCTTTTTGCGTTTTCCAGGAATATGTTCCATCGCTTAAACCGAAATTCCATTTTATAACCAAGGAGAGATCAAGCATGAATGAAAACACACTAAACAGTCTGGGTTATTCCCAAATTCAAAAAAACGTTGCAGCCTGTGCCCTATCCTATTTGGGCAAACGTTATGCAAGAGACATGAAGCCCATGGTGGACGCTACTCTGATTCAAATGCGGCTGGAAGAGACCGCTGAGGCTGCTGCTTTGATTCGTTACGGCGCCAGTGTTCCCATCCCTTCACTGGACGGCATGGAGACCATCATGGATCTGCTCGGCACCGGTTATTTGTTCACGGAGCGAGATTTCAGCCATCTCGCCCAATTTCTACGCAGCTGCGCACAGCTTATGAAATACATGGAAGGCAAATCCGAGGTTGCTCCTACAGTCAGCCGATACGCTTCATCCATGATATGGATGGAGTCCCTGCTGAGCGAGATCGAACGATGCATTCATAATGGCCGCATTCAGGATCAGGCAAGCAAGGAGCTGATACGTATTCGTAAAAAAATGACGGTGAATGAGGAGCGCATGAAGCGCAAGCTGGATTCTCTCATAAGCAAACACCGCTCCATCATGCAGGAGAATGTCATTAGCCAGCGTGGTGGAAGAACGGTGCTGCCCATCAAGATAGAATTCCGCAAACACGTTAAAGGCAGTGTGCTGGATGAGTCAGGCAGCGGCCAAACCGTATACATTGAGCCAGCGGAATTAGTAGGTCTGCAAATGGAGCTGGCTTCACTGCAAGCGGAGGAATCACGGGAAGAGATGAAAATCCTAGGCGACTTAACCTCCATGGCAGAGTCGTATCATCGCGAAATTGCGCTAAATACGGAAACGGTAGGGGTTCTGGATTTTCTGTTCGCCAAAGCGAAATATGCGGCGACCATGGACGGACGGACTGTACGCGTCAATGCCAATGGACGGGTTCGGCTTCAAGGGGCACGCCATCCATTAATGGGCGCATCCATGGTTCCCCTTGATTTTGTAATGGGTCACACGTACTCCTCACTGATCATTACAGGACCGAATACAGGCGGCAAAACGGTTGCCCTCAAGACACTAGGTCTGCTCACCCTGATGATGCAATCCGGTCTGCTTGTCCCTGTCGCTGAAGAGGGCGAGATGGCCGTGTATCATGAGGTTGCCGTCGATATCGGTGATGGACAGAGCCTAGAGCAGGCACTCAGTACCTTTTCTGCACATATTCGCAACATGATTGGCATCCTGGCTCAAGCCGATTCATCGACGCTTGTACTAATTGATGAGATGGCCTCAGGTACTGATCCCGGTGAGGGAGTGGGACTCTCGATCGCTATGCTGGAGGAGCTGCAAAGCCGCGGAGCTACCGTTGTCGCCACTACCCATTTTGGGGAAATCAAACATTTTGCGGCAGCCACGCCTGGATTTGAGAATGCACGAATGGAATTTGATACAGTCTCGCTCCAGCCTCTCTATCGATTGCGGATTGGAGAAGCCGGGGAAAGCTATGCCTATTCCATTGCATTGAAGCTAGGTATGCCGCAGCGCATTATTGAGCGCTCCAAGCTCATTTCAGATCAGGGTGTCTCGCAACGTATCTCTCCAAACTTTACTTCAGCTGTGCCCGACGTGAATTCTTCACCATCACCAAATAGCAGCATGGCTGAACAAAAGCATTCAAATAAAACTAGGAACACGCTGGAAGCTGTCAATGAACCTCTCAACCCTTCCGTACAAACTGGCCCTAGAAACCAGTCCAATTGGACTGGAACATCGAAACCCACATCCCCTGCCAAAGCATTCCGCAAAGGGGATCGTGTCTATGCAGCCTATCTGAACCAGTCAGGAATTGTCTGTGATGTGGAGGACAGTCGCGGGAATATCGGAGTCATGCTGCGCGGACGCAAAGTCAAAATTCACAAGAAACGCCTGACATTGCATATATCTGCACAGGAACTTTATCCGGGCGACGACTATGACCTCGACATTGTGCTGGAGACCAAGGAAAACCGGAAGAAGCGCAAACTGATGGGTCGCAAGCATGTGGAAGGATTGACGATTGAATTGCCTCCTGAAGAATAACCACAGGATTGATATCATGGGTGGAGCTGATATACTTTAATAAACCTATCGATCGTTCGTGGTTAAGAAATTCAACGGGGGAAGGAAGACTCATATGTCTGTTGAGCAGGATACAAAGAAGGTGACTGCAGAAGTCCTTGTATGTCCTTTATGTGGTGAAGCCAATGGCTGTTCCTATGCAGCAGGCCGCCCTCATTCAGCATGCTGGTGTAACCAGGCCGTGTTCCCCGAAGGGGTATTTGACCCCATTCCGGCAGAACAACGCAGGAAGTCTTGTATATGCGAAGCATGTCTGGATACGTATAAAAAGAAGACAGAGCAAAATAAAGAGCCTCACAGTTAACCCTGTGAGGCTCTTCTTCTGTCGATATTACGTCGTACTGTAATGAAGAATGTTACTTCTGCATTTGTTGATAATGCGCTACCGCTTGCTTCAGTACAGGATGGTTCTCGTCCATGGACGTATACTGGCTGAGTGCTGCTTCAATCCCTTTTTGCTGGATCGTAGTCTGAAGTTCCACCGCTTCCGGATCTTCGGAAATATCAAACTTGCAGGCAGCCGCCATTCCCATCGCCAGATGTGTTGTCTCCGTTCCGTACTCGTAAGCCTGGAGAGCCGGGCGAACCAGACGGTCATTCGGGGACAGCTTCCGCAGCGGAGAACGTCCTACACGAGTTACCTCATCCGTCAGATGCGGGTTAACGAACCGTTCCAATATTTTGGCAATGTACAGCTGGTGGTCATCCGCATTGAATCCAAAACGCTTCACCAATACTGCCCCGGTTTCCTGCAAGGCCCCATATACAATAGATTTGACTTTTTCATCGGCAATAGCCTTCTGAATTGTATCAAACCCGTTCACATATCCAATATAGGCGGCAATACAGTGTCCGGTATTTACGGTGAACAGCTTCCGTTCGATATACGGCTCCAGATCATCCACATACATTACACCCTCAACCGGTTTGAACGCAGGCGCCATCTGTGAACGGTCAACGACCCATTCATAGAAAGGCTCTACCTGTACATGCAATGGATCTTCATGATGCTGAATTGGCACAATACGGTCTACGGCTGAATCCGGGAAATACACGTACTGATCCGCAAGCAGGCGAGTACGCTCATCAAGCAGACCATATACATGTTCTTTCAGCTGAGTGCTGGCTCCAATTGCATTTTCACAGGCAATAATGTGAAGGGGCTGGAAGACATCACCTGTTCCCAGTCTGGCTGTAAGTCCTTTGGCAATGCCGGGAGCAATATGTTTCAGTATGCCTACACCCACTGCCGTTGTGATCAGTTCCGCTTCTGCAACGTTTTGAGCAACGGTATCCAGATTCGTTCCATCGATTGCACTCACACCGGTAACGGTCTCCAGGTCCTTGGCCTCGTTAGCCAGCTCAACCGTGTACTCTCCACGCTGCTCTAGAGCCTTAACCAGCTCCAGGTTAACGTCCGAGAAAACGACATTGTAACCAGCACGGGACAGGATCAAACCGATGAAACCACGTCCAATATTCCCTGCTCCGAAGTGAAGGGCCTTCATAGTTCCATTTCACTTTCCAAAATAGTAATGACTTCTTCAGCGGTTTGAGCATGACGCAGAGCTTCCATGTTCTCTTCCTCAGCACAGATGACTGCGATGCTGGTCAGGATCTCCATATGTTCTCCGCCCTGAGCGGCGATACCAATCACCATATACGCTTTTTCTTCCCCAAAATCAACACCTTGCGGGAACTGAATAACCGATATACCTGTGGACAGGATGAATGATTTGGATTCCTTCGTGCCGTGTGGAATCGCCAGTCCGTTGCCCACATACGTGGAGACAATCTCTTCACGCTCCAGCATTTTGTCAATGTATTCTGCGGTGATATGTCCCGCGTCTTTCAAAATCTGACCTGCCATACGAATCGCTTCGTATTTGTCCTGAGCCGTTGCATTCATGATGACTTTATCTTTAGTTAACACACTCATGTTTGAATACCTCCAATTTCGGTTTTGCTGCGGTAAAATCCCGCAAGTTCTTGGGACAAGTAATGAATAAGGTCATCCCGGTTGCCTTTTTCAAGTAATGCAATCATTTCTTCCTGCAACAATAGCGCACTGATCTCACTCAGTACCTCCAAGCTTTCCTTCGATAACTGTCTCGGTCCAAGCATCAAGAGCACATGGCTGACACCTGCCGGGTCTTCCGGCGTGCGCAGAAGCGGCTCTGTTAGTTGGAAAAGCGTGATTGAAGGACTGTGAATGCCATCACTGCGTGTATGAAACAGCGCGAGGGAAGTCCCGGGAATTTTCTGGCTTCCAACCTCTTCACGCTCCTCCAGCAGCCTGGCAATCTCTTCTGGATTGTTCAACACACCAGATTGATGCAAAACGCTGCACATGGCGTAGGCCGTTTTGAAAAATCCGATCTCTTGATTATCCAGTGGGAACACCTGAAACTTGCCGATAATCTGTACAATTTCAATCAGGGTAGCTTCAAGCCCAACCGGATCGGTAAATCGTCCTGTTGCCCTTGACTCTGCTTCAGGTGGGGGACTATGTTCCCGTTGAAGCGTCGTTGTCCTGATGAAGTGCCTTAAACGTTCACTTTCTTCTGCCGTCAGTAGTGGGCTCACCTTGTAGTATTGATGTTTATCCATTGGCAGATCCACGGTAGAGAGAACCAAATCATATTCCGTCTTCGGTATACGTGCGGCTTCATACCATGACACGCTGTCCACAATCCGAATCTCGGGAATTTCCTTGGACAGACGGCTCGATAACATTCGTGAAGATCCGATTCCGCTGGTACAGACGACGACAGCCCTGATTTCTCGCTTCAGCACCCGCAGCCGTTCAATGGAAGCACCGAAGTGCATCACCAAAAATCCAATCTCCTCATCCGGCACATCCGTATTGGGCCAAGCCTCTCGCACCGCTTTCTTTACATCCTCAAATAATGATTCATAATCCTTGCGGATCTGCTGAAGCAATGGATTACGGATGAGCTGCCGTCCATCCATTCGTTCCAGCACCGGCTCCATGTGAGCAATTAGACCCTCACGCAGCAGCCGATCCTCATGGAACGAATAATGGGTATTCTCCTGCATTCGATCTGTGAGAGAACGAACCATATTGAGTAAGACCAGGTCGTCTATGGGCAGCAGACGTGAGGAATGAATCGATCGCTCGATTTCAATCAGCAGTCTGTGAAAATAAGCCTGCTCCTCGTCCACAAAATCAATTCCAAGCTGGGCAGACAGAACACCGCACAAACGGGAAGCCAAATATTCTGGTACCTTCCCCTTGTCGCCTTGCAGCGAATTTCCAACGTCTTTTTTATCCAGTTGAGAGCCCAGACCAATACCAAAGCCCTTACGGATACGCACAACCGCTACAGACATTTGAATCAGCAGCTTCATGTATTGACGCTCCGGAATATTTTCCAACCACTCAATATCTGGCTGCCACAACGCATTTTCGACCGTAAGTACATCCTCATGCCCAATCATTTCCAATAGTTTACTGTTTACTTTGGAGACGCCCTGCTCCGCTTGCCTACCGAACAAATCGGATTCATCCAGATATTCAAGAGCGAGCGCAGAAATAGCCATGCGATGAGCCCACTCGCTTCCATTGATCTTGACCCCATATCCGCGCCTGCGAACCAGCTTCAAGCCCGCCAGATGAATGCGTGGCTCCAGATCGTCCAGATCATTGCTCGCAGTAGACACGGTTACCTTCAGATCTGAGGCCAGCGCAAGCAGCTTCACAGGCTCGGACTCATCCAGCAAAATACAAAGCATGAAGAGTTTACGCTCTTCGGGCGTAAACTCTACATATTCGTTAAGCTCAAGTTGTTGGCGCAATACGGCCAAATCATCGGAACCGGGATCAATTCGAACCCCGGTTCCCGATTTTTTTTCCAATCTCATGCCAAGGGGCTCAAGCCATTGTTCAATCATCTGCAGCTCCCGATGCACAGTACGGGTGCTTACTTTGACCGCAACAGCTATTTCGCCAGCAGTTACCTCATGCGGATGCTCCAGCAGGAACTCCACGATCTCACGCTGTCTCCTTGTAATATTACTCATCAGGAATCGGATTTGAGGCGCTCCACCAGTGCCTCATATTCAGGACTCTTCAGGAAGTTATCGATGGAAATATGCTCTGCATTTGGAGCCACGGATTTGGCCCGGTCTGTCAATGTTTTCTGAGTGATGACGATGTCGGCATCTTGCGGAATCTCACTGATCGCCGTGTTCGTTACAGCGACATCCACACCGGCTGCCTTCATTTTCTTCCGCAGAATCGATGCACCCATGGCACTCGAACCCATTCCTGCATCACAGGAGAAGACAATTTTGTTTATGTCCGTTTTTACGGCCGCAGAAGCAATATCAGCCGCACGGTCAGCTTCCCGATTGTCTTTATCAACGGTGAGGTTACCCGTTTTGCCCTGATTTTTCATGTCTTTCATACGACTGGATGCAGTATCCAGATCTTCGTCATCCTTCTGTTTACCTGTTTTGAGCAGCACAGATGCCACAAGGAAGGAGATGATCGCAGCTACGGCTACCCCTGCAAACATGCCAAGATATCCACCCTTAGGTGTTAACAAAGAGTAAGCAATGATACTACCCGGTGACGGTGCTGAAACCAAACCAGCTCCTGTCAGCATAAAAGTCAATGTACCCGCTACACCACCAGCCATCGCAGCCAGAATCAGTATCGGTCTCATCAGAATGTAAGGGAAATAAATCTCGTGAATCCCGCCAAAGAAATGGATAATTACAGCACCTGGAGCGGAAGATTTGGCTGATCCCCGACCAAAGAAGCAATAGGCCAGCAAAATACCAAGTCCAGGTCCTGGATTGGATTCAAGCATGAATAATACCGATTGTCCCAGTTCTCTTGCCTGATCCGTACCAATCGGTGTCAGAATCCCATGGTTGATGGCATTGTTCAGGAATAATACTTTTCCTGGCTCAATGATCAAGTTGACCAGCGGGAGAAGACCAGCATTCATCAAGGTTTCTACCCCAGCCGATAACACCTTGCTAATCGCTTCAACGAAAGGCCCGATGCCTTTAAGGGCTAGAAGGGCCAAAATCCCACCAATAATACCAGCGGAGAAGTTGTTAACGAGCATCTCAAACCCGGATTTGATTTTGCCATCGACAGCCTTGTCAAATTTCTTAATGACCCAGGCTCCCAATGGTCCGGCAATCATTGCACCTAGAAACATGGGGATGTCACTGCCGACAATAACCCCGATGGTCATAATCGCACCGACTACACCACCACGTTGGCCGTGTACCATGGTACCGCCTGTGTAACCGATAAGTAAAGGCAGCAAATATTTGATCATTGGATCAACCAACAATGCAAAATCTGCGTTAGGGAACCATCCTTTTGGAATGAACAATGCCGTAATTAAACCCCAGGCGATAAATGCACCCATGTTCGGCATAACCATACCGCTCAGGAAACGTCCAAACTTCTGAACGCCGACCCGTATTCCTCCGCTTTTTCCGGACTTTGCGTCCACTGAACTCATACTGAAAACCTCCTCAACATATTAAACCTTAATTCCACTGAATTTTGACACGATGATCCAGACGAACGAAGGTACAAATCTGTAATAAATCTTAATTTCACAACCATATCGTAAATGAAAACGGTATCTTCTACAACGAAATGAAAACCTACTTCCGTCATGAACGTTGATGACAAGATTTAAATTTGAAGGATTGTCCCATTTTGAACCTTGTATAAGGAATGGAACCTGTTATTCCCTTTCCTGTATCATACCCACGAATTACCCCATTTTAATGACAAATAAAATTGTAAATTTATTCAATTTTAATGAGCAGTTTCTATCTCATTCAGGATTGATGATGAAACACGTTAGGGTGTTATTCATTTCATTCAAATAATCTGAAATACTCTAATAACAACGGCAAAAAGCGCAATTGCTCAGCCCGTTACAGGTGAGACAATTGCGCCTAAGTATTCTCCGGATTAGCAGGATTACCATCCGGATCTATAATCAATCGATTCATTCTTTTTAAGTTAAACGGCATTTGGCCTGAGGCTGAAATTCAGTCTCCAGCGGAAAATGCAACCCTAGTTTTATTCCGTATGTTTACGATACGCATCCGCGTTCATCAATGTGGACAATGCCGCTGTCAGATCGCCCTCAACACGGATTTCGATCATCCAGCCTTCTTCATATGGAGAGTTATTAACTAGCTCCGGGGAATCTTGCAATGCCTCATTTACAGCAACAATTGTTCCACTTACAGGAGAAAACAAATCCGAAACGGTTTTGACGGATTCAATTGTTCCAATGCTGTCTTCCGCCTTTACATCCGATTCTAGGTCAGGCAATTCTACAAACACAATGTCACCCAGCTGATGCTGCGCGAATTCGGTAATGCCAATACGTACGGTATCCTCCCCTACGGTCTGCACCCATTCGTGCTCTTCACTGTACAGGAAATCACTTTTCAATTCGCTCATCGATATCCGCCTCGCTTTTCATTAAATGAGTGCATGCGCTTCTTTGACCTTAACCTTTTTCCCAAAACATAGCGTATGATATTTTAGAATCAAATGTCAAGATACCTTACAATTTATTTGATTTTCTTCCTTATATGCCTGTAACTCTATTGGACTCTCTCTACATATAATGGTGAATATTAGAAAAGTAAGCGTACTCTTTAAAAATATACGAACATTATAGAATTATCTTGAAATATCATTCGGATTTTTTGTTGATTTCTATGATATCGTTCTTGACATCAATAGTCGATTCAGGCTTTAATGAGAGTAGTAAATATGTTTATTGGTCTATGCAATACCCGCGGATGAATGTAAAGGGAGAGATTACCCTTGACACCCGAATCAGGGTGCACATGCGGTAACGCCGAAGGAGTAAACCACCGACAAGCGGGAGGTGAATCTCTCAGGCAAAAGGACTTTTACGGGACGCAACTCTGGAGAGCATCTATTCGCCCTGTGTGGGCGTTATGATCACCCAAGGGGAAACCTGCTGCATCATGCGGCGGGGTAACTCTCAGGTACCAAGGACAGAGCCTAAGAATACAGCGTGCTTCTGGCATGCCGGTTCTTTGGCCTGTCCTTTTCCTTTTTCCCAAAAAAACGAAAACAGGTTATAGAGCGGCGCTGCCTATAGCGTCCTTACCTTACTTTTATAATTAATTGTTGATGACAGATTCATTGATCCACGGTTATACACTCGGCCGGTTGACGGCCCATGACGAGGTGATTGGATGTCCGATTTGCTTAGAACCCCACTCTTTCCACTCTATCAGCAGTATGAAGGCGTACGATGCATTGATTTTGGTGGCTGGGAGCTCCCGGTACAATTCAGCGGAATTCAGAAAGAGCATGAAGCGGTGCGAGAACGTGCCGGATTATTTGATGTATCCCACATGGGTGAATTCACCGTACAAGGTGAACACGCGGAAGCTTTTTTACAGCACATGACGACCAATGATGTAACAACACTCGTTCCCGGTCAGGCTCAATACACGTTAATGTGTTATCCGGATGGCGGCGTGGTCGATGATCTGTTGATCTATAAACTGAAAGACCAGCATTATATGCTGGTGGTTAATGCCTCCAACATCGGCAAGGACTGGTCATGGCTGCAGCAGCACATGTCGCCAGGCGTAACGATGACGAATGATTCCGAACAAACGGCGCTGCTTGCCCTGCAAGGTCCACTTGCTGTGGATATTCTCGCAAAGGTGACAGACACTGATGTGTCTTTGATTGAGCCTTTCCGTTTTGTACCTAATGCGAAGGTATGTGGCGTTACATTGCTGTTATCCCGCACCGGATATACGGGTGAAGACGGATTTGAGCTCTATGTTCCTGCCGAACAGGCCGCTGTAGTCTGGAACGGATTGATGCAGGCGGGAGAAGGTTACGGACTCGTTCCGACCGGACTGGGTGCCCGGGATACGCTGCGCTTTGAAGCCAAGCTTCCCCTGTATGGACAGGAACTGTCTGCAACCATCTCGCCGCTGGAGGCTGGCGTTGGCATGTTTGTGAAGCTGAATGCCGGGCCGTTTATCGGACATGAAGCCTTGTTGCAGCAAAAAAATGATGGACCTGCCCGCAAGCTGGTCGGCATCGAAGTGCTGGAGCGCGGTATTCCCCGCCCCCATTATCCGATATACGCCGAAGGCGTACAGATTGGTGAAGTAACCACAGGAACCCAATCGCCTACGTTGAAACGCAATCTGGGGCTGGCCTTGATTGACAGCAAATATGCTGCATTGGGTACCCCGCTGGAGATTGAGATTCGTGGCAAGAAACTGAAAGCTGAGGTCGTGAAGACCCCTTTTCATAAACGGACACGTGCGCCAAAGACACCTACTCAAGGAGCTGATCAAGCATGAGCAAGCACCGCTACATTCCCATGACCGAGCAGGATCAGAGTGCCATGCTGGCAACCATCGGTGTGGAAACAATTGAGGATCTGTTCCATGACATTCCACAGGAGATTCGCTATCAGGGTGAACTGCCTGTTTCCTCCAAACTGGATGAATATGCACTCACACGTCATATGTCAAAGCAAGCGGGAGCCAATGCCAACTTCGAGACACACGCCAGTTTCCTGGGTGCAGGCATTTATGATCACCACGTTCCTTCAGTCATTAATCATGTCATCTCCCGTTCCGAGTTTTATACAGCCTATACACCTTATCAACCCGAGATCAGCCAGGGAGAATTACAGGCGATTTTCGAGTTTCAATCCTACATCTGTGAGTTAACAGGCATGGCTGTAGCCAATGCCAGCATGTACGATGGTGCGACTGCATTCGCGGAAGCAGGCAATCTGGCGGCAGCAGCAACCCGTCGCAAACAGCTGATTGTGTCACGTACCGTGCATCCCGAATCCCGTCAGGTATTGCAAGCTTATGCACATGGCCTCAATCTGGAGATCGTTGAGATTGGGTATCAAAATGGTGTAACAGACTGGGATGCCCTGAAAGCCGCTGTGTCCGATGACACCGCAGCCGTCATGATCCAGAGCCCGAACTTCTTCGGCGCCGTGGAAAATGTAAAACAGGCCGCAGATCTTGCGCATGCGCACAAAAGCCTGCTCGTGGTCAGCGCCAACCCGCTATCGCTGGGTCTGCTGGAAGCCCCAGGCAAGCTGGGTGCTGACATCGTCGTTGGCGACGCACAGCCCCTTGGTATCGCCGCTTCACTTGGCGGCCCAACATGCGGATATTTCGCCGTATCCCAGGCTCATATGCGCCGGATTCCTGGCCGAATTGTAGGCCAGACAACGGACCGCAACGGCAAGCGTGGTTTTGTACTCACGCTGCAAGCACGTGAACAGCATATTCGTCGTGAAAAGGCGACGTCCAACATCTGTTCCAACCAGGCTTTGCTCGCGCTGAGTGCCTCTGTCTATATGTCCATCATGGGTAAACAAGGTATGATCGATGTCGCTGATTTGAATTTGCAAAAGAGCCATTATGCCCTTAACACACTTACCGCAATTCCAGGGGTCTCTCTTACGTTTACTGCACCAACGTTTAATGAGTTTGTTATCCAACTGCCTGAAGCAACAAATGTGGATGCCCTGCAACTGAAATTACTCGATGCCGGCTTCATTGGCGGGTATGAACTTGGAAGAGAGTATTCCGAGCTCGCCGGACATATGCTCATTGCCGTTACCGAACGACGCAGCAAGGAAGAGATAGACGAATTCGCACGTGTATTGGAGGGATCGCTGTGACTCAGGAAACGACAACAAAGACAACTTCAGGAACAGGACAACCGGAAACAGTAACCTCAGTCTCCACTTCGGGCCATACTGAAACAGTTACAAAAATCTCTGCCCAAGCTGCCTCTACAGCACCGGAGCAATCGTTGATTTTTGAACTCAGCAGTCCGGGTCGGGTTGCATACTCTTTGCCAGAATGTGACGTTCCCCGGCAAGCTGCCGATTCCCTGATTCCCCGGGAAATGCTTCGATCGGAAGCAGCAGCATTGCCTGAGGTTTTTGAAGTTGACGTCATTCGCCACTACACTGCTCTGTCTCGTCGTAATTTCGGAATAGATAACGGATTCTATCCGCTAGGTTCTTGTACGATGAAATATAATCCGAAGATTAATGAGGATGTGGCCCGTTACAACGGATTCGCCAAAATTCATCCATATCAGCACGAATCCAGCATTCAAGGTGCACTTGAACTGCTCTACACGTTGCAAAATGACCTTGCTGGCCTGACTGGCATGGACGCCGTTACGCTGCAACCAGCCGCTGGCGCACACGGCGAATGGACCGGACTCATGATGATCCGGGCCTACCACGAAGGTCGTGGTGAACAGCGTACGAAAGTCATCGTACCGGATTCTTCTCATGGCACTAACCCGGCAAGTGCAACCGTTGCAGGTTTCGAAACGGTAACGATCCCTTCCCGCGCAGACGGTCTGGTAGATCTGGACGCACTCCGCGCTGCTGTAGGGTCGGATACCGCAGCGCTGATGCTGACCAACCCGAACACACTCGGACTTTTTGAAAAAGACATTCAGGAGATTGCCTCCATCGTGCATGAGGCTGGTGGTTTGCTGTACTACGATGGTGCCAACTCCAATGCTATTATGGGCATCACCCGCCCTGGCGATATGGGCTTTGACGTAGTACATCTGAATTTGCATAAAACAATGAGTACTCCGCACGGCGGGGGTGGACCTGGTGCCGGCCCGGTTGGCGTGAAGAGCCGCTTGATTCCGTTTCTGCCGAAACCGATGGTCATCAAAAATGATGAGGGCATATATGCGTTGGATCGCGAAGGTGATCAATCCATTGGCCGGGTCAAAGCGTATTACGGCAACTTTGGTATTCTAGTCCGTGCCTATGCCTACATTCGCACCTATGGACCTGAAGGCTTGCGCCGGGTATCCGAATGCGCGGTGCTCAACGCCAACTACATGATGGCCCGTCTCGCACCTTACTACGAGATTCCGTATCCAGGCGTGTGCAAACATGAATTCGTGATGTCTGGCCGGGGATTGAAGCAATATGGTGTACGTACACTGGATGTCGCCAAACGGTTGCTTGATTTTGGATATCACCCGCCAACGGTGTACTTCCCGCTGAACGTGGAGGAGTGCATTATGATCGAGCCGACGGAAACCGAGAGCAAAGAAACACTAGATGGGTTCATCGATACGATGATTCGCATCGCCAAGGAAGCAGAAGAGACACCTGAACTGGTACTCAATGCCCCTTATGGCACACCGGTTACCCGTCTGGATGAAACAACAGCAGCCCGTAAGCCGGTACTGAACTGCGCTTGCAGTTGAAAGCTAATCGTTATAAATGACCAAAAACAGTCGCACTTATGTGCGGCTGTTTCCTTTTAACCTGTTAGTTTTATCTCATTCTCTTCGGTCCAGTGCTTTCAATTTTGATCGTATGTCTCTTCGAAGGCTCAGCGAATGATCACCGATGTTTCGTCTTCTTTGCGGTAGATAACTGCAGAATAGAACGTTTCGCTTAAAACAAAAAAAGCCGGTATCTGCTGTAACAACAGATACCGGCAAAATCGCTGCACGACTGCAGCTCTTTTATCGGAAAAAGAAACCCTTAAAATCGGGTGGAAACCCCATAAAATTACGCTTGAATGCTTTGAACCAATTCAACGACTTGTTCAGCCGTTTGCATATCCAATGCTTTGGCAGCAAGCTCTTGCATGTCTGCACGGGACAGCTTGGTGATCTGACTACGAGCTGGCAGAATGGATGTTGCGCTCATGCTGAACTCATCCAGTCCGAGACCGAGCAGCAATGGAATTGCTGTTTCGTCTCCGGCCATCTCTCCACACATGCCAACCCATTTACCTTCACGGTGCGCTGCATCGATAACCATTTTAACCAAACGCAAGATGGCAGGGTTATAAGGTTGATACAGATACGACACGCGCTCGTTCATACGGTCAGCAGCCATTGTGTATTGAATCAGATCGTTTGTTCCGATACTGAAGAAGTCCACTTCTTTGGCAAATTGATCCGCCAGAACCGCAGTCGAAGGAATTTCGACCATGATTCCCAGTTGGATGCTGTCTGAAACAGCAATACCTTCAGCGACCAGCTTTTCCTTCTCTTCGAGCAGGACAGCCTTCGCTTCACGGAATTCACCCAGTGTTGCGATCATCGGGAACATGACACGCAGGTTACCATGTACGCTTGCACGCAGCAATGCACGCAATTGCGTACGGAATATATCCTGACGGTCCAGACACAGACGAATTGCGCGGAAACCGAGGAATGGATTCATTTCTTTTGGCAGATCCAGGTATGGAAGCTCTTTGTCTCCACCGATGTCGAGTGTACGAACGACGACAGGTTTACCTTCCATTTTCTCCAGTACAGCCTTGTAAGCATTATACTGAATGTCCTCGGAAGGAAGCTTGTCTCTGCCCATATACAGGAACTCGGTACGGTACAGGCCTACAGCCTCGCCGCCATTTTCCAGAACACCGGCAACATCATTCGGAGTACCAATGTTGGCTGCCAGTTCCACATGAACGTTGTCCACCGTTACCGTTGGCTCATCACGCAGTTTTCTCCACTCGGCACGTTGTGCATCGTATTGCTCCTGTTTGGAACGATATTCAGCAATAACATCATCCGTTGGATTAACCAGTACATGACCGTCCAAACCGTCAACGATAATCATATCGCCTTGTTTAGCTTGAGCCAGAATGTCCTTGGTTCCAACGACAGCCGGGATTTCAAGCGAACGAGCCATGATTGCGGAGTGCGAAGTACGTCCACCAATATTGGTTGCAAAACCTTTTACATATTGACGGTTCAGTTGAGCCGTGTCGGAAGGTGTAAGATCCTCCGCAAGCACGATCACTTCTTCACTGATCTCAGCTGGACTCATGAATTCGATACCAAGCAAGTGATTCAACACACGTTTGGTTACATCACGCATATCTGCAGCACGTTCCTGCAGGTAAGCACTCTTCATGTTTTCAAACATTTCGATAAATTGCGTTGCTGTTTCGTTCAATGCGAATTCCGCATTAACCTTATCATCTGCAATTTTCGCTTTAACCGGATCAATCAGTTCCGGGTCATTCAGAATGAGCAAATGCGAAGCAAAAATCTCAGCTTTTTTCTCGCCAAGCTCTTGTAAAGTACGCTCTTTGATCGCCTCAAGCTCAGCCTGGGACTTGCCCAGAGCTGAGTCGAGTTTCGCGATTTCTGCGTCAACGTCGTTGATTTCGCGTTTTTCTACAGAGTAATTGGGATGCTCCAAGATAAACGCCTTGGCGATAGCAATACCCGCCGAAGCCGCGATCCCAGAAACATTAAGCATTAATTTCGCCCAGCCCTTCGTTAACCATAACGTCTGTCAGAGCTTGAAGAGCTTCTGCTTCGCCTTCACCTTCAACGATGATGTTGATGGTGTCGCCTTGTTCCAGACCAAGGGAAAGTACGCCCAGGATGGATTTCAAAGTTACTTTTTTACCGTTAGCTTCTGCAAAGGATTCTGCACCTTTGAATTTGTTTGCTGTATTAACCAGGGCTGTCGCCGGACGTGCGTGGATACCATCTTCGTCTGTAATTCTGAATGTTTGTTGCATTACAATCATCTCACTTTCAATAATTTAGTTTAGGCATTGCATCTATTTACACTTGCTTGCCATTGTCGTAACACTTCTTATTTTATCTCAATGATTGGCTGATCGCCAATTTTCAGTACGCCGCTCTTCTTGAGCGTCACTGTTGAGCCTTCTGGCAGGTTGGTGAAAATGACCGGAGAGATGATCGACGGAGCGTTGGCTTTGACATACTCCAGATCCACTTCCATAATCGGCTGTCCTGCCGATACCAGATCGCCTTCCTGCACAAGCACGTTAAAGCCCTGACCTTTCAGCTTCACCGTGTTGACACCTATATGAACAAGCACTTCCTTGCCTCCGTCAGACATAATGCCCACGGCATGTTTGCTTGGAAACACGTTAAACACTTTGCCATATACAGGCGATGTAATCTTGCCATCATGAGGCAGAACAGCAAAGCCGTCACCTGTCATTTTCTCGGCAAAGACCGGATCAGGAACGTTTGTGATGTCCATCAGTTCACCATTCACTGGCATAACAATGTCCTCGGCAACAATACGTTCGCCCTCTGCTCCCTGTTCCTTCTCCTTTTCAGGAGTTGGTTTGACCTCAGCTGCTGGCGTTGGTGCCGGTACACGTCCTGCAATGATATCCTGCATCTGGGATTTAATCGTATCTGAGCGTGTACCGAAGATAGCCTGTACATTATTACCCACCTCAAGCACACCAGATGCACCCAATTGTTTCAAACGATCTTTATTTACACTGGATTTCTCATTTACTTCAATCCGCAAACGAGTAATGCAGGCATCCAGATGTTTGATATTCTCTTGTCCACCGAATGCAGCAAGAATGTTGTGAGGCAGATCATCCGTTGATCCGGAGCCACCGCCCGAAGCTGTTTCAGGAGTCGCTTCTTCACGTCCCGGTGTTTTGAGGTTGAATTTGCGAATGATGAATCGGAATCCGAAATAGTAAATCACTGCAAGAATCAAACCTACGATGATAACATCCCACCAAGGTGTGCGATTCGGGATAATCCCGAAGATCAGGAAGTCAATGAATCCACCGGAGAACGTCATCCCGATTTTGACTCCAAGAATTTGCATTGTCATGAAAGACAAACCTGCGAAGATACAGTGTACTGCAAACAGGATTGGTGCTACAAACAGGAATGAGAACTCAAGTGGTTCTGTAATCCCTGTCAGGAACGAAGTCAACGCAGCTGATCCCATGATCCCTGCAACATACTTTTTGTGTTCCGGTCTTGCTTCATGGTACATCGCAAGTGCCGCAGCTGGCAAACCGAACATCATGAACGGGAATTTACCAACTTGGAACGTTCCTGCGGTAAGGTTCACACCATCACGCAGTTGATTGAAGAAGATTTGCTGGTCGCCACGAATGACATCTCCAGCTTTGTTCACATATTCACCGAACTCAAACCAGAATGGCGAGTAGAAAATATGATGCAGACCGAACGGAATAAGTGACCGTTCTACGACCCCGAAAATGAACGCCGATAATGTCGGACTAGTATCTACCATGAAGTGAGATACAGCATTCAGTCCATTTTGAATCGGAGGCCAGATGACCACCAGAAGCAACCCGATCAAGAGGGAAACAACTGAAGTAATAATCGGGACAAAGCGTTTACCTGCAAAGAAACCAAGGTAAGACGGCAGTTCGATTTTGAAAAATCGATTGTAGCATAGTGCGGCGGTAATACCTATGATAATACCTCCGAACACGCCGGTACTCAATGTAGGGATACCCAAGATGCTGGCATAACCTGGTACTTCACCGATCATCGCTGGCGTAACACCAACAGCCGTACCCAGAGTCACGTTCATGACCAAGTAACCGATGATGGCCGCAAGACCTGCGACACCTTCACCTCCGGCCAGCCCGACGGCTACCCCGACAGCGAACAGCAATGCCAGATTATCAAATACGATCTGCCCCGCATTCATCATAATCGTCGCGATTGAGCTCACCCATGGAGTATCTAGCACGGTAGCATACTGTAGGAAATCCGGGTTCACAAGCATATTACCGATTCCTAGCAGTAGACCTGCCGCCGGCAGGATGGCTACAGGTAGCATAAGAGCTTTACCTACTCTTTGCAACACACCAAAAAGCTTTTTAAACATTGCGTCGTATCACCCTTTCTTTTAATTTTTTATGTTGTGAAGCAAGCAAGGGAAAACAAAAAAGGCACGAGTTAATAAAGGAAATTGATCCAACCTTCGGGTATAGCATACCCGGGATAAGGTAAGAACAATCACGCTCTATATAACTCATGCCTGATCGAATCAGTAACACGTCGTTTGTGTTTATTCAGTTGCTTGATTACGGAAATCATTGTAGCACCACTTTTAAAGCGATGCAAGCCTTTACACGAAATTTGTCGAATTAGAATTCCACTAGTGGAATTATTTCACTTGTTCTCTTCTTCTTTCCTTTGATTCAAGCGTTGCAAATGAATGGTCAGATAGCCTACTTCAGCAGGATATACAGGGAGATTTAACCTTTTTTCCATCACCTTGGTTAGCTTCCATGCAAGCGAGTACATTTCAGGATACTCCAACTTCAACAGGGAATCCAATTTATGAAGTTCTTCCACTTTGTCTCCCCGACGGACACGCTCCAAGGCGAATCGAAGATGGGTCAGCAGCCGGGAGTAGTCCAGTGATTCCGTCTCAAACGAATAATCCAGTTGGGTGGACACCAGGCTCACCAAATCGGTAATCAGTTGGGAATGCTCCCGAACTTGAGAAATATTTTGGTTGGTCATGGCGCTATAAATGTGAAGCGCAATAAAGCCGATCTCATCCATTCCCAAATCAACGCCCAATTTTTCCTTAATCAAACGCACCGCGTAATCACCCATGCGATATTCGTCAGGATAGATTTCACGGGTTTCATATAAAAAAGGATTCTGTATGATAATGCCTTGTTCTTTCCGTTTTAATGCAAAAGAAATATGATCGGTCAATGCGATATGAATATGTTCGTTTAAAGGAACGTCCGTATGTTCTGCAATATACGTAATGACTTCATTAATGATTTCAATCAAGGCTTCATCCACTTGTGGAAGAAGCTGTTTATACTGCTCTTGCTCCTGCTGGTTTCTCAGAATGAACATCTTCTCCACAGCCATCAGTGGAATAATGTCATTTGTTTTCCGATTGAAGCCGATGCCTTTACCAATCACGACAACTTCTCCATGTTCAGGATGCTGTGCAATAATCACATTATTATTTAGAGCTTTGGCTACTTGCAGGCTACTCAATGTTTGCACCTCTTTTTCACACCATCTTAGGTGTGATTCAGTCACACCCTAGTAAGAACGAAAAGACATCCGGAAGCGGGCAAACCGCGCCGGACGTCTCGCTTAAAAAGTAACAAAAATTCGTCTTAAGGTCAATAGAGCATAAGTGCTTTACGACTCGTTGTCTTACTCATCAACACCAGCTTTTTCCACAATCTTGTCGATTATAGAGGGAGTCGTTACAGGCTCACTCTGTTGAATAGCAATCGGTGCTGCTGTTTTAGGCTTGGTGAAACCTTTAATTAACTGTTCTACATCAATGCCGGAGACACTTTTGAGCATCTCGGGAGCCGTTGCCATGAGCTCTGTTACATAATTGCTTACACGAGCAGCGCCTTCACCCTTACCTGTATCCACAACGGTCAGCTTATCAATCGCGGAAATCGGCTCCGCAATTTTACCAGCAAGTTCAGGCAGCATTTTGACGATGATATCGAGCACGGCAGCTTCGCCAAACTTTTGGAACGCTTCTGCCAGCTTCTCCTTCGCTTCTGCTTCAGCAAGACCTCTCAGACGAATAACTTCTGAATCCGCTGTACCTTTGGCAAGTTCTGCATCCGCCATAGCCTGCCCTTCAAGCCGCTTCTGCTCAGCTGTTGCCTTGGCATGCGTCTCGATGGAATACTGGATCGCATCGGCTTCACGCATTCTTTTGGCTTTATCCGCTTCGGCAGCCTGCTCCACCGCGTAACGATCGGCTTCTGCTTTTTTCTTCACCTCAGCATCATATTGCTTCTCACGTACGATAATTTCTTTCTCTTGCAGGTCAATTTCACGTTCCTTACGAACGAGTTCAACCTTCATCTCTTCCTCTACCACGGTTTGTCTTGCACGCGCTTCGTGGATATGGTACGCCTGATCCGCTTCCGCCTTCGCTGTATCCTGATCCCGCTTAAACGTCGCAACTTTCAGTTCCTTCTCTTTTGCAGCTTCAGCGATATTCGTATCACGCAGCAGCTCCGCTTTTTGCCCTTGCTCTTCCGCATTGGCCTTCTGAATACGTGCATCCCGCATCGCTTCCGCTTCCGCAATTTCAGCATCCCGCTTAACGGCTGCTATTCTCGGTTTACCGAGCGCATCCAGATAACCTTGTTTGTCACGTACGTCTTTGATTGTAAAAGAGACAATTTGCAGTCCCATTTTTTTCAGATCTCTGGCTGCTACGCCTTGAACCTCTTGCGCGAAGCGATCGCGGTTACGGTATACTTCCTCCACCGTCATCGTTCCGAGGATGGCCCGCAAATGCCCCTCCAGAACCTCCTGTGCTTCACCTCTTAACGATTCCACTGGCTTACCAATAAATTGCTCCGCTGCCGTAGCCACGTCTTCTACGGCGCTTCCCACCTTGATAATAGCGACACCATCGGCAATGACAGGTACACCCTGTTCCGTGTATACTTCCGGTGTGGAAACATCCAGCTTATGAGACAACAGCGAGATAAACTCCGACTGCTGGAACACCGGCAAGATAAATGCGCCGCCACCACGAACAATTTTAATTTTTCGACCGGAGTCATCGTCCGAAATGTTTTTGCTGCCAAGGAACGAACCTGTTACGATCATGGCTTCATCCGGCCCAACCGTTTTGTACCTCGCCCAGAAAGCCAAACCAAGAATCAGAATCACACCGACAACGATTGCAGGAATCAACAATACATCCATATCCAGATAACTCATTCCACATCTCTCCCCTTATTCCATAAGTGCTTTACATTGCTAACGGTTAAACTACCTTAAACATCTTTAAGTACATCTTCATCCCATTCCGATACACGCAGCACACCTTCGGTTACATCTACAACTACAACACGCGCTCCCGCCGCAATGGGACGATGTTCGAAGCTGGATGCCGTGTGAACTGTATTACCGGCAGCAATTCGAATCATGACTTCTCCAAAACCCTTTTCCGGTACCGGAATGGTAATTTCTCCAATTTTCCCGGATAGCTCTTTCATGGAAAATGCAATGGAGACGTCACTGTTACGCATTGGCTTGATATATGCAAAGAATACCAGCATGGCTGCAGCAAGACCTATAAGCAGGGATAGTATCAGTGCCGAAATCGCACTTATCGAGCTATAACGTGTCAGCATAATACCGGCCCCACCAAAAGTCGTTATGGAACCAGCCAGCACAACAGGTTTGAAAAAATCAAGGCCAGGCATTTCAAAGGCCCCGTCCAGCAAGCCATCAATCAAGTCACCTAGCACAAGGCTGACGACTGCAAATATGGCTCCTCCAATCAGACACCCCCAATAGATTGACTCCATTCCCCGTTCCTCCTCTCTTCTGCCGCAATTCCATCCAACTGGGCATTCCTCATGTAAATAAATACGTAGCAAAGTGCCATGATGTTTCAAAATCTTTCCTCATTTGTATTCAAGACCCGATAATGGTTATTTTCATTGCAATATGACCCACTAGCTGGAACATTCTCAGATTTGCTCTTATTCACAACAAAAAACCGCAAATCTCCGTTAAAGGAGACTTGCGGTTCCAGAACACATTGCTGTGCCTTCATGTTTTGTTTTTACAGAGAAGCCTTGTAGATGGATACAACATCTTCACGTTGCAATTTTTTGAAGTTACCAAATGGGCCGAAGAGCATGGCTTTATCAGCCATAACTTCGATTTGGCTGTCATCGATATCATAATCAGCCAGACGGTTAGGCGCACCAATGGATGTCCAGAACTTGCTCAACGCTTCGATGCCTTCTTCAGCAATCTGTTTGTCCGATTTACCTTCAGGGTTAACTTCAAACACATTGATCGCCAAACGTTTGAAACGATCCACATTTACGTCCACATTATGCTTCATCCAATGCGGGAACAGAATCGCCAATCCTCCGCCATGCGGAATATCATATACTGCGGATACCGCGTGTTCAATATTGTGAGTAGCCCAGTCACCAGCAAGACCCATGTTCAGTACGCCATTCAATGCCATCGTTCCACAGTACAGAATCGTTTCACGCAGTTCATAGTTCTCCAGGTCTTCAACCAGACGAGGTGCTGCATCCATAACTGTGCGCAGAATTGTCTCACAGAATCCAAGCTGAACCGGTGTGTTGGCATCCAGGTGGAAGTAATGCTCCAGTACGTGGGACATCATATCCACCATGCCATAAACCGTTTGGTCCAGAGGAACGGTATATGTATTTACCGGATCAAGGATCGAGAACGCAGGGAACGAATATGCACTGCCCCAGCCCAATTTCTCCTGTGTATCCTGATTCGTAATAACCGAACCGGAGTTCATTTCCGAACCGGTTGCGGCCATTGTGAGCACGGTACCGAGTGGTAGAGCATCCTGTGCAACGGCTTTGCGCTGAGCAAAGTCCCACATGTCGCCATCATACTTGGCACCTACGGCAATTGCCTTGGCACAATCCAGTACACTGCCGCCGCCTACAGCAAGAATCAGGTCGATGTTGTTCGTTTTGCAGAGGTCTACACCTTGGTGAACAGTCGAAAGACGCGGGTTCGGTTCCACCCCAGCCAGCTCCGTAACTTCAGCTCCAACTTCCTTGAGCAATCCGATCACCTGATCGTACAAACCGCTGCGTTTGATACTGCCGCCACCATATACAAGCAGAACCCGTTTGCCGTATTTCGGCACTTCAGTTTTCAGTGCTTCCAGCTGACCTTTACCGAAAATCAATCGGGTTGGATTATAAAATTGAAAAGATCTCATATCTATGTCGCCTCCAATGGAGATTCATATTTTATTGCAACTCCCATTATAGTACCCCGATTATATAAAAACAAATCGATAGCCACTCACTTTATATCAACCCGTTGATCTGCAAGTGTGCACGGAACATTTCGCGGGTTGAAGGCAGGCTTTCCTTATCCACCCATGTCTCAGACGACCATAATCCCGCCTGTTTAAACGCTCTTGGACAATGAATGAAGCATTCTTCCACATCCACAATGACAGCGGCCCCAATGGTTTTACCGCTCCAGCCGATACTGGCCATAAATTCCTCATCCTTGGTAATCGAAGCCCTCCCATTGATACGCAGCACTTCATTCATTAAAATAATGGCGACATGGACAGAAAGTACTTGACATGTGAATCCACAAACGAAATCACCTTGTTGCGCACTTGTTCACTTGGTTGTCCCACCATGTTTTGCAGTTCCTCTGCATCGGCTACCAATGGTAAATTCAAAGCCTTTTTCTCCATTTTCGTATCCCCTTTTCTTCTCATGATAAGGAGTATCAATGACTTTTCTTCTAACATTATACATGTGTGCATTGAAAAGAAGTATTCTTCCATTATCGAAAGTCAAACAAATCAAAACACCAGCCCTTGTATGAGCTGGTGTTTCTCGTTATATCTGTTTATTCAGTGTATCCCATGCTGGCCACGAAACGACGGAAGGCCTGACGCCCTGACTCATCGTATTTGTAGACACCTGCATGCTCCAGAATTTCGGCGAATTTCAAGCCTACTTCCTGTTGTACAAGCGTAACGGCTTGCTCCTTGTTCAGGTTGGGACCGAAACGTTCAATCAGTTCTTCTGCCCAGCCCAGATGCTTGTTCAACACATGTTCGGAAGCTTTGGCTGCCTCGGCAAGCTTGGTATCCCCAGCGAGAATATCCGCGATGCTGTCCAGCTCTTCTTTCAAACGACCTGGCAGGATGGCAAGCCCCATCACTTCGATGAGTCCAATGTTCTCCTTCTTCAGATGATGCATCTCGCGGTGCGGGTGGAAAATCCCTTCGGGATGTTCATCATTTGTGCGATTGTTCCGCAGTACGAGGTCCATCTCATAACCACCGTCTGCACTTCGACGAACGATGGGAGTAACTGTGTTGTGCGGAATCAGCTCTCCGTCAACCTCACTGAATGCCTCGATCTCCACAGTAGAATCACTGTAAACCTTCCAGGCTTCATAAACGGCATTGCCCGCTTCGAGCAGCTCAGCCGGATCATGTGAAGCCAGTCGCAGTACGGACATTGGCCATTTCACAAGACTAAGCGTAAGTCCCGGTGAACCTGGATGGCGGAATACCGCCTCTGGCTTCGCATTTTGAATGGCAAAGGTATGACGTCCACCCTGGAAATGGTCATGGGTCAGAATGGAACCGCCAACGATGGGCAGATCGGAATTGGAACCGATGAAGTAATGAGGGTACTCTCCCACGAAGGCCAGCAGCCTGCGCAGCGTATCCTTGGTCAATTTCATCGGCACATGATCGTGATGGAAAATAATGCAGTGCTCGTTGTAGTACACGTATGGCGAGTACTGGAAGAACCAAGGTTCGCCGTTTAATTCCAATGGAATGACACGCAGGTTTTGACGAGCCGGGTGGTTGACCCGACCGGCATAGCCCACATTTTCACGACAGAGCTGGCACTTTGGATACACCGGAGGCGGAAGCAGTTTTGCCATCGCGATTTCCTTCGGGCTTTTCTCCGGCTTGGACAGGTTAATTGTAATCTCCATATCGCCATAAGCTGTATCCTGTGTCCAGTACACATTTTTGGAGATGCGGTCCATCCGAATGTAGTTGGAATGAATCGATAGCTCATAAAATTGGGAAGTAGCCGCCTCAATGCCTTCGGTCTGCTCCGTATGGCGGAATGCGCGCACCACCTCGGATGGACGGGCCATTAATTGACCCATAATTTTGGCATCGAGCAAATCACGGTACGTGTCCGTATTTTCAGGTATAAGTCCAATTTCAAATCCATAGTCAATCAGTGTATCCAGCAGTGGTTGTGGTCCGTCTAACACTGTCTCGTTTAATACTCCGGCATACGGCTCAGAGAACCCGAACTGCTCCAGCAGCAGATTACGACTGTAATCCCGATCCGCTTCTTCAATCAGTTTGTTCTGCAAGGCAAATGCTACCAGACGTTCAATGGCATGCAGTGCTTCCTGCTGCTCCGGGGTCCGCTCTGTGGCACCTGCTGCAATATGAGTCTGTGACATATCAATATTCGCCTCCTAGTTTTTTCCGTAGCCGTCAGGATGAGACTGGTGCCAGCTCCATGCACTTTGAATGACATCTTCAAGATTCGTCCATTTCGGGTTCCAGCCCAGTACGGATCTAGCTTTGGCAGACGATGCCACCAGTACAGCCGGATCACCCGCACGACGTGGCTCCTGAACAACCGGAATGTCCAGACCGGTCACTTTCTTAGCCGTCTCAATAACCTGTTTAACTGAGAAGCCTTGACCGTTACCCAAGTTGAACACGTTGCTGTTCTCGCCTTTACGGAGATAGTCTACGGCCCGCAGATGCGCATCCGCCAGATCACTTACGTGGATGTAATCACGTACACAGGTTCCGTCTTCAGTCGCGTAGTCGTCACCAAACACGGCGATGTGAGGACGTTGTTTTAAAGCCGTTTGCAGCACGAGTGGAATGAGATGACTCTCTGGCTGATGATCTTCACCAATTTTGCCACTGTCATGGGCTCCGGCTGCATTGAAGTAACGCAGGGAGACGTATTTGATGTCCTGTACTTTGTCGAACCAGGACATCATGCGCTCCATCATGAGCTTGGTTTCACCGTATACGTTCGTAGGCTCTGTGCGGTCGCTCTCTTCAATAGGCACTTTCTCCGGCTCGCCATAAGTGGCAGCTGTAGAGGAGAAGACGATGCGACGTACATTCGCTGCATTCATCGCTTCCAGCAGACACAATGTGCCAAATACATTGTTGTCGTAGTATTTCACAGGATCTTTCATGCTCTCGCCAACTAATGAATTGGCTGCAAAGTGAATGACTGCATCGATGGTATTCTCAGCGAACAGCTTCGCCAGAAGTTCCTTGTCACGCAGATCTCCTTCATATAATTTCCCACCCAGCAGAGCTTCACGATGCCCTGACTGCAAGTTATCCACAACAACAACCTCTTCGCCGCGCTCCAACAAAGCCGCTACCGTATGAGAACCAATATATCCTGCTCCACCTGTCACCAAAATCGCCATCTTACTTCGCCTCCTTCAATTCTTTAACGCCGTCGCCCACTCCGCATACATAGAACTCGCCTTTGAGACTGGTGTGTGCTTCATAGGCTGCTCCAACTTCAGTTACAAAACGATCCACATCGTCCTCATGGACAAGGGATACCGTACATCCGCCGAATCCGGCTCCGGTCATGCGTGCACCAAGAGTTCCCGGAATTCGTTGTGCTTCCTCTACCATCACGTCCAGCTCTTCGCAGCTCACTTCATAGAGATAACGAAGCGATTCATGAGAAGCATTCATCAGCTTGCCGAAGGTTTCGAGATCGTTATCACGAAGTGCCTCCACCGATGCAAGTACACGTGCATTCTCTTCCACCACGTGCTGGGCACGCTGTCTTACCTTCTCATCCTTGATATGATCCTGGAGTGTGATGAACTGTTCTGGTGTAAGTTGCGCCAGGTAGTTCAGCGCAGGCAGCTGTTCTTTCAAAATGGCAAGTGCCTGCTCGCATTGAGAACGCCGTTCATTGTAAGCCGAGTCCACCAAACCGCGGCGTTTGTTCGTGTTACCAATGACCAGCTTATAGGCGCCGGTACGGAATGGAACTTTTTCATATTCAAGGGTGTCACACATCAGCAGGATCGCATGATCCTCTGCGCCATTGGCTACAGCAAACTGATCCATAATGCCGCAGTTAACACCGACGAATTCGTTCTCCGCCTTTTGAGACACAAGCGCCAGCTGAACCGTATCGATATCCTTTACACCTTCGAGGGACTGGATGGCATACCCGGTGAGAACCTCCAGCGATGCGGAAGAGGAAAGTCCTGCGCCGTTCGGAATTTCTCCATGGTAGAGGAAATCATAACCTTTGGTTACTTTCACGCCTTTGCCTTGAAGTTCAACTATGACGCCGACCGGATAGTCCGTCCATTCCCCTGTTTTCTCCTTGCCAATGGAGGACGTATCCAGCGTTCCTTCATAGGGCATATTGGTGGAAGCCAACTGCAACTTGTTGTCCTCACGCTCGCGGATAATCAAAGTGGTACCGAATTCAAGCGCTGCCGGAAGCACGTATCCACCGTTATAGTCAATGTGCTCACCGATCAGATTCACCCGCCCAGGGGCATGGAATACACGGATGTCCGCTCCACTCTCTCCGTACTTGTCAATAAACTTTTGTTTCAATTCATTTATGTTCATTGCTGCTGCACCCCATCTCAATGTTGTTGGTTTTCTTAATGTTATTATACAAGAAGGCGGTCCCCCTTGAAATGCAACCATGTGTGTTCCATATGGATAAATGTGACCTTTCGACGTATAATGAATGGAACATCAAGGAAGGAAAGGAATGTCATCATGACTGAACAACGTATGGAAGATGCAGCGGTTTCACCAGCCGAACGCACCACGCCGGAGCCCTCGGGTAAAAGTGGGGCACTCAGCTACTCGGTTGCCTCCAATCCTGTCTATTATGAAAAAGGGGCATTGCATGTCCTCTTTGCAGGTGCAAGCCAAACCCTACCCGGTCACGCCCTTGGACCAAAGCTATACGATTATTATCTATTGCACTATGTAGAAAAAGGGTCCGGTACGTTCCGTACTGAACTGCATACCTACGAGCTATCCGCAGGAGATTGTTTCCTCATTCATCCGGGGCAGCTTGTGAGCTACCAATCCCACGCACGTCATCCCTGGCAATACCGATGGATGGCCTTTACTGGCAGCCAAGCTGCGAAGCATGCAGAGGAAGCAGGATTCCGTCCTGAGAAATCCGTCTTTCATGCCGGACCATCTTGTGAAATTTCGGATTGGTTATCTGTCATGCAGATGGCTTTTGCCGAGCGGAAAGAAAGCTCTCATTTTACATCACTGGGTACGTTATATATGATTCTAGCCGAAGCACAAAATCACCTTTCTCAAGGCCAAACCTTAATACCAGGTGAATCTTCAATACGTCGAACGGTAAAACAGATGATTCAATATATGTCTACCCAATATGCCTACCCTGTCTCGATTGAGCAAATGTCATCAAGTCTTGGCTATAATCGTGCGTACCTGTCCCGCATATTCAAACAGGAAACCGGACTATCACCAGTTACCTACCTGCTCAAACTGCGGATCGACAAATCGCGCCAGCTGCTGCGGGAACGTCCTGATCTGTCCATTGAACAGGTATCTGCCTCTGTAGGGCTGCCAGATGCGCTGTATTTCTCCAAACAGTTCAAACGATTCCACGGTGAAGCCCCCAGCCTGTACAGGGAGAACATTCTTAAGAGACCGCAGACGCAAGGGACACGCCAAGCACCGCCTAACAATCGATGATTCTTTATACCGAAAAGGATGCTTTCTTGCATCTTGCATACATATAGAAAAGAAATGATAAAAAAGGTGCATCCCGCCATTATGGCTAAGATGCACCTTTTGAACTTTATTTATGATCCGGTTCGGGACGAAGAATCGATTCAATACGCTCTAATTCCTCTGTGGAGAATTCCAACTGACTGAGTGCAGCCACATTCTCTTCAATCTGCGAAGGACGACTGGCACCAATCAGTGCAGAAGTTACCTTGCCATCACGTAATACCCAAGCAAGTGCAAATTGAGCCAGACTCTGACCACGAGATGCTGCAATCTGGTTTAGAGCACGTACTTTGCGCAATGTCTCTGGCGAGATATTGTTCTCATTCAGGAATACAGATGGTCCCTTGGCACGTGAATCTTCCGGGATACCATTCAGATATTTGTTCGTAAGAACCCCTTGCGCTAATGGACAGAATGCAATACTGCCCGTTCCGTTCTCATGAAGTACATCCTGCAGCCCATCCTCAATCCAGCGATCCAGCATCGAATATTTAGGTTGATGAATTAACAGAGGTGTACCCAAGCCTTTGAGAATCTCGGCCGCTTGCTTCGTCTGCTCTGCAGGATAATTGGAGATGCCGACATACAGTGCTTTACCGGAACGAACAATATGGTCCAGCGCCATCATCGTTTCTTCCAGAGGTGTTTCGGGATCATAACGATGAGAATAAAAGATGTCTACGTAATCAAGGCCCATGCGCTTCAAGCTCTGATTGAGACTGGAAACAAGGTTTTTACGAGAACCCCATTCACCGTAAGGTCCAGGCCACATATAGTACCCGGCCTTAGTGGAGATGACGAGTTCATCTCGATATGGCTTCAGATCCTGTGCCAATACCTGACCGAATAACTGCTCTGCCGAACCTGCCGGCGGACCATAATTGTTGGCAAGGTCAAAATGCGTAATGCCCAGATCAAACGAACGGGTAATCATATTTCGGCCGTTCTCCGCATTATTAATGCCACCAAAATTATGCCATAACCCAAGTGAAATCGCTGGCAGTTTCAAACCTGAACGTCCAACGCGGTTGTATTTCATTGTTTCGTAGCGTGCATCGCTGGCTACGTAGACCATCATGAATCCCTTCTTTCCCCAGGTTCCGCCTCTCGTACCCGGTCCGTATGCCGGAGAATGCGGTTATTCGGACAATGTTGACTTACTTAACCAAGAAGCTGGTCTACCCTATTCATTACCTCACCAATAGGATCAGTAATCAGCAAATCAGCTCGGCGGTCGTAAGCCGTAGGTGTAGCGTTAAGCAAGACCGTATGTTTTCCCTGAAAATACGTAATCAATTGTGCCGCAGGATACACGGTCAGTGAAGTTCCACCAACCAGCAATAAATCCGCTGCAGACAGAGCGTCTACCGAACGATATAATATCGTCTGATCCAATTCCTCTTCATATAACACGACATCGGGCTTGATTACGCCACCGCACGCATGACAACGAGGAACCGTATCTTTGGCTGTAATAATGTCATCCAGCGCGTAGAACCTCTTGCAATCCATACAAGCGTTTCGATGGATTGAACCATGGAGCTCCAGGACATTGCTGCTGCCAGCTTTCTGGTGCAACCCGTCGATATTCTGCGTTATGACCGCCTGAAGCCTTCCTTCCTGCTCTAATCTGGCGAGAAGTCGGTGGCAGCCGTTGGGCACCGCATCGGGGTGAAGCATTTTGCCTCGATAAAAATCATAAAAAATATCAGCATGCTGGTCGAAGAAACGTCTGCTCAGCAGCTCTTCCGGTGGATAGGGTGAATGCTGCTCTGTCTGGTACAAGCCAGCGGCAGAGCGGAAGTCGGGAATCCCGCTTTCCGTTGAAGTTCCGGCCCCTCCGAAAAAAACAATGTTCGAACTTTCCTTAATCCAGGCAGCCAGTTGTTCTGTTGCGTTCATCCTCTCTCCTCCTTTTACGAGATCATCTCTGGAAAGAACGTTCAGAAATGATTTTTAACTCATTATAACCCTGAATGACGTCATCTGCTTCATGCAAATAGTCACTTCCCCCAACTTCGGGACAGAAACCAATCGTATAGGATGCCCCTGCGTTACGTCCCATCTGCATATCCCCATTGCTGTCACCGATCACAACAGCTTCCTCAGGAAGAATATGTAACTCCCGGCAAGCTAGAACCGCAGCCTCTCCATCCGGTTTGCCCTTGGTTACCCGGTCACTGCCTACAATTGATGTAAAATACGACCGAATTCCCATCCATTCCATATGTTCCTCCGCAGCAGCTGTGTTGTCCGAAGTCACGACTGCCATGGGAATAGATGCCTTCTGGCAGCTCTGCAAAAATGCTCTTAATCCAGGCATCGGTTCGGCCATTTTTCTCTGCTTTATCTCACGCATGGCCACACTGGAAAAGTGGCGGACCGTAGTGATTGCTTCATTCCATGGCATGCCTGCAGCATACAACTGCCCAGCTAGCAGTCCGTTACTTTCGTCCACCGTGGCAATTGCCAAAGGCCCTTGAACATCATATCCGATTAGATGACCTTCACGATTGCGGACCGTACCCAGGACCTGCTCACGCTCGACCGTGAACGAAGCTCCAAGCTCTGACAGCTGTGATTCCAGCTGATTCAGTAAAGACTCCGCCCACGGCCCCCATAATTGCAAGAAATCCAGCAGCGTTCCATCCTTATCAAATAGAATACCTCGGCAGGCAACTTGCTTACCATGGATTTGAAGCATGGACATCCCGATCACCTCCAGTTACTGACTGCTATGCATTCGTCCCATTCAACTTTGAACTGACAGCTTATTTGATTGTATCCAGCCAGCCTACAATCGTTTTAGCCGTTTGGGACAATTGTTCCTCTTCACTGACCCCAGCTTCGCCGTCACCGCTCTGGTGGCCATAGTCACCGAACTGCGAATGGTTACCACCTTCAATGGTGTAATACACCGTATCTTCCGGCAAATATGCCCGCCCATTCTGATACTTTGTTGCATTCACCACTTCATCATTCGTGCCCAGTATGGACAACGCTGGTATCCCCAATGATTTCACACTGCCTTTTTCATCCGGATAGGATGCGAGAAAGAAGATACCTTTAAGTGCATCCGGATGGGAAGCTGCATAACGTGCCGCCATCGATCCACCTAGAGAATGCCCTCCCATAACAAATGGTTCATCCGGATAGGCTTTAATAATATCATCGGCGAGATTTTGTTTGAGCACCGCCAGATTGACCGGCATTTTTGCAATAATGGTATGATGTCCTGCTGCCGCAAGTTCATGGGCAAGAGGTGCATAACTTTCCGGTTTAACCAATCCACCTGGATAAAAAATAACACTCACCCCAACAGATTTTTCCGGCACAAAATCAATCCAGTTGTCTTTTTCAGTTACAGTCACCTGATCTGCAGTTTCCATGGCTGTCTGAGCCATCTCCTGTGGTCCATAAGGCGTGAACAGCTTCCATGCCACAAACCCACACCCAATAACAATGAGCGCCAGAAGAACGAGCAGGAACTTCCCAATGCCCCTCTTCTTGCGCCCTGTATTATATCGATTTCTCAACGTTCATCACCTTTCTATACTTCCGCAGGTGCCGCGGCTTGCAGAACGGGAGCCTTCATTCCTGAGGCTCCCCTTCTCCATCATTCATCGCTATTCGGCCTTGGCCTTGCGGTAAGCATCCATATATTGTTCCGCTTTGCGGCGAACATGACTCAAGTCCCCCGTCTTCACTGCTTCCGTTGTGAGGTCTGAGCCAATACCTACAGCAACGGCGCCTCCCTTAATCCAGTCACCCAGATTGGACAAGGAAACCCCGCCGGTCGGCATAAAATTCGCTTGCGGCATAGGTCCCTTCATCGTTTTGATAATGGACGGATCGTAGAGATTTCCCGGGAACAACTTTACAATATCCACGCCAAGTTCCAGTGCACGTTGTACATCGGCAATGGTCATCACCCCTGGGAGAATCGGAATCCGGTACAGATTGCAGATTTTCACCGTGTCCGGGTTCAGGGAAGGACCCACAACAAACTCGGCACCTGACATGATTGCGGCACGCGCTGTCTGGGGTTCAAGTACGGTTCCAGCTCCAATAATGGCAAATTTCTCTGGATCCTGTGTGTTCCAATGGTATACACGGCTTAATTTCTCGATGGCTTTGAGGGCACTAGGCACCGTCATCGTAATCTCGATAATCTTGATACCACCCGCAATGGCTTGCTCAGCCATGGCGATCACCTGATCCGCAGAATCTGCACGCAGAACTGCAACAACCCCACTATCCGTTATTTTTTGCAGCAGCTGAAGCTTCTTCATTTCATTCTCTCCCTTGTCAATGTGGTTGTGTATTACAAGCCTTACATTAATGAACGAAGATGAGACATATATGATATCAGCAGCGACTAGCGCTCAACATGAGCTACATTGTTCAGCTTGGCCTCGACCTGCTCCCACGTTGGGAGCGCCTCCCAATCGCCAACAGCCTGTATAACCATGGAACCGGTCAAATTCCCGAGACGGGTCGCCTCCTGCGGAGAATATCCTTTAATAAGGCCGGACAAAAAGCCCGCACAGAATCCATCACCTGCCCCGACTGTATCCAGGACATGATCTGCCTTGAAGTACGGAACTTCCGTTAGGGTACCATTCACCAATACGTAGGTCAAATCAGGGCCGCCCTTCACGATACAGACTGCATTCATGGCGGACAAACGCTCAAGTACTTTTTGATCATCTTCTTCGTTATACAGAAGCTTCATCTCATCCAGACCCGGTAAGAAATAATCCGCCTGCTCAGCGAGACGAAGCAGAACTGGACGTGCTTCTTCAGCTGACCACAGTTTAAGACGCAGATTCGGATCAAAACTCACTTTCACACCAGCCTGCTTGGCTATATGTATAGCAGCTTCAACCGTAGCAAGTCCAGACGCGCTTATTGCTGCAGTGATGCCTGTCACGTGAAGGATTTGCGCACCTGCAATATAATCCGAGTCCAGATCTTCAGGAGTAATCGCGCTTGCAGCGGATAGCTTCCTATAATAGTGCACCGAGGCTTTCCCGGAAGCGTTCTCACGAATCATCAAACCGGTGGGCTCTTTGTCGCTCATCCTTGCTCGGGATACATCTACACCTTCACCACGAATAGCCTTCATGATCATGTTACCCATCGGATCATTACCCAAGCGGCCAAACCAGCCGCTGGTATGCCCTAGCCGGGATACACCAATCGCCAGATTACTTTCCGCTCCGCCAAATGACTTATCTAATGTCGCCGCATATTCAAGACCTCGTGTATCCTTAGCCGTCAGCAAACCCATACTTTCGCCAAACGTAACAATTTCAGGGCTTCGGCGGGTATTCGTCGACATGAACTCTCCCCTCCTTATATTTACAATTTCTCATCTTCTTTCACCATTGTCAGCCTCTATGCAACCGTTGTCAATCCCGGAGCGTTCATTTTGTTGACACAGTTTTGAGAAAGGATAGCGCTTTCTGATGTGAAATATATCACAATGTATGATGCATATCCATATTACCCTTATTACAGAACCAGATTGCAATTGCCAAGGGTTATCAAGGGGGGTTACAACATGAACAAACCGACCATAATTCACGAAGATCAGGATTCTTTTTTTTACAACTTGCGCTTTATGCTCATTGTCTGTGTACTTGCGGGCAATGCTCTCGAACCGATCATTACACGATTTGCAGGAGCAGAGGCTCTGTTTCTGTGGATATATACGTTTCACATGCCGCTGTTTGTATGGGTAACCGGCTACTTTGCCAGACATTCACTCCAAGGTGCATCTGGCCGTAATGTGCTTAAGCAGATTGCATTACAGTACCTTCTGTTTCAGTCCCTGTATGCAATAACGGATTTCACCATATTCCACACACCGCATATGCGTTTGTCTTTCTTTGCGCCTTATTTATTGCTCTGGTTTCTGGCAAGTCATTTCTGCTGGCGGCTTCTGCTTCGTCTTACACTCTCCTGGAAACCGATATACAGACTGCTCGGTGCTGTGATGCTGGGGGTATGTGCCGGATATTTACCCATTGACGGTTTCTGGCTGAGCTTCAGTCGTACGTTTGTATTTCTTCCTTTCTTTGTTATTGGGTATGACTACGGAGCGTCCATCCGCTCCCGTTTGCGATCCGGCTGGGGCCGCAAAATTGCAGCTGCGTTGTCTGCTGCTCTTCTTGGTTGGATCGGACTGGGAGGACTCAGCATTGCACCAGGCTGGTTACTGGGTAGCATGACTTACGCAGAGCTTGGACAGCATGAGTGGTTTGCCGGAATTTACCGACTCGGAATCTATGCACTTGAGATCGGATCGGGAGCATTATTTCTCGCCTGGGTCCCTTCATTAACATCCAGATTGACCGATCTGGGACGGCGCACTCTTTATGTGTTCCTTTTACATGGATTTCTCGTTCGTCTGGCCATCTGGTCCGGGGTTTACAATTATATGGAAACCAGTTTGTACATTCCGGTGATTGTCTCCATTGCGCTAATGTTCGCTATAACGCTGGCTCATCCAGCCGTCCGTCATGCCTTTCGGCCTCTCATAGAGCCCGATATTTCCCGCTTTCACCTCAATCGTCAGGCGGGATTGAAACGCTCAGCATCCTGGTTCAGATGAGCTGAAACCCTGCTCCTCTCCATCAGGATCAACTTGTTTCATACTGGAAATGTTGTGGTAAGTAGGAATACGCGCTACAACAATCTACTTATGATATAAGGAGTGATTTGTAATGGCACGCCCACAGACGTCTGAACACAAAATGAGTCGCGAGGAAGCGGGTAGATTAGGTGGCAAGGCCACCTCCAAAAATCATGATCGCAGCTTCTACCAAATGATAGGTAAAAAAGGTGGAGAAGCGACTTCAGATGCGCACGATTCTCAATTCTATAAGGAAATTGGACGCAAAGGTGGAGAAGCAACTTCCGAAACACATAATAAAGAATTCTACCGGGAGATTGGACGCAAAGGCGGAAGCAGTTAGCTATCCCCATGGGCAGCGGCGAAAGAACACCCGAGAGAGGCATCAAATCAAGAAAGCTTCATTCCACTAATGGATTGAAGCTTCTTTCTATTCATTGTAGAAATATAACGACGGTTGTGATAGACTCTATAGAAAAACCGGGTTGTTCACGGGTTTAAAGCAGCAAAGAGTTTCATAAACTACGGGAAGCTCGAAGCCAGTATCACTGGTCTATTTTTAAGAGTACGGATGAAATTAAACGACAGATGCACTGCCATTTATATTTCCATTCATGTTGCTCAATATTATAAATTTGGGGGGAAATACACCATGTCAGCCAAGAAGATGCGTTCCGATATGATCAAAAAAGGTTTTGACCGTGCACCGCACCGCAGTTTGCTCCGCGCAGCGGGCGTTAAAGAAGAGGACTTTGGTAAACCATTTATTGCCGTATGTAACTCTTATATTGATATCGTGCCCGGCCATGTTCACCTACAGGAATTCGGTAAAATTGTTAAGGATGCTATTCGTGAAGCCGGTGGCGTTCCATTCGAATTCAACACCATCGGAGTTGACGACGGAATTGCCATGGGACACATTGGTATGCGTTACTCGCTGCCAAGCCGTGACATTATTGCGGATTCCGTGGAAACGGTTGTATCTGCACACTGGTTCGACGGCATGGTATGTATCCCGAACTGTGACAAAATCACACCAGGTATGATGATGGGTGCGCTTCGCTGTAATATCCCAACCGTGTTCGTCAGCGGTGGACCTATGAAGGCAGGTCGTGACAGCAATGGTAAAGCTCTGTCCCTGACCTCCGTATTTGAAGGCGTAGGTGCTTATCAAGCAGGTAAAATCGATGACAAGAGCCTTCTTGAGCTTGAACAATTCGGTTGTCCGACATGTGGATCATGTTCCGGCATGTTCACAGCGAACTCCATGAACTGTCTGGCTGAAGCGATGGGGCTGGCTATGCCAGGCAACGGAACCATCCTGGCTGTTGCTCCTGAGCGTCGTGAGTTTGTTAAACAATCTGCTAAGCAACTGATGGAACTCATCAAAATGGATCTGAAACCACGTGATATCGTTACTGTAGAAGCTATCGACAACGCTTTTGCACTGGATATGGCTATGGGCGGATCTACGAATACGGTACTTCATACGCTGGCACTGGCTCATGAAGCAGGTATCGAATACCCAATCGAGCGCATCAACGAAGTTGCTAACCGCGTTCCTCATCTGGCGAAACTTGCACCTGCTTCCGATCTTCACATTGAAGACGTGCACAATGCGGGTGGCGTAAGTGCAGTTCTGAACGAATTGCTTAAGAAACCAGGTGCGATTCACGGTGACTGCATTACGGTAACCGGTAAAACGATCCGTGAGAACGTTGAAGGACAAGAAATCCAGGATACGAATGTCATCCACCATCTGGACAACCCGCATTCCGAAAAAGGCGGCTTGGCTGTATTGTTTGGTAACCTTGCACCACAAGGAGCTATCATCAAAGTCGGTGCTGTTGACGCATCGGTTGGCGGATATCACAAAGGTCCTGCTATCTGCTTTGATTCCCAGGAACAAGCGCTTGAAGGCATTGCGAATGGCAAAGTAAAAGAAGGACACGTTGTCGTTATCCGTTATGAAGGACCAAAAGGCGGTCCAGGTATGCCTGAGATGCTCGCGCCTACTTCCCAGATCGTAGGTATGGGCCTTGGTGCCAAAGTCGGTCTGATCACCGACGGACGCTTCTCTGGCGCATCTCGCGGAATCAGTATCGGACACATCTCTCCGGAAGCTGCTGAAGGCGGTCCAATCGCTTTTGTCGAAGAAGGAGACATCATTGAACTGGATCTGAATAACCGTATCATCGAATTGCATATCAGTGACGAAGAATTCGAACGTCGTCGCGCAGGTTGGAAAGGCTTTGAACCAAAAGTAAAAACCGGTTACCTCGCTCGTTACTCCAAACTGGTAACGAATGCAAGCAACGGTGGCGTACTGAGTATCTAATTCAAGTGTAAGGATATCCGAGGAATTGCCTTATCGGGAAACATAAATAAAGGGTTGCTCTTCAGCCGACTTCGGCCGAGAGCAACCCTTTTGTTTTATTCGTTTCGCTTTTAGTTGTGTTCAGGTACAAGATCCTGTTCAGGAACCAACAATTCCTCAGAGGACTGTTCCGCCGTCGCAGCCACCAGTGCGTGCTGTCCATACCGATCCAGCAGCACATCAAGCGGCATGGCAATCATTTTGGGAACCAATTGTTCGGAGCGCTGCTTCAAACGTTTCGTTCCAGCCGGATGAATGACACTTAGCAGAAGTTTCAGATACACTTTGGACGCAGAGCTGAACGGCCCAGAAGCCAGTTCCCGAACCGTAAATCCAAATTTCTCCGGCCCCCGGTTAATCATGCTCACACCGTATAGAGCCTTGGCTGAACGGAGTTCAGGTTCAAGTGTTACCTGTCGGGCCAAATCAGGAAGCTGCTGCTCCATAGCCCGAATCATACGAATGGCCAAATGCATGCTTGAGCGTGAAGTCATACCCAAATCGAATAATTTTTTATTATCAAAATGAAGTTCAATTACCGGATCTCCGTTCCGAATCACATGACCGTCGTTCATTTCAACTAATGCTCCATGGTATACACGGGAGCGATAGTGCAGCAAAGGGTCTTCCGGCGAAGCTGTTCGCAGATGGTATACCCAATGAAACAACTTCTCCCAGCCTAGCCATAGCGCAACAACCATCCGTTTCCAAAAGGATAAATGCGTTTGTGGCTGACTTGTACTTTTAGGTTCGCTCACTGTAACGCCTCCCATCAACGTATCGATGCGTACACTATGCAATCGCTGCCTGTCGGCCTCCTGCAATACGACTTCGAGCGCCTGGAGCATCTGCTCCGGCGCGTGTGCATCAGCGCCGAGGGTAGTCCCTCGATCATGCAGCAGCATGACCTCTCCGCCCCTTAGCTCCTTCAACATTCGTTCCGTCAATTTCTCAACGCCCACACTGCTTCTCCAATCCTCAAACATGGATGACCAGAGGATAATTCGGCGATCTTTTTTACTGAAAAAATCAAACAGGTTCATAATCCCCCACGGTGGACGATAATAACAAGTTCTTACCCCCGTTACCTCCTGAATAATCTGCCCTGTTCGTTGAATCTGATCTCGAACCGTACGCGGACGCATTAACCAATTGGTTTTGTGAATATAATTATGAATTCCGAGAAGATGACCTTCCTCATGTATGCGCTGAATCAGTTCGGGATGACGGGCAGCATGCTCCCCGACTACAAAAAACGTAGCCTTCGCCTCATACTGACGCAATAAATCAAGCAATCTAGGTGTGTATTCCGGATCTGGCCCGTCATCAAAAGTTAAGGAAAACTCCTTCTCACTTCTCCCGCGCCTGAACACACGAAAACCGAAAAGTCTGCTAACTAAACTCGGAATAAAGGCATAAAACGATGAAATGTACAATAACCACAGTAATATGCTCTGAAGTAAATTTGTCATGCTACAAACTCCCCGCTTCTCATGCTGAATTACCGTGCCATAATATAGCACTAACCAAAATAAACCGCCTTTAATTTTATCATAATTCAGCCTTTTCTTGAATCCTCTTTTCCCAAAAAGATAGCTATCGTGTACAATAAATGCATCCTAATTTTTACCTTAACGACTACAAAGGAGCCCTGCCCATGCTGCCGCTTTACAAAAAGTACGGGCGCACCGTCTTTGACATTGCGCTGCTCGTATTAACCGTGTACTTTATCATGTACGGTTTCAGTCGATTATATCAATTGGCTGCGCCAGTTTTTCTTTCATTTATAGTGTATTGGATGATCGAACCCCTGGCAAGATTCCTGCATCGCAAAGGATTGCCCAAAACGCTGGGCGCTGCCATTTCGGTTTTATTGTTTCTTGCGGTTATTGTTGCTGCCTTTTTTGGATTGGGATTAATTATCGTATCCCAAATTTCTAATTTGCAGGATAACTTCCCTTATTATATCGAGATGATTCAGCGTGAATTCACCAATCTGGTTTATTTCATTCAGGACAAGTCCGATGCTTTACCTGACGGAATAACCGAGAAGGTGAATGACTATTTTGCTACACTGACCGGATTCCTGTCCAAATGGGTAACCAGTGGTGCACAATTCGTCATCGGTTTTCTCAGTTCGTTTTCTTCCTTTATTACGAACTTCGGGATTGCCATTATTCTCGCGTTCTTTCTCAGTATCGAGATTGAATCCTGGCGTAAATTTGCCCGGGCCAAAACGCCAAAAACGTTGAAGCTGGCTCTTGAATTTATGCGAAATCATGTATTCAAGACGATCCGTTCGTATTTGAAGGCCCAGATGATGATGATGCTGATTACTTTTGTATTGATTTATGCAGGCTTGTTGATTCTGGGAACAGCCAATGCCTTCACCATCGCAGCCATCTGTGCCGTTTTTGACCTTGTGCCTTTGTTGGGTGTTCCTGTCATATTCATTCCGTGGATTGTGTATCTGTTCATTGTGGGGAATAGCAGCCTTGCGATTGGCTTGATTGTGGTCCTTGCTGTAACCATGCTGACACGCCAACTGCTGGAGCCGAAAATATCGGGTAATTCAATCGGGGTCTCTTCCGCATACTTGATGCTTTCCTTTATGCTGATCTCGCTCTCTGTCTTTGGTCTGGCCGGTGTGGTGTTGTCTCCGGTGCTGCTGATTCTGCTCAAAGAATTGCTGCAACAAGGATATCTTCAGCAATGGATTCACTTGCCGAAGGATGAATTCGAATCATCCCCGTTAGTGATGGACACACCGGCCAGTGCCACCGCTGGAATGAACGCTGAGCCTTCGGTGCAGGAACCTGCTTCTTCCGGGGATCATGAGGATTCAGCCAGATAGTCCATTACTTTCCTGAATATTGCCGTTGCTTGATGACGGCTGCTTGGAACCACATTTTGGACAAGGACAGCTACAGCATATTGGGGTTTCTCGGTAGGTCCATATCCAATGAACCATTGATGGTTACGTTTCTCTCTGTGCTGCTGTACTTGTGCTGTACCTGACTTCCCTGCCACTTGCCACCGCGCATGTTGCAGGGATTTTCCCGTTCCGTCACTGACTACCTTCTTCATCCAAGACAACAGCTGATGCGCCGTAGCTGGAGAGATCCGTCCTGCTGAAGAAGGTGAATCATGCATCGGCATGTCCAGCATCATATCACCGTCCGCATACCGGATACGCTGAACGAGGCGTGGAGCAGTCACCTTACCCTCATGCAAAAGCGTAACGATCAGATTGGCTGCTTGCAGCGGGGTCACCAGGACGTCGCGCTGACCGATAGCTGTCTGTACTTTCGCTCCTTCATCTTGAGGTGAGACGGAAGGCAGTCTCACTCGTCCTGCATCCTCGTGATCAAAATGATGCAGCACGGGCATTCCGGCGACCTGTTTTCCCTCCCAGCCAATCGGACGTGCCAATCCCAAAGCATCCGCCGTACGCTCCAACTGCCCCATACTCAGCCGACGGGCGGTTTCAGCAAATACAATATTGCAGGACTCGGCAAACCCTTGCTCCAGATTCAGTGTGCCATGCCCATGTTCTTTCCAGCAGGACAGGCCATATTTCCCCCATTCTCCACCACAATGAAAAGTCTCTCCTTTGGATACAGCTTGATATTCAAGCGCGGCCGCGGCTGTAACGATTTTGAATATGGAACCCGGTACAGCCCCCTGAACGGCACGATTCGCCCAAGCTGTTTGTTGGGGATCTACATGCTGTGGATTATAGAACGGCGCGGAAACCATGGCACGCACGTCTGCATTGGCCGCATCCAGCACAACGACAGCTCCTTCCTTCATTCCGGATTTCTTCACAATCTGCTCTATCCCTTGCTGTAAATCGATATTGATTGTCGTCTCCGCACGCAAAGGATAGTGTGTATTGGAGGGTGCGATGACGCGCGGCTGGATACTGGGGATAACCTCTCCTGAGCCTGTAACCATACGCGAAACGAGGGTGGGGCCTATTCCCATTAATAAAGGTTCCAATGTTTTTTCCAGCCCTGCTGCTCCAGATTTCATGGCAAAAGGCTGCTTCACCTCATTTTTGTGACGCGGATGCCCATGGATAGATCCAGGCTGTTCAGCAAGATAACCTAACCATTGCATGCCCGTAGCGCCTTGTCCATAACGCGTCATTATGGGATACACACTCGCTCCGTCTGCCTTCAATTCACGCAGTCGAGTAAGCTGAGCTTCGGTCAACGTGATCGGCTGGTCTGTACCTCCTGTCCAGAAATGGGGTGCGTTTCCTTGATTCCATTCCTTTTGTAACGACTTCACATCTGTATGTAGTAATGCTGCCAGTTCCTTAATTTTTGAATGCGCCGTAGAAGATGGGTATGAATGATTGGATTGATCCGTATGCGGGAAAAGTACCACCCCCCACTCCAGCTCGCCTGTTAATGGCACCCCTTTGTAATCCGTAAACTGCCCTCGCCCCGTGTCCAGCATAACACCTCGTTCACGCTGCAAAACGGACATTTCACGAACGGTGCGTTGAAACCCTGGCATCGTGCGATTCACCTGAACCATCTGAACCCAGGCCAAACGAAACATAAGCAAACCAAACACAATTGTCAGAAGAATACATGTAATATAAATGCGCCGTTTCAGTTGTACATGCATTGGGCCACCCCGTTCAACATTTTGGCATAGTATGCGTTATTCATATTGGAATTATCCGGTAAACACCAAAAAAACCTGTCCCCTAGAAGGGACAGGTTTCTCGATAGACCCATTAATGGTTGGGTTAGACCGTAAAGCGAGACAATGTATCTTTCAATTCTGTCGACACATTCTCCAGTTTTGCAGACAAATTCACCAGCTGGTTACTGATATTTTGCTGTTCACTGCTCAAGGAAGCAACTTCCTGAGACGTTGCAGAAGATTGTTCAGCTACGGCGCTGACATTACTCATCGCTTCGGACAACGTACCTTGAGATTGATTCAAATCTCCAATTGACCCAGTGACCATGCTCAGACTTTCAACAAACGCACCCATTTGCTGCTGTACTGAAGCAAATATGACGTTGGTATCTTTCACGGCATCCATCTGTTCCTTGAATAGCGGATAAGCTGCAGACAATTGATCTACGGTCTCATTCATTTCAGTCATAATCTTGTCCGTAATGTCGCCGACCATATCAATGGACTGTCTGGATTGTTCAGCCAACTGGCGGACCTCATTCGCTACCACCATGAATCCACGTCCAGCTGTACCGGCACGAGCGGCTTCAATGGTTGCATTCAAGGAGAGAATGTTCGTTTGTTTAGTGATATTCTGCATAACGTCAAGCACCTTCAGAACAGAAGAAGTACTCTCTTTCAATGAATCTACCTTGTTTACCAACGCACCAATCATTTCTTCGGTCTTCTGCGTTTTGGTCATCAACTGATTCAGATGCTGTGTACCTGTCTGACTGGATTTCTCTACATGACGGGCTGAATCACCCATTTGTTCATTCGCGGCGACCACACTCTCCATCTGACGGGAGATATTGTCGGTCAATTCGTTTCCACGCTCCGCTTCTGTTGCCAGACTGCTTGCTCCACCCGCAATTTCTTCAGTGGCTACTGCAATCTCGGAAGCAGAAACTGCTGTTTTCTTGGATGCACTGCTCAGCTCAGAAGCAGTATCCAATACTTCCTGTGCAGAACGGTTGGTTTGCTCCACCAGCTTCGTAATTTGCTCCATCATCAGATTGAATGCGGCCGATAATTGACCAATTTCATCCTGGGAGGTATACGGTGTACGCACCTTGAGGTTACCTTTTGCCCCTTCTTGCATCAGATCTTTCAATCTGCCCAATGGACGGGCAATCATGCGAACCATCCAAATACCGATTAGTATCGCAATAGCGGCATCAATCAGTGCCATCCACAAGGTGAGCGTCAGAATGCCCTTGGCATCTTTCACCAAGACAGAAGTTGGAACCATCCCGATCAGTTTCCAATCGGATGTGTCCATAGTGCTGTATGACGCCAGCATATTCGTTGAATTTCCATCAACGGTATAATCCGTATTCGTGCTGCCCGATTTTTCTTTCAAGTCTTTGACAAAAGCCAAATCTGTATCTTTCCCTGTGTCATCAGCTATCGTCGATGCTACAACTTTATTGTCCGGAGCGATCAGTTGAAGTACATCTCCCTCACCCAAATCGAGTGATTTCAACTGCTGCTCCAGAACTTCCAGTTTCAACTCAATGATTAATACATAGGACTGGGTTGTCCCTTGCAGATTCTTCATTGAACGTGCAATCCGGAACGTTGGTGTACCGCCATCTTCCTTGGTTTCCGTTGGGAGCCAGCGGTATCCACCAGCTTGAACCAACTCGTCATACCAGGCCTCTTTACGAATATCACCCATAGAAGAACTGCTGCTTCCTGTACCCATAGTGGATCTTGTTTCATCCGTCGGCACAAGATAAATCGCTTCCATAGATTTATTCGTAAAAGCAATGTTCGATAATTGTTTGTTGATGGAGCTTGAATTTACAAACGTATCGTATGCCGACAAGTTTTTATCAGACATCTTTTGAAGCAAGGACTGCATTTCTGGATCGAAGAAAATTTGTGTAGATGTATCTACAAACCGCTCCAAAATGATGTCCATTTTCTGCTTGGTTTGTTCAATCGTTTCCTGATTCGATCGGGATGCATTCTTCTCGATCGTATCTTTGGCTTTAGCATAGGATAATAGACCTAAACCAATGACAAAAAACATGATTCCTACAAAAAAGACCAAAAACAGTTTAACGCCTACCGATTTAACCGGATTAGCCTTCTTAATCTGTGTAAACGTTGTTCCCCCAACATTTTTCCAGTTCTGCTTTTTCAATTGGGCTTTTGTTTTATTCCATCCCAACTTCAGCTTACTCCGATCCAATTTAAAGGATTGTTTGTCTGGAGCATCCCCGGTCTTCCTTTTTGCTACCTTCTCTTTTTTTACTTTCTGTACCTTCTCGGGCTTAACCTTCTCGGGTGTTGTCAATTCTTCCCCACTGTCCTTCTGCTTCTTTTGAACCAATCCCATTCACCTGCCAGTAATTTACTTGTTGGATTTTTCTTTCTCTCCCCTATAAATATGTAGTATTCGACAACATTCCCCTTTCCCCTTTCGTTTTCCCGAAATTTTTTACAACTTTTTTCCTATTTTTCTATAAAAAAAAGACCCCCATATACCGATAGACGGAGGTCTAATTTGTAAATTTTATAACACTATATTGTTAAATCATAGCATTATTTTGTTAAAAACTAGGCATTTGAACCTATTTCTTTTTTCTCATCATATCAAAGTAGGAAACAGGTTGATCCACCTTCATTTTCACACGCTGTAACGGGTGACGAGCTGCATCCAGCACATTGCCCTCTTCATCCTGCAATTCCCCTACAACCTGTTTGAAAAAGTGGCCCCCCGGACCGAAAAATTCGATCTCCTGTCCTGGTTTGAAATGATTGCGCTGTTGAATGGTCGCCATCCCTGTAGTTGCATCATAGTCGATAACCAATCCGGCAAAGTCGTAAGGTACCGCTTTTTCTTCCGGTTCATAGATGTGATCCTCATGATCCGGTGTATCATAGAAAAAGCCGGTATTCAGTGGACGATTTGCCGCCTTGTTCATTTCCTCTACCCATTCAGGCTTCAATACATAATTCTCCGGGTCAGCCATGTAGGAGTCAATTGCCTGACGATACACGTTAACTACGGTAGCCACATAGTGAATCGACTTCATACGTCCTTCAATTTTGAAACTATCCACACCGACATCAATCAGCTCGGGAATATGCCCAATCATGCACAGATCCTTCGAACCCATGGAAAAAGAATTGTCCTGCTCCTGGAATAACGGCAGCTGGTTCTCTCCCAATTTGAATGGGGCAGGGGCCTGCATTTGCATTTCTTCTTCACTGACCCATACAGTACCTTCTCGGGCATCTTCAAACAAATCATACTTCCAACGGCAGGACTGGCAGCAGCCGCCCCGGTTGGAATCCCGATCCGTAAAATGGTTGGACAACACACACCGTCCGGAATAGGACGAGCACATAGCTCCATGAATAAAGGCTTCGATCTCGATATCCACATTGGCCTTGATTTCTTCAATTTCCTCAAAGCTTGTCTCACGTCCGAGAACGACGCGTGGAAGGCCTTCATCCTTCCAAAACTTCACAGCTTGCCAGTTCAGGGTCGATTGTTGAGTACTCAAATGCACTTCCAAACCCGGCACTGCACGCTGAGCTACTTCAATAATCGCTGGATCTGCCACAATAATGGCTGCAATTCCTGCATCATACAAGTTTTGCAAATACGCTTGGATACCTTCGATATCTTCATTATGTGCATATATATTGGTGGCAACGAAGACTTTGGCTCCGTATTTTTTGGCAAATTCCACGCCTTCGCGCATTTCTTCAAAGGTAAAGTTATCCGCGTTAGAACGCAATCCGTATGCCTGTCCACCGATATACACAGCATCTGCTCCATAATGGATTGCAAATTTAAGCTTTTCCAGATTACCAGCCGGAGCAAGCAGCTCCGGTTTGTCCAGACGGTTACGTTTACCCGAGAACTTCCGCTTTACCGCCACTGTTTCCATTTCGTTCACCTCGTCTATTAATACACCTGTTCTTTATAGAAAAATCCAAACGACAACTCTCGTTCAGGGTCCTGCAGTTGACGAACCTCGTCCAGCCATTCTTCACAAAATGCATAAGCATCGGCATCAGCCGCATAGCTATCCAGTGCTACACGGTATGCACGTACAACAGCTTCGTTATACGCAAGCGGTTTTAACATGCCTTCGATTTTGAAGCTGTGCACCCCGGCCTCCATCAACAGATGAAGATCCTCAAGAATACAGATATCCTCCGAACTCATGATGTGAGTTCCGTTCACATCTTCATAGATCGGGAACTTCTCATCCCGACGTTCAGCCTCAATCAGAAACAAACCTCGCTCTTTACCCAAATGCCCCTCTACTGGACGCCCCTGATGGGACATATAACTTTGCACCAGACTCCGTTTGGAATGATAAATATTCGTCATGCCATGCACCTGGACCTGGGCTTCCACCTTCAGAAATGGAACCATCTCCGTCAGCTCGTCCATATTCAGCTCCCGAGCAAGCACGACACGACTCGCGCCTTTGGTTCCCCAGTAGTTGGCCGTTGCATAGTTGGTCGATGTCATCTCAGCATTCCAGTGCAGCTGGATATGAGGAGCATGCTCCTTAATTGCGGCTAGCACAGATGGGTCGTTGAACTCCACTCCATGAACACCGATTTTACCCAGTGCCTGAACATATTCAGGCAATTCCTTTAGCAGCTCGTTGGACATCAGATTATTCATGGACACGTATACACGCGCCTGATGTTTGGCTGCAACGGCAACCACCTCTGCTGTCTCTTCCACACTGAAGCTGCCGGGAAGACGCATGCCGAAGCGATCGTCCCCAATTAACAGAGCATCTGCTCCTGCCTGGAGCAGCACCTCTGCTTCTTTCACATTTGCCGCCGTAACGAGCAGTTCATGTTTCGTACTCATATACATCCCCTCCGCTTATTGCGCAGCCTTACTTTTGGCTATATTTTGCTGATGTTCCTTATACGTTTTGGCAAACAGATGTCCGAATGTACCGTCCTTCTTGGTCACATAGAACAGGTAATCCGAAGCTTCTGGATTCAACGCTGCTTCAATGGATGCCAGACTTGGACTCGCAATCGGTCCCGGTGGCAGCCCTTTGTTCAGATACGTATTATAGGGACTCTGTACCTTCAGATCCTTGTAAAGCAATCTGGCCTTCGGCTTATCCAGTAAATACTGTACTGTAGCGTCAATCTCCAGTTTCATATCCTGTTTGATCCGATTATAGATTACGCCTGCCACAAGCGCGCGTTCCTGATCCACCACGACTTCTCTCTCCACAAGCGATGCGATCGTTAACACTTCATGCAAAGACAGATTTCTCTCCTTGAGCTTGGACGCCAAATCAGGAATAGAATCAACCTTGGTCTGGAATTCCTCAAGCATTCGCTGCATGACCTCTTGCGTAGAACTACCCTCTTTCAGCTCATACGTCTCTGGGAACAGATATCCCTCCAGCACATATCGCAGTTCTTCATCCACTGGAATGTCCTTGATGATGTCGATATCAAAAGCAGATGGATCATTGGCAAGCTTGATAAATTCCTCACGATCCACAATGCCCTCAGCAGATAGTTTGTCCGCCATTTGTAATACGGTATATCCCTCAGGAATAGTAAACTTGACCATGGATTCTGGCACAACTTCACCGTTATTCAGCTTATTAATTATCTCATCGTATGACACGCCGGGATTTAAGGAATATGTACCTGCCATAAAATTCGATCCTTGTTTCTTCCACTTCAGGTATCCCTTAAAGGCTAAACCACTTCGAATCAGACCTTCTTGCTCTAACTGATCCGCAATTTTGGAAGTTCCTGACCCGCTCTTGATCTCGAAAACGATCGGTTCTGCGGATGCTTGTACCGGACGAATCATGTTCCAGACATATACGCCTGCTCCTCCGGCAACAACCAGGATGATAAGCAAAAAGACTAAAATCGCTTTTCCTTTCAAAAAAGACACAACTCCTTTACACAACCAAAAAGAGCGGACTTCTCCGCCCTTCCGGTTTCTTCAATTTGAAGCTGATTCATCAATCTTCGTCAATGGGGAGTGTACATTCATCATACAGTTCAGAGATGTTCTCCCACTCATCATCATCGTCAATCGTAACTAATTCCGGCATGATCTGGCCTTCACTTCCCGGTAAAACCCGCAGAAGTTCAACTTCGTCATAAGGACGTAATGAACTGCGGAGCACCGCATACTGCTGGCCCTTCACTTCAAACTCAGCCAGCAGGTCATACGGATGCGATTTACCGTTCTCTTCTTCCAGCTCAACATGAGCACCAAAAGCCAGACGCAGCGAATCTGTCCATTTCAAGTCTTCGCGGCTGTATTCTGTCATTTAGTTCGCTTCCTCTTCATCTTCTGCAAGAAATGTATTAAACGTCTCCTCGACGATATCCCATTCAGCATCATCTTGGATGACGAAAAGTTTAATATCGTCGCCCTCTTCTTCATAACGGAATGCATACACATCCGTCTCTCCATCTTCGGGTTCAACCGGAGCAACCATCATGTACTTGGCCTCCGAACCGTCCACTTCGAATTTCATGATGACTTCAAATTCCTCTTCATTACCCTCGTCATCCGCAATGTAAATAATCTCCGATTCTTCTTCCATACCCAGTTGATCTTCAGCCATTGTTGATCCCCCTCACCTTTTACTATTGGCATCCAAATAATTTTGCAAAATCAAGCTTGCGGCCATTTTGTCCACAACCTGCTTGCGTTTTTTGCGACTGACATCCGCTTCAAGTAACGTTCGTTCTGCTGCAATGGTTGTCAGCCGTTCATCCCAAAGGTGAACAGGTAAATTCAGTTCGCCCCGCAGGCGTTCGGCAAAAGCAATGCATATTTCACCACGCGGTCCTACGGTGCCGTTCATGTTTTTGGGAAGTCCGACTACAATCTCGCCGATCTCATGCTCACGCACAAGTTCTGCAATTCGAGCGAACTCACCTTCATCCCGGCGGCGTTCAAGTACTTCCAATCCCTGGGCAGTCCAACCGAAGGCGTCACTAGCGGCAACTCCGATTCTTCGGTCCCCATAGTCCAAACCTAATATTTTCATCCATGCTCTCCCATCCTCAAGCCTGCTCAGGTCGAACAATACTCGCCTTCTCAAGCTTCAGGCTGTCTTCTGTCGGTTCATTCCCCGCTGCCTGCATAGCTGCATCACAGCGGAAGCGATGTACATTACCGGTGATTGGCCAGATAAGAACGAACAAGCTCTTCAATCAGCTCATCGCGTTCTTTTTTACGGACCAGACTGCGTGCATTGTTGTGACGAGGGATGTATGCGGGGTCTCCAGAAATCAGATACCCGACAATCTGGTTAATAGGATTATACTCCTTATCCACCAGTGCATCATATACCGTGAGAAGAATCTCTTTGGAGGATGCTTCCTGCTCGTCGGCTTTCACATTAAATTTAACCGTCTTATCCATGGAGTCCATTGATGACACCTCGCTCCTGCATGAACATGGGGACCATGTCCTGCCGAATTGATTTCTGCTTATATAATAACATATTCTGACTGCTACAAGTAAACAAAGGATAAGCCAATTGTGTTTTTTGCTTGTCCTTTACTGGCTAACCAATGAAACCGCCAGTTTCAACGCTTCATCCAGCTTGCTCGCATCCTTGCCTCCGGCTTGCGCCATATCAGGACGTCCGCCACCTCCGCCGCCGCATACTGCCGCAACTTCCTTGACAATTTTACCTGCATGCAGCCCTTGTTTTACCTGTTCAGCAGGGACAGCTACAACGAAATTCACTTTACCATCAGCTGGAGCACCCAGTACGAGTACTGCATCAGGCAGTTTTACTTTTAATTCATCAGCCACTGTCCGCAGTGCATCCATATTCGGAGCATCCACACGAGCTGCAAGCAATTGTGTATTTCCTGCTTGTACCACTTGATCTGTCAATGCGCCTGCTTCCATGGCACTCAGCTTGCTTTGCAGTGACTCAGTCTCTCTAGCAGCTTCTTTCAATTGCTGATTCAGACCTTCAATGCGTTTAGGCACGTCGGCCACGTTCGCTTTGAGCAGGGATGCCGATTGTTTGAGCAATTCAAGCTGACTTTCTACATACAGATACGCACCACGGCCAGTAACGGCTTCGATCCGACGTACGCCGGAGCCGATTCCACTCTCGCTCACCAGCTTGAAGATACCGATCTCTGATGTATTGTTTACGTGACAACCGCCACAAAGTTCCAAACTATAATCTCCGACTTGCACCACACGCACAATATCACCGTATTTTTCACCGAACAGTGCCATCGCACCCATTTCTTTGGCTTCATCAATGGCTTTCAGTTCAATGTTTACGTTCAGACGATTCCAGATCTGTTCGTTCACCTGACGCTCGATCTCTGTTAATTCTTCCGGCGTAATACTGCCGAAGTGCGAGAAGTCAAAGCGCAGACGTTGAGGCTCTACGAGAGATCCTGCCTGATTGACATGCGTTCCGAGCACATCTTTGAGCGCTTTGTGCAGCAAGTGGGTTGCGGTATGGTTTTTGATAATATCGCCACGTTTGGACGCATCCACTTCAGCTTTAACCACTTCACCCACACGCAATTCCCCGGACTCTACCGTCACCAGATGCACATGTTGTCCCATCGGAGCCTTGAACAGACCTTGCACTTTCGCCGTTACACTGGCTCCACGCAGCAAGCCCTGATCACTTACTTGTCCGCCGCTTTCCGCATAGAATGGAGTCTTGTCAAGGATGACCTGGCAAGTCTGTCCTTCGCTTACGGAGTCTACCAGTGCGTCACCAGCAACGATGGCTACCACTTTTGCTTCCGTCAACAGGTCATTATAACCAACAAACTCGCTTTTAACCTCCAGATCAGCAAGCGGTCCGCCTTGAACCTTCATGCTCTCGCTTTCCTGGCGTCCTGCACGTGCACGATCACGCTGCTCCTGCATCGAGGCATCGAATCCTTCACGGTCAACAGTCATGCCATGCTCTGCTGCATAGTCTTCGGTCAGGTCAAACGGGAAACCGTACGTATCATACAGTTTGAACGCTTCAGGCCCGCTAATAACCGTGCGACCTTCAGATTTGGCTGTGCTGCTCATGTCCGCGAGAATAGCAAGTCCATCCGTGAGTGTTTCGTGGAAACGCTCTTCCTCGGTTTTGATCACTTTAGCGATAAACTCCTGCTTGTCCACCACTTCAGGGTAGTACATCCCCATCACTTCACCGACAGTCGTTGTCAGTTCATACAGGAATGGACGGTCGAGTCCCAGTACTTTACCGTAACGTACGGCACGACGGAGCAAACGGCGAATGACATATCCGCGTCCCTCATTGCTTGGAAGAACACCATCACCTACAGCAAAGGCAACCGTACGAATGTGATCGGCAATGACTTTCAGTGCAACGTCAATCTCTACGCTGTCATTATATTTCACACCGGCAAGAGCCGCTGTTCTTTGAATCATCGGTTGGAACAGATCTGTGTCAAAGTTGGAATCCACATTTTGCAGAATGGATGCAAAGCGTTCCAGACCTGCACCTGTATCAATATTTTTGTTCGGAAGCGGTGTGTAGCTACCGTCCTTGTTGTGATTGAACTGGGAGAATACCAGGTTCCATACTTCCAAATAACGTTCATTTTCCCCGCCTGGGTACATCTCAGGGTCATTCATGTCATTGCCATAAGCTTCGCCGCGGTCATAGAAAATTTCGGTACAAGGTCCACACGGGCCCTCGCCGATATCCCAGAAGTTCTCATCCAGCTTGATGATACGTTCAGCAGGCAGTCCCACTTTTTCGTTCCAAAGTTTGAAAGCCTCTTCGTCTTCAGGGTATACCGTTACCGAGAGACGTTCCGGATCGAAACCGATCCATTCTTTGCTTGTGAGAAATTCCCATGCCCAAGTAATGGTCTCTTCCTTGAAATAGTCTCCAATGGAAAAGTTACCGAGCATTTCGAAGAACGTATGGTGACGGCGAGTTTTACCGACATTTTCAATATCGTTCGTACGAATACATTTTTGGGAGTTGGCGAGACGTGGATTCTCGGGTTTCTCCCGACCGTCAAAATACGGTTTTAACGGAGCCATACCTGCATTAATCCACAGAAGGGATGGATCATTATGAGGTACAAGCGATGCGCTTGGCTCGATTTTATGTCCTTTACTTGCAAAAAACTCTATCCATTTGGACCGGATTTCACTGGCTTTCATACGGAGTGCCCCCAATTAATTATAATAGTCCGGTGCATATTCGCTCCGGGTTGTTAACAAGTAAAAACAAACACAAAAAACGCCCCTGATAGTCAGGGACGATTGTAATCGCGGTACCACCCTGGTTATTGCTGTTCATCCGCAGATGAAACAAACAATCTCCTCGTTGATGCGAAATAACGGTCGCTCCCGGCAGGGTTGTCCTGCACTCCGAAATCAGCTTTCCGCCGCTTCAACTTTCAAGACTCTTCCAGCCATCGGGCTCAGATTGCATCTGATCCGAAGAAGTCTATTCTCTGAGGAAAGGAACCCTCGGCGTACTTTATTTCATCATCGATTTCATGTTCTAAACATACCCCTCCATTATATCGATATGCCTATATGGTGTCAACGCACCCTTGAGGAACCGACTCGTGCTTGGGTCAGTCGGTTCTTCGTTTGATGTAATACGCAAAAAAGTGCTGCACGATCACCTTGAGGACAGCAAAGACCGGTACTGCCAGAATGAGTCCCACAATGCCCGCTAGTTCGCCTCCCACAAGGAGCGCGAAGATAATCGACAACGGATGCAAATGCAGAGTCCTCCCCACCACCTGAGGAGAGATGACGTTGCTCTCCAACACTTGGCACAGTGTGTTCACAATGACAACAAAGAGCACCATTTTGAAAGATACCGTTGATGCCATAACCACTGCTGGAGCAGCTCCAAGAAATGGACCCAGATAGGGCACGATGTTAAATACAGCGACAATGCTTGCAAGCAGCAATGCATAAGGCATATCAATGACGATGTAACCGATATAGGCAAAGATGCCCACAATCACACAGACGATAAATTGTCCGCGTATATAGTTCCCCAAGGCCGTGTCGATCTCTTTCATAACCGAAACAATCGCTTTGCGCCGTGAGCGAGGCAGGTAGGCCACTATGGTGCGCTCGAATACCTCAAAATCTTTTAACATATAGAAAATGAGAAATGGCACAATAAACACATTAAATAACACATTAATGGTTGTCCCGATATTATCCATCAGCTTCGTGATCCCCTGAGTCAGCCGATCCTCCATCTGGAAAAACCAGCTGTTCATGCCTGTGCGTACACTTGGTGGCATTAATTTGTGGTCCATATTATTCATCAAACTCTGGGCACGCATCGACAGCTCCGGCATATGTTCGTTCAGTTCCTTCAATTGTTCAATTAATACCGGAATGACATTCATCAGGATGACCCCGATACAGGTGAGGAAAAAAGCATAGATTAACAGCACGGCAATGGTTCGAGGGACTTTACGTCCTCCCAGCTTGCTTACAATCGGATTGAGTACATAAGAGATGATGAGGGCCACGATAAAAGGTGCCAGCACTGTTTTCAAAAATCCATATATATGAAGCAGCAATGGCCGCAGCAGCCAGATAAAATACAGGATAATCAATCCGAGTAGCAGCCAGATGGCATAACGGAACATCTTGTTTTTGGTTAATTGCTCCACTTGCATCTCTCCCTTTTGGACTGGCTCTGAAAGTCAGTATATGTAAGGAAGGGAATATTTATTATCGCCGTCCAGAAGTGGGGACTAACAATTCTCACCCATGGATGGACAATCGGGTAGACGTCGTATTTTGGACACAAAAAAAGCGCCCCCTTCATGATGAAGGAGACGCATCTTGTGATTCGGGGTAGCATATATTATACAAGTCCCTTGAACCACTATGTAACCGCAGCTATATACATCTGTCATCATTTCATGACAGCATTCAATGACATTCTTTGTCATGAAACCGCATATAGAAGAAGTTAGACTGCTTATTAAGAAGAAGCATGAAGATGAGGGAAGTCTTGCGGCAGCTCTTCCCCGAAGAACAGATCATCGAGGGAACTGAGCGTGCCGTCTTCTTCCACCTGGTATACAGACATTTTCTCACCGTTCACTGTTAATTCGATAAAGCATCCCCAGCAATAAAATTGGTGGGAACCGATTTTCCCAATATCTTTGGAACTACAGTTTGGACATTTCATATTCATTCACCTATCCATTAACAGAATGAATGGCATTTTCCAAGCGCTGTTCACTCAGCGGCGGCACCATAATGGCACTTTCCCCAATGGACATATCACTTGTACATGGCAGCCATTTGCGGCCCTCAATCAAATCGGACACAAAACCGTCCGTAATTTCAATCCCTATTATTGTATTTCCCAACTCCTGGTCAAAATAAACATCAGAGACTCGTCCAAGCAGCAAACCTTCTTCGGTGAGCACGGACATCTCCTTCAATTTAGACTGGCCGAGGAGGTACGTGTGTTTTATGTCGTCGGCTCCCGTTTTGCGGACAGCCTGTTGATTACGGATCATGACGGCATCTTCGCCGTAGGCAACGATATCTTGCCACTGCACGATTTTGACATGACTGGTAAACAGGCCTTTGTTTTCAAGTTCAATGCCTTCAATTTTCCAATCGTCATTCACAATGAAATCCTGGATTTTGCCGACCTGCTTCCCGTCCTCAACGTCAAACACAGCAAGTCCGATCATTTCCTGAAGCTTCATCGCAGGGTCCCCCTCATCTTCTTATCATTAAATAGCCGCGGCGCTATTGCTAGGTATGCCCAAAGTTGATGAGTGGCAATCAGACGCCGATCATCAAAACCGCTTCTATCCAACCGATGAAATGGAACTTCTTCCCTCCTTTTGTTCCATGTGCAATGAGCCCTTAGGCTCTATTACGCAGTCGCCCAAGAATGGTTCCAATTTTTTCGGCGGTTATCATGATTTCTTCCGTAGTATTACCCAATCCCCAGCTAAAACGAATCGCGGAATGCAAAAATGTCTCCGGCAAGTTCATTGCTTTCAGCACATGGGACACTTCGAGAGAACCGGAAGTACATGCCGAACCGCTCGCCACAGCGATGCCTTCCATATCCAGATTCATGAGCATCGTCTCCGTGGACACCTCCGGAAAGCTAATGTTCAGGATATTGGGCAGCGTATATTCAGGATGTCCGTTGATGTGAAAATGCTCCGCCCCTACGTGTTTCTCCAGTTGTTCCAGCAGCAATGACCGCAATGCCAGATCATGTTCACGGCGCGCGTTCGCTTGTTCCCCTAATATTTTCAACGCCTCCGCAAAGCCAGCAATACCTGCCATATTCTCAGTCCCAGCCCGTCGTTGCCGTTCCTGCAGTCCACCATGTGATCTCGCCTCAAGCACAATTCCGCGCCGTACATAGAGCGCACCCACGCCTTGAGGCCCATTGATTTTATGAGCAGAGAAGCTGATCAGATCCACAGGCAGTTCCTTGCAGGAAATTTCCTGGGTGCCAAGAGCCTGAACTGCATCGGTATGGAACAAAATATCATGCTGACGAGCCAGTTCACCAATTTCGCGGATGGGCTGAATCGTGCCTACTTCATTGTTGGCATACATCATGGTGATCAGTATGGTATCTGGGCGAATGGCCTCTTTTAGCTCTTCCAGACGTATTCTTCCGTATTCATCTACAGGCAAATAGGTCACGTCATAGCCTTGTCGTTCGAGTTCCTGACACGTATGCAGTACCGCATGATGTTCAATGGCTGTTGTAATGATGTGACGTCCCCGTTCTTTCCTCGCTGAAACTGCGCCAAATATGGCCAAATTGTCACTTTCCGTGCCGCCTCCGGTAAATACGAGTTCATCCGGGAAACAACCCAAAGACGCCGCAATGACATCCCTTGCTCCACTGACGGTCCGTTTGGCTTCGCGGCCAAAGGCATGGATACTTGATGCATTGCCATATTGCCCTGTCATAACTTTCATCATCGCTTCCGCGACTTGTGGATGCATAGGTGTCGATGCGGCGTGATCCAAATATATTCTTTTCATTGATTTCACCCCGTTATATGTTGGACTTCCATCTTTTCATGTTGTGTAATTGAAAATTTAAACCAATGCTATTGTGTCATATCTTCGTGTATAATGTTTAATATCCATTCAAAAAGGAGAGATCGACATGAGTGATCAGGTTCTCAGTCAAATTCTGAATCAGCTTCAACAAATGGACAAGCGTTTCGACAACATTGATGGACGTCTTGAAAAGATCGAAGACAGCCTTGGTACATTGGATAGCAGACTTGACGTCATGGATGGCAGACTTGATACCATGGACGGCAGACTTGATACCATGGATACCAGACTTGACACCATCGAGGAACAAACCAAAAACATTCCTCTGCTTCAGCAGGCCGTTCTGGAGACACTGGAAGTTACCAAACGTCTTGAAGCTTCTCAAATCACGTTTGAACGTAAAGTAACCGCCGAATTAAACACCCATCAGCACAGCATTGATATTTTGAACCGTCGTCAATTGCGTATGGAAGCAGATATAGAAGCACTCAAGCATCGTTAGAACTTCTGACTACATCGATTCGGAAGGTCAGCCACGAAAACTGTGCCTTCTTCAGTACAGTTATTACATAAAATTTTGTTCATTCCAGACTATCGTAGAATTGGAAGAATCACAATGTAGCTTGTTGCACGGCTAAAGCCCCCAATATGGGGGCTTTAGTGTGTCGTCTCTGATGCTCGTAATCAACTATGTTAGATGTAAAACATGTAGCTATCTTTTTGTTCCTGATTTTGGAAAGTAATCAGATCCTTCAACGTTGTTGAATCCAGTACTTCTGCAATGCTATCACGGATGCGCAACCACAAGTCGCGCTTCGCCGGATCATCTTCCTCCGTGAAATCCACTGGAGAGATTGGACCTTCCAGTACACGAATAACATCCCCTGCCGTTACGGTAGCCGGATCGCCTGCCAGAATATAACCGCCGTAGGCGCCACGGATACTTTTGACCAGTCCTGCATTACGCAGGGGAGCAATCAATTGCTCCAGATAATGCTCCGAGAGCTGATTGCGCTCGGCAATACTTTTCAAAGATGTAGGGCCTTCGCCTGTTCTGGCTGCCAGCTCCATCATGATTGTGAGCCCATAACGGCCCTTTGTCGATATTTTCAAAGGAGTCACCTCTTTCAATTTTCGAAAAAACAAGTTGTGAAACATAAATTACAGGCTGTGGCCCAAGCCTGTCTTTCCAGGATTCCAGGATCCGCCACAGGGGGATATTAAAAATACAGGCCTAGTCCCTCTAATCCTCCGTATTCCGATCATAACCCTCAGCTAATGTTAACATATCTGCATGCTTTATGGAAAAGAAAGATTGACGAAATTCAGAAAATGTACGCCTGTGGTGGACACTATCCAAAATTGGCCGGGTGTATCGTAACTTGAGTCCGGTTATGCTAGAATAGAAACGAAACACATTTATATAGAGAAATGGTGATAACGATGTCCAAAACAATTGAAAATACACGGGTCGTCGTTGGCATGTCCGGAGGTGTCGATTCTTCCGTCACCGCACTGCTGCTGAAGGAGCAGGGTTACGATGTCATCGGCATTTTCATGAAAAACTGGGATGACACGGACGAGTTCGGCCACTGTACCGCTGAAGAGGATTCAGAGGACGTACGCCGGGTTTGCGAACAGATCGGCATTCCTTACTACACTGTCAACTTCGAGAAAGAGTACTTTGATAAAGTATTTTCCTATTTCCTTGATGAATATAAGTCGGGTCGGACTCCGAATCCGGATGTCATGTGTAATCGCGAGATTAAATTCGGCGAATTCCTGAACAAAGCACTGGATCTCGGCGCTGATTATGTGGCTACAGGCCACTATGCTCGCCTCATTGAAGAAGATGGAACGTTCAAACTGCTGCGCGGTGTCGACAGTAACAAAGACCAAACGTACTTCCTCAATGCACTGAATCAGAACCAGCTGTCCAAAGCCATGTTCCCGATTGGTCATCTTCCGAAACCGGAAGTGCGCAAGATTGCAGAAGCGGCTGGCCTGTACACCGCGAAGAAAAAAGATAGCACAGGTGTCTGCTTCATCGGCGAGCGCAACTTCAAAGAGTTCCTGAGCAACTATCTTCCTGCCAAAGGCGGAGACATGGTTGATATTGCAACCGGAGAAGTGAAGGGCCGTCATGACGGTCTGATGTACTATACGCTTGGACAGCGTCAAGGTCTCGGCATTGGCGGTTCCGGTAATGGTGAACCCTGGTTCGTGGCAGACAAGGATCTGGAGAAAAATCAGCTGCTTGTTGTTCAAGGCGATGCACATGCAAGTCTGTATTCAACCGGTCTGACTGCAACGGGTGTAAACTGGATCGCAGGTTCAGCACATATGCCTAACGTGCCCCTCCGTTGTACCGCCAAATTCCGCTATCGTCAGCCGGATCAGGGTGTAACCCTGACATGGCAGGAAGATGGCAGCGTGGATGTACAATTTGACCAACAGCAAAAAGCGATTACGCCTGGTCAAGCTGTTGTGTTTTATGATGGAGATGTGTGTCTCGGCGGTGGAACGATTGATCAGGTTCAAAAAGTGCCTGTACCAGCGCTGCAATAGATTCAATAATAGAAATGAACCTATCCCATATGCATTTTGCACAATACCCTGTATTCCTATAACAAAAGCCATCTTTCATGTATACCATGACGGATGGCTTTTTTCCTTCTTTTTCCTGCAAAAAAAATAATTTTATTCAATTATGCAGCCAGCCACACGCCTGCAAAAGAAGCCGCAACCCCCAGCAGTACCGAACTGATGACGTATACAACTGCTCTTGAGTAACGTTCCTGCCCCAGCAGACCGAGGGTCTCATATCCAAATGTAGAGAATGTGGTATACGCTCCGCAAAATCCAGTCCCCCATATCACCCAGATTCCGTCCGAAATCGAGGCTGACTGATGCCAGCCATAGAGCAATCCAAGTAACAATGAACCACTGATATTAATGACCCATGTCCCCCATGGGAAGGCCGTTCCGAGCGAACCGGATATCCATCTACCCAAACTATAGCGGAGCACTGCTCCCAGCATCCCTGCAAGACCAATCCAGATGATCATGGTGCAACACCATCCTGCGTTGGTTTACCCAACATTCGCTGTCCAAGCTTCATTCCCAATGCACACAGCAATAACCCTACAAGTAAACTCACAACGAGGTATACAACAGCCTTCACCCACATTCCTTCCTCAGATAAATGGACAATATCCAACGTAAACGTGGAGAATGTGGTGAATGCGCCCGTAAACCCCGTCCCAATCGCTAGACGAAGTTGAGGCGTTATTTTGCCTGGAACAGCTATGGTGAAGAACCAACCCAAAAACAGACTCCCGATGGCATTAATCAGCAGCACTGCCCAAGGGAAGCCTTCATTTGTTACTGGCATCCATAATTGAATCCCATATCGGCACAACGTACCTATAATGCCACCGATTCCAATATAGAAAATTTCTTTCATCGTTCAAGCCTCTCCCGGTTCATCGATCTTACAGCTCTCTGCGCCGCTGCTGGTTTAGACGAATCTTGGATTCATTACCTTGTTCCGTTGCTTCATAGAAATGCGGCGTGAGAGCTGTTTCGGCAAATATTCCTGCTTCACATAATGGCCCGGATAATTATGCGGGTATTGATAGCCCTCATGTCCAAGCTTTACTGCACCGGAATAATGAGTAACCCTCAAATGAAGAGGGACCTCAGCAGATTTCACCTCATCAATGGCATTCATCGCTTTCGAGATCGCAGTGTACACCGCATTGGACTTCGGACTTTCAACAGCAAACAGAATCGCTTGGGCAATGTTCAGCTTGGCTTCAGGCCAGCCATTATTGCGATAAGCATCTAGCGCTCCAATCGCCTGGGTCATCGCTTGCGGATTCGCAAGTCCAATATCTTCACTGCTCGCTGCAATCAGACGACGTATAAACGTCATCGGGTCCATGCCCAACTTTTCCACCGCATACAAAAACCAGAACAGTGCCGCATCACTGGAACCCCGAATGCTTTTGTGAAATGCCGATAATACATCATATTGAGTCGATTCATCCGCCTTCACAATCGGACGACGAATAGACTCTTCAGCCACATCGAGCGTGATGTGAATGGAGCCGTCCTTCTCTGGCGGTGTAGTCAGTGCAGCCAGTTCCAACGCGTTCAGCGCACGCCGAATATCGCCATTCGCCATCGTCGTAATATGCTCAAATGCCTCGTCGTCAGCCTGCAGATCCATGAATCCCAAACCTTTATCCGCATCCGCCAGTGCCCGGCGCATCGCAATCAGGGAGTGCTCTTTGTTCAAAGACTCCAGCTGAAACAGCGTAGAACGGCTCATCAAGGCTCCATTCACATAATGAAAGGGATTCTCTGTCTTATATAGGATTTGGTGAAAATTAATATCTCCTAGATTTAAATTAATGACGGATTGTAATATGAAGTGCGACACCTACTGAAAATAAATAAAAAAGGACCCATGGCCGGATTCGTGTAGAATGAAGGTTCCTTACACCATATTCACACAAGGAGAATCCACCATAAGCTACACACATCTTAGCATAATTGAGCGCAGCAAGCTAGAAATCCTCCATCGGCAAGGTCAAAGTTCAAGAGCCATCGCAAAAGAATTAGGAAGACGGGTAAGCATGCTTGTTCCCTCCTATGGACACAACAAATTAGCGCGGCAATTTATTTTAAAGCCAGTTCCGGCCAGGATCTTTGCTAAGACTCGACCTTAATTTTGCTGACATGAAATATCCTTGCCGGGAACATCCAGCTTATTCTTCAAATACCGGATGTACACATCGACCACATTCCTTTCCACCAGCGAATCGTAGCCCCATACCAAGTCGAGCAGCATATCTCTCGTTTGGACAAGGTTTGGATGCTTCATAAACACGGCCAACAGGGCGAATTCACGCTTGATCAGTAATTTTATCCAACGCTTACTGCGTAGCTTCGGTTGAGATGGGTCACTTTCACAGAAAATTCTCATTTTCAGCTGTTACACTAATGGACAAAACCGAATCAACATGGACAGTATGAGCAGCTGATGCCGGTGGTTTCTATGACGATAAAGGAGGATCGGCAAATGGAGTAGTAGACGCATAATCAGGAGGGCTTGATCCAGCCGCCCATGAGCCCGGGAAGACGGATGTTAAACAAAGTCTCGCAAGTCACCATCTTTTTTGGGATCATTAAAATCTTGGCAACGACCGTTGGGGAGACGGCAGCGGACTTGCTGATCCAAAACCTCAATCTTGGCCTGACCGTAACGACGCTGATGATGAAGGTGCTTTTGATCGGGGCTATGGCAACCAGTGTGGGAGAAACAACGCAGACTTCCTTATTAGTGAATGAAATATAATAAAGTTGTGGGAAACCACTTTAAAGAAAGGAAATTATATATGCAAGAAAACCAAAATAAAATGATAATTTTACTTAACAAAGTGCCACAAGTGACGATTTTCTTTTGGATCATCAAAATTTTATGTACCACTGTTGGTGAAACATTTGCTGACTTCATCAATTTCAACATTGGACTTGGTTTAACTCTTACTACCATTATTATGGGAGTTGCGTTTTTTATTGCATTGTTTTTTCAACTTAAAGCAAACAAGTATGTTCCAGCCATTTACTGGGTAACTGTAGTTCTTATAAGTGTATTTGGAACACTGGTAACGGATAATTTGACAGATAATATGAGCATACCACTTGAGGTTAGTACAGCTGTTTTCTCGGTGTTACTAGGACTGACCTTTTTATTTTGGTATCTTAGTGAAAAAACACTATCAATCCACTCGATTTTTACTATAAAAAGAGAAGTTTACTACTGGCTTACGATCCTTTTCACCTTTGCACTTGGAACAGCCGTCGGCGATTTATATTCAGAACAACTTGGTTTTGGTTATCTTAACACAGGGATAGGCGTTGTTATTATTATTGCTCTTGTGTTCTTAGCTTATAAATTTTTGAAACTTGACGGGGTATTAGCTTTCTGGATTGCATATATTTTAACTCGTCCTCTTGGAGCGTCACTTGGAGATTACCTATCTCAACCAAAAGTAAATGGCGGATTAGGACTCGGGACAACCGTTACGAGTGTCATTTTTCTTATCGCTATTTTAGCGATCATCGTTTTCCTTTCCGTTTCAAAAATGGATACAAATGCTAAAAGTGATACAGCGGAAACAAATCAAAGTAATGCAAATAAGAAACATGTGCTAACACAAACGATTGGTGTACTCGTAATTTTCTTAGTTGTTGGTATAGGCGGTTATAACTGGCTCAGTAATTATATTGCATCACAAGGTGCTGCTGAGCAAGTTACGTTAGGAGGTGAATTAAACGATTTTGTTAAAATTGAAAATGATATGCTAAACGCTGTAAATAAAAACGACTTTGCTACAGAAAAAAAAGGGGCAGATGAATTAGAACATCAATGGGATACACAAGAACCTAAGCTTCGAAAAATTGATGGCACTACATGGACGAAAATTGATGGAACAATTGATGTTGTATTAGCAGCAGGTCGTTCATCGAATCCTGATGTAAACAAGTGCAAAACAGCACTTAACAATTCACTTAGTACCATAAACGCAGCAAATAAATAATAATCTTAGGAATCGCCAACCGCGATTCCTTTTAAAATGAACTTTTTATTAGACTAAACTCCGTTAAGAATATTCCTTCACAACATCGATAAATTAACATACTTCATTTGCTAAAATATAAAAAAAATGCGTTTTGATAAAAGGGTTATGGTTCAACTGACTCCCAAGGAGTTTGGGAGTCAACTGGCCTAATAGGACAAGTAGCCCATCCAGAAAAGATTGTGACTAATTATGATAGTAGCGGTAAGCCAATGGATGTTAAACGCCTGTTCGGTGCACATCTCTCATCAAGTGAAATGGAGAAAGTTATGGATAATGTAGATAAACTGGGTGTAGCTACAGCAAGGCACCTTTTTTTACTATTCAGCGTTTAACCCTTTCCCAAGATCGTTTACCTACGTTCGGATCGGCACAACGTACCCAAGATCCCACCGATTCCAATATAGAAAATTTCTTTCATCGTTCAAGCCTCTCCCGGTTCATCGATCTTAAAGCTCTCTGCGCCGCTGCTGGTTTAGACGAATCTTGGATTCATTGCCTTGTTCCGTTGCTTCATAAAATACACGACGCGAAAGCTGCTTCGGTAAGTATTCCTGCTTCACGTAATGGCCCGGATAATTGTGCGGGTATTGATAGCCCTCATGTCCAAGCTTCACTGCACCGGAATAATGGGTATCCCGCAGATGAAGAGGGACCTCAGCAGATTTCACCTCATCAATGGCATTCATCGCTTTTGAGATCGCAGTGTACACCGCATTGGACTTCGGACTTTCAACAGCAAACAGAATCGCTTGGGCAATATTCAGCTTGGCTTCAGGCCAGCCATTATTGCGATAAGCATCCAGCGCCCCGATGGCCTGGGTCATCGCTTGCGGATTCGCAAGTCCAATATCTTCACTGCTCGCTGCAATCAGACGACGTATAAACGTCATCGGGTCCATGCCCAGCTTTTCCACCGCATACAAAAACCAGAACAGAGCCGCATCACTGGAACCCCGAATGCTTTTGTGAAATGCTGACAATACATCATATTGTGTCGATTCATCTGCCTTCACAATCGGACGACGAATAGACTCTTCCGCTACATCGAGCGTGATGTGAATGGAGCCGTCCTTCTCTGGCGGTGTAGTCAGTGCAGCCAGTTCCAAAGCGTTCAGCGCACGCCGAATATCGCCATTGGCCATCGTCGCAATATGCTCTAATGCCTCGTCGTCAGCCTGCAGGTCCATGAATCCCAAACCTTTATCGGCATCTGCCAGTGCCCGGCGCATCGCAATCAGGGAGTGCTCTTTGTTCAAAGACTCCAGCTGAAACAGCGTAGAACGGCTCATCAAGGCCCCATTCACATAATGAAAGGGATTCTCTGTCGTAGCGCCGATAAAAATGATCGTGCCCTTCTCTACTGCAGGCAGCAATGCATCCTGACGTGAACTATTAAAGCGGTGTACCTCATCCAGGAACAAAATGGTTTTTGTTCCGTACAACTGCTTGTTCGTCTGTGCCTGCTCAATAACTTCACGTACATCTTTAACCGAGGCATCCACCGCATTCAGACGAACGAACTGTCCCTGCGTATGCTGGGAAATAATATGTGCGAGGGTCGTCTTGCCACATCCCGGAGGACCGTAAAGCAAAATGGACGAGATCTGATCGGCTTCAATGGCGCGCCGAAGCAATTTCCCCGGTCCTATAATGTGCTCTTGCCCAATATATTCATCAAGCCGCTCTGGCCGCATGCGGTCAGCGAGCAGTCTTGCTTGAGGTTCTGAATCCTGCTGAAACGAAAATAAATCCATTGCTCATCACTTCCTTAACGGATTGCCTTTACTTGATCCTTACCAAAATCCTGATTAATCTCTATTCTCTATCATATCATACTCCTGAGGCATCATACCCATAAATGCGCCAAGAGCACTGCTGACAAAGGCATCCTTGCGCGTAATAAAATGAGTCATCATCCGATTCATGCCTGCGGGGAGAGTGTACTTTCGCAGTGTTCCACTTTCGATCTGGCGCCGAATGACGATCTCAGGTAACAGTGAAATTCCCATGCCGGAGGTGACCCCGCTAATAATCGCTTCAAGGGTTCCAAATTCCATAATGATCGGACGGGTTACGCCGCTAACCGACAACCATTCCTCCAAAACCTGACGATATGAACAACCCATGCTGTAGACCAGAATCGGTTTACTGGTGAGCTCTTCGTCTTCCGGTCCCATACCGGAGGAGACCACATATAGTTCTTCATCAAATACGGGAGTAGAAGCAATATCGGGGTGATCACAGGAACAACCGATAAAAGCCCCTTCCAATTCATACCCAATAACCTGATCCATAAGCACTTGGGAGTTCCCCGTAGTCAATGATAAGGAGACCGCCGGATGCAGTTTATAATATTTTGCAAAAAGCTCAGGCAACCGAACCGCTGCAGCAGTCTGCGTGGAGCCGATGCGCAGCGGGCCAGCTGGCACACTTGTAGAGCTGAGCGCTTTTCCAGCCTCATCAAGCAGGCCAATAATTTTATCTGCATATGTCAGCAGCATCTCACCTGCCGGAGATAATGTCATTCCCCGATTATGACGAATAAACAGCAGTGTCCCTACTTCGGATTCCAGATGTCGTATCCTTGCTGTGACATTGGACTGCACGTAACCGAGGCGCTCCGCAGCTCGGGTCAGATTTCCTTCTTGTGCCACACATTGAAATATCCTTAAATCGCCGCTCTCCATTGAATGAACCTCCCAACGCTGACCTTTATCAGTCAGACATCATTTAAAATGATATCCAATCCATTAACAATCATTATACAGTATAGCTACTTCGAGCTACAATCGGGGTATATCAGAACACAGCAACTTACTTTCGCTGAGTTCACTTAAGGAGTGTTAATGATGATGAACTGGAAGAACACCGTAGCTTTGGTTACTGGAGGGGGGACGGGCATAGGTCGAGCTACCAGTATATTGCTAGCTAATCGTGGAGCTACCGTTGCCGTCAATTACTCCCGTTCCCAGGATGAGGCTGAAGAGACAGTTCAACATATTCTGGATGCGGGAGGCCATGCTTTTGCCATTCGGGCCAATGTGGGCTCCGATGTCGAGGTTCGCCAGATGGTGGCCTCTGTCACTGAACAAGTTGGACCTGTAACTGCACTCGTTAATAACGCCAGTATCACGCATCATATCCCAATGAAAGATCTGGAAGCTGTAACGGATGACATATGGAATGAACTATATGACGTCAATGTTAAAGGCATGTTTTACACCGCACGGGCTGTAGCGAAGGGAATGCAGCAGGTTGGTCAAGGCGCAATCGTTAACCTCGGCAGCATAGCTGGCAGCACAGGATCAGGGTCCTCCCTTCCCTACGCCGTTTCCAAAGCAGCAGTACATGGGTTAACGAAATCATTAGCACATGCGCTTTCTCCCGATATACGGGTTAACGCCATCATTCCGGGTGCAGTTGCGACCCGCTGGTGGGCAGGAAAGGAAGAACAGATGAATCGTCTGGGTGGTACGTTATTGTTACAGCGAATAGCCGCAAGCGAAGACATCGCACATATGATATGCACCGCGCTGGAGCAACCGTCCATGACCGGACAATGGATTACAGTAGATAGCGGTCAGACGTTATGAGCACGGGAAACCAAAGGGAGGAAGGAAACCTGATGAAGTCTCTAAAATATACGTTCCTGATCATCGTAACCACTCTCATCATGGGAACCTCGTTTCCTGTAGGCAAAATCGGTATGATGTATGCTCCTCCCTTTTTGTTAATGGGACTTCGCTATATATTGGCTGGAGCATTACTTGCCTGGATCATCAGAAAACGCCCCTTGCCTGTCGGTTGGAAACACTGGATACAAATCGGTGTAATAGGTCTGTTCCAGTCGGCGGGCGTGATGGGCTGTGCCTACTACAGCATGAACTGGATCAGTTCGGGAGAGTCCGCCATTATCACGTTTACAAATCCTTTGCTTGTCATCATCCTGAGTGCTGCATTATACGGTGTGTCCTATCGTTTTAGCCAATGGACCGGTGTAATTCTCGGATTTGTCGGAGTGGCGTTGACCTTTGGAATGCATCTCAGCTTGAATCCTGGGACAGGGATTGGGTTTGGTGGTGCTATATCCTTTGCTGTATCCACGTTGCTTATTAAGCGCTGGGGGGCTGCTCATGATACATTTGTGCTTACCGCTTATCAAATGCTTGCTGGAGGCGTCGTACTGCTCTTACTGAGCGTTTTTACAGAGCAGCCTCATTTTATCGTAAATACAACGTCTATCGTTGTCCTGGTATGGCTGACGATTTTCTGTTCCATCATTCAGTTCACACTTTGGTTTTATTTGCTGCAAAACACAGATCCAGCCAAAACCAGTTCCTTTCTTTTTCTGGCACCGCTGTTTGGACTGCTGTCGAGCTTTGTCTTGCTGGAAGAGCATGTCGGCTGGATCGTCGGTGCAGGTGGAGTAATGATCTGTCTGGGCATTTTCCTGGTTAACCGTCATCCCAACAGGCATAATTCAACCTTGGATACACCGAGTTTGCCCCAACGAACACCTGCAAGTTAACTCCAGTAAAAGATCAACTACCAGATTGCAAATATACTTCGTGAATAACACACCTCTGATGATAACGTACAAAAGAGCATGGTGCTTGAACAGCGCCATGCTCTTTCCATATGAATACGATGTTCAACAAACAAGAATTCACTCTGACTCGCTGTCAGGCCAACCCTGAATGGCAACGGACTCGCCTTCCGAATTGTGAGTTGCAGCAGCATAGTCAGGCAATGGGCCAGCGTGAAATAACCACAATTCGTGCAATGCCCGTGTACAGCCAACGTATAACAGCTTCGCATCACCCGCATTAGGCAAATAGTGTTTCTCATCTGCGTCCGCTACGATAACGGCATCAAACTCCAACCCTTTTGACAAATAGACAGGTAAAACGGAGTGTCCGCCTGTGTACTGTTTTTTGCCGCCGTCAATCAAGTTCAGCTCCCAGCCTGCTGCCTGGAGTTCATGATGAAGCTCCTTTGCCTCATGCAGGGTACGGGTCAGAATGGAGACGGTGCGATAGTCTTTGACTGTCAACAGCTTCAAAGCCTGTTCGAGGCTTGCTGTACGTCCTTTTTCCCCATAGGACAATGTCCGTACAGGATCACCACTCCGGAATACAGGAATCGCCGTAATCCCGCTCTTGACGCCCCGCTCCAGAATCGTATTAGCATAATCTATAATTTCCATTGTCGAGCGATAACTCCGGGTCAATGCAAAATAAGCATTCTGTTCCTCGGGGAACAGCGAACTCATCTCGTCCCACGCATGAACACCACGGTACTCATGAATACCTTGGGACAGATCGCCCAGTATGGTGAAGGAATGTCCTTTGACGAACTGATCCAATAATGCCACATGAAAAGGAGAAAAGTCTTGTGCTTCATCAATGACGATGTGATCGAACCGCTCTGAACCTTCAATATCATGAACCAAGGTATGAATGTACACCAATGCAGGCAAATCCTCTTCACGGATAATATCCTGCTTCAGATCTGCTGCCGTTTGCTTCATCACCAATTTGGGGATAAGAGCGCTCAGCGAAGCAGGTACCGATCCACCTTTAACGACCTTGAACAGCTGTTTGTACAGCGTAAGCGGTTCATATTGAGGCCATTTTTTGGCGTAGGCTTTCTCACGGGTTGCCGCTTTCTTTTTACGCTCTTTGCGGACGGCTTCCGGGGAAGGCTTCTTGAGCTCCATCTCAATCCAGCGGTGAATACGCGCCATGACCCGCTCTTTCCGTTTCGCCAGCGGATAATGTTTGTATTCTTCCCCGAACCAGTTCTCAATTTCGGCTTTACGGAGCACCGCGCCATCCCATGGACTGAAGTCCATATCGGGTACGGACTCCTCTTCCATCCCGGACAGCCACTCGCGAATTAACTCCATAAAACGGATCGAGCCTTTATACCGCCCAGGCACATCATCATTGAGTTCAGGACGTGCATCCGGGGTTTCAAACCAGGTGTTCAATGTCTCCGACGTATCCGCCAAAGGCTGGTCCAGTCCCAGCAGGTTCATTGCCCAATCCGGGAATGTACGCTGCTGAATATCCCCTACACCGAGCTCTGGAAGTACATCTGATATGTAATCCAGGAACATGTGGTTGGGTGCAAAAATAACCATCTTCTCCGCAGATACCTGCTCCTTGTATTGATACAGCAGGAAGGCAAGTCGATGCAGGGCCACGGTTGTTTTTCCAGAACCGGCCACACCCTGAATGATCAATGCGGTGTTTCTTGCCGCACGAATAATCTGATCCTGCTCTGCCTGAATGGTAGATACGATATCGCGGAGCTTGTTGTCCTTGTTCTCTCCCAGTCGATACACGAGGAATTCATCCGATACGGCTGGCTGGTCGCTGTCCCGATTGTACGTATCTGCCACACGTTCCAAGATACGCTGTCGAATGACCACGTTTCGTTTCAGATAAACCAGGCCCTCAATGAGTCCCTCCGGGGCTTCATACGTTGCGGAGGCTTCCCCTCCTGTAAATGAGTAAAACAGGCTTGCGACAGGAGCACGCCAATCGATGACGAGCGGATGCTCTCCCACCTCTTCGCGGTCTACGCCGATTTTGCCAATATACAGCGGTTTCCGTGCACCACTGCCCTCTTCTTCGAAATCCAAGCGTCCAAAATAGGGTTGCTGCGCGCTCTTGGACAAGGCGGTGCGGCGCTCTTCGCGTCCGGCTTCCAGCACTTGTTCTGTGAAGTCGTGGCCGGTGTACACCGGAATATTGTGCAACCGTTCCAGCTGGCTGTCCACTTCCTTCATCGTTCGCTCTAACCTGTACTCTTCTTCTTGATAGGCACTTTGAAAGCTGTCTGACATGTTTCAGTTACCTCCTAAGAATATGTTTGTTCTGCATAGCCAATCACTGACGACACAAAAGGATACCCACTATATCATATTGATGTACAAAAAGCTACAGTAACCCGGATAGCAAAATGAAAGAAACCGCTGCTCCTGTTCGCAAAGAACAGATGAACAACGGTCATCCTTTTCATTACTCCGACTCCAAATCCGACTTACCATCCTGTGCCACAAACTGCTTCTGAGCCAGCTCTCGATATACTTGATGTGTACTGATCAGCTCCGCATGTGTTCCGGTTCCCGTCACATGGCCCTGTTCCAGAACAACAATCTGATCAGAGTCGACGACAGTGGACAATCGGTGTGCAATGACAACCGTGGTTCGTCCTTCCATCAGATTGGACAGGGCTTGCTGCACTTCATGTTCAGAGGTGCTGTCCAGACTGGACGTCGCTTCATCCAGCATCAGAATATCAGGGCTGCGCAGCAGTGCACGAGCAATAGCGATCCGTTGGCGTTGGCCACCGGAGAGCTTAATCCCGCGTTCTCCCACTTCCGTATCATAGCCCTGAGGCAGCTTATCAATAAAAGCGGAGGAATACGCCATCTCTGCCGCATGTCGAATTTCGTCCATACTTGCCTCACGGCCCAATCCGTATGTCATATTTTCCTTAATTGTACCTGCCATCAGTGGGCTTTCCTGAGAGACATATCCAATCTTGCTGCGCCAGGAAGCCAACGAATAATCCGTGATGGCTTGTCCACCATATGATATACTGCCCGACCCCGGAAGATAGAACTGCTCCAGCAGAGAGAACAGCGTTGATTTCCCGCTGCCGCTTGGGCCTACAATAGCCGTCACTTTACGGGCAGGAACGGTCAGATTAATCCCATGCAGTACCTCTTCCCCTGTTACATAAGAGAAGTGCAGGTTGTTAAATGTAATCGTCTCATTGCCCTTGGGAGCAATTGCTGTGCTATGACGCGGTTCTTCTTCATGAGCCAGAATAGCCTGAATGCGTTCTGTCGCACCGACAACCTTTTGCAAACGTGAATACAGTGTCGTAAATTGCCCCATCGGCATAATGACCTGGAACAACAGCAGAATGAAGGCAACCAGTTCCCCCGGAGACAGCAACCCCGAAGCCACCCGCATGCCGCCAACACCCAGAATTACAACCAGCACAGCCGTCATGACAAATGTAAAGAGTGGACCAATCAACGCCAAAATCCGAGCTTCCTGTAGTCCAAAAGCAAACATCTTGCCAATGCGGGAATCGCCTGCTTCTGCCTCCTGTTTCTCCGTACCATAAGCTTTCACTAAACGAATCTCGCCAATGACTTGGCTGAGTACGGAAGTAAGGCCCGCCATTTCGTCCTGCTGCTTTTTGGAGATTTTGTACATTTTACGTCCGACAGGTAACAGAATCAGCAGCGTTAGCGGGACCAGACTCAGGATAATAAGAGACATGACCCAATCCAGATAGAAAAGCAACGCTACCCCGCCCACAACCGCAACGATATTGGATACAAAAGAAACGAGATAATCCGCAATTAGCGTCATAATCTGACTCGTATCATTCGTAATTCGACTCATCGTATCACCCGTACGATTTCGGTCGAAATATGGCATCGGCAAGGATAATACTTTGTTCCACAGCTTCGTTCGCAATGTCGCAACTACGCGCTGGCCTGCATAGTTCAACATGTAGATGCTGATGCCTGAAGCAATGGCCTGAATAACGAATGCTCCCAGCAGCAGAAAAATAACGGACTTGTTCAGCGCGGACATCGTCAGCCCATCAATCAGGCCTTTGGTCATCAGCGGGACAATCAGGCCAGCTGTCGTCTGAATGAGTGTCAGGATTAACGCTATAATCAGAATAAGCTTCGGTGGATTTGTGGCAGCAATCAGCTTCACAAAATCCCTGAATCCTTTTTTCCCTACTTTCGGTTCAGCTTGACCCGCTTGTTGTTGCTCTTCCATTCACGTTCCCCCGTTCTCCCGATGTTCACCAGAGATCATACGTATGAGTTAACATAACGTTTCCTATCTTTTACAATATCCCGTGCAGAACAAAATTGGCCAAAAACAGAATGGCAATGCCATACATGACTTTAGGCACCTGCTTACCCTGACCCACCGCCAGCTTCGCTACGGGATACGCAATGAATCCAAATGCCATACCGTCGACGATGCTATATGTAAATGGAATCATGACCATGATCAGAAAAGCCGGGAAAGCCTCCGTAAAATCACGGAAATCCATGTCCTTCACATCCTGTACCATCAATCCGCCTATAATGATCAAAATGGGAGCGATGGCACTGTCCGGGATATAACCCAGCAGTGGAATAAAGAAGAATGTTGCACCGAATAGCACTGCGGTAACCAGTGGAGTCAAGCCTGAGCGCCCGCCTGCAGCTATACCCGCTGTTGTCTCAGCCGCAGCTACAGTAGGGCTGCTTCCAAAGATCCCGGCAAAAATATTCGAAATTGACAAGGCTCGCAAGCTGCCTTTGAATCTTTCGGGGCGACCAATCAAATGAGTCTGGGCCGTAATCAGCCCGATATTTTCAAATACAACAATCAGCAGCAACAGAAATACAGCAATCCAGAACGACAAGTCCACCAGGTTTGCGAAGGAAAGCTCAGCGAACAAACCGCCATATTGATGCAATGCTTCTGCGGCAGACACGGGGTCACCCGGTTTTACGGCCCCAAGCACATAAGCCAGTCCTGTTCCCGCCAGAATACTGATCAGAAGCCCACCCTGTACATTTCGTATAAATAGAATCAATGCAAGCACAAGTGTAACACAAGCAGTAATTACTCCAGGGTCGTTAAAATGCCCAATGGCTACAAACGTCGTCTGATGTGCGATGACGATTCCGCTTTTTTGCAAACCGATAAACGTCAGGAATAGACCAATTCCGACAGTAATGCCATGCTGCAGGTTTTTGGGAATGGCCTCACTGATCATTTTATATAACGATGTAAACGTCACGACCGAAAATAGCACACCTGTGACCGATACAACCGCCAAGGCTTCCTGCCAGCTCAATTTCATCGAATGTACGAGTGTGTAAGTGAAAAATGCATTGATGCCCATGCCAGGTACAACGATAATCGGTGATTTACCGCCAAATGCCATCAGCAAACAACCTGCAATGGACGTCAGAAGTGTGCCCACCATAGCTGCCTGCAGCGGCATTCCGGCATCCGCCAGAATTGTTGCATTGACCATCACGATATACACCACGGCAAAATAGGAAATGGCCCCCGCCATAATTTCCTTCTTCCACTGGTCTCCCGGCTCCAGGCCAAGTCGTCTGGCCATCCATCCTTGTTTCATTCGTTCCGTTCCCCTCTCTCTATATAAGCCGAACAAATGTATTTACACCCTACCACTGCGCGGACAGAACAACCTTCCGATTGCTGTTATCCCCAGATTTTTAGATTTATGTTTTTAAAGTTAAATCCGGTGATAAGCGTATGCTTCCGATGCAGCTTTCTTTCAGAAAGCTTTTAGGCGAACGCTTCACTTCTCCAGGTTTTTTCTGTCCTCTTCGTTCTTGTGTAAATCTTATATTCATCTTATATAGCTGCGATTTCTCTATGTATTAATCATCTTTTCGTGCAGCACCACATATCATACACGTTTTTGGGATCGAAGTACATCACGTAACCCTGACATTGGTTAGGGTTTTGCGCATTCAAAAAAAGCGCAGACACCTTGTCGGCATCTACGCTTTTCCCTTACAGCAAATTACTGCTGCTTGTTCTCTGCAATTTCAATCAGTTCCTTGACAGCAACACTGACCATGATCAGTCCGGCTACCGGAGGAACAAAGGCGTTACTCGCTGGTGGCTGTTTGGCCTTGCGAATTTCCGGCGCATTTTCAGGTACAATTTTCTGTGTTACATCTTCGCGTGGTTTGAGCGGCTTTTCGGTTGAAAAGACCACTTTCACACCTTTTTTAATACCGTCTTTGCGAAGTGTCGTACGGACAACACGAGCAATCGGGTCCATGGTCGTTTTCGAAATATCCGCAACCTGGAATTTTGTCGGGTCCATTTTGTTTGCCGCACCCATGCTGGAAATGACCGGAATCTTCCGTTTGAGGCATTCCTTGATGAGGTGGATTTTGTAAATGATCGTGTCGGAAGCATCCAACACATAATCCAGCTCATACTTGAACAATTCCTCATACGTCTCTTCCGTGTAAAACATATTCAGTGCAATTGCGTCACACTCTGGATTGATGAGCTTCACCCGTTCCACCATCAAATCTGCTTTTTTCTGACCCACGGTCGTTGTCAAAGCATGAATCTGACGATTGATGTTCGTGATGTCCACCACGTCTTTATCAATCAGAATGATACGGCCAACACCGCTGCGGGCGAGGGCTTCCACTGCAATACCGCCCACGCCGCCGATGCCGAGCACAGCTACTGTACTATTTTTCAAGGCGTTCAGACCTTCAGGTCCGATTGCCAGTTCTGTTCTTGAAAATTGATGGAGCATTGAGAATCGATGCCTCCTTTATTTCTTTTCCGCCACCGGTTTACGGGCTACACGGATGTGAAGTTGTTCCAATTGGGAGTTATCCACTTCAGAAGGTGCATTCATGAGCAGATCCGTTGCACTTGCCGTTTTCGGGAAGGCAATCGTTTCACGCAGATTCGTACGTCCTGCCAGCAGCATTACCAGACGGTCGAGACCAAAAGCGATTCCGCCGTGTGGTGGCGTTCCGTATTCGAATGCTTCGAGCAGATAACCGAATTTCTCGTTGGCTACTTCCGGAGAGAGTCCCAGGGCAGAGAACATTTTTTCTTGAACATCACGTTTATAGATACGCATTGAACCGCCGCCCACTTCATAACCATTCAGAACAAGGTCATAGGCTTGAGCGCGAATCGCACCCGGATCTGTGTCAAACAGATGTACATCTTCGTCTTTAGGACGTGTGAATGGGTGGTGCTCTGCTACATAACGTTTGGCATCTTCATCGTACCCGAGCAATGGGAAGTCAACAACCCATGCAAATTTGAATTTGCTGTCATCGATCAGGCCCAGTTGACGACCGATTTTCAGACGAAGCGCGCCCAGTACATCTGCAACCACTTTTTTGGTGTCAGCAGAGAAGAGCAGCAAGTCGCCTTCTTCAGCGCCAGTACGTTCTTTGACTGCTTCGATCTCTTCCGGTGTAAAGAACTTCACGATTGGTCCTTTGAACTCGCCGTCTTTCACTTGAATCCATGCCAAACCTTTTGCGCCGTAACGCGCTGCGAATGGACCGAGGTCATCGATTTCTTTACGACTCCATGTGCCACAGCCTTTAGCGTTCAGAACTTTCACTTCTCCACCTTTTTCAATGACAGAAGCAAATACTTTCACACCACTGTTTGCTACGATATCGTTCATTTCAACCAGTTCCATGCCAAAACGCAGATCCGGTTTGTCCGAACCGTATTTACCCATGGCATCTGCATACGTAATCCGTTGGAACGGCAGCTCCAGCTCAATACCTTTCGTCTCACGCAGCAATTTGGCCATCAGCTCTTCCATCATTGGCAGCAGGTCATCCTGTTGCAGGAAGGAAGTCTCGATGTCGACTTGAGTGAACTCCGGTTGACGGTCTGCACGCAAATCTTCATCACGGAAACAACGGGCGATCTGATAGTAACGCTCAAGTCCGCCAACCATCAGCAATTGTTTGTAAATTTGCGGGGATTGCGGCAGGGCGAAGAATTCACCTTCATGCACACGGCTTGGTACGAGATAGTCACGCGCACCTTCCGGGGAGCTCTTCGTCAGGATTGGTGTTTCTACTTCAACGAATTCTTCTCCATCCAGATAATCACGGAACACTTTGGATGCTTTGGAACGCAATTTCAATGTTTCGAACATTTCCGGACGACGCAGGTCCAGGTAACGATATTTCAATCGAAGGGACTCGTCGACTTCCACACCATCTTCGATGAAGAATGGAGGTGTTTTGGCTGCGTTCAGCACTTCAATCTCCGTAATTTGGACTTCAATTTCGCCTGTAGGCAGGTTTTTGTTTACGGTCTCTTCGTCACGTTTAACGACTTTACCCGTTACCGCGATAACATACTCGCTCCGTACTCTGTCAGCGATTTGCAATGCTTCGCCAGAGTAAGCCGGGTTAAAAACAACCTGTACAATTCCGCTGCGGTCACGCAGATCGATAAACAGTACGCCCCCCAGGTCACGGCGGGTCTGTACCCAACCGTTCAATGTTACAGTTTCACCGATGTGTGCGGGTGTTAACGCGCCGCAATGATGACTTCTTTTCATAACCAAACTCCTCATATGTGAATTTCCGTTCTGTATGGGCGGGCAGAGCCCGCTTTTCAACAGTGCGGTTGCGTGAAGACGATTTTATTCAAATGGTGTTACTGCTTACTTTCCACTTACCGTGGCAACAAGATCATCCAGCTTCACCGTTTGTTGTTCACCTGTATCCATGGACTTCAGGGCAATCTCGCCGCGCTCCAGTTCATCATCACCAAGAATGGCAGTGTAACGGGCTTTGAATCGGTCGGCAGATTTCATCTGTGCTTTCATCTTGCGACCGAGATAGTCGCGTTCACCGGACAGTCCGGATTGACGGAGCTTGAACAGCTGACGATTGACTTCACGATCGGCTGCTTCACCAAGAGCAACAAAATATACATCGAGCGGGGCAAGGGAACTAACATCAATGTTCTGGTGTTCCAGAATCAGTTGAATACGCTCCAGACCGATACCGAAACCAATACCAGGCTGATCAGGTCCACCGATATCTCCAACGAGACCGTTGTATCTACCGCCACCGCCGACTGTATCAATCGCGCCAATACCTTGGGCTTTCAATTCAAAAGCAGTCAAGGTGTAGTAATCCAGTCCGCGTACCAGACGATTGTTCACCGCGTAATCTACGCCAAAGTCATCCAGATACTCTTTCAGCTTGGCAAAGTGGTTCAGGGACTCTTCATCCAGACTATCCAAGATGGACGGTGCCCCTATGAACTTGTCCTGATCGACTTTGCAGTCGAGCACACGCAGCGGATTACGTTCCATCCGGGATTGGCAGTCCTTGCACAGACTGTCTTTCATTGGTCTGAGGAATCCAAGCAATTTTTCGCGATATTCCGCACGGCTGGTTGGGTTACCGACAGAGTTGATTTCGACTTTGACATCTTTCAATCCCAGTTCTACACACAGTTGATACCCAAGCGCAATAACTTCAGCATCGATCGCTGGATCAAGGGCTCCGATGGCTTCTACGCCGAACTGGTGGAACTGACGCTGGCGACCTGCTTGCGGACGTTCGTACCGGAACATCGGACCGATGTAATAAAGCTTGCTCACATCCGGTTCGCCATAGATTTTATTTTCCACATAAGCGCGGACAACCCCCGCTGTACCCTCTGGTCGAAGGGTCATGCTGCGGTCCCCTTTATCATTGAAGGTGTACATTTCTTTTTCAACAATATCGGTTGTTTCCCCAACGCCTCGTACAAATAAAGAAGTCTGTTCGAAGATCGGTGTGCGAATCTCGCGGTAATTAAAACGGTGACACAGATCACGCGCTTTTTCCTCTACGAACTGCCACTTTTCGACAACACCAGGCAGCAAGTCCTGCGTTCCAGTCGGTTTTTGAAAAGCCATCTTTCATCCCTCCAGCATCTATTTTTCTCTGTATAATAAAAAAATCCCTCGCCCTGTCGCTGTATAAACAGCAAACAAAGGGACGAGGGATTGTGTTTACACATTCACCCGTGGTACCACCCACATTCCGGAATCCCTGACACTTTCGCCGTTCAGGTGATCGTGTGATGATGCAGGGTTGCTCCAGGCAATCCGATCAAAACACAGATCATTCCGCTCTACGTATAACGCACGCCCTGCGCAGGCCAGCTAATGATCATCAGATATAAATCTAATGTGTTCGCCGTCTGTTCTCGGGGAAGTCATTCGTCCGCTCATCAAGAGAATCCTTACAGCCAGGGGATTCCTCTCTGTTCATGTGGGCACGGAGTACTTGGTCCCGTCATCAAATCATCAAGTTATATTATTGAATAACACCTATAGTTATTATATAACGTTTAAAGTTAATTTATTTTCTGATTGTAATGAACCGCAGTGCTAAAGTCAAGGGCTAACACAAAAAGATAGCACTAAAAAAAATTCTCACACGTTGTACGGGATGCGGAGTCCACAGATATCAAGGTTAATAGAAGCTGGATTCATCAAATGAATTCCAACTTCTATTGCCTTCTTACTATCTCTATTGTTTCAGCATCCACTTCAGCAGATCCGGCACATTCGCCCATAGACGGGAGTGCATAATGACATATTCAATCGCTTCGTCGGAATCCCCCATTCCGACAAAATCAGGGAGGTTATGCGGCAGCCGCTTCAAACCCAGCAGGTAGTCAGGCACATGCTTGTTCACACCCCGGGCCACACGGTACAGCATTTTGAGCTGGGAGGTGATTCCGTTCTTCTTATACTCCAGAATGATCTGGTCATAGGCAAAGGCGGCTGCGGCGTCACCTTTCCCATACTTCTCCAGCAGTTGCTCTGCCTGCTTCAATTGGTTGCTGTACAAATACACAGCAGCGAGCAGGTAACGCGCTCCGGTATTGTCTTCCGTGTTAAGCTCCAAAATATGCTCCAGGATTTGTGCCGCTTCTTCGGCATCTCCGCCAAACCAGCAGGATTCGGCGTAGCTTTTGCATATCCGGATATATGGACGAGTCTCATGAAGCCCCCAGAAGTCCCCCTTGTTCTTCTCAAAAAACAGTTCGCCCAGTTCGCGTTCGCCAGCAGCGATTCCAGCCTTGAGGTAAGCACGTGCATCAGACTCATTGTCCGATTCCTCAGCCAGAATAAGATACGCATCAGAGCTGTCAGAATACATCTCCAGCGCTGTTTTCGCCAGCTGTATTCTGCGTTTGGAAGAACTGGATTCCATCGCCTTATTCAGCAGAGCCTGCGCTTTGTCCTTCGGTTTGTCTGGGCTGTTCAGAATCATCAGCTCGTCCGTTTCGCCGCCCATGCCGTATTCTTCGATGTAATTGAACATCTCCTTAACCTTTCGGGAGATCGTTGCTGTCGTTACCTCATATTTAGCGGCCAGCTCATCTTTCGAAACATTGAAGCCGTATTCCTCGGACAGCAAATACTCGATTGCGGCACAGAACGAGCCTGTCTTCTTCACAGTAGGGCGGGTCTGACGGGAATAGCCATTCCATAGCACCAGAGCTTCCAAAATCAGCTCCCGCTCGTATTGGTTCCTCATGTTCTCAATAAGCTGCAGGGCCAGCTGTTCGTGAGCCGGATGCGCCCATTTCAGTTCGCGCTCCACCATCTTTTTCAGCTTGGTCAAGGTCAGTTTGCTCTCAGGCTGAACCGAGGCTTCCTGGACAGGCTGCTCGGTTGATATCAGCCGCAGTACGGATTCTACCGCAGAGGGCTCCTTGTCCAGACAGCATTTCTTATATTTTTTCCCGCTTCCGCATGGACATAAATCATTTCTTCCAACCTTACTCAAAACTAATTCCCCCTTAAATCTTTCACTAGCCATTTCGCATGAGAACACTGTTGCTTTAGCATTATAGGTTTCATTTCTCAAACGAGGCATTCTATATAACTGTCAATTTCCATAAGCAGAAACGGCTGCCCCGCTCTTATATAAGGGCGGGGGCCGTTTCAGCGAGTATATGTTCATCTGGAATATGACGGATCACTCTGGCGATGAATTCCTCACACTCTCTATCATAGGATTGGATTCGCCTGAGCCCAATCGCTAGAAGCTTGATTTACCGACCAATGTTGCCTAACTATGAAAACAATTCGCTTTAAAATATTTAATCCATCTCTCTATTCTAGCAAAAATTTAAATACGGGGTAAGCTTTGCCCAAAACATATACATTTTCATCTCAAAAAAAAAACCTGCACACGGTGTGCAGGCTCAAAGGATATATAAAAAAAGGGGGTCATGTTTGTTATTATAAACGGGCTATGTTAAAGGCTTATGTAACTAATATTACAGTAATATTACAAAAATGATAGCGCTTTATAATATATTTTTTTCTACATCATAAAAGCCCCTGCAAAGGCTCCTGACACGAATCCAGGCCTTGCAAGGGCTCTCTTTTACATGTTAATTCAATTCTTCCACATAAGCTTGGTTAGAGCGAAGTTTATGAACGATTTCCTCATAATCCTCATCCCTTACTTTGGCAGACAAAACATAATGCAGATCGTCATAGTCAGCCGAGGACACATCCGCAGCATCCAACAGGTCGCCATCCTCATTGACATTATCACGGGAACCTCTCTCGGTATCGTGATCTACATTACTGACGACCGGAATTACATTTTCACTAGCGGGAACCCCGGGAGCTGCACCCACACCCATAGCTCCATTGGTTCCTACGCCACCTGCTGTGTTATAAGGCACCAGAGGTACCATAATCCGCTTGTCTCTGCCAACTGCACTGTCCAGTTGCCCTACTTCCAAATGCTCTGTACGGAACGTCTGAAGTGAAGTTCTTGCTCCCTCCGCTTCGTCCTCGGTCCGAAAATACGCCTGAATATGCTTTGTCATGTCAAACCCTCCTTTATCGGAATAAATGCTGGATGAAACCTAAATTTAGAAGCTTCCAGTTCCACCCTATAACGTAATCATTTTTAACGGATAGTTATCTGATTCCATATCATTAAATAACTTTTAGCAGCTCCCGGACAAATGCTGGCTCATCGGCAGGTGTTCGGGAAGTAATATAGTTGCCGTCTACAACAGCTTCATGGTCCTTAAATTCTGCTCCCGCGTTCACCATGTCATCCTTGAGCGGTGGATAGGACGTAATTGTCCGACCTTTCAACAGATTGGCAGACGCCAAAATTTGAGGACCGTGACAAATCGCAGCGATTGGTTTCTTCGCACTGTTGATCTCCGTTACGAATTTCAGAATATGCGCATCTGTGCGTAGATTCTCTGGAGAAGATCCCCCTGGAATCACAACCGCATCATAATCGGAAGCAGAGACTTCGGAAATCGCTTTGTCTGAAGTGTAGGAGGCTTTACCACCTTTACCCTTCAGTGTCTCTCCTGCTTTCAAGCCGATAATTTCCACATCGTGTCCGGCTTTTTTTACCTCATCATATGGTACCTGCATTTCCGAATCTTCAAAATCATTCGCCAATAAAAAAGCAACTTTACTCATAACGTATGTTCTCCTTTCCGTGTTCGAAATTTCTTGAAATCGGGTAATCGCAGAAACTTATATTCTACATTTCTTGTTCATTGCCCGTAATAAACACTGAACCTGGCACGCCATCGTGCCTCGTTCTGTTATTACCCTAACCAGAGTCATTTATAACAAGACGAACCTGTATTATTTTGACTTTGATTAAACACTTCAACTCCGAAATGATTAAGCTTCCTAACAAAAAAAGTCTTGATTCGATGATCGAATCAAAACTTTTTCGCTTTTGTTACCTAAATATTTGATCGAATACTGTCAGCACTCAGTCACGCGGAAGACGGCTCTGCTCCCCTTTATCCGAATCCTGAAGGGCCCAAATTGTTGTTGCACATTCGGCAGCAGCACGAGCAAGCTTCAGGGACTCATACAAGTTTCCAGGTAGAAGCAAAGGTTCTATTCGGGAACGTGTTTCCTTGACGGATTGGCGCATAAGGGTAGGATACTCCTTTGATCATCTTATGTTATAAACCGAATTATCCCTCATTATGGCCTGTTCCCCAATCAATTATGCATGTGCCTCTTGACGAATAGGGCTTTCGAGCATTAAAGTCACGGGTCCCCAATTGGTAAAAGTCACATCCATCATCGCACCGAAACGCCCGGTTTCCACCTGAATTCCTTTATCCCGTAACAGCTGATTAAATGTTTCATACAACAATTCTGCCGCTTCAGGTCTGGCTGCCGCTGCAAAGCTTGGGCGTTTTCCTTTGCGACAATCCCCGTACAATGTAAATTGTGAGACAGATAATACAGCCCCGCCCACATCCATCAAACTGAGATTCATCTTTTCCTGCTCATCCTCAAAGATTCGAAGTCCAGCAACTTTGTCTGCCAAATATATGGCATCCTTCTCCGTGTCCTCATGTGTAATGCCCACGAGTAACATCAATCCGGATTCAATTCTTCCCGTCAGCTCGTCCCCAACGGTCACCTGAGCCTCTTTACAGCGTTGTACAAGCACCCTCATCTTACAGGCTCCTTACTGCATAATCCGATGCACAGAATAGACATCTTTCACCCGTTTGATTCGTTCCACAACCGAATGCAGATGCTCCGTATTACGTATCAGAATTGTGACGTGCACCAATGCTAATTTATTTTTATCCGTACGTCCGGTGACGGCAGATATATTCGTTTTACTTTCGGAGACAGCTTGAAGCACTTCATTGAGTAAACCATTGCGATCATGGCCCGTAATCTCAATATCCACACTGTAGTTGGCTTCAATATTCTCTTCCCACTCGACTTCAATGACGCGAGCTGCTTCATCTCCATCCGTACTGGACGGAATATTTGGACAGTCACTGCGATGCACGGAAACCCCGCGCCCACGTGTAACATACCCGATAATAGCATCCCCTGGTACAGGGTTACAGCAGCGCGCAAAACGAACAAGCAAATTGTCTATGCCTTTGACACGAATGCCATTGGTCGGACGGTTTTTGCGTTCAGGTGCAGGCTTCAGCTCACGCATCTCGGAATTCAGTTCCAGCAAGCTGGATTCTTCCTGCTCCTTGCGGAGTTTCTCCGTTGCTTTGGTCACAATCTGAGCAGCCGTAATGCCACCGAATCCAACCGCTGCGAGCATATCCTCAATATCATTGAAGGCATACTTTTTGGCTGCTTCCTGCAACTTATCGTCCGTCATCCAGGCAGATGGATCAAGCCCCATGCGCTTAAGTTCACGTTCGCAACTGTCGCGTCCTTTTTCAACGTTTTCTTCGCGCCGTTCCTTCTTGAACCATTGCTTGATCTTCGCTCGTGCGTGAGAGGATTTTGCAATTTTAAGCCAGTCCTGGCTCGGTCCGTAAGAATGTTTGGACGTCAAAATTTCAATGATGTCGCCCGTTTTGAGATGATAATCGAGCGGAACGATACGACCATTTACTTTCGCACCAATCGTCCGATTACCCACCTCTGTATGGATTCTGTACGCAAAATCCAATGGAACAGATCCGGTAGGCAATTCGATAACTTCACCTTTTGGTGTGAATACAAACACCAGATCCGAGAAGAAATCCATTTTGAGTGATTCCACAAATTCAGACGCATCCTGCGCTTCATTTTGAAGTTCAAGAATCTCGCGGAAGAACGTAATTTTATCTTCAAAATTATTTCCGTTCGCGGCGCCTTCCTTGTAGGCCCAGTGGGCAGCTATCCCGAATTCAGCAGTGCGGTGCATATCCCATGTCCGGATCTGTACTTCGGTCGGTTCACCGTTGGGACCTACGACCGTGGTATGCAGCGATTGATACATATTCGCCTTTGGCATCGCGATATAGTCCTTGAAACGTCCAGGCATCGGTTTCCATAACGTGTGTATAATTCCGAGCGTAGCATAACAATCCTTGATGTTATCCACAATAATACGAATCGCAAGCAGATCATAAATCTCGTTAAACTGTTTGTTTTTCGTAGTCATTTTTTTGAATACGCTGTAGATGTGCTTAGGACGACCCGACAGATCTGCCTGAATTCCCATCTCATCCAGCTTGCTCGTGATGCCGTCCATAACCGTATCTATATATTGCTCACGTTCCGCACGCTTTTTGTGCATCAGGTTTGCGATTCGGTAATATTGCTGCGGATTCAAATAACGGAGGGCGATGTCCTCCATTTCCCATTTGATCGCAGAGATACCCAGACGATTAGCAATTGGACAGAAAATCTCCAACGTTTCATATGAAATCCGGCGCTGACTCTCTTCCGACTGAAACTTGAGTGTCCGCATATTATGCAGACGGTCAGCCAATTTGATCACGATGACACGGATGTCCTGCGCCATGGCGATGAACATTTTGCGGTAGTTCTCGTTCTGCTGTTCTTCCTTGGAGCGGAACTGAATACGTTCCAGCTTCGTCAAGCCGTCAACAAGCATGGCACACGTATTGCCGAAATGATTGCGGATTTCTTCAAGTGAAACCGTAGTATCTTCTACTACATCATGAAGAAGCGCTGCAATTATGGAGATGGTGTCCATCTGCATGTTTACAACAATATCGGCAACCGCAAGCGGATGCAGAATATACGGTTCTCCCGATTTTCGCGTCTGTCCATGGTGGGCCTGATCAGCAAATTCGTAAGCTTCACGTATGCGCACCAGATCGGGTTCTTTGATATATGCCCCGGCCTTCTCGAGTAATTGCTCTATGCCCATTCTGATCTGTTCCGTGTCCTTTCTATACAAAATGGAACCCGTGACATAATATCAACACAGGTTCCCCGTAAAAGTAATTTCCTATAATTATGACGCTTCGCCCGTTTCCCGTCAACTACTGACGAATAAGAGCACATATCCAATTTTTTTATACGTGATGTGTCTTTCCCGAAAGAGCTTGCCCAGTCCTCCACAGGGCTCCGAGGTGATCCTCAATTACCATATATTATTACCGTTATTTACCGAAATAGAAGGATAGATTGTAAAATAAATAGAGCTTTCAATCCTCATCGGAAAAATGTTATTGCTAAATGAAGAGAAACTCTGTACTATATTGAAGATTTGTGTTTCGGAAAAAGGAGATGAACATTCATTGCAACGTGAAATTCAGGTTAATCAAAAAATGCCGCTTGGCTCAGGCTCACTGCTGAGTCTCCAGCATTTGTTCGCCATGTTTGGCAGCACGGTACTCGTGCCGAACCTGTTCGGTGTCGATCCAAGTATGATCTTGCTTATGAACGGTATTGGAACATTGTTGTACATACTCATGTGCAAAGGAAAAATTCCGGCCTATCTTGGGTCAAGCTTTGCTTTTATCGCACCTGTTTCTTCCGTGTTACTCGCACACCCTGATAACGGATACTCCATGGCACTTGGAGCGTTTATCGTAACGGGAGTTGTTTTCTGCATTGTAGCTCTTATCATCAAGTATGCGGGCACAGGATGGATTAACGTGGTATTCCCACCAGCGGTTATGGGTGCCATTGTTGCCCTAATCGGTCTCGAGCTTGTTCCTGTGGCAGCCGGAATGGCTGGTCTAATCAATTCAAGCCCTGCTCAGAATCCAAACTGGGTACCTCAAGCCAAACCGATTATTTTAGCCCTAGTTACTCTTGGTATCACTGTTATTGGTGCAGTAACCTTCCGTGGGTTCCCCAAGATCATTCACATTCTAATCGGGATTGTATCCGGTTACGTGCTTGGATACTTTATGGGTGAGGTAAAAACCGAGAATATAGCGAACGCTGACTTTATCTCGCTGCCTACCGTAACGACACCGACATTTGACTGGTCTGTCATCTTCACCATTTTGCCTGTCGCCCTTGTTGTCATTGTTGAGCACATCGGACATCTGCTTGTAACGAGCAGCATTGTGGGCAAGGATCTGTCCAAGGACCCGGGTCTGCATCGCTCCCTGCTCGGAAACGGTGTTTCAACCATTCTTTCCGGTTTTGTTGGATCTACGCCGAATACAACGTATGGTGAGAATATTGGAGTTATGGCTCTTACAAGAGTTTATTCCACCTATGTTATTGGCGGCGCTGCCGTTATCGCGATCGTGCTTTCGTTCTCAGGTACGTTCTCGGCACTTATAGCTAACATTCCCGTTCCGGTTATGGGTGGTGTATCTTTGCTTCTGTTCGGAGTTATTGCCGCATCCGGTTTGCGTATTCTTGTCGAACAGAAAGTGGATTTTGCCAAACCGACCAACCTGTTGTTAACAACCCTTGTACTCGTCATCGGACTCAGTGGTACTGAGATCACGTTTTATGGTATTCATCTTAAGGGAATGGCTCTGGCAACCATCGTCGGAATTCTGGTGAGCTTGTTGTTTAAATTATTTGAAGTACTGGGTTGGTCGAATGATCAAACGGAGAAACAGCCTTTAACCGAGAAAACGCCGGATTGATTTCTTGACGACTGATCTGAACGAATCATGTTTATTCATCTTCATTTTATACATCGTACAACGCAAAAAGCCTGCTCTCTCACCTTTACAGGTTGAGGGACAGGCTTTTTGCAAATAGTTAATGCTGTATATTATTTCCCGGGAAACGGGAGATCCAGTTCACGTGATTTAACAGCAATGAATGCTGGAATTCTAGTAATTCATCAATGTAAATACATCAATTCCCGGCAATTTTGCACGTCCATTCAAATCAGACAGCTCAATCAGGAATGCTGCACCTACAATCTTGCCACCCAATTGTTCAATCAGGTTAATGGAGGTAGCAATTGTTCCGCCTGTTGCCAGCAGATCATCCGCAATCAGAACATTTTGTCCTTTTTCGATCGCATCTGTATGCATAGCAAGCGTATCCTTGCCATATTCAAGATCATAACCGACTTCGATCGTCTCTCCTGGCAATTTTCCGCTTTTACGAATCGGAGCAAAACCGACACCCAGAGCGTACGCCAGAGGAGCGCCCACAACGAATCCACGTGCTTCAGGTCCGGCAATAACGTCAATTTTGAGATCCGAAACCATTACTTTCAGCTCATTGATCGCCTTGCGGTACATTTCTCCATCCTTCAACAATGTCGTAATGTCTTTGAAGCTGATTCCCGGTTGTGGAAAGTCAGGAATGACACGAATATAATCTTTAAAATCCAAAATAATCTCCTCCTAAAATAAATGCACAACTTCTATCTAAGATACGCCCTTCATCCGGGATATCATCCATTGTGTCAGTTGAGGGGTAGATGCATCCAGCATCACCTGCTCTGTCTCGGCCATACTTTCCAGCGCCTGATAATGTCGCGAAGCGGTTAGCTCACGCTTGGGCGGGTTATCCACAAACATAATCTTTCCATCTTCTCGGGTAATGAACGATAACTCTTCAAATACATCCAACATCATTGTAATCATGCGCGGTGTACAACCACACTGACGACTGAGCACAGGAGTGATCTCTTGTTCCTCCACTGGTTCAGCTCTCCATTTGGACACCAGCATATAAATACGCTTGAAGAGTTCTCTGGAAGGCATCTGAAGGCGATCTCGGCGATTGCCTGATCCGTGCAGAAGGATGATATTCTCGGCTCCGCTGAATAAGGCCAGCATTGCATCAAGTTGTTCCGGGGTTTCCGGCGTATCAAACACAAATAACGTCCGGACCTGTTCCTGCCCATAATGCTGCGCGGCAGCATTGCACGGAAACAACCCGACCTTTCTATCATATACCCAAAGGCACGGTTCATACAATGAATTTCCCTCGGAAACATTCGTTTCTTTCCGTACGATGGCACCAATAGAGCCTGACTTGTATCGTAAATGGACTTCAAGCGAGCTCAAGAACTGCTTCATTACGTTCAAAGGCTCCGTACTGCCTCGCAAATCAAACACTTGCGCATGTGGTACTTGAATGTCCTGAAGCATCAATTGTGGTTTTCTCATCCCGTTCCACTCATTGACGGACAACTCACCCATAACATCAATAATGGTGCCTGGTGGCAGAAAATCAGCCAATGCTCCCTTACCAAAAGCGACCGTCTCCAGCTGCTGCCCGTCCTGCTCCAAAACCAATTTCAGATGGCGTTTTTCGCGTCCCATCGTCCGTGTTTCTTTTACAGTCACATTGCGCAAAACAAACCGAGGAGAAGGATTACTCATGCCAAATGGCTGGAGTCTGTCGATCTCTTGAATGACCTGCAATGGCACATCACTGATTCTGCACTCATCATCCGCAAGACGATGGGGAACAAAGTCCTCCTCCGTCAGAACGGATGCCGCAAACTCATTCAGTCCGTCTTCCAGCTCTTTAAGCTGATCACGATGGAGGCTCATACCTGCTGCAGCTGGATGACCACCATAATGATCCATCGTGTGTTTACAAGCCGTTAATGCCTCATAGATGTCCAGGCCCTCTATGGAGCGTGCTGAGCCTTTACAAGCGCCGCTCTCCGGGTCGATTCCAAGGATAAGCGTTGGCCGATAATACCGTTCAAGTAACTTGGAAGCCACGATACCTACGACTCCAACATTCCAGCCTTCTCCCGCCAAAACGATGACATCCGGCACTGCTCCGGAGTTAAGCTGAATTTTCTGTTCCAACTGGGCTGTCGCTTCCAGAAGTATGCCCTCAACAACCTGCTGCCTTTCACGATTCAGCAAGTCCAATTGACCTGCCAGAGTGTGTGCCTCATCCAGATTCTCGGTTGTAAGAAGCGATACGGCTCTGCCAGCATGATCCAGACGTCCGCTTGCATTAATACGCGGAGCCATTGCAAAGGCAATATTAATTGAGGTGACCTGACTTTGATCCACACCACTAATTTCAAGCAGAGCACTAACACCAGGCAGACGCGTACCTCGCATGGATTCAATGCCATAACTGACGATAACCCGATTCTCGCCTTCCAAAGGCATCAAGTCGGCAACCGTACCGATCGCAGCAATCTCCATCCATTCTCCAGGCACTTCACCGATCAATGCCTGAGCCAGCTTCAACGCTACACCCGCACCAGCTAACCCTTTAAAAGGATAAGGACAGTCCGGAAGCTTGGGATTAATAAGCGTGTAAGCCTCAGGCAAAACTTCAGGCGGTTCATGATGATCCGTCACAATAACTTCCATGCCCAGTGTTGAAGCATAGGCAATCTGCTCTACCGCACTGATTCCGGTATCTACCGTGATAACCAGCGTGACGCCTTGTTGATGAGCCCAATCCAAGGCATGATTGTGTAACCCGTAGCCTTCATTGGAACGATGAGGGATATAAATATCGTAGGAAGCACCGAGATAACGCATCAGATGAATCATCAAGGATGTGCTCGATACTCCATCCGCGTCATAGTCCCCATATATTAAAATATGTTCTTCACGCTCAATGGCCTGCTGGATTCGAGGCACTGCTTCTTTCATGCCTAGAAGCAGATAAGGATCATGCATCTGATTCAGATCAGGATGCAGAAACTGTTCTGCCTCTAATTCATTATGAACCCCCCGACTGACCAGCAAACGTCCAACAAGTGATGAAACGGAAAGCGCCTGCGAGAGTCCCGCAGCCGCCTCCAAATCGATATTCGGTGTATTCCACCGGTATTGCGAATAAAGCAATGATAACGCTCCTTTCCTGATCTACTGGACCAAGCTTCATTACTGAATTAATGTCGCTTCAGGATCTGGCAGTTCATGATTGGATTTATAAGGATATCCGGGATCATAAGGTATAACCTGGATCTGTACTTCTTTAACATGACTGAAACGAGTCAGGAGAAGTGTCTTCGCCCGATTCGCAATCTCCTGTGCCTCGAGCACGGAAATTCTCGGGTTCACACTAATGACCAGTTCAATCGTAACATCATGTTCCTGTTCACGTGCGACCAGATGTTCAATTGTAATAATGCCATATACACGCTGCACCGTTTCTTTGAAGTCATGCGCTTCTTCCTGCTCCAATTCCTGAACAAGCGAACCATATACGGTATCCACAATCATTCTGTACCCTTTATGAAGCACAAAACAGGAAGCGATTAATGCAGCTGCCGGGTCCATATATCGAAGAATGCTCCACCCCGTTGTTTCTCCTGTCATGGAACCTACAATGCCGACCAAGACGATAAGTGAACAGTAGAGTGCCCGACGATGCTGCTGTGCATACGCCAGAGCCTGCGATTGATTTCGTTTACGAAAATATCTGTATTGATATTGAAAGATTGCTTCTTTCACAGCCAGTGCTGCAAAAGCCACGACAAGTGCATGGGTATACTTCTCTAGCGACTCTGGTTCATCTCCAGACAGACTACCCAAAGCGGAGATAGCAATCTGCAATCCTCCCATAAGGATGAGCACAGATAATAATACCGAAATTCCAGGTCTCGCGATACGTGAATGTTCCTTTGACCGCTCCCTACGAGCCTTTCTTTTGGTTTGTACAGACTTCGAGGGAAAGAGGCCGGACAATGAAGAAGCAGCTTCTGAAGCAGAGTGCAGGCCGTCTGCAAGCAACGATTTGCTGTTTGCCATATAACCGAACCCAGCCTTGATTACTGCGAGTGTCAAATTCCCGGCGATCCCGCTCCATGTGGCAGCGTGAACAGAAGGGAAACGTTCTCTGGTCATGGCGATGCCCCCCTTAATACTCTACCTAAAGTTGCAAAACCGCGCCTGGCAGACGCGGCTTGACAATACAATGTTTAGTTGGATGCTTTGACAGCTGCTTTAGGTTTCTCTGTTTGTTTACCTTTGAGCGCCAGCCACAATGGAGCGGCGATGAAGATTGAAGAATAAGCACCGAACAATGTTCCGATAACCATAGCAAGTGAGAACATGCGAATGGATTCTCCACCAAAAATAAACAAGCAGAGCGAAGCGATAAACACGGTGAATGTGGTATTCAAAGAACGTGTCATCGTTTGCGACAAACTGCGGTTGACTACTTCACGCAAATCGGCTTTTGTAGTCTTTTTAGCAAAACGCATATTCTCGCGAATTCGGTCAAAGATAACGATTGTATCATTGATCGAGAACCCGACAATGGTTAGTACAGCCGTAATGAAGGTCAGATTCACTTCCAGTCGGAAGATCGAAAATACGCTGATAACTACAAATGCATCATGGAAGAGCGAAACAACAGCAGCCACACCAAATCGCCATTCGAACCGGATAGCTACATAGATCATAATCCCGATACTTGCGATGAGAACCGCATATATGGCATTGCGTTCCAGTTCTTTAGCCATCTCCGGGTCAACCGTGTTGACTTCATACGAAGCGGTTGAATCCAGCTTGGTGAACTCTTGCTTAAACTTGCTTTCCTGATTCTCATCCAGCACGTTCGAGAAACGAACGTTAACCCGGTCAGCACCTGTTGTAATATGAACATCCTTTGTGTCAACGCCAAGGTCTTTCACAATAGGATTGATTTGTTCCGTTTTGATCACCTTTGATACCGAGATATCTACATTTGAACCGGCACGGAAATCTACCGCATAATTCAATCCCAGGGCCAGAATACTGATAATACCTGCAATCGTTAAAATAATGGAAAAGGTATAGGCAATTTTACTGCCTTTAACATAATCAAAATTCCAATTAAAGCGCACGAATTTCACTCTCCTTCACTCCGAAGTACTTAGGCTTCTTCAACACGTTAGCCCGCACAAGCAGGGTCAACAGGAAGCGGGAGAAGAAAATATTCGTGATAATGCTGGTTACGATGTCAAAAATCAGTACCAATGCGAAACCTTTAACCGCACCTGTACCCATGATGAACATCACTGAAGCCGCAATGATCGTCGTGATGTTGGAGTCAATGATGGTACGGAATGAACTCTTACCACCAGCTCTAACCGATGACAATATGGACTTACCACTCCGCATCTCTTCCTTGATCCGCTCATACGTGATGATGTTGGCATCCACGGCCATCCCTATACCCAGAATAAATGCCGCGATCCCTGGAAGGGTAAGTACAAATTCTCCCAAGTAGAAGATTGCAAGTACCAGCCACGTGTGTGTGATTAAGGCAAAGCTCGCAATAATCCCCGGAATACGGTACAAACCAATCATGAACACCAAGATAATTACGGAACCAATTAATCCCGCTTTTATCGTCTGGTCCAGAGATAGCTTACCAAGCGTTGCACCAACGCTTTGAGAGTACTTTTCTGTCAGTTTCAACGGCAACGCGCCCAAATTAATCGTATCGCGAAGCTGATTGGCTTCCTCACGTGAGTAGTTACCCGTGATTTGCGCAGAACCGTCACTCAGTTGCTGCTGCACGGTTGGAGCAGATAACAGCTGATCATCCAGATAAATCGCCAAAGGTTGTCCAATCAAACGTTTGGTGATTTCAGCAAACTTGGCTTTGTCTTTAACCTGGATATCGATCATCGGTGCGTTCAATTGGTTAAATACCACTTTGGCACCATTCTCCACGAACTCATTTCCCCGAAGCTCGATTTTGGTGTATTCGCCTTCTTTGTCATTCTCAGCTTTACTGCGGAAGGTCATGACAGCAGGTTCTTTCATTTTGGCTCTGACTTCAGCCTCGTCGGTAACCCCGGCCAACTTCAAGCGGATCCGGTTAGTTCCTTCAGTTGTTACTTCCGGCTCGCTTGTTCCGAGCGCATTGGCACGGCTCTCCAAACTTTTTGCTGTTTGCACCAAAGATGCTTTGGTGACTTCTTGTCCTTTTTCCAGCGGCTCTGCTTCATATAAGATCTCGTAGCCTCCTTTTAAATCAAGGCCCAAGCGTATATTTTTGAGCAGCCCTGGACTTGTGCCCAACATTACTCCTGCGGTCACAAGCACGACCAAAATGAAACTGACGATTCTTTTCATGCCGTTCCTAGATCCCCTTTCGTTCTCAATATTCCTATTATAGCGATGCCGTAAAAAGCAGTCAATTTCCAACAAAAAAGATCCCTTTCGTTTAGAAAGAGGACCCCCGGTATGCAGACACGGTCATAAAGTTCATAAAGCTTGTTGCTTTCAGTGACAATATGTCGTTCACCAGTTGGTGAAGCGGTGGAATGCCCTGCTTTTCATATTTATGACTGATGCAATTCCAGACATCTTTGCTGGTGACATATTCGTAACCGACAAGCCTTAATTCCTCTGCTTTGCTGCGGCAGAGCATCTCTATAGACTGTTCCAACTCCACATCATTCATTTCCTCCAACGGGGAGCCTCCCTTCATACATCCAAGCCTTTATGCGGCATCAATATTACATCATTCGACTTTACCCGATCATATTCCTTCTTGCTGTTGATGGATCTTTTTGTTAATCGTGTCCAAGTTGTCATGAGAAGATATTGGACTGGCATAGGATGAAGAACGAGGGATTTGTCCCGTTTATGAAAACCTGCACTCCAACCGGGAAAGAGGGGTAGTCTTGAAGAAACAGACATTTATCCAGGGAGCCATGATCCTGCTCGCCGCAGGCATTATTAATCGGATTCTCGGTTTCATCCCGCGCATTGTGCTGCCACGGGTCATCGGTGCAGAAGGTGTTGGCATCTACCAACTGAGCTATCCCTTTTTCATCGTACTCGTCACATTGATCACTGGTGGTATTCCATTGGCTGTAGCCAAGCTCGTAGCCGAAGCGGATACAGGTGCCAACCGTTATTCACCCCAACGGATTCTGCAAATCAGCCTGAGCTTCACACTGACCCTTGGTGTTGTGTTTATGTTTTTGTGTATTATTTTCGCTCCATGGGTCACCCGGTATGTTCTGACCGATGAGAGGGTCTATCACACGTTTGTCAGCATGAGCCCTATGATTGCCATTATCGCCGTATCTGCAGTCTACAGAGGTTATTTCCAGGGAAAGCAAAACATGATGCCTACGGCTGTTTCATCGATCGTTGAAACGGTCATTCGCATTATCTGTGTGATCTGGTTCTCCTGGCTCCTTTTGCCCAAAGGAATTGCCCAAGCTGCAGCAGGAGCCATGCTGGGAGCCCTTGTCGGTGAATTCGTCGGTATGCTCGTATTATTGTGGAACTATGCCAGACAGAAGAAATATCTCGAGCAACATCAGCCAATACTCGAAACTCCAATCAAACCCAAACCTGCTCGTTTAAAAAACTCAACCGGATCAGAACCTGGACTTCTCCGTCGTTTACTCGCGATTTCTGTCCCCGTAACTGCCGGGCGGTTAGTCGGTTCCCTATCCTATCTAGCTGAGACGATTGTAACCGCACAGAGTCTGGCTATTGCAGGTATCTCCAAAGGGCTTGCAACGGCCCAGTATGGAGCATTACAAGGCATGATTATACCGCTACTTCTACTGCCAGGAGCATTAACGTCCTCGTTAGCCACGTCACTCGTTCCTTCATTGTCTGAGGCCTCGGCTCAAGGTGACCGTGCGCTCATTCATAAACGGATGCATCAGGCTTTGCGGCTAGCGCTTGTAACAGGTGCTCCATTTTCTGTGTTTATGTATGTGCTTGCCGAACCGATGTGTCTTGTCCTGTATAATGATGCATCGATTGGAAGCATGCTTAAGCTTATGGCTCCTTTTGCTTTGTTTATCTACATTCAAGCTCCTCTTCAAGCCGCTCTTCAGGCACTTGATCGTCCGGGGAAAGCACTGCTCAATACGTTTATTGGTGCTGTTATCAAAATTACGCTGATTTTGGTACTCGCCTCCCGGCCGGAATACGGTATTTTTGGTGCGGTGATTGCCATTTGTGTCAATTCAACAGTCGTTACTCTATTACATGCAAGAAGTGTGCGCAGCCTGTTACAGTTCCGTTTCAAGATGATGGATTGGGTCAAAACAGGTGCTGGTATGCTCATCATGGGCGGCGCTACTCTGGTGATTTACGAACAGACTGCGACCCTGCTTCCGTTCTGGCTCAGAATGCTTCTCGCGCCACTTGTTGGTCTGATCGTTTATTTCATGGTTATGGGCTGGACCAAAATGATTGATTTTCACGATCTTTCCCGTGCTCCCATTATCGGTTCCTGGTTTAAACGCCGTTCACATAAATAAATTCACTTTTCATCTTTCAAACTTACGTATACTTTTCCATTATGGTCTATGGAACATAAAAATACATCTTTGAAATCAAGAATGCCCTTCCCCTGCATCTGATTTTTAAGCCAAAATCGTGTTTTCTGAATCAGCTCAAGGTTCTGGTCTTGCACTTTGCCATCCATGATCAGGGGCAGGGGCAGCCCTTCATATTTGATATTTTGGAATCCATCGACCTTTTCTTTTCTCGCTTTTTGAATGCTATTTATAGTTCCATCCTTGCCAGAGGCATTATTACCACTGGAGGAGGACTGGTTTTTGGGAAAAACGGTTAACTTGCCTGTCGTCTCCAAAATGGCAAATTCCACTTCATCGATGCTGTCGATATTTTGTTCGCGCAACTGAAGCAAAAGATCATCCAGGTTATACCGCTGCTTACGCATCTCATCCCGATGCAATGTTCCCTTGGAAATCAACACAGTAGGTTTCCCGTCAATCATTAATCGTAACTTACGACTCTTGAGACTGAGAAAAGCCATGACAATCTGCACAACAAGTACTGTGAGCATGGGCACGATACCATGAAACAAGGGTTTATTGGTATCCTCAATCACAAATGCCGCAATCTCTGCAAGCATAATGGAAACAACCAGATCAAACATGGATAGCTTCCCGATTTCTCGTTTGCCCATTAGTCTGATTGCACCGTAGACAATAAAATACATCAGTATAGTTCGAAAGATATGTGCTCCGACATCTGAGAAATTCACAACAGGGTTCCTCCTTCGGATCTGAATTTTATACAGGTACCTGAAGCGTAATCTCTATTTTGGCCTGAAGCTTACATGCTCATGCAAATATAAACCGTTCATTTAATGGAAAATTCAGTTCATAAGTCGGAGGGCTTGACCATACACTGTATTAATTTCAAACTTGTACAAGGGGGTTGCTTCATGCAGTTGATTCGCCGAATGGTTTCATTTCGAATGTCTAACCCGGTTCTTTCGGGCCTCTGTCATGCTTTTGTCTGGATGATGTTAGGCGCACTGATTCTATCCTTCTTTCTCTGGATGACCGGAATGCGGGAACAGGATCTTTCCCTGTATACGTACGTTATACATGGCTTGTCCTTGCTGGTCGGTGGATTTGTATCTGGCAAGAGGTCAGGTGAGCGAGGCTGGTACCACGGAGGAATTACCGGAATCGTTTACGGACTAATTGTATTGCTGATCGGATTTTTGGCACTCGACGCCTCGTTCAATTGGAAAGACAGTCTGCAGCTTGCAAGTGCCTTCCTTATTTCTGCACTAGGCGGTATATTTGGAGTCAACACACGAAGATCATAGAAGATCGGGGTGTAACGGTTACTAAAAAAAGAAAAAGAGAACCGGGTCTCCAAGGAGATCCAGTTCTCTGACAATGAAGAATACGCTGCAAACGTACTCATAGCCTTACAGGCTTTTTAACATCTAGGATTTATTCAGCCGTATCGCGGGCAACTGCACTGCTGATCGCATTACGATCGAATGTCAGTTTAGTTACATCGTTTACACGCAATACAACCACATCATCCGTGATTTCAGCGATCGTTCCGTGAAGACCACCGATGGTAACAATTTTATCGCCTTTTTTCAATTGACCTAACATGGAATTACGTTGCTTTTGTTTTTTGTTCTGTGGACGAATCATCAAGAAGTAAAAAATCGCAACCATAAGTACCAAAGGTACTATCAGAGATACAATTCCACCGCCCGCATTTCCAGTTGTTGCTGTTAATCCTTGGAACATTCAAACTCCCCCTTATCGACTATACTTACAAGTAAAACTTGTTACTTCGGCTCCGCAAAAACCCCTGATCAGAAACCTCTGTCATTGTCATGAAGACCATATTGATCGAAAAATTCATCCCGGAAATCAAGCAAACGATCTTCCATTATGGCTTTACGCACATTGCGCATCAAATTCTGCAAGAAATGAAGATTGTGGATGGTCGTCAAACGTAAGCCAAACGTTTCATCCGCTTTGATTAAATGACGCAGATAAGCTCTGGAATAGTTACGGCAAGTGTAGCAATCACATTCAGGGTCTAGTGGCCCAAAATCAGTTGCAAACTTGGCATTACGAACTACCAGACGTCCTTGACTGGTCATTGTAGTTCCGTTACGGGCAATTCGGGTAGGCAGAACACAATCGAACATGTCCACTCCGCGAATCGATCCCTCAATCAATGCATCGGGTGAACCAACACCCATTAGATAGCGTGGTTTATTGGACGGCAACAAAGGAACGGTGTAGTCCAACACACCATACATCAAATGTTTCGGTTCTCCAACACTCAGTCCACCAATAGCATACCCCGGGAAATCCATGGAAGTCAAATCTGCCGCGCTCTGGCGGCGAAGATCTTCATGCATGCCTCCCTGTACGATAGCAAACAGCCCTTGATCATTTGGACGAGCATGACTTTCCAGACAACGTTCTGCCCAGCGACTCGTTCTTTCAAGTGATTTTTTTACATATTCATACTCTGCCGGATACGGCGGGCATTCATCAAAAGCCATCATAATATCGGAGCCCAGTGCATTCTGAATTTCCATTGCCACTTCAGGCGAAAGGAACTTTTTGTCCCCATTGAGATGGGAGCGGAAGTTAACGCCTTCCTCCGTAATTTTGCGCATCTCACTCAGAGAAAACACTTGGAACCCGCCACTGTCAGTCAAAATCGGACGATCCCAGTTCATAAATTTGTGCAGTCCGCCTGCCTGACGTATAATTTCATGCCCAGGTCTCAGAAAAAGATGATAGGTGTTACTCAAAATGATTTGAGCATCCATCTCTTTCAGCTCTTCGGGACTCATCGTCTTCACCGTCGCCTGTGTTCCTACAGGCATGAAGGTTGGTGTCTCAATAATACCGTGAGGTGTATGTACACGTCCCAAACGGGCTCCGGATTGTTTACAGGTTTTGATATGTTCATACGTAATTGCTGCCATTGGTTTTAATCATCCTCTAAAAATTAATCGTAATACCTTCACAACTTAATAAATCAACATGGCATCGCCAAAGCTAAAGAAACGGTATTGTTCTTTAATTGCTTCCTCATATGCATGCATGATTTGTTCTCTGCCCGCAAGTGCACTGACCAGCATGACCAATGTGGATTTGGGAAGATGGAAATTCGTAAGCATCCCGTCGATCACCTTGAACGTATATCCCGGGTAGATGAAGATTTTGGTCCAGCCGCTGCTCTCTTGCAGCTGCCCGTCTTCAAATTTGCTCCCCACCGTTTCAAGTGTTCGACAACTTGTCGTTCCTACAGCAAATATACGGTTGCCACGTTTTTTCGTTTCATTAATCAGATCCGCCGTCTCTTGAGACAAGGAATAGTATTCCTCATGCATGACATGCTCTTCAACTTTATCAACCGACATAGGCCGGAATGTTCCGAGTCCCACGTGAAGCGTGATGAAAGCTATATTAACGCCTTTATCCCGTATCCGGTTCAGCAGTTCATCCGTAAAATGTAATCCTGCTGTCGGCGCAGCAGCCGATCCTTCATGCTTCGCATATACCGTTTGATATCTTTCGCGGTCATCCAGTGTCTCTCTGATATAAGGAGGCAGCGGCATTTCACCCAGACGATCCAGAATCTCCTGAAATATTCCATCATAGGAGAACGTAAGCAATCGCGCTCCCATCTCGCCTTCTTCATCAATAACAGCTCTGAGCTCGTCGCTAAAAACGATGACCGAGCCGGTTTTCAGCTTCTTGCCTGGTTTAACCAGAGCTTCCCAACGGTCGCCCTCCACGTTTTTGAGCAGGAGTACTTCCGCCTTTGCCCCCGTATCTTCTTTGGTTCCGAACAAACGGGCTGGAAGAACTCGTGTATCATTCAACACCAGCGTATCTCCAGGCTGAAGGAAGTCGATAATATCAGGAAACGTGTGATGGTTAACCTCACCGCTTTCCTTGTTTAAGGTAAGCAACCGGGACGCCGTGCGGTCAAGCAGCGGCGTCTGTGCAATCAATTTCTCCGGCAATTCAAAATCATATAAGTTCACATTCATATTCTATTCATTCCTTAACAATAGTCACATTTTGATAATAGTGTTTCAATATTGCCTGGTAATCATACCCTTCATCTGCCATGCCTTTGGCACCCCATTGGGACAAGCCCAATCCGTGCCCGTTGCCCTGACCGATAAACATGAAGCTTTGGCCCTGAGTTACAGCTCGAGCTTGACCATCACCACTCATAACCACAAGAGCATTACTGGATGAAGTTCCTGTGCCTGAGGCAGATAGTACAGCAGCACCCTGTGAGCCGGTTTTGCTTGCTGTTTTGCCGTCAGCGCCTAATACAGTATAACTTCCGGTCCCTGCAATATCAAATAAAGTACTCGGTAATCCACCTAAAGCTGAGCGGTATGTATCTGCATATTTTACCGACATAGGCTGGCCATTCGCAGTGACTTCAAGTGCTCTTCCTGATGGCCCACGCTTGGTCACTTCCAGCGTTGAAATCGAAGATGGAACAGTAGAAGTCGTTTTACCCTGCAAGGATTTAACCAATTGCGCTGACGTGAATGGTCCTCTTACCCAAGCATAATCATTGGATTGCGGCACTTTGGCCAGAACAACAGCCTCGTTGCCTGGATTTATTTTCGCTACCGGTTCAACATTGGATTGAATTAACGGAATGGGACGCACATTGGTATTTTGCGCAGTAACGGTCACTTTGGCTAAACCCGCATCCGTTTTGGTCGTTAATTCTTTTATATTATCCTCACGGATATAGCCGCTGACTCCTGTACTCAACAGCACATGATACCATGTTTGTAATCCAGCTTGGGCCGATGTGTCTCCCGGGCTGTCCACGTTACTGAACACACCCGCGCCTCCGTTCCATACCTCGGATGGGTCAGCAGTCTGTCCCCCTGCGTTGGAAGAGAATACAGCTTCCACGATCTTACCACCGCTCTTGATAACTTCTCCAGAGGTGGCATCAACCGCGCTGGAGACCTTATCATTCTCTGAGCCCATTCCGTTGTATGCCTGACTGAGCGTGGTATCCACGACATTGGCAATTTTAAAACGGTCCCCTTGTTGAAGTGCATAAGAACGTGCAGCGACAGCCTGTACTTTCAGTGCTTCTGCTGGCCAGGATGAATAAACTTCTGCACCAACGACGGAGTATAAATATTGCTGCAGTGGAACGACATTAACCAAAGCCAAATCGCCACTTACAATGCTAATTTCCATGTTACCGCGATAGGTCCGCCCTGAACGTTCCACCACTTTGATTCCACTGCCGTCTCCTTGAACTAACGCCTTGGCTTCACTTCCAGCAATGGTGTAGTGCGGTGCTGTTTTAAGTGTATCGGTACTTAACCCGGCATCCTGACGGATGATAAGTGCCGCACTATTACTGTTTACCGGAGATAGGGATACTCCTGGAACACTGGCTTCCACACTCTTTTTGAATGTTGCCAGCTCAGCATCTGTTGAGGCTTCACCAACCCATACGGTATACCCTTGACTTCCTCCATCCAGTTGAAGCACCGTATAAGCACTAATTCCTGCCGATAAAAAGGACGCTTGCGCTGTTTCTGCCTCTTGAAGTGAACTGTAGACTCCAGCCGATAGACGCTTGCTGCCCGTCACCGCTGGTTTTTGTCCCCCCAGTTGGGCTGCGGCCACTTTTTGCACGCGTGCTACCGCTTGTCCGGCCAACGCTTCTGTAGCATAGTTACCAGTGTAGAGCTGATAGGTTGCTTTACCATTCAGAGACGTTGTAAACAACAACGGTTTATCGCTGGTGGCCTGCAACAATTTCGCAGCTGCTGCTGCCGTTTTGAAATCCCCTGTTTCCAACACTTTGACGCGGAATCCATCCGCACTGAAACGGATTTGTCCTGCCGGAAGGGTTATGCTTGCTCCGCTTTCGGAACCAATATTCCATTTCCCACTCGACTCAAGCGTAATCAGTGGTGTAGTCGATTTATACGTACTCCCCAGGTTCGCAAACATGGCTACCCGGATCATCTGTCCATCACTTTCAGCGGCATACACAGGCACTTGCAGACACCCTACCGTCAACAGAGCTGCGGCCAGAACCTTCAAACGCCGACTCCACTTCTTTGTTTGCATTGCTTTCCCCACGATCAGTCTCCTCTCCATGTTTGTCCCAAGTTGTATTTTGAAATGAATCTCTTTGATATATAATCACAATTTATTTGGCATCTCTCGGTGGAACAGGCAAACCCAGATGATGATAGGCCTGGTCCGTTACAATTCTGCCCCTCGGTGTACGTTGAAGCATACCAATCTGCAGCAGATAGGGCTCGTAAACATCCTCAATGGTTTGACTCTCTTCACCGATCGTAGCGGCAATCGTATCCAGACCCACCGGGCCTCCACGGAAACTGTTAATCATTGATTTGAGCATCTTGTGATCGATCTCGTCCAGACCGCGCGGATCAATCTGAAGACGTTGCAGTGCTTCTTCCGCCAGAGTCTGTGTGATGATACCATCACCCCGTACCTGAGCAAAGTCACGCACTCTTTTTAGCAGACGATTGGCAATCCTTGGCGTCCCACGGGAGCGCAATGCGATCTCCTCAGCGGCATTACCAACAATCTCCACCCCTAGAATCTCGGAGGCTCGTGAGACGATGTAAGCCAGCTCGTCCACCGTGTAGAATTCCAGCCGACTAATAACACCAAACCGGTCTCTGAGAGGCGCAGACAGCAAGCCTGCACGGGTTGTAGCACCAATCAGTGTAAATGATGGCAGATCAAGACGTACAGAGCGGGCACTTGGGCCTTTTCCGATCATAATATCCAACGCAAAGTCTTCCATCGCGGGATACATTACTTCTTCTACCGTACGATGAAGGCGATGAATCTCGTCAATAAACAGGACATCCCCTTCTTGCAGGTTAGTCAGCAACGCAGCCAGATCGCCTGGGCGTTCAATTGCGGGTCCTGATGTCGTACGCAAGTTAACACCCAATTCATTGGCAATGATATTCGCAAGTGTTGTTTTCCCAAGTCCAGGCGGGCCATATAACAACACATGATCGAGCGCCTCATTACGCATTTTGGCGGCTTCAATGTATATTTTCAAATTCTCCTTGGCCTGGTTCTGCCCGATATATTCATTCAAATACCGGGGACGAAGGCTGAGCTCCACAGCTTGATCTTCCATCATCAGGTTCGCGGAAATAATCCGGTCATCCATGTTCATCCCTACCTTTTTTATGCGGCTTACTGCTCTATTATAGAGGCAAAATTAATTATCCTGTAAACAGCATTTGCAGTGCCCGTTTCATTAACACATCAACAGAATCAGCCGAAGTAACATCTTTCTTCAGTTTGAGCCATACTTTATCGAGCTCACTGTCGGTATAACCCAGCGCCTTGAGACCTTCACGAGCCTCATCCCAGGCAGAGCCGCTTCCTGCTTCTTCTGAAGGAGGAGCAAACAAACCTGTTGCATACGTGGCAGCACCGAAACCATCCAATTTGTCCTTGAGGTCCAGTATCATACGCTGCGCTGTTTTCTTGCCAATTCCCGGAAGTTTGGTCAGGAACGTCAGATTCTCTTGATAAATGGCCGTCACGACATGATCCGGCGTACCGCCAGCAAGTATACCCAGAGCAACTTTGGGGCCAATACCTGATACCTCGATCAGCTTGCGAAATAACTTCTGTTCCTCCCGAGTAGCAAAACCAAACAGCAATATCGCATCTTCACGTACATGGTGATGGGTATACACTATAATTTCGCCCTCTTGCTTCGCAAATGCAAAAGGGTTCGGGCAGAACACACGATAACCGACTCCGTGCACATCAAGCACAATATATTCGTTCTCCAGATGTATAAACTGTCCTCTTAGAAAATCAATCATTTTCGCAATACCTCATTCAACTTGGAATTTAATGTATAGGAGTGTGCATGGCACACGGCTACAGCCAAAGCATCCGCTACGTCATCCGGCTTCGGAATTGCCTGTAAACGCAAAAACATTTTGACCATCTCCTGCACTTGCCGCTTCTCCGCTTTTCCGTATCCAACAATTGCCTGCTTAATCTGCATCGGCGTATATTCGGCAATAGGCAGTCCCTTCTGGGCAGCAGCCAGTACCATGACACCTCTCGCCTGACTGACAGACATCGCTGTTGTGACGTTACGATTGAAAAAAAGTTTCTCCAGCGCTACCGCGTCCGGTTTATATTTATCAATCAGCTGTACCATGCCCTCATATACATGAAGCAGCCGTTCTTCTTCAGGGGTATGAGCTTCAGTCTGAATACAGCCATACTGTACAGGGGTTACCTTACTGCCGATTTTATCCACAAAACCAAAACCGACAATCGCAATCCCCGGGTCAATTCCCAAAAAACGCAAATCCATCTCTCCCTTACAAAAGCGAACATATGTATCGTTCATTTCATTATAACAAAAGATAGACCCTGCGGCAGGAAAAACTTTGTCCTTCCTTACACTCGCCTGAATTTCGTGAACAACCTGCATTCGTTATCTCCCATATTCAGGTGTTTCGGTCATGGAACGACAAAAAGGACATCTTTCGATGTCCTTCGTTTCACTTCGTATGTTGTATAAGCTGTGAATGTCCTTCGAGCAGGTACTTCTCTCTATCCGATGTAAACAAATACGTTCAATACAGATCAGCCTATTTATTTATCCGCCATTACGGATTTCTTTATTGGCTTCTTCCACCGCATAATCGCTGAACGTCGAAATCACACTATCATACTCATCCTTGTCCTGAATACGGATCCCCTGCTGCAACTGCTCTAACACACCTTCCGGCAATGAAGTCTCCAACGTTCCTACGTCCATTTGAAAAAAAGTACGGATGACTTTCTCTTCTGCTGGTCTCCCCTCATAAAGGTTGAGATTGCCCACAGCATCTATACTAATATACGCCTGCTCTTTACATAGTGGAGAAAGATCGTCCACATGTTGCTTAACGCGTAACACTGCTGCTGACTCAACCTGAGCATCCCAATCCGGATGTTGAACGAGCAGCATCTTCCATTGAGGAACAGCCATCTTTCCCAATTGTTCCGTCTCTACCCCACATATATATTGCGTCTCCAGCACAACACTCGTTAAACGGTCCGGATCAGACCCGAGTTGTTCCATCAAAGTCTGAATGTCTTGCTCAGACCTTTGTTCACTCGTAACAGGTCCCATTACAGATACAGCCTCGCTGAAATTGGTCGTTAGTAAACGCTCAATCGCAGAAGAAATCGGCAAACCACTGTAAGCCAATATAGCTACAGCAGCCAGCGCTGCAGTCATCCATACTGTTCGTTTCCACCGACGCCAGCGTCTCTTGAATTGTTTTTTGAAGTTAAACGTGTTCACATGAACCCCTTCTATCACTTTTTAAACCTATTGTGACCGAAAGACTTGGGGTTTATGCAAAATCAACCTAAGGCATCAGTAATGCGCTGCACTTGAGCGCAAACAAGATAAAAGCTATAGTTATTCCCTTATTAAAGGTTGCCATGAGTGAAGAGGTTGTTATTGCTCAGCATACTTCAAAATATAAATAAAAAGACAGACTATCTATGAAAAGATAGTCTGTCTTTTTTGAGATCGGGATGACACGATTTGAACATGCGACCCCCTGGTCCCAAACCAGGTGCTCTACCAAGCTGAGCTACATCCCGTT